>CACIDC010000001.1 GCA_902585315.1 uncultured SAR86 cluster bacterium
TTCCACCTCTTTTTATGTGCCTTACCAGTGCTCTTCTGGCTGCTTCAATTTGCCTTGAAGTAAGCATCCCATGAGTAGTTGCTTTCAATCCAAAATCTCCAAAGGAAACAGATGAACCTGCAGATGCAAAACCATTGTTTCTGCCTTTCATTTGCTTTCTATACTTAGTTTTCTTAGGTTGTAGCACCTTTATCTCCTCTGTAAATCCATACTTTTACACCAAGTATTCCGTAAGTTGTAAGAGCTTCACTTGTTGCGTAGTCAATATCTGCTTTTAATGTATGTAATGGCACTCGTCCTTCTCTGTACCATTCTGATCTAGCAATTTCAGCACCATTCAACCTTCCTGAAACTTCTATTCTTATTCCTTTAGCTCCTTGTCTCATAGTGTTTTGGACAGCTCTTTTCATAGCTTTTCTAAACATAATTCTTTTTTCTAACTGTTGGGTGACTGAATCGGCTACAAGTTGTGCATCTAGATCTGGTTGTTTTACTTCAACTACATTTAGTTTTACATCCTGATTGATAATTTTTTTCAATTCTTTTTTAATTTTTTCTATTTCTTCGCCTTTTTTTCCAATCACAACACCTGGTCTTGAGGTTTTAATATCTACAATAATTTCTTCCATAGTTCTTTTTATCACTACAGCACTTATTGGAGCTTGAGGTAATATCTCTCTAACTCTATCCCTAACTTTTATGTCTTCAAGCACAAGTTTTGAGTAATCTTTTGACTTTGCGTACCAGACAGAATCATGATCTCTGGAAGTACCAAGTCTAAAACCAACTGGATTAACTTTCTGACCCATCTTTAACCTCCTCTGCTTTATTTGTAAGTTTGATTTCAATATGGCACATTGGCTTTCTTATTCTGTCAGCTCGTCCTCTTGCTCTTATTTTTATTCTTTTCATCACTAAACCTTTATTTACTACTATTGATTTAATTTTTAGGTCATCAATATCTGAATTTTCATTATTTTCTGCGTTTGATATAGCTGAATCTAAGAGTTTTTTAATTAGTGCTGCTCCTTTTTGTTTTGAAAAGCTTAAAACATCAATAGCCTTATCAACATCAAGCCCTCTGACCATATCAGCAACCAAACAGGCCTTTTGAGGAGATAATCTTGCACTTTTTAGATAAGCTCGTACTTCCATTAAGCTTTCACCTTCCTATCGCCTGAATGCATTTTAAATGTTCTAGTAAGAGAGAATTCACCAAGTTTTTGACCAACCATATCTTCCCTTATAAAAACTGGAATATGTTGTCTGCCGTTATGAACTGCTATTGTTAAGTCAACCATGTCTGGTGTTATCATTGAGCTCCTTGACCATGTCTTAATTGGCTTTCTGTCATTTGTTTCTTTAGCTTTTGCCACTTTTTTTTCTAAAGATAAGTCAACAAATGGGCCTTTTTTACTTGATCTAGCCATTATTTATATCCCCTTTTCACAATTAATTTATCGCTTGCTTTTGGTTTTCTCGTTCTGTAGCCCTTTGTAGGAACACCCCATGGAGTAACTGGATTTCTACCTCCTGAAGTTTTACCTTCACCACCACCGTGTGGGTGATCAACTGGGTTCATAGCTACACCTCTGACTGTAGGTCTTACACCTCTCCACCTTTTAGCACCGGCTTTACCTAGAGATTTCAAATTATGCTGTTGATTAGAGATAACTCCAACTGTAGCTCTGCATGTCAGTAAAATTTTCCTCATTTCTCCTGAACTTAGTCTCAAAGTTGCATACTTTCCTTCTTTCGCAACTAGTCTGGCTGTTGTACCAGCAGATCTGACAAGTTGAGCTCCTTTCCCAGGTCTCATTTCAACACAATGAACCTCTGTTCCCTGTGGTATTTTTTCTAATGGCAAGCAGTTTCCTGGCTTAATTGGTGCTTTGTCACTCGATAAAATTTTAGTTTTCTCTTTTAGATTTTTTGGAGCAATAATATAAGACTTTTCACCATCTTTATACTCGACTAAAGCAATATTAGCCGATCTATTTGGGTCATACTCGATTCTTTGAACTATTGCTTCAACATCTACTTTCTGTCTCTTAAAATCAATTATTCTATAAAGTCTTTTATGGCCACCGCCTTTATGGCGCACGGTAATATGGCCATTGTTATTTCTGCCTGATATTCTTTTTTTAGATTCAACAAGAGTCTTTTCAGGCCTGCCTTTGTAAAGCTCTTCTCTAATTTGAACCCTAAACCGTCTTCCAGGGGATGTTGGTTTTGCTTTTATGATAGCCATTTTATTTAAAAGGATTCTCCATGTTAATTTCTTTACCTTCAGCAAGTGTTACATAAGCTTTTTTGTATGTGCTTGTTTTATACTTACCAAATCTAGTTCTTTTATTTTTAAATTTTGTGTTCAAGACTCTAACTGAATTTACTACTACCCCAAAAACTTCTTCAATTGAGTTTTTTATATCCGTTTTAGTAGCTTCCTTCGATACTTTAAAAACGTAAGTATTTGAAGCACTCTTCTGAATAGCTGCTTTCTCTGTAATTACAGGATTTTTAATTGTTGTGTAAGTCTTTTCACTTAACATTTAAAGCCTCCTTTAAAACAGGTACTGCAGAATGCGTCAAGAGAATGTGTTTTGCTTTCAACAAATCGTAAGGGTTTATGTCTTTAGCATCTAAAAAATTGAAATCTTTGAGGTTTCGCATTGCAAGCATTGTGGTTTGATCTAGTTCAGAAGCTATTAATAATGCTGATTTTTGACCTGTTTTTTTAAAATAATCTTGGGCAAGCTTTGTTTCAGGTTTTTTAAAACTTATGTCATCAACCAATTCTAGCCGTTTCTCTGATTTAAATTTTGAAAGAATTGATGCCAGAGCTTTTTTTGCCATTTTTTTATTAATTTTTTTTGTATGATTTTTCACATTTGCAAAGGTGACGCCTCCGCCAACCCATAATGGACTTCGAATTGTACCTGCTCTTGCTCTACCAGTTCCTTTTTGCCTGAATGGTTTTTTTCCGCCGCCCCTTACCGCAGATCTATTTTTTAACAGGACAGAGCCTTGCCTTTCATTTGACATATAGCTTGTTAAGGCTTGATGAACAAGGGACTCATTAAAATCAACTGAAAAAACTTCACTTGGAAGTTTAGGCTTAGTTGTTTTTTTTGTTACTTTCTTTTCAGCCATTATTCTTTCTCACTTTCATCTTGTTTTTTTGTGTCTTCAACAGGAGCTGCTTCTTTTGTGTCTTCTGCTGGAACTGCTTCTTCAACTGGAGCTGCTTCTTCAACTGGAGGTGCTTCTTTTGTATCTTCTGCTGGAACTGCTTCTTCAACTGGAGCTGCTTCTTCAACTGGAGCAGTATTCTCCACAACTTCATCTACAATTGGCACGAGAGATAATTTTGCCCCATCTTTGATCGATGGAGTAACTTTTACAAAGGAACCAATTGATCCAGGCACTGCGCCTTTAATCAAAAGCAAATTATCCTCAAGGTCTATTTTTTCAATTTCAAGGTTTTGAACTGTCGTATTTCTATCACCCATATGGCCAGCCATTTTCTTTCCTTTGAATACTCTTCCAGGAAATTGACACTGTCCAATTGAACCAGGGGCTCTGTGAGCGAGAGAATTACCATGTGTTGCATCTTGTGTTTTGAAATTATGTCTTTTTACTACACCAGCAAAACCTTTACCTTTTGAAACACCGGATACGTCAACTTTTTTTGTTTCACTGAATGGATGTAAAGTAATTTCTTTCATATCTTGTAAGAAATTAAACTCTTCTTCAGACAGATTAAATTCTGTCAGATAGCCTTTTTTAGCATCATTGTCTTTGAATTTTTTTTCCAGGCTTTTCGACACATTCTTTTTTGATCCAAAATTTATTTGAATAGCATAATATCCGTCTTTTTCTGGTGTTTTTCTTTGAACGATCTTACTTTTTACAACTTCAATCACTGTTACTGGCACAGAAGTTCCGTTCTCTTTAAAGACACGCGTCATCCCAAGTTTTGTTCCAATTACACCAAGCATTTTAATTTAGGGTTATTTTGACATCCACTCCAGCAGCAATATCTAAACGCATTAGAGCATCAACAGTTTGCTCGGTGGGATTAATAATATCGAATAATCTTTTATGTGTTCGAGTCTCGTATTGATCTCGAGCATCTTTATCTTTATGAGGAGATATAAGGACTGTAAGCCTTTCCTTTTTTACAGGCAATGGAATAGGACCGACAACTTTTGCGCCGGTTTTAGTGACTGTCTCAAGGATTTCTTTCGTTGATTTATCTATCAACTTATGATCAAAAGCCTTAAGTTTTATTCTAATTTTTTGCTGTTCCATAATCCCCTTTTAGATTAGAAAGACCACGATTTTAAGGCTTTAAATAGGGACTGTCAAAGGATTTATCTAATTCTTATTGATAATTTCTTCTGTTAAATTTGAGGGTACTTCCAGGTATTTTTTAAACTCCATGGTATATGTTGCTCTACCTTGTGTTGCTGAACGCAAATCTGTAGCATATCCAAACATTTCAGATAGTGGCACTAACGCCGTAATAGCCTTTCCTGAAGGGATATCCTCCATATTTTGAACTTGTCCTCTTCTTCTATTTAAGTCTCCAACAACGTCTCCCATGTAATCTTCTGGTGTAACAACTTCCACATCCATCATTGGCTCAAGAAGTATTGGACTAGCTTTTAATGCACCATCCTTAGTTGCCATAGAACCAGCAAGTTTGAATGCCATCTCGCTTGAATCAACTTCATGATATGAACCGTCATACAGTGTTACTTTAACACCCTGCAGCGGGTATCCCGCCACAACACCATTTTGTAGTTGCTCCTGTACGCCTTTTTGTACTGCTGGTATGTACTCTTTTGGTATAGCTCCACCCTTAATTTCATCCACAAATTCAAACTCCTCTTCACACGGCTCCATTCTCATCAGTACGTGACCATATTGCCCTTTACCACCTGATTGTTTTGCATATTTATGTTCTACTTCAACATTTGAAGTTATAGCTTCTCTGTATGCTACTTGCGGTTTTCCTACATTTGCCTCAACACTAAATTCTCTTTTCATCCTTTCAACCAGTACTTCTAGATGTAATTCTCCCATACCTGAGATAATTGTTTGCCCTGATTCCTCATCTGAACTTACTCTGAATGATGGATCTTCTTGCGCTAACTTTCCTAGTGCTATAGACATTTTCTCTTGATCTGGTTTTGACTTAGGTTCAACAGCTAGAGATATAACTGGTTCCGGAAATTCCATTCTCTCTAGAACAACAAGATCTTTAGCGTCTGAAAGCGTATCACCTGTTGTGACATTTTTAAGACCAATACAAGCAGCTATATCTCCTGCTCTCACTTCTTTAATTTCTTCTCTATTATTTGAATGCATTTGAACCATTCTTCCTATTCTTTCTTTATCGTCCTTGACTGTATTTATTACGCCATCTCCTTGTGATAAGACACCTGAATAGACTCTCACGAATGTTAAATTTCCGACAAAAGGATCGGTTGCAATTTTAAATGCTAAAGCCGAGAAAGGCTCCTCGTCACTTGAACTTCTCGAAGCAGGTTGTTCTGTTTTAGGATTTATTCCCTCAATGGCCTTAACTTCATCAGGAGCAGGCAAATATTCAATCACTGCATCTAAAACAGCTTGTACACCCTTGTTTTTGAAAGCTGAACCGCAAAGAGCAAGAGTAATTTCATTTGCTAAAACCCTTTCCCTTAAGCCTTTTTTAATATCATCTTCAACTAAGTCTCCTGACTCCAAATATTTTTCCATTAATTCTTCATTTGCCTCTGCAGCGGCTTCAACAAGCTCCTCTCTCAAAGAATCACATTTTGATACCAAGTCTTCAGGTATATCTGTGTATTCAAACGTTGAGCCCTTATCTGCCTCATTCCAGGTAATGGTTTTCATTTTGATGAGATCAATAACACCTTTGAAATCATCTTCAGCTCCGATGTTGTATTGAATTGGAACTACTGTTGCTCCAAGCCTTTCTCTAATTTGTCCCACAACTCTCTCAAAATCAGCTCCAGCTCTATCCATTTTATTTACAAAGACAATTCTTGGAACTTCATATCTATTTGCTTGTCTCCAAACAGTCTCAGATTGTGGCTGTACACCAGATGAACCACAGAATACTACCACTGCACCATCTAAGACTCTGAGGGATCTTTCAACCTCAATAGTAAAGTCAACGTGACCGGGTGTGTCTATTATATTAACCCTGTGCTCTTCAAATTGTTGCTCCATACCACTCCAAAAACATGTGGTTGCTGCCGAAGTAATAGTTATACCTCTTTCTTGTTCTTGTTCCATCCAGTCCATAACAGCAGCGCCATCGTGAACTTCTCCAATTTTATGCGAAATACCTGTGTAAAAAAGAACTCTTTCTGTAGTGGTTGTTTTACCAGCATCAACGTGAGCACAAATACCAATGTTTCTATATCTATTTAAAGGTGTTTTTCTGGCCATAATTAAAACCTGAAGTGAGCGAAAGCTTTATTTGCTTCTGCCATTCTGTGCATATCTTCTTTTTTCTTAACAGCTGATCCTTTCCCATCTTTCGCTTCTTTAAGTTCAGCTGCTAATCTCGCTGGCATAGATTTTTCTTTTCTATTTCTTGCAGCCTCTACAATCCATCTCATTGCTAAAGCAGTTCTTCTTTTTGCTCTTACTTCCACTGGTACTTGGTATGTCGCTCCACCAATCCTTCTTGATCGAACTTCGACTACTGGAGCAACCTGATCTAATATTTTTTTGAATAATTCGACCGTATCTTCTCCTTTACTATATTTCTCTAACTGTTCAAAAGCACCATATACTATGCTTTCAGCACTAGATTTTTTTCCGTCAACCATAAGCTGATTCATGAACTTAGCAATAATTTCACTTTCGTACTTTGAATCAGGAATAACTTTTCTTTTTGGTGCCGCTCTTCTTCTCATTATTTACCTTTTTTTGCACCATATTTTGAACGGCCTTGTTTTCGTTCTGAAACACCTGATGTATCTAGGGCACCTCTTACAGTGTGATATCTAACTCCTGGCAAGTCTTTTACTCTTCCGCCTCTAATCAGAACAACTGAATGTTCCTGTAAGTTATGACCCTCACCACCAATGTAAGATGTAACTTCAAATCCTGATGTAAGTTTTACCCTACAAACTTTTCTCAAAGCTGAGTTAGGTTTTTTTGGAGTAGTCGTATACACACGTGTACATACTCCTCTTCTTTGAGGACAATTTTTTAAAGCTGGAACATCGCTCTTGGAAGCTTTAGTTCTTCGAGGTTTCCTAACTAATTGATTAATCGTAGCCATTTTTAAAAACTGAATAATAAAGCAGTGCTATTCATGGGTCAATCCTTACTGAAAGCTTTCCAGTAGTTCTTTTTTCAATGCTTCTTCAATATCTTGTATCTCTTCTGAAGATACACTTGCTTTTTGATTAGCTGCAAAGCCTGTTCCTGCTGGAATTAACCTTCCTACAACAACATTCTCTTTTAGCCCTCTTAAGCTATCTTTTTTGCTCGTAACTGCAGCCTCTGTTAAAACTCTTGTAGTTTCTTGGAATGATGCAGCTGAAACAAAAGAATCAGTTGATAGAGCAGCTTTTGTTATCCCCAGAAGCATCCTATCAAAAACTGCTGGCTTCTTATCAGATGCAACTAAGTTTTTATTTGAAGCTCTAACCTTTGTTAGCTCTACTACATCACCCTCTAAATATTCACTATCACCAGGATCAGTAATTGTTACTTTCTTCATCATCTGTCTGCTAATTGTCTCTATGTGCTTATCGTTAATCACTACACCTTGCAGTCGATAGACATCTTGTACTTCAGCTATAAGGTGCTTAGCAAGTTCTTCGACACCATGCATTGCTAATAAACTATGAGTATCTACAGGCCCATGACAGAGGATGTCGCCTTTTTCTACCACATCGCCTTCCAGGAATGATACAGCTCTATATTTTTGTATCATCATCTCAACTGGTTCACCTTTCTCAGGTGTAATTACAAGCCTTTTTCTTCCTTTTGTCTCTTTTCCGTAGGAGAGTACACCCGAAGCTTCGGCATAAATCGTGCCATCTTTAGGTTTCCTCGCTTCAAATAAATCTGCAACTCTTGGCAAACCACCTGTTATATCTTTCGTTTTTGTTCCCTCAACTGGTACCCTTGCTATAAATTCACCAGTGGAAACTTTGTTTCCATTATTCTTCATAAGAATAGATTTTGACGGCAAGGAATAAGAAGCAATAACTTTTTTCTTCGAATCTAACACGGTAATAGAAGGACTCATTCCTTTTCCTTTTACAGGTCTGTCATTCACATCAATAACTTCTCTTGTAGTTGAGCCTGTAAGATCATCGACATCAACTTTCATTGTTACGTCCTCAGAGAGGTCATTAAAAGAAACTGTTCCTTCAACTTCTGCGATAATTGGTAGAGTTAAAGGATCCCATTTAGCAATTAATGTTCCAGGATCTACTTTTGTATTATCGACATAGAGTAATTCTGCACCATATGGTATTGAATATTTCTCTAAGAGGTTTTCGTCATCGTCTTGAATTGTAAAATGAGCATTTCTAGACACAACAACTAATTCACCGTTTTTCTTAGCAACAGTTTTCAAGGAGCTATCAAATACTATATTTCCACCTCTCAAAGTTGTAACAGAATCATCTTCAGCTGAACCAGACGCTGCTCCTCCGATATGGAAAGTTCTCATAGTAAGTTGTGTTCCTGGCTCGCCTATAGATTGAGCAGCTACAACACCAACAGCCTCACCAATATGAACAAGATGTCCTCTTGCTAAATCTCTGCCGTAACATTTAGCACACAATCCTTGCGATGCTTCACAAGTAATAGGAGATCTAATTTTAACTTTTTTAATTCCTGAGTTTTGTACTTCCAATGATGTTTCTTCATCGAATAGATGACCTTTCTTAAATAAAACTTTTCCATCCTTCTTGATATCTTCTTGTAAAACTCTTCCAAGAATTCTCTCTGAAATTGTCTGAATGACTGAAGCGCCATCAATAATAGCTTCTACAGTAATACCTTCTTCTGTACCGCAATCATCAGTTGTTATAACTACGTCTTGGGATACATCGACTAGTCTTCTTGTTAAATAACCAGAATTAGCAGTTTTCAAAGCTGTGTCTGCAAGTCCTTTTCGAGCACCATGGGTGGACGTAAAATATTCAAGCATCGATAAGCCTTCTCTAAAATTAGAAGTAATTGCACTTTCAATAATGCTACCATCTGGCTTCGACATGAGACCTCTCATTCCTGCAAGTTGTCTAATTTGTGCTGGCGAACCTCTTGCCCCTGAATCAGCATACATAAATACACTGTTAAATGAAGGTGTTATGACTTCATTACCTTCCTTATCAGTTTCAACTTTATCACCTAATGCACCCATCATTGAATTTGCTACTTTTTCATTTGTTCTTGACCAAATATCAATGATTTTGTTGTATTTCTCACCTTTAGTGAGAAGCCCTGATTCAAATTGCTGTTCTATGCTTTGAACTTCACTTTCTGCATTTGATATGATCGTGGTTTTATCGTCCGGAATCTCAAAATCATTAACTCCAATTGAAGCGCCTGAAGAGGTTGAATACTCGAAACCAAGATACATTAGCTTGTCAGCAAATAATACTGAATCTTTCAGTCCAAAATCTTTATAAACACTCGCAATAAGACTTAGCAAATGTTTCTTTTTAAGTGTTTTGTTTACTTTCTCAAATTTCAAACCAGCAGGCATGATTTCGTATAAAAGACATCTACCAACTGTTGTTTCATAAAGGTTTTTTTCATCGCCTTCTTTCACTCTGACTTTAATTTTTGTATGAAGGTTTATTTGTTTTTCTAAGTAAGCTCTTTTTACTTCGTGCACATCAACGAATGATCTGCCTTCTCCCGGAAGATTGAAATCTTCTTTAGTTAAGTAATAAATTCCGAGCACTACATCCTGATTTGGCTGAATAATAGGTTCACCGCTAGCTGGCGAAAGTATATTATTTGTTGACATCATTAAAGCTCTTGCTTCAAGCTGTGCTTCCAGTGAAAGAGGGACATGAACAGCCATTTGATCGCCATCAAAGTCAGCATTAAATGCCACACAAACTAGTGGATGGAGCTGAATAGCTTTTCCTTCAATTAGCACCGGTTCAAATGCTTGTATACCAAGCCTATGTAAGGTAGGAGCTCTATTTAATAAAACAGGATGTTCTCTTATCACTTCGTCAAGACAATCCCAAACTTCTGGTGTCTCTTCTTCAACTAGCTGTTTAGCTGCTTTGATTGTGATAGTTATGCCTTTTTGCTCAAGTTTATTAAAAATAAATGGTTTAAATAGCTCCAACGCCATTTTTTTCGGCAAACCACATTGATGTAGTTTCAATGTTGGGCCTGAGACTACTACTGATCTACCAGAATAATCAACTCTTTTACCAAGTAAATTTTGTCTAAACCTTCCTTGCTTACCTTTAATCATATCTGCAAGAGATTTGAGCGGTCTTTTATTAGTTCCTAATATAGCTCTACCTCTTCGACCGTTATCCAGCAGTGCGTCTACAGATTCTTGCAGCATTCTTTTTTCGTTCCTAACAATAATTTCTGGAGCCCCAAGCTCAAGCAAACGTTTCAATCTGTTATTTCTATTAATTACTCTTCTGTAAAGATCATTGAGATCAGAAGTTGCAAACCTACCTCCATCTAAGGGAACAAGCGGTCTTAAGTCTGGTGGCAAGACTGGAAGCACGTTCATGATCATCCATTCAGGTTTTTGGCCACTTTCTTTAAATGCCTCAATCAATTTTAATCTTTTTTGTAATTTTTTGATTTTAGTCTCTGAATTACTGGTGTTTAGTTCTTCTCTTATTTGCTGGGTTTCCTTTTCTAAATCAACTTCTGAAAGCAAAATTTGAACTGCTTCTGCACCCATCATTGCTGTGAAGTCGTCATCATACTCATCAAGGGCCTCATAGTATTCATCTTCAGTTAAAAGTTGTCCTTTTTTTAAATCTGTAATACCAGCATCAACTACAACAAAGCTCTCGTAATACAATACTCTTTCAATTTCTCTTAACGTCATATCCAGGAATAAACCTATTCTTGAAGGCAGAGATTTAAGAAACCATATATGCGCTACTGGAGAAGCAAGTTCAATGTGTCCCATTCTTTCTCTACGAACTTTGGTCGCAGTGACTTCGACACCACATTTTTCGCAAATAACTCCTCTATGTTTTCTTCTTTTATACTTTCCGCACAGACATTCGAAATCTTTGATTGGGCCAAAAATTCTCGCACAAAATAGACCATCTCTTTCGGGCTTAAAAGTTCTGTAATTAATTGTTTCAGGCTTCTTAACTTCTCCCCAAGACCAAGACCTGATCATTTGTGGTGAAGCTAGACCACAGGATATTAGGTCAAAGTTTCTTTTTGAACTACGATTTATATTTTTAATGATATCTTGCATATTAATTCTCTTTTGAGTCCTCAAGCTCTAGATTGATGCCCAATGCCTTTATCTCTTTACTTAGAACATTGAAAGATTCAGGAACACCTGATTCAACTTCATAGTTTCCATCAACTATATTTTTATATACTTTTGATCTTCCAGATATATCATCTGATTTAACAGTTAACATTTCTTGTAGTGTATAAGATGCGCCATATGCTTCTAAGGCCCATACTTCCATTTCTCCAAATCTTTGGCCACCGAATTGAGCTTTTCCACCTAATGGTTGCTGTGTTACAAGACTATATGATCCAGTAGATCTTGCATGCATTTTGTCATCAACTAGATGGTTAAGTTTTAGCATATACATATACCCAACTGTCACAGGTCTATCAAATTTTTCACCTGTTCTGCCGTCATAAAGCTCAAATTGTCCACTATCAGGCAAATCAGCATACTTTAGTAATTCTTTAATTTGATACTCATTAGCTCCATCAAACACAGGTGTTGCAAAAGGAACACCTTCTCTTAAATTTTCAGCTAACTCTTTTACCTCTTGATCTTTCAATGAGTTAATATCATCTTTCTCATGTGGGCCAAATGAATAAATATCATTTAAAACTTTCTTGACGCTATCCATTTTTTGATTGGATTTCATCATTTCATCAATTTTACTTCCCAAGCCTTTTGCTGCTAATCCTAGGTGAGTTTCTAGAATTTGACCGACGTTCATTCTCGATGGAACACCAAGTGGATTAAGTACAATATCAACCGGTTCACCTTTCTCATCGTAAGGCATGTCTTCAACTGGAATGATGCTTGATATTACACCTTTATTACCATGTCTACCTGCTAACTTATCTCCAGCCTGAATCTTTCTTTTCACCGCTAAATAAACTTTTATCACAGACAAGACACCTGGTGCTAAGTCGTTTCCGCCTTCGATTTTTTTCTTGAATATTGCCATTTTTTCTTTATTTTCTGACTGATATTTTTTGAACTGATCAGCAATATTCTTTTGAAGATCTGTAACTTTCTTATTCTTAACTTTTAATTTGAGAAGAGCATCTAAATCCATTTCATTCACGGAATCCAGAGTGATTTTTCCTTTGGTCGTAATTAAATTTTCTTTTTTCAGAGATTGAACAAGAGTATTTTTGAGTGAATTAGTAACAATTCTCATTTCGTCATCTAAATCTTTACTAAATTCTGAAGTCATCAATGATTCATTACTCTTTGCTCGAGGATTTTTCTCAGCGCCGTCTCTAGTAAAAATTTGCACATCAATAACAGTGCCTGAAACGCTTGATGGAACTCTTAATGAAGTATCTTTAATATCTGAGGCTTTTTCGCCAAATATTGCTTTTAGAAGTTTTTCTTCTGGTGATAATTGAGATTCGCCTTTAGGAGTTACCTTACCAACCAATATATCTCCAGCCTCAACTTTTGCCCCAACATACACAATGCCATTCTCATCTAATTTTGAAAGCGCCGATTCACTTACTCCAGGAATATCTGAAGTAATTTCTTCCATTCCAAGTTTTGTATCACGTGTAATACAGGTTAATTCTTGAATATGTATACTCGTAAGCCTATCTTCTTGAACCACTCTTTCAGAAACTAATATTGAATCTTCGTAATTGAATCCATTCCATGGCATGAAAGCTATTCTCATGTTTTGACCTATAGCTAATTCACCTAAATCAATCGATGGTCCATCAGCTATTATGTCACCTGCTTTCACATGGTCTCCTTTTTTTACTAATGGTCTTTGATTTACACAGGTATTTTGGTTTGAACGTGTGTATTTAATTAGGTTGTAAATATCTACACTCACGCTGTCTCCTGAAGAAACTTTAATGACAATTCTGCCGCCATCAACAGAATCAACTACCCCTGCATTTCTAGCCTCAACACATGATCCTGAGTCTCTAGCAACTTGCCGCTCAAGTCCTGTTCCAACGAGAGGTTTTTGAGGAATTAATGTAGGAACAGCTTGACGCATCATATTTGAACCCATAAGAGCTCTATTAGCATCATTATTTTCTAAGAATGGTATTAAAGAGGCTGCCACTGAGAGCACTTGTTTCGGAGAAACGTCCATTAATGAAATCATTCCAACACTCACAAGACTTGTTTCGCCTTGATGTCTTGCAGTTATAAATTCATTTTGAATTTTGCCTTTTTTATCAATCTCTACGTTTGCTTGAGCAATATAATGATTACTTTCCATTATTGGTGAGAGGTAAATAATCTCATTTGTAACTTTTCCGTCCTTTACAACCCTGTAAGGTGTTTCAATAAAGCCGTATTTATCTGTGCGTGCGTAAGTTGATAAAGAATTTATAAGACCAATGTTTGGTCCTTCAGGTGTTTCTATAGGACAGACCCTCCCATAATGAGTTGGGTGCACATCTCTGACTTCAAAGCCAGCTCTTTCTCTAGACAAGCCACCAGGGCCTAATGCTGAAACACGTCTTTTATGTGTAACTTCTGAAAGAGGATTATTTTGATCCATAAATTGAGAGAGTTGGCTGGAACCAAAAAATTCCTTAAAAGCAGCAGTTATAGGTTTTGCATTTATAAGATCTGAAGGTTTATAACCTTCAGTTTCTGCCATCCCTAATCTATCTTTTACAGCTCTTTCAACTCTCACTAATGCTATTCTTAACTGATTAGCTGTCATCTCTCCAACAGATCTTATTCTTCTATTGCCTAAATGATCAATGTCATCAACCGAATCTCTTCCGTTTCTAATATCTACAAGCTTTCTTAAAACTGCAACGATATCCTCTTTTGTCAGTACATATGTATCTGCTCTATCTTCAATCTTCAATCTCCAATTCAATTTCATTCGACCTACATCAGAAAGGTCATACCTGTCAGCGGAGAAAAATAAATTATTAAATAGTACTTCTGTGGATTCTTTCGTAGGTGGCTCACCTGGTCTTAGCATTCTGTAAATATCTACAAGTGCTTCTGCTCGTGTTCTGCTTGGATCATTTCTTAATGTATCGGCTATGAATGAACCGCTATCGATTGTATTGACATATAAAATATCAAATTCTTCAATATTTCCTTCAAGAACCTTTTTAATGCACTTTTATCAAACAAAGTATTAGTTTCATAAAGAATTTCACCTGTTTCTTTGTCAATAATATCTTGTCCAAGAGTTTGACCAATGAAATCGTCAAATTCTACATGAATTAGACCATTTTTTTGCTTCGAGTGGTCTGAAGCTACTTTTGCGTTTACTCTTTTGCCAGCTGAAACTTTTTTTCCAGCTACTTCAATATCAAAATCAAACGCTTTTCCTTTTAGTTCCTCTGCAGTTATAGATAGGTACAATTTCCCATTTTTTACGACTACTTTTATTTTTTTATAAAATGTATCCAGAATCTCTTGGTCATTCATATCTAGTGACTTCAGAATTGCTGTTGCTGGGAACTTTCTTTTTCTGTCGATCCTTGCATAAATTAAGTCTTTTGCATCAAATTCATAATCTAACCATGAGCCTCTGTAAGGTATAATTCTAGCTGCATATAAAACTTTTCCTGATGCATGTGTTTTTCCTTTATCATGATCAAAAAATACACCTGGAGATCGATGTAATTGAGAGACTACAACCCTTTCTGTTCCATTAACTACAAAGCTACCATCTTTTGTCATCACAGGTATTTCACCTAAGAATACTCTGTCTGACATAGGAGTTCCCTTAACGGTTTTATATCCTGTAGCCTTATCCATAAAGCGTAATTGAAGATTCACATACAATGGCACAGCATATGATATACCCTTCATCTTACATTCTTGAGGTGTATATAAACATTCACCCAATTCATAACTTATATAGTCAAGTGCCGCATTGCTTGAAGCACTATTTATTGGGAATATTGATTTAAAAACTTCTTCTAGACCGCTGTTATCTCTTTTATCAGGATCAAGCCCTTCTTGCAAAAATTCAGCATATGAATCAGTCTGTGTTTTTAAAAGATATGGCAAAGCCATGACATTTGGCAGAGTACCAAATTGTCTTCGAATACGTTTTTTCTCAGTAAAAGAGTATGTCATCAAATATAGAGTATTGGAGCTTACTTCAACTCAGCTTGTGCCCCAGCCTCTTGGAGTGCTGCAACAAGTGCTTCCGCATCATCTTTACTAGCGCCTTCCTTTACAGTTTTAGGAGCGCCATCAACTAAATCTTTAGCTTCTTTTAAACCTAGATCAGTAGCTGCTCTTACAGCTTTAATAACTGCGACTTTTTTGTCGCCTGCAGCTGTTAATACAACATCATAAGCACTTTTTTCTTCTGCTTCTGCTGCTTCACCTGCATCTCCGCCAGCTGCTGCTGCTGCTGGTGCTGCTGCAACGGCTGCTGCTGTTACGCCAAACTTTTCTTCAATATCAGATATAAGGTCTACAAGATCCATAACTGACATATTTGATATAGATTCTAATATTTCTTCTTTTGTTGCCATTTTAGTTGCCATTTTTATATCTCCTTAACTTTTTTGCTCTTTCACACTAGTGAGTGTTCTCGCAAATTTAGAAGGAACCTCATTAATAAGAGATGCAATTTTACCCAAAGGTGCCTTTAAAAGTCCAGCAAATTTTGAAATTGCTTCATCAAATGTTGGTAAATTAGCCAATTTGTTGATTTCAGCTGCTTCAAAGTGCTTTCCATCTATTGATAACCCCTTAATATTAAGGTTTTCATTCTTCTTTGCGAAAGATTTTAAAATTTTTGCTGCGGCACCTGGCTCTTCATAAGAAAAAGCTAGCATAGTAGGACCATCGAGATATTCATCAATACCTTCATAATTTGTACCCTTTAGACCAAGTTTCACTAATGTATTTTTAGCAACCCTAAATTTAACATTAGATTTATGTCCTTCTGATCTCAACTCATTCGCCTCGGCTACTTTTAAGCCTCTTGCATCAGCTAAAACCAGTGATGATGCATTATTTGCAAGTTCATTTACATCAGAAACGATCTTTTTTTTATCTTCTATACTTAGTGCCATAAAAATTTAAATATATATACGAAGACTAGATGTCATGAAACTATCTATGAAGGAAATTAAGCTTTTGCACCTTCAGTCTTCGATGTCTCAAAATTGAGAGACGTCAATTCTATACCCTGGACCCATACTTGTCGAGAGGTAAATGTCTTTTAAGTAAATTCCTTTAGATGAAGCAGGTTTTAATCTTTGAAGTTCAGCAATAAAAGAATTTAGGTTTTCTGTAATTTGAGTATTATCCATACCAGAATTTGCAATAGTACCCTGAATAATTCCCTGTTGCTCAGCTTTGAAAATAACTTGACCATGTTTAAGATCTTTTACAGCTTTTTCAATATTTTCAGTAACAGTTCCTGATTTTGGATTAGGCATTAAACCTTTTGGACCTAGCACTTTAGCAAGCTTACTCACAGTCTTCATAAGTGCTGGAGTTGTCACAGCTACATCAAAATCAATATTTCCATCTTTATATTTTTCAATTAAATCATCACTTCCAATAATGTCTGCACCAGCTTTCTTTGCCTCTTCAGCTTTATCTCCCTCTACAAATGCAACAACGATAATTTTTTTTCCTAAGGAATTAGGTAAAGTGAGTGCACCTCTGACATTTTGATCGGATTTTTTTGGATCTATACCTAATTTCACAGCCACGTCTACAGATTCAACGAACTTTCTCTTTGGTTGTTTCTTTAACATCTCCATTACCTCTTCTGTTTTATAAGCTTTCTCGACGTCAAATTCTACTAATTCTTTTTTGTACTTTGTTTCTTTCATTATTCTTTAATCTCTATTCCCATGCTTCTAGCTGTGCCTGAAATAATTTTTATAGCGGCGTCTAAATCATTTGCGTTCAGGTCATCCATTTTCATTTCAGCAATTTCTTGAACTTTTGATACTGGAATTTTTGCAACCTTAGTTCTGTTTGGTTCACCACTCCCTGAATCTATGCCTGCTGCTTTCTTCAATAAAACTGCTGCTGGAGGTGATTTTGTTATAAAAGTAAATGTTCTGTCTTCAAAGACAGTAATTTCAACTGGAACCTTCAAGCCTTTTTCCATTTCCTTTGTTTTGTCGTTGAAAGCGTTACAAAAATCCATGATATTTAGGCCATGTTGGCCTAGTGCAGGTCCAACTGGAGGACTAGGGTTAGCACCACCTGCAGGGACTTGTAGTTTGATTATTGTCATTACTTCTTTAGCCATATCAGTTTTTCTCTACTTGTGAAAAATTTAATTCTACTGGTGTCGATTTACCAAAAATACTTACGGAAACTCTAATAAGATTTTTTTCGTAGTCAACCTCTTCAACTGTGCCACTGAAATCATTAAATGGTCCATCATTAATTCTGACTGTTTCTCCTGACTCAAATACAGTCTTAAATACAGGTTGTTCGGTAGTTTTTTCTACTCTATTTGTAATTCTATTTAACTCGTCTTCTGATAGGGGCATTGGTTTATTTCTAGTACCACCCATAAAACCCATAACATTTGGTGTTTTTCTCACAAGGTGCCAAGTATCGTCGTTCATTTCCATCTGCACCAACATATAACCCGGAAAAAACTTTCTTTCCATTTGTTTCTTTTGACCTTTCTTTAATTCAGTTACCTGTTCTGTTGGAATCATAATATCTCCAAACATATCAGTAAGTCCTGACATATTTATTCTTTCTTCGAGAGCAGCTTTAACTTTTTTCTCGCAGTTTGAAAAAGCTTGTATAACGTAATATTCCATTAAATTAACCTAATATAAATCGGGATAGAAATGATAACAGTGAATCAAGGCCCCAAAAAACTAAAGCCAAAATTAATATCATTACCAATACCATGATTGTCATCTGGGTAGTTTCGCCTCTTCCAGGCCAAACTACTTTTGCAATTTCTGTTCTTGCATCAGATATCAGTTTTACAGCATTCTTACCAAACTCTGTTTGACCTAGAACACCTAGAGATAGAGCCATTAAACCAAAAAGTACTAAGACTCTATATAGCAATCCTAAATCTTCAAGATACGTAAATAATATGACTGCAGCAAAAGCTGCAGTCAGCGATACTAACCATAAAATGTTATTTAATGTGCTATTCATAATATGTCTGGCAGGCCCGGAGGGAATCGAACCCACAACCTGCGGTTTTGGAGACCGCCGCTCTGCCAATTGAGCTACAGGCCTATGCGATCTCCTTAGTATATAACCTTAGTGTCTCTTTATAAAATATTAAGAAACAATCTTAAGCACTATACCAGCACCTACAGTTCTTCCACCTTCACGAACTGCAAAGCTTAAACCTTCTTCCATAGCAATTGGTGCAATAAGCTCACAACTTAATTCATCAACTGTATCGCCAGGCATAACCATTTCAACACCATCAGGCAGAGTAACTTCACCAGTTACATCAGTAGTCCTGAAATAGAATTGAGGTCTATATCCTTTAAAGAAAGGTGTATGTCTTCCGCCTTCCTCTTTGCTCAATACTGTAATTTTAGCTGTAAACTTTGTATGTGGTGTCACTGAACCAGGAACAGCAAGAACCTGACCTCTTTCAACGCCATCTCTTTCTACACCCCTGATTAAAACACCACAGTTTTCACCTGCTCTTCCTTCATCAAGTGTCTTTCTAAACATCTCAACTCCAGTACATGTTGTTTTAGAAGTTTCTTTAATACCTACTATTTCTAGCTCATCACCAGTTCTAACGATACCTCTTTCAACTCTTCCTGTTACAACTGTACCTCTACCTGTAATAGTAAAGACGTCTTCGATAGGCATTAAGAACTGCTTATCAACTGGTCTTTCAGGTTGTGGGAAGTACGAATCTAGTGCTTTAACTAACTCAACTACACTCTCTGTGTATTTTGCATCACCTTCAAGAGCTTTAAGTGCACTACCTCTTATGATAGGTGTATCATCCCCAGGAAAATCATATTTATCTAGTAACTCTCTAACTTCCATTTCGACAAGCTCTAATAGCTCTTCATCGTCAACCATGTCAGCCTTGTTAAGATAAACAACAATATTTGGTACACCAACTTGCTTAGCAAGAAGAATGTGTTCTCTTGTTTGAGGCATAGGACCATCTGCAGCACTAACAACTAAAATAGCACCGTCCATTTGTGCAGCACCTGTAATCATATTTTTTACATAGTCTGCGTGTCCTGGACAATCCACGTGTGCATAGTGTCTGTCATTACTGCTGTACTCAACATGAGACGTAGCAATGGTGATACCTCTTTCTTTTTCTTCAGGAGCGTTATCAATTCCATCAAATGCAACTGCTTCGCCACCAAATGTATCTGCACAAACCTTAGTCAATGCAGCTGTTAACGTTGTCTTACCATGGTCGACGTGTCCAATTGTGCCCACGTTGATGTGTGGTAAGCTTCTATCAAATTTTTCTCTAGCCATATTTCCCTCTTTTGTTTGGAGCTCATAACCGGATTTGAACCGGTGACCTCTTCCTTACCAAGGAAGTGCTCTACCTACTGAGCTATATGAGCGCATATCATATACCCTAAAACGCAAAGCTTCAACCATTATATGCCTTTATTAAAACGGGCAAAAATGGTGGAGGGGGAAGGATTCGAACCTTCGAAGCACGAGGCGGCAGATTTACAGTCTGCTGGGTTTGACCGCTCCCCAACCCCTCCGGGGTCGATTTGTTATTATCAACTTAGAAATAAGTTAGTCAATACATATATAATCCTTAATAAGAATATGAAACATTTTGTTAACAACAGAGAACTTTTTGAGCAATATCCAGCAGGTATGTCAGAGATTATTCTTGGAGCAGGTTGTTTTTGGGGTGTGGAAAGAGTTTTTTGGAAATTAGAGGGTGTGTGGGTGACTTATGCCTCTTACTCTGGTGGAAGAAGAGCAAATCCAAACTATGAACAAGTATGTACTGGTGTAACCGGACATACTGAAACTGTGAATGTTATTTTTGATAAAAATATAATTTCCTTAAATGAGATATTAAAGACATTTTGGGAGTGTCACGATCCAACACAAGGTATGAGGCAAGGCAATGACATTGGGGAACAATACCGATCAGTAATTTATTGCAAAAATGATGAAGATTTAAAAGAAGCTCTCAATTCTAAAAATAGCTATGCAAAAGTTCTCAATCAAAATGGATTTGCAGATATTACTACTGAAATTTTGAAAGACGTTATGTGTTTTCCTGCTGAGGAATACCACCAACAATATTTAGCTAAAAATCCTAATGGGTATTGTGGTATCAAGGGCACTGGTTGTGCCTTTATATAAAAGAGAAGGCCAAAGCCTCCTCTTTTAATATGCTTTAATTTTAATCAGGGTTATACATTTTTAAGCTAGTCGTCATATAAGATCTTATAAATCTTCTATGTTCTTTAGCTTTAGCAGAATATTCAGCAAATTCTTTTGATGCATACATTCCATCTAGAAACTCAAGAGCGTCTTGTGTGCTTTTGAATGATGCCCACACATTGTGTGAAGGACCATTTCCTGCATTCCCCAAATAATGGGTTTGTAATCCATAAGCAGACATCTTATTCCATGATTCATCTTCCATATTCTTTGAAAACTCAACCCACATTGGAACAAATTCTGCAGGATTTGTTACATTTAAATCCCAGAACAAACCTACTGGACTTTCAGCAGTTACACCACCCATATCAACTCCAACAGAGTGAACTGTTAAAGTTTTATAAGTTAATTCAGCACCAACTTCATTCATTGCATCTCTAAAAGCTTTTCCAGCTTTTGAGGTTGCATAAAATAAACCTGAGGCCGCATATTCGTTAGCATCTTTGAAATAAAAACTTATTCCATGTGATGCTGTATCCCAACCGTTGTGATTAATTGCGTAAAAATCTACCTCTAAGCCAGCTACTTCCGGCGCACTCATGTATTTATCGAATGCCGCAAAACATTTTTCAGGTTCATCACATTCAAAAATGAAATTTGATTGATATTTAGAAAAATTTTCTGGAAGATTTGCAGATATTGCAAATGAAAAAATTAAAACAAACGTTAAGAAGATATTTTTCATAATTTACCTCGTTTTTATAAAAGTTATTGAGAAAGGATCTCCGTTTTAAATTACCAAACTGCTTCAATGTAAGCAAGAATAGTTTGTGAAATTTTTGCAACTTCCATGTAGCAATTTATTGATGTAGAATTTGCATTCTAGCCACCTTAGCTCAGCTGGTAGAGCAACTGATTTGTAATCAGTAGGTCGTCAGTTCGACTCTGACAGGTGGCTCCATTTCTTTGAAGTTAAACTATATGATTTTCTCTTGATCGCTCAGCGGTGTGCACTATTCCACTTTTCGTTTTGTATGGCTTAGCTTTAATTCCTTTTGTGCCCTCTTTAATGAAAAGAAATAAGCACATTGAGATTATTGAAAGACATCCCAGAAAGCCTACTATAATGTATTGAACCATGTTTGGATTATACAATAGGTACGATCTTAAATAAATTGTTTATTAGAACATTATGCAAAGAAAAGACTTAAAGATTCTTTTATTACAGATTAGAGATGATACTAACGTACGGAAAGAGGAACTTGAAAGTTTTGCTAAATACAGTCATTTAGATGTTTCGCAAATCGATGTTTTAAATGTTTTTGATACCCCTAAATTTTCAACTGATGTTCTAAATGGATATCACGCCCTTTACGTGGGAGGAGCAAGCGAAGCAAACGTTTTAGAGCCTCACAAATATGAGTTTGTTGATTATTGCATCAAATTAATTAAATACGCTGGAGAAATTGGGCTTCCAACCTTTGCATCTTGTTTTGGATTTCAACTTGCCGTGCTTGCCTTTGATGGGACCATTTTGAGTAAAGACAGTGATTATGAAATGGGAAGCATTCCAATAAGGCTTACCAACCTTGCTGAAATAGATCCAGTTTTTAAAGGGACTTCTGATAATTTCCCTGCACTTTCAATTCACAGACAATATGCCGTTGAACTTCCCTCAAATTTAGATTTATTAGCCTACACAGATCAATGTCTACATAGCTTTAAACTACGCCATAAGCCATTATGGGCTTTTCAATTTCATCCAGAAGTAGATCGAGCAACAGTTTTTAAAAGACTGGCAATCTACAAAGAAGCCTATACAAATAGTGAGGAGGAATTTCAAACAGTTCTTGATTCTTTAGTTGAAACTCCTGAATCACATAATTTAATGCTTAATTTTGTAAACCGAGTTCTGCTTTAATTTATAATACGTTCTGATGGATTAGCATATGGAATTAAAGGAGGAATTCAAAAGATTAAATTCAAAAACTGGAGAACCCTTCGAGCAGGGTTTTGTAGATGAAAATGGCAGAGTATTTTATTCATATGTAAATAAAATTGGTAACGACGGATGGTATTTAGAGGAATGGAAAAAAGATATGGCTGCCTATGATGCTAAAAAAAGAAGAAAGGAAAGTAATGACACTTAGGCCCTTCCACCTAGCAATTCCAGTAAGCGATATCCCAAAAGCTCGAGAGTTTTATGGAACAAAGCTTGGTTTTGATGAAGGCAGATCAGATGATCATTGGATTGACTACAACTTTTTTGGTCATCAATTGGTTTGTCATATTGGTGAAGTGAATTCTTTTTCCAATGAAGTTGACGGTAAAGAAGTCCCTATTCCACATTTCGGTATTGTGCTTGAGTGGAATCAGTTTGATTTATTTTCTGAAAAAATAAGGTCCAGTAACATTGAATTTGTTATTGAACCGTATGTGAGGTTTGAAGGATTACCAGGGGAACAAAAAACTATGTTTTTTAAAGATCCTTTTGGCAATGCTTTAGAGTTTAAATCGTTTAAACAAGATAGCGAAATTTTTAATAAGTAGTATTTTGTCTTCTCCAATCACTCTTCAAGATTTTCATGCTAAAGCTTTAGCAGATTATGGGATTACTGATTTATGGCCTGAAGCTGTGCTAAAAGAAGCAAAAACTAAAAAGGAATATATTACAAAAGAAAACGATGCCTTAGAGACTTTTCCTTTTGTAACAATTGATGGTGAAGATGCCAAAGATTTCGATGATGCAATTTTTTGTGAATTCTCAGATGATGGCTTTCATTTAAAAGTTGCGATTGCCGATGTCTCTTTCTATGTCAAAGAAGGTTCTGCTTTAGATCTTGAAGCCGTAAAAAGAACAACATCTGTCTACATGCCTAAAAAAGTTATTCCGATGTTACCAGAAAAGCTTTCAAATGAGCTTTGCTCATTGCAACCAAATAAACGCAGAAGGTGCTTGTGCATTGAGATGGATTTCGACAAGGATGGTTACATAAGCAGTTATAAATTTCATAGAGGGATAATTAAATCTGTTGCAAGGTTAACCTATACAGAAGTTGAGAATCAGTTAATAAACGGTGTAAAAGATTCTGATTATGCCGAATCATTAAAAGCAGCAATTGCCTTATTTAATAAATTGATAATTAATAAGGGTTATAGAGGGGCACTAGATTTCACTATATCTGAACCACTTGTGCAAACTAATTCTGATGGCGATATTAAATACATAGCAGATAGGAAAAGATTAAATTCTCACAAGTTAATCGAAGAGTTCATGCTTGCTGCTAATATATCTGCCGCTGATTTTATTAGCCAGTATGCGAAAGAGGGAGTTTACAGAATTCATGAACATCCAGAAAGTCTTAAAATTCAAAGATTGTCGCAAGTATTAAAAAACAGAGGAATTAATTGGAACGGTAATATCGAAGATATTGAGAATATTTCGGAATTTATTTTTAAGCTCAATAAAAGAGATGATGCACCCATTCTAAATATGCTGATATTGCAATCCATGCAAAGAGCAGAATACAGCACGCTAAATAAGGGACATTTTGGCCTAAAGTTTGATAAATATACTCATTTCACTTCGCCTATCAGAAGATATCCCGACCTACTAGTTCACAGAATAATTATTTCCATTTTAAATAGAGAAGAGTTTAATTATGATGATCTTCAATTAACACTTGAAGATTGTTCTGAAAAAGAAAGAGCAGCTGAATTTGCATCGAAACAAGTGATTCAAAATTTGCTTTGTCGATATGCAAAGCAATTTTCGGGCAAAAGTTTTTCAGGTTACATTACAGGGGTTAAGGAATTTGGTTTATTCGTAGACATACCAAAGCTTTTCACTAGTGGTTTATTGCATGTAAACGATTTGCCAAACGATTTTTATAGATACAACGCTCGACACCAATCTTTAGATGGCAAAAGAAGAGGAAATAAATTTTCATTGGGTGATCGAATAGATGTTTTTATTGGAGACATCAAAGAACTGGAAGGGAAAATTTCGTTATATTATTAATGCAATGAACATAGAGATAAAAAATATCCATGCAATACAATCTTTAGTTGAACATCATGGCGAAAAAGTGATTTCTATTTCTGGGAAGGCAGATCATTCTAGAGCTAAAGAAATTCTTGAATTAGCTCATAAAAAAAATATCAAGATTAACATCAAGGACAATAAACTTATTGCCTATTGTAAAGAACCAAGTGTAAAAGACCTAAAAAGCAGTGATTATAATCTTGGTGAATTAGTCTTAATTCTGGATGAAGTGCAAGATACCAGAAATTTAGGTTCATGTTTGAGAAGTGCATCTTTTTTTGGAGTGGACTCAATAATTATTCCTAAGAACAACTCTGCTGAATACTCTAACTCTGCAGTCATTGAAACTTCGACGGGCGGTGTCTTCAATCTTGATTTATATAAAGCAACCAATATTACAGAAACTATAAAGAAGCTTAAAGAAACTGGGTACTGGATTTCAGGCTTCTCAGAACATGCAAATGATACATTAGAAAATAAAGACTTCTCAGAAAAAAATGTGCTGGTATTCGGCAATGAAGAAAAAGGAATACGAGCTTTAGTAGAAAAAAGTTGCGATGAAACTTTGAAAATTTCTCAAAAAGGCAAGGTATCTTCCTTGAATGTTTCAGTTGCTGTTTCAATAGGACTTTTTACTGTAAGCAATAAGCTGTGATATTAAATTTTTATTTATTGCACTAAAATATCAAACCTATGCTAGCTCAAAGAACGATAAGAAATAAAACATCTGCCACAGGTGTCGGGTTACATACAGGTGTTAAGGCCACACTGACCTTACATCCTGCAGATCCAGATACTGGAATACTTTTTAGAAAAATTGAAGGTGACAAGGTAGTTGAAATCCCTGCGCAAGCAAATTTTGTTGGAGATACTACTTTATCTACAACCCTGGAACACAATGGTACAGAAATAGCCACCATTGAACATCTAATGTCTGCTTTAGCAGGAATTGGGGTAGATAATTGCATCATCGATTGTAATGGACCTGAGATTCCAATTATGGAAGGCAGCTCAACTCGATTTGTCTTTTTAATTCAAGCGGCTGGTATCGTGGAGCAAAGTGCTGTTAAAAAATTTATCTACGTTACAAAATCCGTTCAGGTGCAAAGAGATGATGCAATAGCAAAAATCAAACCTTATAAAGGTTTCAGGGTATCTTTTGGCCTAGAATTCGATCATCCTGTTTATAAAAAGTTTCCACAAACTGCCTCAATAGATTTCTCACAAACATCATTCATAAGGCAAGTTAGCAGAGCAAGAACATTTGGGGTTTATAGCGATTTAGAAATGCTGAAAAAAAATAATAGAGCTTTGGGCGCAAATCTAAATAATGCTATAGGCATTGGTGATGATGACGTACTAAATGAAGGTGGTTTGAGATTTTCAGATGAATTTGTCAAACATAAAATGCTTGACGCTATTGGCGATCTCTACTTACTTGGCCACAATTTAATTGGAGAGTTTTATGGTTTTAAATCTGGCCACGCACTCAATAATCAATTACTAAAGAAAATCGAAAGTGAAAATGCCTATAAAATTATAGAGATCGATGAAATTAAAGATGCTCCAATAAATTATTTAAAACCAGTTTCAGAAGAACTAGCATAATGTTTAATTTCTTGGGCAACATTTTTAAATCCTCTAATCAAAGACGCATCGATGATTACGAGAAGATTGTCAAAAAAATAAATTTAAAAGAAGAAACAACGGCGAAACTTTCGGAAGAGCAATTTAAAAAAATTGATTTAAGTACAGATGATGCATTGGTAGAAGTATTTGCTGCGGTTAGAGAAGCATCTAAAAGAACGATTGGTCTTAGACATTATGATTGTCAGTTAATTGGTGGCCTTGTCTTAAATGGTGGAAATATTACAGAAATGAAAACTGGAGAGGGTAAAACTCTGGTAGCAACTTTACCCGCTGTGTTTAATGCATTATCAGGTAAAAAAGTTTATGTAGTAACCGTTAATGACTACCTTGCAGAGAGAGATGCAAACTGGATGAAGCCTGTTTACGAATATTTTGGTTTAACTGTTGGTGCCTTGACATCAGCACAAGATTTTAAGGATAAACAAGCAACATACGAATCGAATATCATCTACTGCACCAGTAGTGAATTAGGTTTTGATTATCTTAGAGATAACATGGTTTTATTTAAAAACCAAAAAACACAAAAAGATCTAAATTTTGCCATTGTTGATGAAGTTGATTCAATACTAATTGATGAAGCCAGAACACCTTTAATTATTTCAGGAGCAACGGATGACGACGCTTCTGCGTATCCAGTTTTCTTAAAGTTACTACCTAACTTAAATAGGCAGATGAGAGAAGGGACAGAGGAAGAACCACTAAGAGACGATGAAATTGGTGATTTTTTAATAGACGAAAAATTGAGGTCGGTTGAATTAACAGATAATGGTTTCGAAAAAGTGGAGAATTTTCTTGTCAATAGAAATTTAATTAAACCTGACGAAAGCCTCTATACAACAAATAATCTCAAATATTTGAAATATATACAGGCAACACTGAAGGCAAACTTATTATTTGAAAAAAATGTACATTACATGGTTGAAAACAATAAAGTGATCTTAATCGATGATAATACTGGGCGAAAACTGCCAGGCAGAAGGGTTTCTGAAGGTGTGATGCAAGCTTTGGAATGTAAAGAGCGAGTTCCTATTCAACAAGAAACTCAAACCCTAGCTTCAACAACCTACCAAAATTTCTTTAGGCTCTTCGATAAGATCTCAGGCATGACCGGAACTGCTGATACTGAAGCAGCTGAATTTAAAGAAATTTATGGGATGGATGTTGTAGTGTTGCCGACAAATCAGGAAATGATTCGTAATGATATGAATGACGTAGTTTATGTGAATGAAGAAGACAAATTTAATGCGCTGGTTAAAGAAATTAAAGAAATTCACGAGAAAACAGCTCCGATCTTGGTGGGAACAGCCTCTATCGAAAGTTCAGAAAAACTTTCTAATAGATTAAAAAAAGAGGGTATCAGACATCAAGTTTTAAATGCAAAGTTCCATGAAAAAGAAGCAATGATTATCGCAGAAGCTGGGCGACCAGGCGCAATCACGATAGCAACAAATATGGCTGGACGTGGAACTGATATAGTCTTGGGTGGCAAACAAGAGGAAAACGATAAAGACTGGGCAGACAAGCATAAACAAGTAATTGAGGCCGGCGGTTTACACGTCATTGGTACAGAACGACATGAATCTAGAAGGATCGATAATCAACTTAGAGGACGATCTGGCCGACAAGGAGATCCTGGCTTCTCGAAGTTCTTTTTGTCACTTGATGACAATGTCTTAAGACTTTTCATTGACGATAATAGAAAACAGCTTTTTTCTAGACTTAGTGACGGTATGGACGATAGTAGCATCGAACACCCTTTGTTAAATAATGCTATAGCAAATGCTCAGAAAAAGATTGAGAACAGAAACTTTGAAATTAGAAAACAAATCCTCGAGTACGATGATGTGTCAAACGATCAAAGACTAACAATCTACAAATTAAGAAATTATTTTCTAGAAGAAAACGACTCTGAGACCTTACTTTTTGAGTATTTAGATAATCTCCTTGAAAAAACCGCTGACAAACTCTTGCCTGAGGATCAAAATTCGAATTGGAAATTTGATAATTTAGACAAGGCCCTAACCCAATCATTGGGTGTCAGCCCTGATTTTAATCTCCTTGAAAAAGATGGTTTAAATTTTGGCAAAGTGATGGATTACATGAACGATTTTTATCAAAAATTTTACTTTGATAAATTTGGCCCTCTTAAAGAAAGAAAGGCTGAACTGGAGAGACAAATTTCAATTCAAGTCATGGATGCAGCCTGGAAAAGACATCTACAAAACATTGATTCTTTGAGAGGAAATATAGGATTAAGAGCATACGCTCAGAGAAATCCTATTAACGAATTTAAAAAAGAATCCTTCTACTTATTTGATGCGATGATAGAGGCATTTAAAGATGATATCGTCAAAATATTATTCAATATAAAAATTCAAACTATGAGTTCTAAAGAATTTGAGGAACACAAAAAGCTAAGAGAGCAAAGTAAGTCTTCTTAATCATTTTCTTCGTCTTCAAATGTTTCAATTGAAACCTCTTCATTAGCCCATCGTAAAAAATCTATGCTTTTACAAGCCTTTGAGCAAAAAGGTTTAAATTTTGAATCAATTTCAACGATTTTTTTACAGCCGGGGCAAGTTAAGTTAATTTTTTTGTTCATGTGCTAAGTTTGTGAAGAGATCGAGATAGAATTTTAATTTTTTCTGAAAGCTTTCTAAGTTTTCATCGTTCATTATTAAGTCTGTAGCAAAACAGTATCTTTGATTGCTGGTTATTTGGTTTTCAATAATCTTGATTGCTTCTGATTCTGAGCAATCGTTTCTCTCTGTGATTCTTTGTATTTGTAATTCTCGTGTTGTTCCGATGACGAGAGTTCTATCAAAAATATTTTTATTACTCCATAAAGGTGCTGAATAAATAGCCCAAGAAGATTTAATATTTTTGAACTGCTCAAGGACTTCTTGCTGAATTAATGGATGCATTAAATCTTCCAGCCATTGCTTTAGTTTTAAATCGTTAAACGCTAAATCTCTAATTTTTTTTCTATCAATTTCTTCATTGGAATCAAGTATCTCGGAACCAAGTTTTTCCACGATACTTATGTAGCCTTGCTTGTCTTTAAGTTGCAAATTTCTGGAAATAATATCTGCATCAATTACATGAATACCTTCACTTTCAAAAAATTTTGTTGCAGTACTTTTGCCTGCTGCAACCCCTCCTGTTAATCCAACGGTAAACATAACATTATCCTAAGGCAATAGTGTTAAATTTAATAGAATATAAAAATTATTGAATGCTATCAGGTACTTTAAGTAGCAGTTTATCGCCCCGATAGATGACGCCTTCACCCTCTGGAATTATTTCAAGGTAATAAAATGCGTTCAACTTATCGTAAGCTGAATCATCGTATGAATCGGATTTATCTATGGAAACACATTTTGGTCCTGTTTCAGTCCCCCAAGTAATGATTGGAGCAGAAAGCTCTAGGTCAGTAGTGTTGATAGGAACTTCGGAATTATAATCAAAATGCTCTGGCCCCCTTACAACAAGATTAGCTGTAACTGTACTTGCCTGTTTGCCAGCAAGAATTACACAGACTGTTCCACTGTTATTTGCACCCATATCAACAACGTCTTTCTCAAAGTAAATAAGGTTTTCGAAATCCTTGTTGGTATCTGATGATCCTTGACTGAAATATTCAATTGGACCTTCAAATACATCAAAACTTCTCCAGAGTGGCATACCACTATTTACAAAATTATTATTCAAGCTAACAGATAAGTAGGATTTAACATCAAAGAACTCATCAAAATTTTGTTTTGCTGTGTCGTCTAGAAGGGCATAGAAGCTTATCAACAAATTTAAATATCCAGCGTAAATATCTTTATCCAGGCTTGTTAAATTGAACTCTTCTGTAAGTTCTAAAGCCTCATTAACTACATTACCTAAATATTCAAAAGCTATATTCGCTGATCCATTTGGAGCAAAATTAATTCCTTCATTTGTAGAATTCATGATCATTGGCAGAGACATTGTAATTCTGCTTTCATCTTCAGCTTTTACACCAGGATTACTGCCTTCTTTAAATTGAGTCAGTGTGACTTCAATATTAATATTCTTATTCGATAAATAAGGATTAAAAGCACCATTATGCTTGACCAACAATTTAAAGTCGTTTTCAGCTGTAATCCCACCAATTTGGAGTTTGCCAATAATTTCATCTTTATTTAGTCGGTGCAATATGCTTGCCTGGGTTGCATCACCAATATATTTCTCTCCAAGATTATTTTGTTGTCGTGTTAAGTTTAAATATAAAGGTGTATGTCTCACATCTAGTCCATTACTTTTCGAAGATTGAATAATAATAGAGGATATTTCAGTATAATTTGGTATACCTTGATCCCCTTTCAGTTCATCCAGCCCATATTCTTCTAATTTATTGAAGAATTCTTCTCTTGCTTGAGCGCTGTAATATCTATATTGTTCCTCTCCTTGTCCACCTTCCAAGGGAAGAGTAGTATGGGAAAATTCATTCAACCATCTGTAATTTGAATTATTGGAATTGAAGGTCCATTGTAATCTTGAATTACTATCTCTAGTAGTAAAGGTGTAGGAGGTTCCCAAACCTCTTCTTGCATAAAATGGGTAATTGCCAAAGGAGTAATCAAGACTTGATAAATCACTAATGATGTCTTGGTTATCGTATTGTTCCGGACTCTTAAAGTAATCTATAAGAGAAAATCCTAAAACAGAGTTTCCACAACAATCGAAAAATTGAGGAAGCCCTCTAGAGTATGGTGGCTCTGTAATAGCGACACTTGTTCCATCACCTTCAGTCAATCCAAACATATTATAAGTTTGATATTCAATTAACTCTGCAAACCAATCTCTTATTGGATAACAGCTTTCATTGTTTTGATCGCGTGTGTCTTTTTGCACTAATAATGAAATTTGCTTTCTAGCTGGATTACCGCTTAAATCATCACCATCCTGAGCCACTAATCCAAACCTTTTTCTTTCTTGGCAGTAGAGCTGATATTCTTGATTAGGTCTATTTGGATCATAATCCCAGAATCCAAAATCTTCGACACCTATTCCGAATTCATAGTCAGTGTTTGTAAATGGTGTAGGTAGGTTTGATAAATCAACAGATTCATCCACAAAAGTTTGTTGAAAATTATAATTTCGAGCACTTCTTTTTACCCCATTCAAAGAAAATTCATCGTATACGCAGGATGAAATTGAGTCAGGTGAACAAAAATATCTTGTAAGTTGGTTTTGGTCGTTAAGCGTTACTTCTGTTGCATAAAATTTAAATCTATTCTCGAGATTAGAGTCTATTGGCTTTATAAAGCTGCCATGAAAATTAAACTCAATATCATTTAAATCGCCTTCTTGAAAAATCTTATTTCTAGCTTCTTCATTTAAATACATAGTTACTGGTAAAAATTGATCGAATCTTTCACTTACTTCAGTTGTAAGATTCTGCTCAAGTGGAAGAACCTGTTGTAAGAATATATCTACTAACTCGCCTGCTCTTTCTTCCGTGATATTTCCTTCAGTCGTTCCGACAAAATCCTGCACCAGATCTGAAATTGTAAATCCATATAAATTGTTAAATCTTTGATCAAATTCATCAACTTTTGATTCTATTTCAGTATCTAAAGCCCAACCTTCTTCAGCACAACCTTGTTCTATAGTTAACTCTTCCTCTAGAACCTCTCGTTTAGCTTCAATTATCAATTCAGTAAGTAAAGTTGTGAAAGGTGTAACAAAGACTTCCTCATCACCGTATTTACTTAGTCTTGGCAAGATCATTTTGAAAGGCTCGACCACCTGTCCTCTAGAGCTATCAATAGAATTTTCATCTGCATAAACGACGATTGGTCTTTTCAAAAGACATGTTCTTAGCTCTTCAAATAATTCTTCACCACCTTCAACAAATTGATATTGAGGTTCTGGTGCTGGGGTTGGTTCCGGTGTTGGTGCCGGAGTTGGTGCTGGAGTTGGTGCTGGTGAAGGGGCTGGGGTTGGTTCTGGGGTTGGTTCTGGTGTTGGTTCTGGGGTTGGTTCCGGAACAAGCTCAATAATTCCTGCTGCTAGAAGTCTCTCGGTTGCATCAAATGCAAAGGTACCACCTTCTCCAGTAAGTGAAGATATTTCTATATCTTGTTGAACAAAATCAAAGTTTTCATCAATCCATGCCGTCGCATTCTCTAAATAACCATCAATGGCTTTTCCAACAATGATAGAGGAAGGGTAATATCTTGTTGGTCCCGGTGCTGGGGTTGGTGCTGGGGTTGGTGCTGGGGTTGGTGCTGGTGTAGGGGTTGGTGCTGGCGCAGAACCTCCGCCTCCACCTCCGCCACAGGCAGTAAGTAATGCAATAGTTAAAACACTAAAGAAATAATTTAATTTTTTCATTGTCCCCCAACATTAAAAGTAAAGAATATTATTCGTTACTAGTCAAATTCAACACCCTGAGCTAAAGGCAGTTCTTCCCCATAATTAATCGTTGCTGTAGTTCTTCGCATGTATGCTTTCCAAGAATCTGATCCTGACTCTCGACCACCTCCAGTTTCTTTTTCCCCACCGAAAGCTCCCCCAATTTCAGCGCCACTTGTTCCTATATTCACATTTGCAATTCCACAATCTGAACCTTCTGGTCCCAAGAAAAATTCTGATTCTCTTACATCATTTGTAAATATAGAACTACTTAAACCTTGCTTCACTGAGTTCTGCAAACTCACTGCTTCTTTTAAGTCTGTAAAAGGCATGACATATAAAATAGGGGCAAAGGTTTCTTCATGCATTTCATCGATATGCTCATTTGTCTCAACTATTGCGGGCGTTACATAAACTTCGGTCGCATGATCTATCCTTTCTCCACCAGTGACTGTTAAACCTTTAGACTTACATGAGGCAAGCTTCTCCTGCATTTGGTTAAAACTTTGTTCAGAAATTAATGGTCCAACCTGCGTCGACCTATCCATTGGATCGCCAATCTTAAGTTCACTAAATGATTTTTTCAATTTTGTTAAAACAATCTCATGAACATCACTATGCACAAATAATCTTCTAAGTGTTGTGCATCTTTGACCAGCAGTCCCAGCCGCAGAAAAGGTAATACCTTTAATTGTGAGATCAAGGTCTGCTGATGGACAAACGATTGTTGCATTATTACCACCTAACTCTAATAAAGACCTTCCTAATCTCTTTGCTACTTTAGGTGCCAATGCTTTACCCATATCACAACTACCTGTTGCTGAAAAAAGCGCTATACCTTCATCTTCAGCAAGTTCTATAGCTGCCTCATTGCCCCCTTTTTTAATTAAGACTAAATCTTTGTGTTCATCTGCTACTTCGTCCCAGATTTTTTTGACTAGATCGGCGCACCCTTCAGCATGTGGGCTTGGTTTCCAAATAATGCTATTTCCACAAACAGCAGCTAGACAAAAATTCCACCCAAAAACCGCCACTGGAAAATTGAAAGCTGTCACACATCCAACCACTCCTAAAGGTTGCCATATTTCTTGGAGTCGGTGATTGGTTCGCTCACTTGGCATCGTTAAACCATATAGCTGTCTACTTAACCCAGTAGCAAAATCGCACATATCAATTACTTCTTGCGTCTCACCCTCACCTTCAGAGATTATTTTTTTGGCTTCTTTGGTAATTTGTTCAGAAACTTTTAGTTTTTGCGCCCTTAATGCTTCACCAAACTTTCTAATATATTCACCACGAGTTGGGGCCGGCAACTTGCGCCATTTTAAAAATGCTGCGTGGGATTTATCGGTGATATTAATTGTTACCTCTATTCGTTTCTTGAGGCATCTCTCAATGCTCTAAATTCACTCTTAATATACCAATTTGGATATTCACCAGAATTAGCAAGGTCATCTATGAAATTAGTAAAAATATCCATATCTTGCTCAATACCTTCCCAATCCCAATCATCTCGAACCTCATCTGAGGGTTTGTGGTAATCGTTAGCGGTATAGTTTTTTGCCAATTCTAATCCTTTTGCTATTCCACCATTTACAAGATCGATTCCTGGATCAGCATAGATCATAGGTATGCCTTTTTTGGCAAAATTTATGTGGTCTGATCGGTAAAAATATCCCGCTTCAGGAGATTTATCTGGCGCTAAATATTTGCCTTGCACCGAAGCATGTTTATCCAAAACAGCTTCTAACTCAGAGGCACCGTAACCGATGATAGTGATATCTTTTGATTTACCGATCGCAGGAAAAGCATCTAAGTTTAAACCACCAATGACATTACGATATTCAAAAGGTGCATTTTCAACTAAATAAGCAGAGCCCAATAAACCTGACTCTTCAGCTGTAAGGCCTATGAATGCAACTGATCTTTTGGGCTGTCTTTGTGCAAATGTTTCAGCCATGTGCATGACTGCCGCTGTACCTGTAGCATTATCAACTGCGCCATTATAGATTTGATCGCCTTCAAGACTGGTATCAACTCCCATGTGATCCCAATGACCCATAATTAAGACAAACTCTTCGGGTGCTTCTGAACCTTCAACATATCCGACAACATTATGTGAATCTGAAGTACGAATTGAATTAACCATTTTAGAGCTTAATGTCATCCCTTCCATGATCACAGGTTGAAAATCCTTAGATAAAGCTAAACTTTTCATGTCAGCGTAGCTTGTGCCCATCTCAGCAAATAATTGTTCAGCTAAATCAAGTGTAATCCAACCCTCTAGCGCAGACCTATCCAAATTTTGATCAGCAAAAGTAAGATTCAGTTGCTCACCAGACCAGCCATTCTCAACAACACTCCAAGGGTAAGAGGCAGGTGCAGTTTCATGAATAATTAAAACGCCGGCTGCACCTTGTCTTGCAGCTTCTTCGAATTTATAAGTCCATCTGCCATAATAAGTCATAGCTTTACCATTGAATTCAGTGCCTTTAAGCTCAAATCCTGGATCATTAATCAACATAACAACAGTCTTTCCTTTCACATCAACTTTATAATCATTCCACTCATACTCAGGAGCATTCACTCCATAGCCAACAAACACCAAATCACTATCTTCAAAGGCAACTTCTTCAATCTGTCTTGTAGTTCCATAAACTACATCCGATCTGTAATTTACATTCATCATTTCCCCATTTACAGAAAGATTAAAATAGGACTCATCCACAATTAGATTGATGCCAGTCAAATTAACTGGCATTAAGTAAGATCCACCAAAAGAACTCAAACCTAATGATGCAAAGTGGTCCGCGATATAGTTTTTGGTTTTTTCACCACCCGGGGTGCCAGGAGCCCTGCCTTCAAATTCATCTGAAGCAAGTGTTTTTACATGTTCTTTATATTTTTCAAAATCGGATTCTGGTGTACAACCAGCAAGTAAGAGCAATAATAAAAGATAAGAAAATTTTTTCATCATTGATAAATTATAAAACATTTAGACTAGATCAGTTTTAATTTATTCTGTGACTTCTGTCATCTCAACAAGATTAAATGAAACGTTTTCTACTCTTGGGTCTTTGCTTAATGCTGCTACCGTTTGATTGATTTGTTGTATATTCTGAACAGAATACAGAGCTGCATTGATCAAAGGGAAAAGTTCAATCTCAATGAGGCCATAATCAGATTTAATCATATCTAACGAGTCTGTATCCTTATATTGAACCAATATACTTAGGTCTGTTAATTCGTAGGCACCATTTGGCATTTCAACGACTTTCAAAGAAGTTAAGTTTTGTGGAGCAAAAGAAATATATCTTTCTCCATTCACCGCAACTTTGTATTTACCAATACTTTTAAGAGCATCATTTTCCATTTGTATGCCGTCATCCACAAAAACTTTGGAATAGAGCAAGACATATTCGTTTTCTACCTTTGCACTCCCATTAGAAAAGACAATTTGATCAGTAGGTATCTTTTTTGTTGGAATTAAATACCTGTCAGCAAAGATAACATTCAAAACCGCAATAGCTATTAATAAAAGTATTATTCTCATTGCTTTCATTTTACCTGTAATGCACCTCTAGTTCGAATCCATCCCATGTGCCTGGACTAATTGCGTCATCGCTGAAATCAAAAACCGTTACCTCCCAATTTCCAACAACATTTTCACCGTAGAAACCTGCCACACCTATTGCCCAATAAAAGGTAGGTTCTCCAGAAACATTAGTAAATGGTTGAAGGATGCTGTGTGTCGTACCAGAAGGTGAAGTAAGGGTGATCCCAATATCATTTAGAGCTATTGCTTGTGAAGCACTGAACTTGATTTTTAACCTTATGAATTCAACAATTCCTTGTGAGCCAGCTCCAGAAGTTATATTTAAAGAGGCAGATCTGCCCTCAGCATTTGGTATCTGAACTGGTGTGGTGAATTCCGCCAATCTTTCTTGATAGAATTGAGCTCCTAATGAACTTTGATCGAAATTTGCTGCAGCGGCCACAGCAGCATCAGCATCTGCTTTTCCGAAACCATACCAATTGTGGAATGTATATCCCGCAGCATTTGTTACCCAACTATGAAGATCAACGCCCCCGAGCGTAACTCTTCTATCTGAATCAATTATCTTTGATGTCCCTGCTAAGATGTGTTTAACACCCCTATAATCTAATTCATTATTTGCACTCATCATTAAAGCTATAACTCCTGCAATAGAAGGGGCTGCAGCGGAAGTACCATTAAATGAACTAGTATAATTGCACTCTGAATTTTCTTCATTTGGGTTTAATGATGTTGGAGGAAGATTAAATCTATTTCTTCGATTACCATTTTCGCCCGCATAGCCATTTTCACATCCCGATTGATCGGTAGTCATAATTGCAGGTCCTCTGTCATAGTAAGAGGCCGCATTAGAAATATCATCATTGATCCCATACTCACCTCCAAAACCTGAAACCCAAATTGTTGATCCTGTTGTCGAATATGAACTTTTAATGCCATCAGCATTTAAAGAAGCAACAGTAATTACTTCTTCAAAATTCTTAGTGTCATCAATTTCCACTCCGGTGCAAGATAACACTTGAGTCTCACGATCCACTGCTCCACCACAAGGACCATTATCATAAAAATCGTTACCTGCTGATCTCACATAAACTTTGCCACTCAAGACCCCATTCCTATAAATGTTTTGCCTAAAGGTGCTTATTGATGGAAAACTATAAGTTGTTTCTGCACTGCTGTAACTGGTACCGAAACTGCCATTAAATACATCAGCAAAATCTGAGGTTACACTTCCGCCAAAAGACCGTGAAAAGTTGGATGAAGTTTGGGCTTCAAGATAATTAAAACCGACTAGGGATGCATCATACGCTATACCTACGCCACCAACGTTATTATAGGCTTTCATACCAATAATGCCCGCTACGGAAGTACCATGATCACCTGAATTATCTGAAGCAGGATCTAAAGTTGGGTCATTTGTATTGTCTAAAAAGTTATAAGATTGGCCAGCAAGCACATTATCTGCAAGGTCCTCATGTAGAATTTCAAGGCCTTCATCCACAATCGCCACAATGACATCTCTTCCAGTGTATCCATCAACCCAAGCTTGTCGAAGATTCAGGTCAACGTCAGGTGTCCCTGGGTTACTAGCAAAATTATTTTGACCCGTATTTTTAATTTGCCACTGATAATCAAACAAAGGATCTGTATCAGAATCTGGTACAGAACCTGGGGCTGGTGTTGGCTCAGGTGATGGTGCTGGTGTTGGCTCTGGAGACGGCCCCGGCGTTGGTTCCGGTGTTGGGGCTGGCGTTGGAGTTTGATCAATAAGCCATGGCTCACCATTGTATTTCCAAGTAATCCAGTTTTCTTGATCTATACCATTAGCATCAATTTCAGTTTCATCGTTGGTATATTGATAAATAAAAAGAGCATCAGACGCATCCCCATCAGGTGTAGGATCAAATGCAACATAACGAATATCATTTACAGTAAATACCCAAATATTTTGATCTAAATCTGCTCCGCATCCTTCCCAATCGCATGAGAACTCATTTCTTAAATCCGGCATTATGGCATAGGGCCATAAATCTCCCTGGTAAGTATGTGAGTTCGCACCTTCGTCCAAGACGTTACTGTATATCGTAAATTTTCCAGGCTTTACTTCACCACCGGCAGTTGAACTTTCAAACAAATTCTCGGCTTGCAGAATGTCATTACACTCTCCCTGCCAACATACATTTAATCTACTGTAATTGATTAGATCGCCATCAGGGGGCGCAGGTGTTGGGTCCGGAGTTGGGGCTGGCGTTGGTGCTGGTGTTGGTGTTGGTGTTGGTGCAGGTGTTGGGGCCGGAGTTGGCGCTGGTGTTGGGGCTGGCGGCGGGGCCGGAGTTGGGGCTGGTGTTGGAGCCGGAGTTGGCGCTGGTGTTGGAATTGGTGCAGGAGAAGATCCTCCACCGCCACCTCCGCCACATGCTGTTAGCACTGCGACACAAATAAAAACAATTGTTTTTTTGATTAAAGACCCCACAAGACTCATCTTATAGAATTTTTACAAACTATTCATTACTTATATAGAGCACATCAAGAAAATCTGAAAAATCCCAAACACCTGAACCTCCAACTGCTTCTGGCAATGTAACTGGTGCAACTGGAATGGTTTGATCTAAATCAACAACCCTCTCACCTGATGGTGCTAAATATAAGCTGTTTCTAGCTATGACTATTTCATCATCAAAATTTATAGCAACTATTTGGCCGTCGAGACCTCTCATTTGAAAATGATCATAAAAGTACCAAAATCCTAAACTATAGTCATCACTGGCTTCCGAAGTTCCATACCCAGAGTATATTTGATTTAAATAATCAGATGGCACAATGTTTTGATTGGGATCGAGAAATAATTGTCCAAATCTAAGATATTCATCTGGCTTAAGATCGACTCCAGCGTAACTTATATAATTTCCCGTCGGATCTTGCCACCAGTATGCTTGCACACCCAATGATAAAAAAAAGTTTTCGTCTGCAAAGGTTTTTAGGTCTGTGCCCGAAGCTCTTTCAATTATTTCACCTAAGACTTGGGTATCACAATTAAGATAAGCAAAACTGTTTTCACCACGAAGTTGACGATTGATACAGGTTGTTGTGGAATCTTCGAGTGAGATTAAATCCAAAATACTCGATCCACCAAAAGATTCCAAACCAGATCTCATATTCAGCAAATCTCTGATTCTTATCGTAGATCTATCATCGTTTTGCCATTCCGTGATGAAATCACTGGCAGGTTGATCAATGTTATTTATTAAACCATTCTCTATGGCTATTCCTACTAGCAAGCTTGTAACTGACTTGCCAACTGATTGAGATGTGACAAAGTCGTCTTCATCTCTAGTAATGAATAATGTTCCGAGCGCTCTTACATTGGAGGGTAAATTTGCAATTTCATTGTCTGTAATCCCTCTGAAATCTGACCCTAAAATTTCTCCTTCTCTACTAATGATTAAGGATTGTGTATATTTTCCATCGGCCATGGTATAGGCGAATCCACCATCTAAATCTAATTGCGTCGTTGGACCAGGTTCCGGAGTTGGGGCCGGTGTTGGGGCTGGTGTTGGTGCCGGTGTTGGTGCTGGAGTTGGTGCTGGGGTTGGTGCTGGAGTTGGTGCTGGAGTTGGTGCCGGGGTTGGTGCTGTAACTGGAGTTGAATCTCCACCGCCACCTCCGCCGCCGCAGGCACTTAAAAAGATAATCGATAAAACAAAGATAAAACTTTTAAAAAGATGTCTGACCACCTTTTTATAATAATGGAAAAAAATGTAAGAAAAAAGAACAAAAAAAAAGCCCGATAATACCTACTCTCGCGCTTACGCACTACCATCGGCGCCTCACCGTTTCACTGCTAAGTTCGAGATGGAATTAGGTGGTACCAGTGGACTATTGTTATCGGGCAACTGTGTTTGCGAAACTATAATAAAGAATTTACTTTGAGGCTTATTCAAGCCGATCGAGCAATTAGTACTAGTAAGCTGAATCCCTTACAGGACTTACACATCTAGCCTATCAACGTTGTAGTCTTCAACGGCTCTCAAGGGAGATCTCATCTTAGGAGGGGCTTCCCGCTTATATGCTTTCAGCGGTTATCCCTTCCGAACATAGCTACCCGGCAATGCTGCTGGCGCAACAACCGGACCACCAGAGGTTCGTCCACTTCGGTCCTCTCGTACTAGAAGAAGCTTCCTTCAAATCTCCAACGCCCACAGCAGATAGGGACCGAACTGTCTCACGACGTTCTAAACCCAGCTCGCGTACCTCTTTAAATGGCGAACAGCCATACCCTTGGGACCTGCTCCAGCCCCAGGATGAGATGAGCCGACATCGAGGTGCCAAACAGCGCCGTCGATATGAACTCTTGGGCGCTATCAGCCTGTTATCCCCGGCGTACCTTTTATCCGTTGAGCGATGGCCCTTCCATTCAGAACCACCGGATCACTAAAACCTAGTTTCCTACCTGCTCGATCCGTCGATCTCGCAGTCAAGCATGCTTTTGCTTTTGCACTCTACACACGATGTCCGACCGTGTTGAGCATACCTTCGTACTCCTCCGTTACTCTTTAGGAGGAGACCGCCCCAGTCAAACTACCCAGCACACACTGTCCTTGAAAAAAATCAAAGTTAGAAAGTCAATCTTACAAGGGTGGTATTTCAAGGGCGACTCCACCTGAACTGGCGTCCAAGCTTCAAAGTCTCCCACCTATCCTACACATATAAAACCAAATTTCAGTGTGAACCTGTAGTAAAGGTGCACGGGGTCTTTCCGTCTAGCTGCGGGTAAACTGCATCTTAACAGCTATTTCAATTTCACTGAGCCTCTGGTGGAGACAGTGTGGCCATCGTTACGCCATTCGTGCAGGTCGGAACTTACCCGACAAGGAATTTCGCTACCTTAGGACCGTTATAGTTACGGCCGCCGTTTACCGGGGCTTCAATCAAGAGCTTCGCCGAAGCTAACCCCATCATTTAACCTTCCGGCACCGGGCAGGCGTCACACCCTATACGTCCACTTTCGTGTTAGCAGAGTGCTGTGTTTTTAGTAAACAGTCGCAGCCACCTGGTATCTTCGACCAATTAAAAGTTGCCTTCTAATTGGCTAACCTTCTCCCGAAGTTACGGTTACATTTTGCCTAGTTCCTTCACCAGAGTTATCTCATCCGCCTCGGTATTCTCTACCTGACCACCTGTGTCGGTTTATGGTACGGTCTATGTTGGAGCTATTTCTTGGAACCTGTTCACTGCATGCACAATCCAATAAGTGCATACAATTTACCAGATCCGTCACTTCCAACTGGTACAGGAATATTAACCTGTTTCCCATCGACTTCCCCTTTCGGGTACGCCTTAGGGGCCGACTAACCCTGCCACGAAAAGCGTTGGACAGGAATCCTTAGTCTTCCGGCGAGGAGGTTTTTCACCTCCTTATTCGTTACTCATGTCAGCATTCGCACTTCTGATACCTCCAGCAAACCTCTCGGTTCACCTTCACAGGCTTACAGAACGCTCTCCTACCATCATCCGAAGATGATCCAAAGCTTCGGTTTATGATTTAGCCCCGGTAAATCTTCCGCGCAGACAAACTAGACTAGTGAGCTATTACGCTTTCTTTAAAGGATGGCTGCTTCTAAGCCAACCTCCTAGCTGTATAAGTCTATTCACATCGTTTTCCACTTAATCATAATTTGGGACCTTAGCTGTTGGTCTGGGTTGTTTCCCTTTCGACCACGGACGTTATCACCCGCAGTCTGTCTCCCTTGCTAATACTCAATGGTATTCGGAGTTTGCATCGGTTTGGTAAGTCGGGATGACCCCCTAGCCGAAACAGTGCTCTACCCCCATTGGTAATACAAGAGGCACTACCTAAATAGTTTTCGGAGAGAACCAGCTATCTCCAAGCTTGATTGGCCTTTCACCCCTATCCACAGTTCATCCCCTCATTTTTCAACATAAGTGGGTTCGGTCCTCCATGTGATGTTACTCACACTTCAACCTGACCATGGATAGATCGCTTGGTTTCGGGTCTAATTCCAGCAACTAATTCGCCCATTTAAGACTCGGTTTCCCTACGCCTACCTAACGTTAAGCTTGCTACTGAAATTAAGTCGCTGACCCATTATACAAAAGGTACGCCATCACCCCGAAGGGCTCTGACTGATTGTATGCTAAAGATTTCAGGTACTATTTCACTCCCCTAACAGGGGGACTTTTCACCTTTCCCTCACGGTACTTGTTCACTATCGGTCATCTAGGAGTATTTAGCCTTGGAAGATGGTCCTCCCATATTCAGTCAAAATTTCACGTGTTCCGACCTACTCGATTTCACTATATTAAGTCTTTCGTATACAGGGCTATCACCTACTATGGCTGTTCTTTCCATAACATTCTACTAGACAAGATATAGCTTAAGGGCTGTTCCGCTTTCGCTCGCCACTACTAACGGAATCTCGATTGATTTCTTTTCCTCCGGGTACTAAGATGTTTCAGTTCTCCGGGTTTGCTCCACAAAAGTGGTGACATAAATGTCGGGTTTCCCCATTCGGAAATCCTCGGGTCATAGCCTGTGTACTGGCTCACCGGGGCTTATCGCAAGTTACAACGTCCTTCATCGCCTCTAGATGCCAAGGCATCCGCCTTTAGCACTTAATTACTTGAATAAGTAACCTCAAAGTTAACTCTTTGTTCTTTGAAATATATTATTGCAGTTTCGCAAATTGTTCTTTAATAGATCTTACGACTATTGAAAAAGATTTAGTCACTTGTATGAGTGCCTTCCGTAAGGAGGTGATCCAGCCCCAGGTTCCCCTAGTGCTACCTTGTTACGACTTCACCCCAGTCATGGACCACACCGTGGTAAACGCCATCCCGAAGGTTAAGCTATCTACTTCTGGTGCAATGCACTCCCATGGTGTGACGGGCGGTGTGTACAAGACCCGAGAACGTATTCACCGCGGCATGCTGATCCGCGATTACTAGCGATTCCGGCTTCATGCAGTCGAGTTCCAGACTGCAATTCGGACTACGAGAGACTTTCTCGGATTAGCTCCAGCTCGCGCTTTGGCAACCGTTTGTATCTCCCATTGTAGCACGTGTGTAGCCCTACATGTAAGGGCCATGATGACTTGACGTCGTCCCCACCTTCCTCCGGCTTATTACCGGCAGTTCCCTTATAGTTCCCGGCCGAACCGCTGGCAAATAAGGGTAAGGGTTGCGCTCGTTATAGGACTTAACCCAACATCTCACGACACGAGCTGACGACAGCCATGCAGCACCTGTATCTGCGTTCCCGAAGGCACTAATCTATCTCTAGAAAATTCGCAGTATGTCAATTGTAGGTAAGGTTTTTCGCGTTGCATCGAATTAAACCACATGCTCCACCGCTTGTGCGGGTCCCCGTCAATTCATTTGAGTTTTAGCCTTGCGGCCGTACTCCCCAGGCGGATAACTTAATGCGTTAGCTGCGCCACTGGATAAATCCAACGGCTAGTTATCATCGTTTACGGCGTGGACTACCAGGGTATCTAATCCTGTTTGCTCCCCACGCTTTCGCACCTCAGTGTCAGTATCTATCCAGAAAGTTGCCTTCGCCATTGGTATTCCTCTTAATATCTACGCATTCCACCGCTACACTAAGAATTCTACTTTCCTCTCTAGTACTCTAGCTTACCAGTTTTAGATGCAGTTCCGAGGTTAAGCCCCGGGATTTCACATCTAACTTAGTATGCCACCTACGCGCGCTTTACGCCCAGTAATTCCGATTAACGCTTGCACCATCCGTATTACCGCGGCTGCTGGCACGGATTTAGCCGGTGCTTATTCTGTAATTAACGTCATGGTTAAGTGGTATTAACACTTAACTTTTCCTCGTTACCTAAAGTGCTTTACAACCCGAGGGCCGTCATCGCACACGCGGCATAGCTGGATCAAGCTTTCGCTCATTGTCCAATATTCCCTACTGCTGCCTTCCGTAGAAGTCCGGGCCGTGTCTCAGTCCCGATGTGGCTGGTCATCCTCTCAAACCAGCTAAAGATCGTAGCCTTGGTAAGCCATTACCTTACCAACAAGCTAATCTTGCATAGGCTCATCCGATGGTGAGAGCCGAAGCCCTCTTTACTCCGTAGAGATTATGCGGTATTAATTCGAGTTTCCTCGAGCTGTCCCCCGCCATTGGGTAGATTCCTATGTATTACTCACCCGTCCGCCACTTTACTCACATCCGAAGATGCTTTCTCGTTCGACTTGCATGTATGAGGCTTGCCGCCAGCGTTCAATCTGAGCCATGATCAAACTCTTCAAATAAACTGTTATCCATCAAAAGATGGAAATTTTTTTTCCACATAAAGTGAAATTTTTTTGGGCACTCACACGAGTGACTAAATTGTTCTCAATTAGATCGACCCCTTCTTTGAGGGGAATGACAAATTATAGAGCTTTCAAAGAAAAAAGAAAGGATTTTTTTGATTAATTTTTAATAATTATAACCAAGCTATAGTTAAGTTTCGTAGGGGGTTTCCCGGATCCCTTCTCCAAGAAAAAAAATGATCAATTTCTGTGTAAGAACAGGGTGAAAAATTAGTAAAAATTTCTACACCATACTCATGTAATTCATCCATACAAAACTGACGTAAATCCATAAAAATTTTACCTCCTCTGCGTGTTAAAAAAGGCTCAATATTACACTCAGCTTGCAAAAATTTATTGATTAAATCTTGTTTAACTTCGAAATAGTTCTTGGAAATATGTGGTCCAATATATGATTTCGTAAGGTTTTGATATTTATTTTTTTCTAAAGCTTTTCCAATTATTCCTTGCTGCAACCCTTTCCAACCACAATGCAATCCACACAGAAGTTCTTCTTTATCATCCCACATTACTAATGGAATACAGTCTGCAGTTTTAATTGCAAATGCATGATTTTTCTCTTTTGTAATAAATCCGTCAAACTGATTTTTCACAGAAGTATCTAGTCCATCTACCAAGATACCATGTACTTGTTCAAACTCCGAGTATCCATCTAATCTAAAATTTGTTTTCAAAAAATTTGATTTATCGCTCAGATTCAACTCACAAAAATTCTTCTCACCTTTTAAGGAAATAAGAATATTTGGATTGGTTGAAACTTCTAAAAATTTAAATTCATCAACTTCAATGGTATTCACTTTTCGAGCACCTCCATTGTTTTTTCTAAATCATTAGGAATTTTTGAATCAAAGCAAAATTCTTTTTTCAAAAAATGAAATTTTAAGCTATATGAATGGAGAGCTTGTCTTTGAAGATTATTGATAACTTCGAGTTCTTTAGGAATTGCATCTTTCCAAACCCTAATTTTGTTATAAGAAGCATCGCCTGCAATGGGGTGTCCAATATAATTTAGATGAACTCTAATCTGGTGCGTTCTTCCTGTTTCAAGCTCTACGTCCAACAATGAGAAGTTCTTAAATCTTTTTTTAATTCTAAAATGCGTTATTGCTTCTCTGCCACCATCTTTAACGCAAAACAGTAATCTATTTTTTGGATGACGACCAATTGGCAAATCAATAGTCTGCCCGGAGATAGGTGCGCCATGAACTAAGGCATAGTACTTTCTTTGAACATTTTTAGCCTGGATCAGTTCAGTTAAAATTGTGTGCGATTTTAAGCTTTTAGCTAACACCATCAAACCGCTTGTATCTTTATCTAATCTATGAACTAGACCATATCGTGGGATCTCTCTTTGCTCTTTTCTGATATGCAAAATGCCATTTATAAGCGTTTGATCTTTTTGACCTGCACCAGGATGAACCGTAAGTCCTGAATTCTTATTTATGATAAAAAAATCATCATTTTCGAAAATAATATCAATTGGAATATCCTGAGCTTCATCTTCAACATTTGCTTGAAGTTCAAATGTGATCTCTATTATATCTGAGAGTTTAAGCAGGTAATTTCGTTTTGTTGGTTTGCCGTTAACTGTTACTTTGCCGTCTGCAATTAATTGTTGAACTATTCCTCTTGAAATAGTATCTAAATTATTGGCTAAAAAAATATCTATGCGCTTGTTAGAATTCTCTTCGTCAATTTGAAATCTTTTTGATATCATTGTTTTTTAAGTTTAATGCAATTAAATATTATTAATGAAAAATAAGTTTCCACTACTAATAATCTCTATTCTAATTTTGATGGGTTGTGCCAGTAATGAAAAAGAAGAAGCTGAACCACCTGAAGTTCAGTTATACAGAATGGCACAGGATAGAATTAATGCTCAAAACTACCTAGGCGCTGTTGATTCTCTTGCAAGAATAGAAAGATTTTATCCTTTTGGTGTTTATGCTGAACAAGCAAGAGCTGATTTGATTTATGCCTACTATATGAGTGGTGACTATGATCAGGCTTATGCCGCATCTGAAAAATTTATCAGACTCTATCCAAGAAATACCAATGTCGATTATGCATATTTTATGAAAGGGATGACAGGCTACTACGCTGACGAGGGTCTTTTAGGGAATATCTTCTCTTTGAGCTTAGCTAAAAGAGATATAACAGGAGCCATGGAATCTTATGCTGATCTCACAGAATTTTTAATAAGGTACCCAGAGAGCGAATATATTGATGCTGCTCGAGAAAGATTGATTTTCCTCAGGAATTTAATCGCAAGCAGTGAACTTGATGGAGCAGAGTATTACATAAAAAGAGGTGCTTATTTAGCAGCTTTAAATAGGGCTAATTATGTTCTAAAAAATATTCCTAACTCTACAGAAAAACAAAGAGCCTTGGACATAATGAAAAAATCATTCATTGAACTGGGTTACGAAGAATACGCTGAAAAAGTTTCTAGCGTCGAAGCACTAAACTAAAATGAACTTTATTGTTTTTGGAGTTATAGCTCCAATTGCATATTTCTTTTTACGTTTTCTGATAAAAAGACTTGTAATTAATTTCATCCAAAGTGCCAAAAGAAACTCAGATATTAAAGATATGACCAAATGTGAGAACTGTGGCACGTTTATCTCTGAAGAGGATGTAAAGCAAATCGAAGGCAAAAATATCTGCAATAAGCCAGAGTGTAAAAATAATGTCTAGTATAAAAATAGTTTCAGGTTTTTTGGGGGGCAGGCTTATTAAAACCATACGAAACAAAAATTTAAAACCAACACCTGCAAGAGTAAGAGAGCAAATATACTCATGGTTGCGTCCCATGAAGGAAGATATAGTTTGCCTTGATCTTTTTGCTGGTTCAGGTTCTTTAGGTATTGAGGCGCTTTCCAATGGAGCAAAAAAAGTGGTTTTTATTGAACAGAACCAGGAGCTCTACAACAATTTATATAAGAACTGCGAACAGCTAAGTATCTTAGACAAGGTAAAACTTCATAGACAAAGTGCAGAAAATTACGTTAGAAGAACTAAGGACGCAGTGTTCGATTTAGTTTTTTTGGATCCACCTTTCAATAAGAATTATATAAACTCACTTTTGCCAAAAATTATTTCTGATTTTTCTAAAGCTGGAACACTCATTTATGTCGAAGAATCTAATTTTAATTTTTCAGATTATGATAAGCATTTAAAATTGCTAAAAGAGACTTCTTCCGGAAACTCTTTTGGAAGGCTCTTTGAGGTTACGCAATGAAAATAGCAACTAGATCATCTAAATTGGCTTTAAAACAGGTGGAAATATTTACGAATCAACTTAAGGAGTTAGACCTAAATTTTGAAATAAAAAAACAACTTACTGAAGGGGATAAAAAAAGTAAACAAGGTGAGAACCTTTTCGATAAAGCCCACTTTGTAGAGGATCTTGAAACTAGCTTACTAAATTACGAAGCTGATGTAGCAATACATTCTTTAAAAGATATGTCTTGTCATGACACAAAAGGACTAGAAATCTATGCTGCGATAAAACACCCATCAAGATCAGATGTTTTGGTGTATAAAAATGAAATTAATCCTGATGATTTAACAAACATCAAAATTGGAACTTCAAGCCTCAGAAGAAAAAGACAGTGTAAGCATTTTTTAAATAATAAAAATTGTTCAGAGATAAGAGGAAATATTGACACTAGACTATTGAAGCTCCATGAGGGTCAGTACGATGCAATCATATTAGCTAAAGCGGGTATTGAAAGGCTAGAACTTAATGAAAATTACATTGATTTAAATTTTCTGCCGGCAATTGGCCAGGGTATCATCGCAATTCAATGTAGGTCTGACGACAAAAAAACAAAAACTTTATTAGATCACATTAAAAATTTAGAGCTTTTAAAAATGATTGACATAGAGAGAAAAATTATTAGACATTTAAATGCAACTTGTAATTCAGCTCTCTCTATTAGCTCAAAAATCATTGGCGATACAATTGAAAGCGATATAGAGATTTATGGAGAGGAAGAGATTATCTCTGAAAAGCTAATCTCTGAGTTGAGTGCTATTGATAAATCGATAAAGAATCTTGTTACTAAAATAAAGGGAAGAGGTGGTTTGAGATTATTAGATGAAAATTATTGATACAAAACCATTTCCAGCATCTCGTGAATACGATGAAATAATAAATATTCCTTTGTACAAAATATGTAAAGTTAAGCAGATAGTTAATCTTTCAAACTATAAGAATATTATTTTTCAAAGTCCTTCAGCAGTAATTAATTTTGACCAAATTAATTTTATTGAAGAAAAAAGAATCATTGCTATGGGTCCTGGGACAAGCAATCAGTTGCGAAAACATGGTTATGTAGCGGAAATTCCCGATACTGAATATAGTTCTGAGGGTGTTATAAATTTAATGAACAAGTCTGAAGTAACAGGAAAAACTCTGGTGATAAAAGGCGAAGGAGGATTATCAATTATTTCAGAGTACCTTAATTCTGCCTCACTGACAGCTGATGAGCTTAACACTTACAATAGACAAAAGTTTCGAAGCTACAGTGAAATAAAAAAACAATTCTGTAATTCAGATTTTGTTATATTTTCAAGTGCTTTATCTGTAGAGATTTATTTTAAACATATTCATAACGATCAAGAGAATTTAAAATTTTTAGCAGTGTCTGAAAGAATTCAAAATGTTATTGAATCATACAAAAAAGAGTCTCGAGTTATAGATTATTTTTCGGATGATTTAGTTAACGAGATTAAGCTTACTTTGACTTAGACTTTGTCATTGAAGCAAAGAACTCCTCATTAGTTTTAGTATTTTTCAATTTTGAAATCAGGAATTCTGTTGCTGCTACTTCTTCTTGCTCACTAAGAACTTTTCTTAACATATGCACTCTATTTAATTCGTCTTTATCAACAAGCAGATCTTCTCTTCTTGTTCCTGATCTGAGAATATTTATTGCAGGAAATACTCTTCTCTCAGCAATTTTTCTCTCAAGGTGAACTTCCATATTTCCTGTTCCCTTAAATTCTTCATAAATAACATCATCCATTTTGGAGCCTGTTTCTACAAGTGCTGTTGCGATAATAGTTAAGCTTCCACCTTCTTCAATATTTCTAGCTGCACCATAAAATCTTTTTGGTCTCTCAAGTGCATTTGAATCAACACCTCCAGATAAAATTTTTCCACTCGCAGGCTGGACTGTGTTGTAAGCTCTACCCAAACGTGTAATTGAATCTAATAGAATCACTACATCTTTCTTATGTTCAACTAATCTTTTGGCTTTTTCTATCACTAGGTCTGCAACCTGAACATGTCTTTGCGGTGATTCATCAAACGTACTTGCAACCACTTCAGCATCCACTGTTCTCTGCATATCTGTGACTTCTTCTGGTCTCTCATCTATAAGCAGAACAATTACATGAGTTTCTGGATTATTTTTAGTTATAGATTGTGCAAGATTCTGAAGCAATAGGGTTTTTCCTGCTTTTGGTGGAGAAACAATAAGACCTCTTTGTCCTTTACCAATTGGAGCTACTAAATCAATTATTCTAGGCGAAATATCCTCTGAACTGCCAGAACCTGTTTCTAATCTAAACCTATTGTCTGGGAAAAGTGGAGTTAAATTTTCGAAGGCAATTTTTTCTTGTGTTTTTGAGGGCTCATTATCATTTATTGACTCAACCTGGACTAAGGCAAAATATCTTTCTTGCTCTCTTGGTGGTCTTATATTACCAATTACAAAATCACCAGTTCTCAAGTTAAATTTTCTAATTTGACTTGGAGATACGTAAACATCATCTGGTCCAGCGAGATAAGAACCCCAAGGAGATCTTAAGAATCCAAAACCATCAGGCAATGTCTCCAGAATACCACCTCCCAGTAATTCTTTACCGTCTTTGGAAATAGTTTTTAAGATATTAAAAATAATATCTGCTTTTTTCTGTCTTGAAACATGTTTTAATCCATGTTCCTCAGCAATATTTAAAAGTTCTTTAGTTGTTTTTTGTTTTAGTTCTAATGCGTTCATAAAATTAATTAAAATTGAGATGTTTGGTGGGAATGAATTATCCGATTAACAATAATAATGTATTTGTTTGAAATTTAGAAGTTTCTTGTTACTAAATCTTCAAGCTCTTCAAGACTCACCGCACCAATTAAACTGTCAACCATTTCCCCATTTTTAAAAATCATCAATGAAGGAATGCTCCTTACATTATATTGCAAAGCTAACTCTCTATTTGAGTCAACATCAACTTTGCAAACTGAAAGATTTTCAGAATATTTCTCAGCCAGCTCTTCAAGTGTAGGTGCAATTTGTTTACATGGACCACACCATTCAGCCCAAAAATCAACAAGTACAAGCTTTGATTGCTCTAAAACTTCACTTGCAAATGTTTCGCTATTAACTGATATCGTCATAATTTTCTGCCACCCATTTCGCATAATAAGTTATCACCGAAGATGAGCCTGCTCTGAAGAGACTTATTAAGGTCTCAGGGATTACATTATGTTCAAATATTTTTTTGTCAATAGCCTGCTGCAACATTGTATATTCTCCACTGACTTGATATGCGAATATTGGAGCACTCAAATTTGAAGACAATTTATTAATAACGTCCAGATAAGGCATTCCTGGTTTGACCATTAAAATATCTGCACCTTCCTTTAAATCAAGCTCAGCTTCCTTCATTGCTTCCTCGAGATTTCTTTTATCCATTTGGTAACTAGATTTTGAAATTCCTTCAGCTTTTTTTGATCCAACAGCATCTCTGAAAGGGCCATAAAAGTTTGAAGAGTACTTAGCTGAATAACTCAATAGTATCGTATCTTTATTGCCCGATTGTTCTAATGCAGTTCTTATAACTCCAATTCTTCCGTCCATCATGTCCGATGGTGCTACGATGTCTGATCCTGCCTGAGCTAAATTGACAGCCATCTTTTCTAAAGCTTCAAGGGTTAAATCATTATCAACAACATCATTTTTTATGATTCCATCATGGCCAGACGTTGTATATGGATCTAAAGCAACATCTGTTATGAGAACTATCTCTGGATACCGAGCTTTAATTTCTGACACCAATTTACACATGAAATTTTTTTCATCTAAAGCATTAGCACCAACAGCATCCTTCAAGCTTTCAGGTATATTTGGAAATAAAGCTATAGTTTTTATTCCTAAATTTAGCAGCTGTTCTATTTCGATAATCAGTGAATCTTTTGAAAATAAAAATTGTCCTGGCATTGAATCCAAGGGTTGTTTATCAGAAATTGATTCAGACACAAAAAGAGGTTGAATTAATTTTGATTTAAGTAGTTTTGTTTCAGAAACTAGATCTCTAACAGTTTTATTTTTGCGCAGACGTCTTGGCCTGACATTTGGGAAAAGATTGTTTAACATAATGTATTAGGCCAAATATTATAGCCTAACAGTGCAATTTCAATCAGTTTTAATTGATTTTTTAATTTTTTTCACTTTTAAATAAAAAAATATAATTTTTTTCTGTCGCTAAAATGTAGTTAAAATCATTGAAAATATATCTAAATTCTTTTAAAGTACGAAAAATGAAAATTTTAATTATAAATGGTGTCAACCTTAACATGCTTGGAAAAAGAGAGACAGATGTCTATGGTACTGAGTCCTTGTCAGACTTAGAAAGCAAATTAAATGCCTTAAATTACGATGCAGATCTAGAATTTTTTCAGAGTAATTCTGAAGAGGAGATTATCAATAAAATACATACACAAAAAGAAGAAAAGTATGATTTTGGCATATTTAATTTTGGGGCTCATACTCATACCAATATTTCAATAAGAGATGCGATACTCTCTGTTGATTTTCCCTTTTATGAAGTCCATATCTCTAATGTTTTCGCAAGGGAAGAGTTTAGGCATACATCTTTCTTTAGTGATATTGCTAAAGGATGTATTGTAGGTTTTGGTTTTGATGGTTATGAGTTTGCATTGACAAAAATTATGAGGGGAGAGAATGGATCTTAGAAAAATAAAAAAACTAATAGAAATGCTTCAAGAGTCTGATTTGAATGAAATAGAAGTTAAAGAAGGTGAAGAAAGTGTAAGAATCAATAGAAAAAAGGAAAGTATTATTCATACATCAATTCCTTCAGTTTCTGAGAAAACAAGTGCACCAAACAATGATGGCGATCATATTGATGAATCTATGAATTCAGAAAATTATGAAAAAATAGTGTCTCCAATGGTTGGTACTTTTTATAGAAAACCAGCACCTGATAAAGAGCCATTTGTAGAAGTGGGGCAAACGATCAAAAAAGGTGACACAGTTTGCATTATTGAAGCTATGAAAATGATGAATCAAGTCAAATCTGAATTTGATGGAAAAATAATATCAATCAATATTGGTGATGGTGAACCAGTAGAATTTGGTCAAGAGTTAATATCAATTGAAAAATCCTAAAAAAATACTAATTGCAAACAGGGGAGTGATTGCAATTAGAGCCTTGAGAGCAGCAAAAGAACTTGGATACCAAGTAGCATCAGTTTATTCAACTGTAGACAAGGATCAAAAACACTTGAAATTATCAGATGAAGCAATTTGCATTGGTCCAGCAGCATCAAAAGAAAGTTACTTAAACGAGGCAGCAATTATTTCTGCTGCAGAGTTAGTTGGAGCTGATGCAATTTATCCTGGTTTTGGTTTTTTAGCTGAAAATGCTTCATTTGCAGAAAAATGTCTAGAAAGCGGATTTGAGTTTGTTGGACCTGATCCCAAAGTAATTGATGTTATGGGAGATAAAATCAAGGCAAAAGAGCTTATAGAGTCTCTTGGAGTGCCAGTTGTTCCAGGCTTTGCAGGGCAAATTGAATCACAGAATCAAATTGAGAGTACAGTTGAGGATATTGGTTATCCTGTAATTGTTAAAGCTTCAGCTGGCGGCGGTGGAAAAGGAATGCGAGTGGTAAATAAAAAAAGTGAACTATGGGATTCAATAATTGGTGCTCAAAATGAAGCTAAACTAGCATTCGGTAATGACGAAGTATTTATAGAAAAGTACTTAAAAAAACCAAGACACATTGAAATACAAATATTTGGAGATGGGAAAGGAAAAGTAGTTCACTTGTACTCAAGAGATTGTTCTTTACAACGTAAATACCAAAAAATTGTTGAAGAAGCACCTGCAAAAAATTTAAATCAAGAAAAATTAAATGAAATCCAAAATATCTGTGTAAAAGCTTGCTCCGAACTTAAATACAAAGGAGCTGGGACACTTGAATTCTTATATGAAAACAATGAATTATTCTTTATTGAGATGAATACTAGAATACAAGTTGAACATACGGTGACTGAAATGATTACTGGAGTTGATTTAGTCCAAGCTCAGCTTTTGTTAGCTCTCGAAGATAAGTTTGATTTGGATCAAGATAAGTTAAAAATAAATGGTCATGCTATGCAATGTAGAATAAATGCAGAAAATGCAGAGACCTTCATTCCCTCTCCAGGTAAGATTACCAGAGTGCACAGACCTGGTGGATACCACGTCAGATTTGAATCACAAATCTACAGTGGATATGAAGTCCCATCTAATTATGACTCTTTAATCGCAGAAGTAATTGTAAAAGACGGTGATCGGAGAAATACAATTAACAAAATGAGAATGGCTCTAACGGAATTAGTCATAGAAGGCATAGAGACCAATCAGAAACTACACTTGAAAATTCTTGAGGATAAAGGTTTTCAAAATATTGATTACTACATTAAATATCTTGAGGAAGAGTTGATCGAATGAAAGAATTTTATGATTACAAGGAGATAGAGCAAGAAGTTCAAGATCGCTGGTATCAACAGAAACCATACGAAGCAAATATTGATACAAAAAAACCAAAATATTATTGCTTATCAATGTTGCCATATCCTTCAGGCAATCTTCACATGGGCCATGTGAGAAATTATTCAATAGGCGACGCAGTATCAAGGTATAAGAGACTTAAGGGATTTAATGTTCTGCAACCTATGGGTTGGGATGCATTTGGATTACCGGCAGAGAATGCTGCTATAGATAAAAAAGTTCATCCTCAAGAATGGACTGAGCAAAATATTAATCACATGAAAGAACAACTTAATTCATTAGGTTTCGCTTATGACTGGACCAAAGAAATAAATACTTCTGATGAGTCTTACTACAAATTTGAACAAGAATTATTTCTTAAGTTTTACGAAAAAGGTCTCGCATACAGAAAAAAATCACTAGTAAATTGGGATCCTGTTGATATGACTGTACTTGCTAATGAACAAGTAATTGATGGTAAGGGTTGGCGTACAGGCGCTGAAGTTGAATTAAAAGAAATTGAAACTTGGTTTTTGAAAATTACTGATTATGCAGATGAACTTGAAGAGGGACTTGAGAAAATTGACTGGCCGGAAAATGTCAAAAATATGCAAAAAAATTGGATTGGGAAATCTAGAGGTACAGAAATTTCTTTTGAAACCAATCAAGGTTCTGAACTAAAGGCTTTCACAACAAGACCTGATACTTTATTTGGCGTAACATTTTTTGGAATATCTCCAAATCATCCTTTTGTAGATGAACTAAGTGAAAATAACGATGAAATAAAAAAATTTTTAGAGGAGGTTAAAAAAGTTTCTTCGGCAGAAGCTGATCAGGCTAAAGCTGAAAAACTTGGATATAAAACCGAAGTAAATATTATCCACCCTATTACAAAAGATTTAATCCCATTATGGATAATAAATTATGTTCTAATGGATTATGGAACTGGAGCAATTATGGGTGTTCCTGCTCACGATGAAAGAGATTACGAATTTGCACAGTTATACCAGATTCCAATATCACAAGTTATAGAAACAGAGGAAAAGCTACCCTATTCTGGCACAGGGTTAGTAATAAATTCAGGTGATTTTAATGGACTTCCTTCGGAGGAAGCCTTTGAAAAAATCTCTAAAAAACTTATTGCATTAAAAAAAGGTGAAATACTTTTTCAGTACAGGTTAAGAGATTGGGGGATAAGCAGACAGAGGTATTGGGGCTGCCCTATTCCAATGGAGTACAAAGATGGAAAAACTTATAGAGCTAAGGATTTACCAGTTGTGCTGCCTGTGAATAAAGATGGTACCTATAAACCACTGCACCAGAATGAAGACTTTCGATATAAATCTGATGGCTATGAAAGAGAAACAGACACCTTTGATACATTCATGGAATCATCATGGTACTTTGCTAGGTATACATCAGCACAAAACAAAGAAGAAATATTTGATAAAAATACTGAATATTGGCTTCCTGTAGATCTTTATATTGGTGGAGTTGAACATGCGATTCTACATCTTTTATATTCAAGATTTTTTTATAAAGTGCTAAGAGATATGGGTATGGTCAAGAATGATGAGCCTTTTAAGAAACTTTTAACGCAGGGCATGGTCCTTAAAGATGGAGCCAAAATGTCAAAATCTAAGGGAAATACTGTTGATCCTAAAGAATATATTGAAAACTACGGCGCTGATTCAATTAGGACATTTATGATTTTTGCAAGTCCACCCGAACAGTCGCTTGAATGGTCTGATAATGGACTTGAAGGATGTCATAAATTCTTAAAAAGATTGTGGGCTTTATCATTTAAAATCAATTCCCTAGAGGATGATGCATTTGGTGCTTCAGAAAAAACACTCAATGACGAATGCAAAGATTTATTCATCAAAATAAACGACGATTATGAAAAAAGACTGAACCTAAACACTGTAGTTTCATCTTGCATGGAAATACTTAATAACATTAACAAGAGATTCGATGACAAAAAGGTATTGTGCGATAAAAAAGATTTATACACTTGTTACGATTTTTTACTATTAGCTTTATCTCCAATAGCACCACATATTAGTGAGAGTTTATACATAAATATCCTTAATAAAGATATTCAAAATGCTAGCTGGCCAGAAGAAAGTTTTTTCCATAAAAATGAAACAGAGGTTAAATATTTAGTTCAGGTAAATGGCAAAGTAAGAGCAAATATTCTTATTGACAGCGATAAGTCTGAGGAAGATGTCAAGGAAATAGCTAAAGACCATGAAAATGTTTCAAGACATCTTGAAAACAAAGATATAATTAAAGTCATATTTATAAAAAATAGGCTAATAAATTTTGTTCACTCGTAATATTCTGCTTTTAATTATTTTAAGCTCATGTTCAATTGCTAATATTGATACAAGTAATCTAGATTTTGATGATTCTTTTTCAAATTCAGATAAATTTCAATTTAATAAATGCTTAGCCAATACGTTTGAGAATATAAAGCTAAATGATCTTCAATTTAATTATTTGGCAGAGAATATTAATAGCCAGGGGCTTGAATTCAATACTAGGTATGTTTTGAGCCTAATATTAAAAACTCAAAATTCTGAAGATATAAAACTTGATTCAATACGCATTAATACAACAAACTATATTTCAAGCAATATGGCAGATTCAGAAAAAAAAGAGATAAAAAAATTACTGATTTCTGATGTTTGTAAATCAATAAATAACTATGTCGAATAAATCTTTAAAAGCGATAAATTTTTTAGCTCAACCTAATCATGAATCAGTTAAATTTTTTATATTTGGTGATGAACATGCACTCTGCTATAAATCAAAACAACATTGCCTAAATCATCAAAATTTACAACTGCTAGAAAAAATTTACTTAGACCTTGATGATGATAATTTTGCATCTTTATTGGATCAGTCACTGATGACAAATAGTTTATTCAATGAAAAAAAGGTTATTTTCGTCTCATTGAGTAAAAACAGGTTAAATAAAGAGCTAATTTCAAAGTTTGAAAAAATTATTGAATATGAAACTGAAAATATTCTGATAGTTGAGGTTTCAAGTCTTACCAAAAAAGCTATTGAGAAAGAATTGATAGAAAATTTGGGGGGTGATGCAATTTTTATTGATTGTTTCCCCCCTTATGAATCAGAAATTAAAAATTTTTTAGAAGCCAACCTCCCCACTTATCTCAATAAAAAAGAGAATATTCGGGTATTCCTTGAAATGTATGAAGGTAATTTTTCCTCTTTATTAAATGATTTAGAAATTTTAAAAATTTTAGAAATTGATGATGAGGAAATAGCAATGAAAGTATTTTCAAATAAAGGAGATAAAAATAACTTTAAGTTGATTGAATATATAAGTAAAAAAGACACAAAATCAGCTTTATCTGTAATTGAATCAATGAAAATAAATGATAGAAACTCTGTAGCATTACTTATCTGGATATTATCTCGTGACATAAATGCAATTAAACATCTTTTAGATGGGAAAAATATAAAATCCCTCGGCATTTGGGAAAATCAAATTCAATGGTACCAAAAAATTTCTTCCAGAATTGCTCCAAAAAAAATAGAAAAACTGATTAGCAAAATAAATATTGTTGATAGAAAATTCAAAGGTGTCTTAAAAGGAGATCCATGGAATGGGTTAAAAGATATTGTATTAAGCCTCTCAGCTTAATTGAAGAGTGATTTAATCCAATTCCAAAGAATTGCAAATAATCTCTGAAAGAAACCTAATTCTTCTACTGAATTTAAATAAACTAGATCAGACTCAGCAATAACATTATTTTCATCATCGATAACTTTGATGGTACCAGCTTTATCCATAGCATTAATTGGAGCTAGAACTTGGGCGCTTAGTGATAATTCAAAACTTAAATCGTCTCGTTTATCTTTTTGTAAGGTCAGTATTATGTCCTCGGTTACTCCAACTGAAACGCTTTTTTCAACACCAGCAATAACTTTTAATTCTTTGTAGGTTTCAAGCTTTGAAAATAATTTTTCGGTTGTAAAATGCCTAAATCCATAATCCATTAATGCTGAGACGTCATTAAATCTTTTGTCATCTTCACTGCCCAGAATAACTGCAACCAACCTCATATCACCTCGAGCAGCTGAACCAACAAGACAATACCCAGCTTGAGAGTGATAACCTGTTTTAGCTCCGTCAAAAATATCACTCCTCCATAGGAGTCTATTTCGGTTAGGTTGTTTAATGCCTGCAAATGTATAAGATTTTTCTGAATATAATTTGTAATGTTCTGGAAAATTTTTAATTAGTGCACTTGTTACCAAAGCTAGATCATAAGCCGAAGTTACATTCAAAGGGTCCGGTAAACCAGATGCATTATTAAAGGAAGAATTTAACATGCCTAGTTCTGATGCATACTCATTCATTAAATATACAAAGTTTTCTTCACTGCCTGCAGCATGTTCGGCAAGTGCAACACTAGCATCATTTCCAGATTGAATAATCATCCCTTTTATTAATTCTGCAACAGGCACTTTAGTTCCTTCACGTATGAACATCCTTGAACCCTCTGTTTTCCAGGCCTTAATTGATATTTTTGGAGTATCATTTAAATTTATAAAACCCTCTTTAATGTAATCGGCAATAACATAACTGGTCATTAATTTTGTTAAGCTGGCTGGCTGAACTGGTTCATCTGCGTTAAAGCTAACAAGAACTTTTTTTGTAGTAGGTTCGTATAGCACGTAACTTCCTACTCCAAGATCTGGAGGGTTGGGTATAGCTGCAGAGATTGCAAAGCTCAGTATTATAAGTAAATTTAATTTTATTTTAGTCATCAAATCTCTTTGAAATTTCTAATGCTAGTTGGTGGACGGCCAATGCATATTTGCTACTTCGATTATACTTAGTAATTACTCTAAAGTTATCAAATCCTAAATATAATTTTGTTTTTCCTTGCTCATAAACCAGTAAAGGTGAAATTTTTTCATTAAATTCATCTTTGAATTTAAAACCTTCATTAAGCAATTCTGTGGTAGTAATTTTTGTTCTAAAATTATTTAAATCAAAGGATAATTCTAATTCACCAATTTCATCGTCTTGTAATTTTTCATATTTTTCGCCCACACTTACTTCAGTAACAACATTACTACCTCTTTTCCAACCATTCTCTTTTAAGTAGTTAGCAACGCTGGCAATTCCATCTTTTCTGGAATTATACATATCTACCAACCCGTCGCTATCATAATCAACACCGTAGTAGTTGTAGCTTGAAGGTATAAATTGTCCTAGACCTAAAGCACCAGACCACGAACTTTTGATTGATTTTGGGTCAAGGTTATATTTTTTCGAGAGAATAAATAATTGAATCAATTCTTTTTGCCAAAAGTTATTTTTAGGCTCAAAAGCTCTTGTAAATATTGTATCAAGTGGATTGTAAGTACCTAGAAAGCTTCCATAATTAGTCTCACAGCCAATAATTGATGCTACGTAAAATTTTGAGACACCAAAGTCTTTTTCAACAGATTCTAATATCTCATAATTTTCTTTAACAAATTTGACGCCATTATTAATCCTTGAAGAGGTTACGTATCTATTTCGATATCTAGTCCAAGTAGCTTTAACTTCGGGCTGATTTTGTCGTGCTGTTTGAGCTTTTTCGGATGGGACTGCTTTAATAAGATAATTTTCAATTTCCTCCTTTGTGAGCTCTGAACTATTAACAGCAAGTTTTATAAAATTTTGAACATCTTCACGTTTTAAAATATCTGCATGAGCATAAGAAATTGTTAAAAGCATTATGAATAATCGAATCATTTAAGAAATCCTCTGGAAGTAAAAATTAAGCCTAGCATTATAGAAAAGCATAGCAAAGAAGAGCCGCCCTTGGTAAAAAAAGGCAATGGCAGCCCGACAACTGGAATCATTCCACTGACCATCAATATATTTAATAAAAAACTAAACCCAATAACAAAGGTACAATATGTGCCAATATAATAAGGAGATAAATCGCTGGTTAAACGTTTATCAGTCATTGTCAAAAATGTTGTCATGACTATAAAACAACCCAGAAATATCAGAATTAAAAATACACCGATAAATCCAAATTGTTCTGCATATATAGAAAAAATAAAATCGGTATCTGCTTCAGGCAAAAAATTAAACTCATTTTGTTTGCTATTTAGAAAACCCTCTCCGAAAAGACCACCTGAACCAATACTGATTTCTGATTGAAGAATATTCCATTTCTCTGATAATGTTTGATCTGAGGAAAACCAGCTAATAATTCTACCTTTTTGATAGCTAGTTAAACCAAATGTATAAATTAAAGGTGAAAGAAGTATCCCGAAAATTCCCATTGCTATGAAGTAAAATCTATGCATGCCACATATAAAAAGAAACATTAAGCCTAGAATTGTATAAACAAGTCCTGTACCTAAATCTGGTTGATAAATTATGGGAAGAGCTGAGATAAATAAAACTGATAGCAAAAATATGGATCTGAATCTTGAAAATTTAAAACCATAAAACCTTAAATATTGAATTACAAAAAGAGCATAAGTAATCTTCATAAATTCCGAAGGCTGTAAGCTTAAAAATCCAAAATCAAGCCATCTTTTAGATCCATTTATTTCTTTTCCAAAAATCTCGACACTTAAGACTAAAAGAATATTAAATAAAAAAAGAATCAAACCAAAAGAGAATATTCTATTTAGATTAATCTGATTAAATAAAAGGAGTACAAACAGAATCACAAAAATATTTATTAATAAAAAACGTAGAAAACTATTAACATCAATAGAAGTTACAGAAAAAATTGTTAGAGAACCCAACAAAATTATTATTGCTAAAGATAGAAAAATTACTGAATTCCTTAGGTTAAATGTCATTCAACAACTCCTCTAAAACCTCTTTGGCTATTGGTCCTGCTACCCTTCCACCACTTTCGCCATTTTCAACTATTACAGCAATCGAGTATCTGGGGTTATCATATGGAGCATAACCAATAAAAATTGCGTGATCACGAAGTAGTGGGTTAGTCCTTACTTCATCGTATTCTTCTCTTGAATTTATATCGACCACTTGCGCAGTTCCGCTTTTTCCAGCTAGATTTAATTCACCTGCATTAATTCTATATCCAGTGCCATTTTGTGAATAAATAACGTTAACTAGTGATGAATGAAGCTTGTTCCAATCTTCATCAGTTAAATCTTCATTAATAAATAACTTGTTTTGTTTTTTTGTAACCAGATAAGGTAATTCATACTCTCCTCTATTTGCCAATATTCCTGAGATAAGAGATAGGTGTAAAGGTGTTGTCAACATATAACCTTGGCCAACTCCTAAATTTATAAAATCGCCTTTATAAAGTTCTTTTCCAAAATTTTTATATTTCCAGTCATCATCGATCAAAGGACTAAATTGGTGTGGGTAACAATCCTCACAAAGCTTAGAACCAAAACTAGAAGATTTTAAAAATTCTACAAACAAGTCTTTTTCATATCTTATAGATAAATTCATAAAAAAAGGATTAGAACTTTCAACTAATGCTTTTTCCAAGTCAGTAAGACCATGACCTCCTTCACGCCAAGCATTGAATATTCTCTCTTCTTCCTCAAATCTAAAAAAACCATCATCAAAAATAGTTTCGTCCCAATTTGTATATTCATTATTCAATGCAAAAATTGTTAGAAGAGGTTTTATTGTTGATGCAGGTGGATATAAGCCCATAAAAGCTCTGTTAAATAATGGTCTTGTTGGGTCATTCAGTAAATCTTGATATTGTGATGATGAAATATCTCTAAGATCATTTGCACTGATTGATGGTGTGCTAATTGCAACAGGTATACTGAAATCTTGTAAATCAATGACTACTACAGCGCCCTTTCGCTCATTCATCAATTCATAAGCTAGTTTTTGGGCTTGAAAATTTATTGAAATAGAAAGCTCTTCACCTTCCATGAATGAGGATATATCTGTGATAACTTTTTTATCACCCCTGGCATTTCTTTGAAAAAATCTTTTACCATGTTGGCCTTGCAACCTCTTTTCATATACTCTTTCAATTCCAGATTTACCAACTTTACTCCAAATTTTTGCATTATATTCATTGATCCTTGGTGAAAAATATTGAACATCACTATCATTAATGTAGCCCATGTGTCCAAGAACATGAAAAATTGATGGGTGTGAATTATATTCTCTTTCGTAACCTTCGATAACAGAAAATCCTGTGATATCTGAACCTCCAACTAAATACTTTGCGAGATCTTCCTGTGTAAGTCTTTCAATAACTATTTCCGGCCTTCTAAACTTAATAGAGTTGCTAACTTTCAATCTTAAGTTTTCAACTTTTATCTTATCTGGATATAAATCTGCTAATTTATTTATGGATTGTTCGCTGGGTTTCTGTTCAATATCTATAGCTAAAGAAAATACTTTTCTATCTTCTGCTAATACAATTCCATCTTTAGAGAGAATTCGACCTCGCTTTGGGTAAATATACTCAAAAGTATTAATGTTTCGCTCTCTTAACTCTTTTAATTCGTTGCCTTGTATTATCTGTAAATAAAAGAATCTAGCTGTCACTAATGCGAGAATCAAGATAAAAAAACCTATTAAGATTTTGGTTCTAGTTTTATAAATTTGTATTTTGTTATCTTTCAATTTTGATGATAAGGATGATTATTAAATATACAATTTGCTCTATAAACTTGTTCTAAAAGCATGACCCTAAAAACTTCATGAGAAAATTCCATATCTGAAAAAGAAATTATTTTAGATGCATGTTTTTTAACATCATTTGATAGACCAAAGGCTCCTCCAACAAACAAATTAATATTTTCGTTAGATTTATAAATTATGTTAGCAAATATTTCTGATGTTACTTTTTCACCGTGCTTATCGAAACAAATATATTTTTCTTTTTTAATTTTTTGTCTCATAAGATCGCCTTCATATTCCATCTGTTGTTCTTTGGAGCTAAATTTTTTTTTGCACGTAATGCCTATAATTTGAAGCTCCATATTTTTCTTTATTTTTTTTAAATAATGTTCTTCAAATTTATCAGCGTTTTTTGTTTTATTATGTTTTATGTAGAACAGAGAGACCCTCATTTTGCCTTTCTATCCCATAAAGATTCAAGATCGTAATGTTCCCTTGAATCTTCAGACATTATATTAATAATTACTTCACCAGCATCTATAAGAATCCAATCTTTTGATTCTGTGCCTTCAGTTCCTAAAATTTCAATTTTCTTATCTTTCAAATTTTCTATGACCTTATCTGCAATAGACTGAATATGTCTACTTGAAGTTCCTGAAGCAACCATAATGAACGAAGTAAACGATGAAATTTCTTCAACTTCAAAAGAGCAAACATTTAAAGCCTTCAATTCATCTAAAGAACTTTTGCAATTTTGAACGATTTCTTTTGAAGACTTAGGTTTAGACAACATCTATTGAGATTATAATCATTTAATTAACTGATTAAGAATAAGCTTTTGAAAACCATGGAAATTTCTATTTCCACACATCAGAATGGTTTTCTTTTCTTCATCTTTTGAACAAATTTTAACAATATCATCATTTGTTAATTCTTTTGCATGTGCAGAAAAAATTTTTTCTTGCTCAGCAGAAGCATTAATAGTGTATGTTTTATAATTTTTAAAAATATCTACTAATCTTTTATCATGGACTCCTCTTTTCATGGAATTTGATCCCAACTCAACTATGAGCGTTAAATTATCAGTTTGTTCTCTGATCATTTTAATAGTTTCTTCTATTGCTGTAGGATGATGAGCGAAATCATCAATTAACTTAAAATTTTTATCATTAAAAATAGTTTCAAATCTTCTTTTGACACCTGTGTAGTCCTTTAAGCCATTTAAAACTTTTTCCTTTGAGATTAAGTCTTCAATTGCATGGGCAGCTAAAAGCTTATTTTCTTCATGAATATTAGATGCATTCAAAGAAAGGAATTGTAATGTCGTTTTAAGTTTTTCTTTTTTTAACTTATTTCTAAAGGATTTACTTACCTTTTTCTCATTTATTAATACTTTTGACTTCAATGGCATTGTTTTTATTAGTTCAAAAAAGTTTTTTTCAATCATTTCTATGTTTTCGTAAATGTCCGCATGGTCAAACTCAATATTATTTATTAATAGGGTATTAGGCCGATAATGAAAGAATTTTGGACGTTTATCAAAATAGCAGGTATCGTATTCATCTGCTTCAATAACAAATACCTCATCATTGCTTATATTCCACGATTTTTCTAATTTTTTTGGAATGCCTGCTATTAGATAGTTTGGATCAAAATTATTATTAATTAAAGTATGTGCAATCATGGAAGTCACAGTGGTTTTACCGTGCGTACCAGAGACTGCAATCACTTTTTTGTTTGAAAGTATATTTTGATACAACCACTCGGGACCTGATACAACTTTTTTTTCTAATCGTAAAATTTCTTTAAGAAGATTATTTTCCTTTGAAATAGCATTTCCTATTACATAAATATCAGCATCAACAATGTTTTTTTCTTCATAGCCTTGAAAAAAATTAATACCACTTGAGTTCAATTCATCTGACATTGGTGGATAAACCTTATTATCACAACCAAAAACTTCATATCCGATAGCCTTAGCCATTTGAGCAAGATTACCCATAAATGTGCCGGAAATTCCAAGGAAATAAATCTTCATGCTTTTAGTTATATTAAATGGAGTATAAGATAACTGTGATGAAAAATGCATTCTATGCACAATCAGGAGGTGTAACTTCCGTAATTAATTGTTCTGCCTACGGAGTAATATCAAAATTTAAAAAGGATTTTTCAGATTCAAATATTTATGCATCAAAAAACGGCATAGTTGGCTTGCTTGAAGGTGAACTATATGACCTTAGCAAAACAAAGAAACCTTTCGAAAATCTTTTGGAAATGCCAGGTGGAATTTTTGGATCATGCAGATATAAACTGCCAGACCTAGATGATGAGTCTTTTTATAAAAAGTTATTTGATCAACTAGATAAATTACTCATAGGGTATTTTTTTTATAATGGTGGCAATGATTCAGCGGATACTTGTCTCAAGGTATCAAAGGCTGCTGAAAAATATGGTTATGACCTAAAAGCAGTTGCCGTACCCAAAACTATTGATAATGATTTAGCCGTTACAGATAATTGCCCAGGTTTTGGCTCGGTTGCGAAGTATGTGGCGATTTCAGCCAAAGAAGCCTCCTTGGATGTTAAATCTATGTGTAAAACTTCAACCAAAGTTTTTGTTTTAGAAGTAATGGGTAGGCATGCTGGATGGATTGCAGCAGCTGGTGAGTTGGCAAATAATGCAAAACAAACTTTTGTTCACAAAATCTTACTTCCTGAAGTCAGTTTTGATGAGGATAAATTCTTAAATGGAGTTGAAAAAGATGTTGGAGAACACGGCTACTCAGTTATTGTTGCTTCGGAAGGACTTAAGAATGAAAATGGCGAGCTGTATGCGTCATCAACAGAAACAGACTCGTTTGGTCATAATCAGCTTGGGGGTCTCGCCCCAAAAATTGCATCACTCATTACAGAAAAACTGGGTTTAAAAAACCATTGGTCAGTTGCAGATTATTTACAACGAAGCGCAAGACATATTTCATCTCTAACAGATATTGAGCAAGCTGTAGCTGTTGGTAAAGCGGCAGTGAAACTTGCAGCAGAAGGGAAATCTGGTGTTATGCCGGTTATAAAACGAATAAGTGATTCTCCTTATGAGTGGTCAATATCTGAGGGAGATCTTAATGAAATTGCTAATGAAGAAAAAACTTTGCCTAAACATTTTATTTCAAGTGATGGTTTTGGGATCACAAAGGCTGGACGTGACTACCTTCAACCGCTAATTGAAGGTGAAAGCTTTCCAAAATTTTACAATGGAATTCCCATTTATGAAGGATTAGACCTTCATTTACGAAAAATTTAAATCTTGTACTTTCTTTTTAAGTAAAGCTATTAACTCTTCAATTTCTTCTTCATTTAGAAAAGAACCAATTTCAACTTTTTGGTTGTTTCCTGTAATAAATATTCTTTTTTTTATTTTATGATCAACTACAGAAAACTTACTTAAGAACCTATCAAAAGTTATATCATTTTTACCTTTCTCTAATTTAACGTATAACTTATCCAGGTAAATTTTTTCTGATTGATTAAGCCAATTTCTATTAACTCTTAGAATGATGAAAAGAAGCATTATTTCCAAACCAGCAAATGGAAGAATCATTGTTGCACCCAAAACAAAAAATCCTATTGCGAATGTGAGACATAAAACTGAGAGAAAACCAAAAAAGATTAAGTTTTGTTGAACCGTTGAAGACTTGTTAGGAGTTAGTGTTAATGACAGTGCATCTTTTGTAATTCTTTTTTTGATCATTTGTTATGCATATCTATTATCAAAAAAGTTTAAAAAAAGATTTTCATTGTTTAAATTGCACTTATATTGCAGAATACTGTCTAATTTAAAAGAATGAAAAATTTATTAAAACTTATAGTTATCAGTCTCTCATTTACTGTATTTCCAAATGATTTGCTTTCCATATATGAAGAAGCACTTGATAAGGACCCAGAATTTAATTCAAAAAAAGCTGATCTTGCCATTTCAAAAGAATTTTTGAATCAATCAAGATCCGGCTTAATGCCTCAGTTAAGAGTTACTGGTGGTACGAATTGGAATGAGTATTACCAAGAAAGAGAATTACAGAATAGCTATAATACTTTCTCATTTGGATTAAATTTAAGTCAACCGCTTTTCAGACTAGATAAATGGTTTTTAAATAGACAAGCTAAAGAAAATTTAGAAGCAGCAGAAGCACAGTTTGCTTACCAACAGCAAGAATTAATAATTAAAGTAACAAGAGCGTACTTTAAAGTACTGTCAGCCAAAGCAAATCTCGATGCAAAAGTTGCAACAGAAAAAGCACTTAAAAATCAGTATGAATCAGTATTAGAGAGATTTAATACTGGCTCTGTATCTAGAATTGATTTAGCTGACGCTAAAGCTGCATTAAATAGGGCAGAATCAGATAAAGTTCAAGCTGAAGGCAATGTTGATATTAGTTATGAGGAATTGAATTCTATCGTTGGAAGACAAGTAAGTATGATTACGCCTTTAAACACATCTTTAGATTTTAAAGCACCTAGAACTGAAGTAGAAAATGATGTAACTAAAGGACTTGCGAATAATTATTTAATAATCGAAGCAAAAAATCGACTGGAAGCAGCAGACGCAAATACAAAATCAAAATCATCAAACTATTTACCTAAAATAGATTTGAATGCAAATGCTAATAGAAGAACATCGAAACAATATACATTTGATGGCATAAATTCAAGCATAGAACTTCCATTTACCATACCTGAAGAAACTGAAAATAGAATTTATTCAATTCAATTTTCTATGCCTCTTTTCACTTCTGGGCTTAATAACTCAGAAAGAAGACAAGCGCTTCTGCAAGAAGTTAAATCAGAAGAACAGCTCATTCTTATTGAGAGGGGGATTGTTCAGCAGGTTAGAACATTGCATACAGCACTTAGAACATCAGAGCTAAATATTGCGTCATTAAAATCTGCAGTGCAAAGCTCTAAAGATGCCCTCGAAGCAACAAGGCTAGGATATGAGCTTAATTCAAGAAATTTAATAGACCTTTTACAGGCCGAAAAGAATTATTCAGAATCAATAAATAATCTTTCACAAGCTACTTATGGATTTATTGTTACATCTCTGCAATATAAGCAAGCTATTGGCAATTTAGTGCCTAGTGACGTAGCTGAACTCAATAAGCAATTCAATTAAGTGCCAGAACTTCCCGAAGTAGAGACAACCAAAAGAGGCATTGAACCCTACGTAAAGGATCAAATTATAAAAAAAATTTTAGTCAGAAATAATAAATTACGAATTCCTTTAAATAAAAAACTTATAAAGAAAATCATCAACGTTGATATTGCAGAGATTAAAAGAAGAGCTAAGTATATAATTTTTGATTTTGTAAATGGTTACTCAGTAGTTATTCATTTGGGCATGACGGGAAACTTACGGGTATCGAAAAAGATTAAATACCTTAAACATGACCATATCATTTTTAATCTAAGCTCTGGTAACATTCTTATATACAATGACGTTAGAAGATTTGGCTTAATCCAAATTTACAAGACAGCAGAAAGTTTTTTCTTGTTAGACAACAATGGTCCTGATCCTTTTGAGGAAGAAGCAAATCCTGATTACTTATTTAACAGAATTAAAAATTCAACTGCTTCAATAAAATCTATTCTTCTCAACCATAAAATTATTTCTGGCATAGGAAATATATATGCCTCTGAAATACTTTTTGCAACAAATATTTCCCCAACAAGAATAGGTAAAGACGTTAGCTATGATGAATGCAAAAAAATTCTAAAAGAGAGTAAAAAAATTCTTTCAAAGGCCATAAAAGCAGGTGGAACAACCTTGAATGATTACTTCAATGCTGAATCAAAGCCAGGTTATTTTAAAATTCAACTAAAGGTATATGGAAGAGATGGGGAGAAGTGCAAAAGTTGTGAAACTAAAATTTCAAAAATTACTCAAAACAATAGAAGCACTTATTTTTGCAAAGAAAGTCAAAATTAGTTTTTAAATTTTCTTATTAATGCATTTTTGATGTCGGCATGTACAAATTCTGAAATATTACCACCATAACTCGCTAGCTCTTTAACCATGCTAGAGGAAATAAAGGTTAGTTTTTCATCGGGCGTGAAAAACACACTTTCTATTTCGGGGTTTTGTGATCTGTTAATGCTTGCTATTTGAAACTCATATTCAAAATCTGATACTGCTCTGAGACCTCTTATTATAGCTTGAGCATTTAATTCTGACGCCAAATCTACTGTGAGCTTAGAATCAAGGCCTACACAACTAATATTTTCATGATCCTTAAATAAGTCATCTATCATTTGAACTCTATCTTCTAACGAAAATAAGTAATTTTTTGCTGAGTTCTTCACTACAGCAATTATGACCTTATCAAAGATTTTTAATGATCTTACAAGAATATCATTATGCCCGTTTGTAAATGGATCAAATGAGCCTGGATAAATTCCTACTTTCACATAATAAAGTTACACAATTTAACCAGGGATGAAAACTTTATTTGTGCAACAATTATGTGAAAAATGATTTATATCTTATTGAAAATTACCTGATCGTATCTAAAATTAATAATAAGCGTAAATTAAGGGAAGGTAATAATGAGCGATGAAACAAAATGCCCAGTAATTCATGGGTCAAACACTAAAACAGCTGGAAGTCATTCAAACGTCAATTGGTGGCCTCAGCAATTAAACCTAAATATCTTGCATCAGCACGATAAGAAAACTAATCCGATGGAAGAAGGCTTCAATTACAAGGAAGAATTTGAAAAAATAGATTACAAAGCATTAAAGCAAGACCTGTATGATTTAATGACTGATTCACAAGAGTGGTGGCCTGCAGATTACGGTCATTATGGTCCATTTTTTGTAAGACTTACTTGGCACGCAGCAGGTACATATAGAATAGGAGATGGCAGAGGGGGTGCTGGGACGGGTGCACAAAGATTTTCTCCACTAAATTCCTGGCCTGATAACGGAAACCTTGATAAAGCAAGAAGACTTTTATGGCCAATCAAACAAAAGTACGGTAAACAGCTAAGTTGGGCAGATCTCTTAGTGTTAGCAGGCAATGCAGCAATAGAGTCAATGGGCGGAAAAACATTTGGATTTGGAGGGGGTCGTGAAGATATATGGCATCCTGAAGAAGATATTTATTGGGGTCCGGAAGAAGAAATGCTTGGCAACAATCGATATGTTGGTGAAAGGCTTTTAAACAATCCCTTAGCTGCTGTTCAGATGGGATTAATTTATGTGAACCCTCAAGGGCCAGATGGTAATCCAGATCCTAAGAAAAGCGCTCATGATATAAGAGAAACTTTTGGAAGAATGGCTATGAATGATTATGAAACTGTAGCATTGATAGCTGGAGGACATACATTTGGTAAATGTCACGGTGCCGGAGATGACGGTCTTGTGGGTGTAGGCCCAGAAGATGCTCCAATGGAACAACAACAATTTGGTTGGAAAAGTGGTTTTGGAAAAGGTATGGGAAGAGATGCAATAACCAGTGGACTTGAAGGACCTTGGACAAAAAATCCTGCGCAATGGGATAATGGCTATTTCGAGAATCTTTTTAAATATGAGTATGAATTAGTTAAAAGTCCTGCTGGAGCATATCAATGGCATCCCATTGACCTTGAAGAAGAAAATCATGCCCCAGATGTAGAAGATCCAAATCTAAAAGTAACTACCATAATGTTAACCTCAGACTTGGCTCTTAGAGAAGATCCAGAATACAAAAAAGTTTCACTTCATTTTAAAGATAATCCAGATGAGTTTGCTGATGCTTTTGCCAGAGCTTGGTTCAAATTACTTCACAGAGATATGGGTCCAAAAAATAGATACCTGGGACCTGAAGTACCCAAAGAAGATTTGATCTGGCAAGATCCGGTACCTGCTGGGAATGCTGATTATGATATTGCTAAAGCAAAAGAATTAATTAGTGGTTGTGGTCTTTCAATTCAAGAGATGGTTGAAGTAGCATGGGCAAGTGCATCAACATTTAGAAATTCAGATCTAAGAGGTGGTGCTAACGGTGCACGAATAAGATTTGAGCCAATGAAAAGCTGGCAGTCAAACGATAAAGATTTGCTAGATAAAGCATTAGATTTATACGCAAAGATCGCTGAACAAGTTAATGCATCAGTTGCAGATATAATTGTTCTTGCTGGAAATGTAGCTATAGAAAATGCATCAGGCGTTGAAGTGCCATTCTTAGCAGGAAGAGGAGACGCAACGGAAGAACAAACTGATGCTGAATCCTTTAAAGTGCTTGAGCCTCTGGCAGATGGTTTTAGAAATTATCAAAAAACTGAATACTCTGTTAGTCCAGAAGAAATGTTGGTCGATAAATCACAACTTCTTGGATTAACTGCACCTGAAATGACAGTGCTTGTAGGTGGTATGAGGTCACTCGGAATAACTAAAGATAACCTGGGAAATTTTTCTGAGGATAACAGTAAATTAGATAACGAGTTTTTCAAAAAACTTCTAGATATGAATGTTTCTTGGAGACCAAATGGCAACAATGCCTATGAGGGAGTAGATAAAACTTCTGGAGAAGTAGTAAGAACTGCTTCACGTGTTGATTTAGTGTTTGGTTCAAATTCACAATTAAGATCATTAGCAGAAGTCTATGCGTCAGATGATGCAAATGACAAATTTATTAATGATTTTATTGCTGCGTGGAATAAAGTAATGAACGCAGATAGATTTGATCTAAATTCTTAAGTAGTATTTCAAAATAAAGGGCTTCTTTGGGAGCCCTTTTTTTATCTTGATGCTATTGGCAGATATGTTAAATTAAAAAATATATAAAGGATTCTATAATGCAAAATAAATCATCTGACAGGCTGCCAGTAACTGTGTTATCTGGCTTCTTAGGTGCAGGAAAAACTACGGTTCTTAGTCATATCTTAAACAATAGGCAAAATAAAAAAGTTGCAGTAATAGTTAATGATATGAGCGAAATAAATATTGATGCTGCCTTAGTTAAAAATGAAGTTTCTTTAAATCACAGTGAAGAAAAATTAGTTGAGATGAGTAATGGCTGTATTTGTTGCACACTTCGTGAAGATTTGTTGTTGGAAGTTAATAAATTAGCTAAGGATAGTAAATTTGATTATTTAGTAATAGAGTCAACTGGAATTTCAGAGCCTTTACCTGTTGCAGAAACTTTTACTTTTGCAGATGAAAAAGGAGTTTCATTATCTGACGTTGCTAAACTCGATACCATGGTCACTGTTGTAGATGCCGTTAATTTTTTAGAAGACTATGATCAAGCAAAATACCTAAAAGAAACAGGAGAAGCACTTGGTGATGACGACGAACGCAGTGTGACTGATTTACTTGTTGATCAAGTTGAGTTTGCAGATGTAATTCTCATAAGTAAAACTGATATTGCATCTAAAGAAGAAATAAAAAAAGTTACAGGAATATTAAAAAGCTTAAATACACACGCTCGTATCTTACCCATTGCAAATGGGTCTGTAGAAGTTGATGAAATATTAGATACCAATCTGTTTGATTTCAAAAGAGCACAACAAGCTCCTGGGTGGTTAAAAGAAATGAGGGGTGAACATGTTCCTGAAACCGAAGAGTACGGTATAAGTAGCTTTAGCTATATTGCTAGAAGACCTTTTTATCCTGATAAGTTTTATAACTTTCTACACAATACAAAAAGTTATGGAAAACTAATTCGTTCAAAAGGCTATTTCTGGTTGGGTTCTAGACTTGAATTTGCTGGACAATGGAGCCAAGCTGGAGGTATAGCAAGGTACGGTTTTGCTGGAAGTTTTTGGAAAGTAATACCAAAAGAAAAATGGCCAACGGATGAAGCATCAGTTTCACACATTATGTCTAAGTGGGAAGAACCATTTGGTGATATGCGACAAGAACTAGTATTTATTGGCCAAAGTCTCGATAAAGATGCGATGATTAAAGCATTAGATGCTTGTCTTGTAACTGAGGAAGATCTACATAAAGGTCAAGATTTCTGGGAAAATCTTAATGATCCTTTTCCTGCGTGGGAAGAGATCAACTGAATAATGATTTTTAATTTAATGTAAATACAAAAATCATGTGTACTTAAAGGTTATTTATTGTTTATAATCTGTCTCATGAGATTACTTTCATTATTTTTAATATTTATTTCTCAGTGGATTTTTTCTGCAAGTGATCAAGGAAATATTACTGTGAACGGAGAAACTGTTGAAGTTTCTGTTGAAAGAATCTACTCTCCTGCTGCAGATTATCCTAGATCAGCTCTTAGAAGAGGAACTGAAGGCTTCGTGGTAATTGAATTTGATGTATCTCCAGAGGGTGAAGTTGTAGATCCTTACGTAGTAGAAACCGATCAACCTGGTTATTTTGAAAGGGCAGTTATGAGAACTATTAGAAGATGGGCATATGAACCATATGTCTACAATGGAGTTCCAGTAACTGTTAATGATGTAACAGCACGTTTCACATTCAAGTTAACAGAATAATAATTTTTTAAAATGCTTGTAAGAACCCAAATCCTTATATTTGGTTTGATAGGCAATATTATTATTGCAGGCATTCTTCTTTTTATGAATGTTCAAAATCAGAACATTCAAGAAAAATCATCTAATAGCCAATACACTAGTATTGTTGAATCTGCCTGGGTTCAATCAATTGATAACAGTTTTGCAAATATGAATTCTTGGGGCCCCAACGGTGAAAAGGGTGAACAATATTGGAATCCATATGTAGAGATTAGTTTATTTACAGAAATAGGTATTGATGGCTTTGATTATGCAAACGCTCTCATCGAGGCATTTGATAACGAAATAAATGGTGACTTATTCATTCTTGTTGATGAAATGTTTTTAGATGAAATCGATGAGGGAAACATAAGTTTTATCAAATTATTTAATGAAAATAATTCAGAATTAACATGTCTATATGCATTCGACTGGGCAGATGTCGGAAATTCAATTGATGTTTGCGGCGAAAGTAACGAACTAATTTTTTTAAGAGATGACTCAACAGAGACATTTTTGGAAAAAATTAAAACTAGAATGAGCGTTACAAATGAAGTTATCTATGCACAAGAAGAGTCTGGAAACATAAATCTTCACCAAATAGTCGCTTTTCCAGTTTATTTAAAAAATGAATTTGGATTCAATACAGATAAACTACTTGGAACTGTAATTCTTGGCAGAGATTTAAGACAATCAATGACAATATTTGAAAGTGATTTAGGTGTTAGAACTGGGATCGTAAGTCAAAATAAAATCATTGATGCCGTCTTTTCTGATGAATTTTCTCAGGACTCACTGGGCATAAAAAATACAAGTTTTGATTACATAAAAAAAGATATTTTAAAAAATGGCTTGGAAAATATGAATTCAAAAAATTTCGAGGCACTTGGTTTATCTCTGACTTCAGTACCAGTTGCATCAACAGTTAATCCAGATTTTGCACTCTTCTTTGTAATCAAAAATGTCGCTAATGATTTAAAAGAGTTAAGAGATTCCACTCTGAATTCGATTATTTTTACATTCGGAGTAATTCTGCTAATTGTTCTTGCAATATGGTGGGTACAAGATGGTGCATTCAGTAGAATAGCTCAAGCAATAGAAGTCTTGGAAGCATTAACAAAGGGCGATACCAAAAAGAACTTACCTTCAAATAAAGGATTTTTGTCATCGGAGACGAATGAAGTAGGCCAACTATCAAATGCCCTTGGTAGATACAGGAATCATTTGTTAGAAATGGATTCAGTTCGAAAAGACAGAGCTGAGAGAAGAAAGCAAAGAGATGAAGTAATAATAAAGAAAATGAGTGTTCTTTCTGAAAAGCTTGAAGGCGACGCAAAAGTTTTAATCCAAAAGGATGTTCAAAATATGAAAAATCTTGTCAACGAAACATCTGACGAAAAAGCTGAAGAGGCATCAGTTGAAATGATGGAGCTTGCGTTTTCTAGAATGTCAGACGAAGTAAATGCGCTTATTGATCTAAAAACTAAGGAAATGGCATCGGCTAGGGACGAGGCAAGAGAAGCTAGTTCTGCTAAATCAAGATTTTTTGCGAATATGTCTCATGAGCTCAGAACACCTTTAAATGCAATCATTGGATATAGTGAAATGCTTCTTGAGGATTGTGAAGACCTTGGTAATGACGATATGGTCCCTGATTTAAAGCGAATCACCAATTCGAGTAAACACCTTCTCTCCTTGATCAATAATGTCTTAGATTTATCAAAAATTGAAGCAGGAAAAATGGATATGTATTTCACTCCATTCAATATTGATACCATGATTGAAACAATTAAAGATGTGTCAAATCCACTCGCAGCAAAAAATAATAATGAATTTATCATTAAAAATAATATTGGTGGTGATATGACGAGTGATGAAACAAAACTTAGACAATGTATAGTTAACTTTTTAAGTAATGCCTTCAAATTTACTGAGAATGGTCAAGTGGCACTTTTAATTGATTCCAAAAAAATAGATGGTAAAGAGTTTGTTAACTTTGATATTAAAGATACAGGTATAGGTATGACAGAAGAACAGCTTGGAAAGCTTTTTGATACTTATACACAAGCTGAAAGATCCACCAGTGCAAAATATGGAGGAACAGGATTAGGCTTATCAATTTCAAAACATTTTGCTGAAATGATGGGTGGCGGCGTAGAAGTTACAAGTAAAGTTGGTGAAGGAAGTACTTTCAGTATTTTCGTACCAAGAATTTCACAAGATGAAGAAACAGTTGATGATGAAAATTTTGAAAATCCTGAAATCAAGGAAGGGCAAGATTATATACTCTTAGTTGATGATGATAAAACAACGCATGATGTTGTTAGAAGAGCTATAAAAAAAGAAGGACATACAGTTTACAGTTGTTTTGATGGTGATGAAGGGATTGAACAGGCTAGAAAGTTCTTGCCCAAGCTGATATTGCTTGATGTGCTCATGCCTGGTCGTGATGGGTGGTCGGTTCTCAAAGAACTTAAAAAAGATAAAAAATTAAAAGATATTCCAGTAGTGATTACTTCCGTTCTCAATGAGGAAAGCATGGCTAATTCACTTGGTGCTGATGATTATATGAAAAAACCTATCGACAGAACATTTTTTATAAATATTGTAAAGAGGTATATAACTGAAAAAAATCAAAAAGTTCTAATAGTCGACGATGACGAAAATACTAGAGATTTACTAAATAAAATTCTTAAAAATGAGGGCTATATGTCTATTGATGCTAAAAATGGGGAAGATGCCTTAGAGAGAGTTAAAGAAAAACCAGACCTAATTGTTTTAGATTTAGATATGCCAAGAATGGATGGTTTTGAATTTATAGAAAAAACCCAAGAAGATGGAATAAAAATTCCAATTGTAGTTTTCTCAGGTAAAGACATTACTGCTGTCGAAGAAAAGATGTTAAGTAAATTTACAGAAGGCATAGTGAAAAAAGAATCCAAAGTTGATACTTTAGTTCAAGAAGTAAATCAGATACTAAAGGGTGAAAATCCTAAATAAAATTAGCTATCTTCTCTAGAAGCCTCTTAATATCTACAGGTTTTGTATCAAAGTCGTCAGCACCGGCAGCAAGAGCCTTTTGTCTATCAGTCTCAAGAGCATGCGCTGTAAGAGCTATTATCGGAATATCTTTCAAGCTGTCGTCTTCTTTAGCTTGTGTCGTTGCTTGCCAACCATCTAATACAGGCAAACCCATATCCATTAGAACTAAATCTGGTTTTCTTTCCCTCATCTTATCCAGACCTTCTTGACCATCAAGTGCAAAGTCTATTTCAAAACCTCTTCGCTCTAACCTTCTTCCCAACATATCTCTATTCATTTCGTTGTCTTCAACAATCAAAATATATGCCATTATTCGCCCTCATTTAAATAAAATTTATTTCTGCCATTTTTCTTGGCAAGATAGAGTCTTTCATCAGCTTTATTTACCATATCTGAAACACTTGTTGATTCGTCAGTAAAGCAAACACCGCCACTGATAGTTACTCTTATTTTTTGATTATCAAATAAAGTTTCATCATTCTCAACAGTTGATCTAACTTTTTCGCATATTTGTTGCAAATGTTCTTTGGAATTATTGAAAATAACTGCCAAAAATTCTTCTCCTCCAATTCTGCCAAAAATGTCCGGTGCACTTATAACAGACGTAGCAATTGAACTGACCTTTTTAATAATTTCATCACCTGCAGCATGCCCATAGGTATCATTTACATTTTTAAAATGATCAATATCAAATATTGCTGTTGCAAAGTGTTCTTTAGATTCTTTCTCAATTTCCAAAAAACTTTTTTCTAAGATATCAAAAACATATCTTCTATTTGGAATACCAGTCATTTCATCTGTAATTGCCTGCCTATGAAGTTCTGATAGTAATTGTTCTTCCCTTTCTCTAAGAGCTTTTCTTTCCAAGGTTGAAGCAACTTTTTGTGCAAGGATTGTTGAGTTTACCGGTTTGGATAAATAATCAGAAGCACCTAGCTGAATACATTTTGAAATACTTTCAACATCATCAAAAGAAGAAACCATAATAATTGGAAGTTTGTCAGCTGAATATTGCTCTCTAACTTTAATTAGCACTTCAAGACCATTCACTTCTGGCATAAGCACATCAAGAAGAATTAAATCGTATTTTTGTTGATTAATTTTCTCTAAAGCTTCTTTGCCTGACATTGAGACGTCTACAATGAATTCGTTACTTTCCAATCTTCTTTTAAGAACATCACAATTCGTTTTAATATCATCGACTACTAAAATTTTTGCATTTTTTATTTCTTCAATTATTTCGAGCTTGTATTCAATTTTCCCTAAAGAGCTAAACAAATTATCAGCACTTTCATTGCTATCGTCTTCATTTTCAATGCTGCGTGCTCCATCTTTTAAAAACTCTACAAATCTTGATATTGCTCCTTCAATTTCTTTTGCCAGGTCAATGATATGTGAGAGATCCTCATTATGTTTTTCATCTATGTCATCTTCATAATCCTCAATAAGAATTTCGCTATAACCTATAATTCCGTTTAGAGGAGTTCTGAGATCGTGACGCAAGATCGAAGCTTCTTCATCACTATTAATTTTTTTTCTTTTTGTTTCAGCAAACTCTAAAAAAGCTTCATTAAAGTTTACTCTTAGGGTTTTTGCTGATTTTTTTATATTCTCAAATTCTTCTGAGATCTCATCATCATATATGTCTGAACCATCAATGATTAAATTTATATAATCTGAAATTGCATCGACAGGAGTAGTAAAGTCCTGTTTAATTTGTGTAAGAATTATCTTTTCTTTTTTGCTATTCATTCGTTAAGTCTTCAAGACTGCATGGTTTATGAAGAAAATAGCCTTGCCCCCTTTCACAACCTAAGGATATAGCTTTTTCAATCTGCCATTCTTCCTCAAGTCCCTCACAAATAAATTCCATAGAAAGAGAGTCTGCCATTAGTTTGGCAATCTGAATAAGGCTTTGGTTATGAGTTTCAGCCATTTCGGTGGTAAAGCTTTTATCTAGTTTTAACAAATCAATTGGCAAATCTTTCAAATATCTTAGAGCAGAGTATCCAGCACCAAAATCATCAAGAGCAATAGAAACACCGAGGTTTTTAATGCTTGATAAGCGCAGTGATGCTAAAGATAAATTATTTAGCTCTGCTGTTTCGGTTACCTCTATCCCAAAATCACCTTTTTTGACACCAGTTGATTTAATAAAATCTTTAAATATCGGCAAAAAGTCTTTATGAAGAACGGTATGTGCAGAAACATTAAAATATAAAGTTTTTCCGGCAAGCCCCTTTTCTTCCCTTGCATCAAAAAATTCTTTAACAAGATCCATTGAAGACGTGACCACTAATGAAAAAATACTCTCACTTTCAATGTAAGGTATGATTTTGTCATTAGGTATTATTGATCCATCTTCGCTGAAGAATCTAATAAGTGCTTCAACACCGGTGATTTCTTTTTTTCCTGTAAGCTTATACTGCTTTTGATAGAACATACCTATTCTATTATTCTCAAGACAGGAAATTACTGTTTTTAAGGCATATAGGTTTTCTTTAGAGTTTGATACAAATTCTACGAGAAAATAATTTTCGTTTTCCATTGGAATAACATGTAAAAGAACTCTCATGAAAAAACTTTTTTCTCTTAAATTCAATTTCAAAAATACGTCGAAAGAGTCAGCAATATCAGAATCAAATTTTGCCTTATCAAGATCCTTCTTTTCAACGAAAAGAATATCAAGCTTATCATTTTCTTCCATAGAAAAAATATATTTTGCAGCGTTATTAACCCACATAACATCGCCATCAAGCTTTGTTATCAGAAATGGTCTTTGATGCATAAGCAATGCTTTAGAAATAAACTTTAATTGATCTTTATCACTCATTTTTTAAACGTATCCTTCCTCATATCAATTTCTTCATCAACAATTTTTGCAAACTCAGGATTAAAAGTAGATTTACTTTTATTCCAAATATCCAAATTTAAATTGTTATCTATAAAAAGTGTGCCTAATGCTTTCCTCATTGTTTTCCACTCTTCATCATCAAGCATACCCATTTTATGTTGATAAAAATGGTTTTCTCTTGCGCGAAGTATTGCAGTCATATGAATTCTAAGACCAACTTCTTCATCAATTGATAGTTTTTCTTTTTTGATGAGCTTCAATTTCGCGCGCATTAAAAGTGGGTCTAAGCCGGCTAATGTAACTTCTTGATGTGCTTCTGCTATCGATTGTCTTGAAGCCGCTTTACCAACTTTAATTTGTGTTTGTATTTGCGCAACAAGAAACCAAACTGAAAATATAACTGCTGGACCCGTAATTATATTTACTACTTTGTTAGCTATCTCTATCCAGTAATTAAAATCCATTATTAAATTCCAAACATATTACTTAATGCTACAAAAAACATTATGGAAAGAATAGCTCCACCAGGTATGGTAATTAACCAAGAAACACCAATTTGTGCAATTGAATTGTAATTCACCTTGCTACTACTGAATATTCCTATTCCTACAACTGCACCAACTAATGTGTGGGTAGTGGATAAAGGTACACCTGAGACGCTACCAATAACTACTACTATTGCTGTTGACATTTCAGCGGCAAAACCTTTGCTTGGTTTTAATTTGGTAATATTTTCACCAACAGTCCTGATAACTTTATAACCCAAAGTAAGCATACCTATTACTATCCCAATCGCACCTGTGAGAAGTATCCATTCTGGAATAGTTGCAACATCGTCAATCTCACCAAGATTTTCTATCGTTGAGATCACTGCTGCCATTGGCCCGACAGCATTTGCCACATCATTCGAACCATGGGCAAAAGCTATTGAGCATGCTGTGAAGATCATCAAAACTGCAAATTTGCCTTCAATGTTTGGATTGTCCGATTTGCTTACATAGTGTGATAGCAGAATTCTGGATATTACATAACAAATCAATGCCACAGCAAAAGCTAAACCAAATATGGTAACAATAAGATCGTATCCACCAATAGATGTTGTTATTAGAGTCGGTATATCAGTATTTTTAAGCCCTTTGTTAAGAGTTATTGCTGCAATACTAAATCCAACCATACCTGCATATATAGGTATATATTGTCTTCCAGCTTGAATAGGATCCTTTGCATTCAGAACAAAACGCTTGGCACTAAAATATAACAATCCTGAGAGCAATGCTGCAATAACTGGAGTTATGAGCCAAGAAAAAGTCACTCCAACAATGTATCCCCAGCTTACTGAAGCCCAGCCAATATAAAAAATTGAAAAACCAGCAATAGCTCCGATAATTGTATGAGTCGTTGATACCGGTAATCCAAAAGTAGTTGAAATCAATAGCCAAGCGCCCGCGGCCAGCAAACTGGACATCATGCCAACAACAAAAACTGTGGGCTCGTCTTGGTAAAGCGCTGGATCCACAATATTTTCTCTAATGGTTGCAGTTACAGAGGCACCCGCTAAATAAGCCCCAAGAAACTCAAAAATAGCTGCTACAACTAAGGCTTGTGTTAATGTTAAGGCCTTACTTCCAACAGAAGTTCCCATGGCATTTGCAACATCATTGGCTCCTATTCCATAAGCCATAAAAAAGCCAAAAATAATGCTTGCTGCCAAGATAAGATAAAAATTTTCTATTATGAATTCCATAAATTTCTAGGTAACTTAATACTATATGAACAAGGACCAGAACTCCATCACAAGAATAAAATTCTAAACTTAAAAGTAATCATGTAAAACTACAGATGGTGGGCCCGGGAGGACTCGAACCTCCGACCAATGGATTATGAGTCCACTGCTCTAACCAACTGAGCTACAGGCCCGCCAGAAAATGTAGTCTATAACTTTTTGAGGTTTTTAAAAAGACGTTATTCGTGTAAAAAGCTTTTAAGCACATCAGATCTAGTTGGATGTCTCAGCTTTCTCAGTGCTTTTGCTTCTATTTGTCTGATTCTTTCTCTAGTAACGTCGAACTGCTTCCCCACCTCTTCTAGAGTATGGTCGTTATTCATACCGATACCGAATCGCATTCTTAACACTTTAGCTTCTCTAGCTGTTAGAGATGCAAGTATCTCATCTGTTGCATCTTTTAGACCCCGTATTGATGCATCATCGATTGGAGAGTTGATGGAACTATCTTCCAAGAAGTCACCCAGATTTGAGTCTTCATCGTCTCCAATAGGAGTCTCCATTGATATAGGCTCTTTAGCAATCTTCATTACTTTTCTCATTTTATCTTCTGGGATATCAAGTCTTTTTGACATTTCTTCTGGTGTTGGTTCCCTACCTATTTCTTGCATCATTTGCCTTGATAGCCTATTTAATTTATTGATTGTCTCAATCATATGTACTGGAATTCTGATAGTTCGAGCTTGATCAGCTATTGATCTAGTGATTGCTTGCCTTATCCACCAAGTTGCATAGGTAGAGAATTTATAACCTCTTCTATACTCAAATTTATCAACGGCCTTCATTAAACCAATATTGCCTTCCTGAATAAGATCCAAAAATTGCAAACCTCTGTTGGTGTATTTTTTTGCAATAGAAATCACAAGCCGTAAATTTGCTTCGATCATTTCTTTTTTTGCTCTTAAAAGACCCCTGCAAGCTTTGTTAATTCTTTTATTTAAAGAAATTATTTGAGTTACTGGCATGAGATTATTATCATCAATTTTTATTAAATCTTTTTGGATTCTTACAAAAGTTGGCTTAACTTCATCAATTTTTTTCTTGGAAAACTTTTTGTCTTTAGCAAGTTTGGTTAAAAGTCTTACATTGATTAAATTCTGGTCTACAAGATCTCTGGCATCTTTATTCGGCACTCCTATTTCTTTTACAAGTAGCCTTTTCAACTCCTTTTCAAAACCTCCAACAAGACCTTTCTTCTCTGCAGGAATTTGTACTAAAGTATCGAAGACTTTGGAATTGAATTTTATTACCTGAAATTCGGCTTTCAACTTATCGAGTGCTTTTTGACCTTTGTCATCTAATTTTTCATTACTAAGTGACTTTAGATACTTGTTATATTCCCTTTTGATAACCTTAATCTTTGCTTCACACTCCTCAAACGATATCACATTAGCCTCTTCTTCCTCATCATCATTTGAAGCATCTTCAACGACTTCTTCATTTGCCTCAAAATCTTGCTCAATGATTTCCTCTTCAGGCTCTTCCAGCATAAAGCCAGATATAAGATCTTGAGTTTTCTTTTCTCCAAGCTTAATCCTGTTGAAAAAGTCTAGAATATACTCAATGCAAAGAGGGTATTCTGCACAAAGGGCTAAAACTTCTTTCATTGCGGCTTCAATTCTCTTTGCGATACCAATTTCACCAGTTTTAGTAAGAAGGTCAACGCTTCCCATTTCTCTCATATACATACGGACTGGATCGGTAGTTCTGCCTGACTCAATTTCAGTTTGAGATAATGCAGCAACAGCATCTTCAGCTGCTAATTCATCTGTTTCCTCATCCTCACCTAACATGAGCTCATCTTGATCAGGAGTGTCTTCGAATACTTTTATACCCATGTCTCTCAAAACTTGAGTAATTTCTTCAAAATTATCTTCGTCGGTTGATCCGTCTGGCAAAGTGTCTGTTATGTCAGCATGAGTAAGATAGCCCTGTTCCCTGCCCAACTGAATTAATTGAGCAATATCATTTTTTTGTGCGGACTGTTTATCTGACATGACTTCTTATATGCTTGTGATTATTGAAATTTCAACTATACGTGTTCAAATTTTGAATAAGCTCCTCTTCCTGAATTGAGTTATTATCTCTCAAATTTAGAAGTTTTTGCAGATTTTCTTTTCTTTGTTGTGACAATTCTTTCTTATTGGCAAGAATAATTAAATATTCTGCAAATAATTCATCAAATTCTAACCTTATTGCATCTGATGCTCTTATAAATTCACTTATTACTTCGTCTTGACTTAAATTTAAGTCAATCATCATTGCTTTAGCAAAAAGTGGAGATTCCTTTCTGGTAGAATTTTCTGTTTTTATTTGATTAATAACTTCTTGAAAGCTGGTTATTTCATCTCTTTTCGTGGTTTCAATAAATTTAAAAAATTCTTGTGAAAGATCATTTATTGAATTTTTATGATTCTCTAGCAAGAAAATTAGAAGTAAAAATTCATTTTCAAAGGCTGCTTTTTTTGATTTTAAAACTTTTTTTACATAAGTTTTCTTTTCGGGCCTATCTTCTTTCATAAGAATTTCTTTATTAATATTAAGTTCAGACGAAAACTTGGTCATAAGCGTTTCCTTCAACATTTCTGATGTTACTAGTGGGAGTAATTTTTTAAACTCAAAAATAATCTGTCTTATATCTTCAGGTGAATCTAATTTCTTGCCTCTTTTTAAGTATTGAAAGGCAAAACTTTCAAGAACCATTGCTCTATCTAACTTTTTATAAAATTCTTGCTCTCCCTTCTCTTTTACAAATGAGTCTGGATCATAACCTTCAGGTAAAAATAAAAATCTTACTGTTTTATCGTCTATTACATTTTTTAGAGAAATCTGAAATGCCCGCCACGCAGCTTTTAGTCCAGCTTCATCTGAATCAAAGCAAAAAGTAATTTTTCTGCGCAATTTAAACATTGAACTCATATGATTTTGTGAGAATGCAGTTCCCAATGATGCAACTGCGTTATTAATACCATATTCACTCAACATAACTACATCCATATAGCCTTCTGTAACAATAAAATCATCTGTTTTATGATCTTTCTTAGCATTATTGAAACCATAAAGCTCTCTGGTTTTATTAAAAAATTTACTATCCTTAGAATTTAAATATTTTGGCAACGAATCATCAGTAACTCTCCCACCAAAACCTATAGTTTTTCCAGAAGAATTAAATATTGGAAAGGTCACTCTATTTCTTAAAAAAGGGTAAAACCCCTTATCATTTTTAAGAAAATTTCCACTCTCTAAAATTTCTTTTTCAGAGAATTTGCTTTGTAAAATTTTTAAAAGCTCGTTTTGATTAAAGTCAGCAAAACCAATTTTGAAATTTTTTGCTGTTTGACCACTGATACCTCTTTCTTTTAAGTATTCAACAATAGATTTATTTTTTTGGTCTTTCAGTGCTTCAAAGTAGTAATTAGCAACAAATTCGTTTATTTCATGGATCTTAGAAAAATCATTATTACCAAAAGTATTTTCTCTAGGTACAGTTACATTATTTAATTCAGCAAGCTTTTCAACAGCTTCAACAAAGCTTAAACCTTCATGATCTTTTATGAATGTAAGAACGTTTCCACCAGCACCACATCCAAAACAATGGAATATTGCTTTCTGAGGGCTTACTACAAAAGAAGGTGTTTTTTCTTCATGAAAGGGACAACAGCAAGTATAGTTGTTTCCCTTTTTTGAAAGTGAAACATAATGATTTATAACCGAAACAATATCGGAATCTTCAACAAGTCTATCTATAAAATCTTTCGGAATTGATTTAGCCATCTATATCATTAAACCAGTCTTGAAAAATTAATTCAGCTGAATATGAATCTTTCATATGATTTTTTTTGCATTTATCTAACCCTTGGGTTGTAAAGTCTTCATTTACCTCTATCACTTTTATTTTATGCTCATTGGTAATGTAGGCTTTAGCTTCATTTAATCCGTCATTAAAATCTGAGGACATTTTAGGCGGAATGCCGATTAAAACTATATTAGGTCTCCACTCTTTTAAAAGGTTATCTAGCTCAGTATAAAAAGAATCATTATTTTCGATGACTGGCAGAGGTTTAGTTTGCCCTGTGTAAGTTTCAGCAATACAAATTCCAATATTTTTTGTTCCGTAGTCAAGACTTAATACAACTTTGGCTTCTTTGCTCAATATCTCTACCTATCTTTGTTCAAAGTATCCCAAAAAATCTTAGCAGGATCTAAATCTGAGTTTTTATGTATTTCTTGTAAACATGTAGGTGAAGTAATATTTATCTCGGATAGCCACCCTCCAAGCAAATCAACACCAGCAAAGAAAATCCTATTTTCTTTAAGATAAGGGATTATGTTTTCTGCTACTTTTTCATCATGTTCAGTGACAGTTTCAATTTTTGAAACTGCACCAACGGCTAAGTTCCCTCGAAAATCTTTATCGGATGGAACACGAACAACTTTTTTGTTCAATAATTCATAATCTATAAAAATAAGTCTGTGGTCTCCCAATTTTGCTTCTTCGATAAATTCTTGAATGATGAAATGTTTTTTTCCTTTTTGGCTTACAGTTTCCCATATTACACTTAGATTTTTGTCGCCCTTTTCAATTATAAAAATTGATTTTCCACCCATTCCATCTAAAGGCTTAATAACAATTTTTTCTATGTTTGAATTTTCAAACACTCTTTCTATTTCCTCTAATGAATTTGTTACAACTGTGAATGGAATGATTTCAGGGAAATTTAAGATCATTAGTTTCTCATTATTTTCTCTCAATGCTTTTGCAGGATTAATACAATCAACACCGGAAATTTCCAGCATTTGTGTTAAGTAGAGATACTCTTTATTGAAAGGCGGGTTCAGTCTATTAATTACAAAATCAAATTCCTTTACTTCAATAGATACAGAACTATCAATAACAAAATTTAGTTCACTTGGATTCGGAAAATTTATTTTTTTACAATTTGCGTACAATGAAATTGCTTTGTGTGTAACGTCTTTAGAATCAAAAGCAAACACATCATCACCCCTAGCATGTGCTTCTTTCATAAGATACACAGAAGTATCTTTCTCAAGGTTCATTGAGTTTAGGTCATTAATAATAAATCCAATTTTCATATTTAAATATTTAATCTTGAAAGAGCTACTAAAGGTGCTGTTTCAGCTCTAAGTATATTTTCACCTAAATTGAATGAACTTGCTCTATTTTTACTAATATTTTTTATTTCTTTGTCATCGAATCCATACTCTCCACCTGAGATCAAAAGGTCACAAGGTTCTTTATTATTTAAAAGGGTTTTTGAGAACTGATCCAGAATAATAATTTTTTTAAACGCATTAAAATTGAAATCATTAATTGAAACGACAATACTTAAATTTGGTAAGTAAAAGTTCTCAGACTGAAGAAAGGCTGATTTAATAATGTCTTCATATCTAGTCTTCTTTTTTTCTTCTTTCTCATAATTGAATGAATGTTTAGATTTTTCTGGTATGTAAAGACAAATATTCTTTACACCAATCTCAACTGATTTTTGTAACATAAACTCTAACTGATTTTTTTTTAGGATTGGAGCTAGCAGAGTTATTTGAAAATTTCTCTTTCTTGTTTCTAGGTCAATTGTTTTTAAACTAGCATTTCCGTCATATAAACATATGCATCTATTGCCCTCTCCATCTTGAACATGAACATTCTCATTCTTTTTAAGTTTTAATACTTTTTTTAGATAATGTATTTGACTATTGTCTAAAAAATGATCAGTATTTTTATCTAGTTTTTTTTTAATAAAAATTGAAGTTATTTTCATAGGAAGAGCAATTATATCATTTAGATGTCGACCAAGTTTAATACAAACAAAAGAAGTCTAAGAGGCGAAGTCAAAAGAGCCATTAAGCGCTATTATCGCAACTTAGATGGTGAAAGCCCAATAGAACTTTACAATTTAACTATCAGTCAAATTGAACCTCCTTTGCTTGAGGTTGTTCTTAAAAAATGTAAAGGAAACCAATCACAGGCTAGTAAAATTTTAGGGCTCAATAGAGGAACTTTGAGAAAAAAAATGGAGAAGTATGGGCTTTTATAATGATAGAAATTAAGACTGCTTTGATAAGTGTTTACGATAAAACTGGTTTACTGGAGCTATCGCAAAACCTTATTAACAATAATGTTTTAATACTTTCGTCTGGAGGAACTGCAAAATATTTAAAGGATAATGGAATTAAAGTAACTGAAGTATCTGAGTACACCGGATTTAATGAAGTTTTTGACGGTAGAGTAAAAACTCTTCATCCAAAGATTCATGCGGGAATTCTGGCCAGAGGAGATTCTGATAAACAAGAATTAGAAAAGCTTAATGCAAAAAAAATTGACCTTGTTGTTGTAAATTTATACCCATTTGCATCAGAAGTAGCAGATGAAAATTCAACAGAGATTTCAATAATTGAGAAAATTGATATTGGTGGTCCTGCTATGGTTCGAGCAGCTGCAAAAAATTTTAAGCATACCGTTGTGATGACAGATCCAAAACAATATGATCAGTTAAGTTTAAAGAATATTACTGAGGTGCAATCAAAAGAGTTTGCTGCTGAAGCTTTTAGTCTCACAACTGATTATGATTTAGATGTATCGAATTGGTTTTTAGATAACCCTATTAAAGAAGAATCAATAAAATTACGGTACGGCGAGAATCCACACCAAGAGGGATTTTTGCATATTGGAAATGACTCGCCCATAGATTTTTTAAACCCTTTGCAAGGAAAGGAAATATCTTTTAATAATGTATCTGATGCACTAGCTGCTTGGGCTTGTGTTCAAGAATTTGATGAACCAAGTGTCTGTATTGTCAAACATACAAACCCGTGCGGCGTAGCGTCTTCTGATACTATTCTTTCTTCTTATAAAAAAGCATTTCAAACCGATCCAACTTCGGCATTTGGAGGGGTGATCGCGGCTAATGGTGAAATTGATGAAGTGTGTGCAAAATTCATGATCGAAAACCAATTCATTGAAGTTTTAATTGCGCCAAATTTCACATCTGATGCACAAGAAATTTTGAATACAAAGCCAAATATCAGGGTGCTTAGAAGTAATGATGTGGCAACTGATATATATGAAAATAAAATGATTCACGGCGTTGGATTAGTTCAATCTACTGATATTGTTAACTTTGCAGAAATGAAACTTGAACATGTCACAAATAATTATCCATCTAAACATGAGATAGATGATCTAATCTTCGCTATGAAGGTGGCAAAACACGCTAAATCTAATGCAATTGTATTAGCTAAAAATAAGATGACTCTGGGCATTGGTGCTGGCCAAATGAGTAGAGTTGTAAGCACAAAAATAGCTTTCATGAAGGCAGAAGAAGAAGGCTTAGATGTTGCTAATTGTGTGTTAGCTTCTGATGCCTTTTTTCCTTTTAGAGATAATATTGATTTTGCTGCAAGTAAAGGTGTGCTACATATTATTCAACCAGGTGGCTCAATTAAAGATGATGAAGTAATAAAAGCTGCCGAAGAAAAAAATCTCACCATGACTTTTACAGGAGTGAGGCACTTCAAGCATTGATGAAAATTTTAGTTATTGGGCAAGGCGGAAGAGAACATGCATTGGCTTGGAAACTGTCTCAATCAAAAAAAAGTAAAATTGTTTTTGTTGCTCCGGGGAATGGCGGTACAAGCACTGAAGAAAAATGCGTTAATGTCAGCATTAATGTAAATGATTTTTCAGGTATAAAAAAATTCATAATCGAAGAAAAAATAGACCTCGTTGTGATAGGACCAGAAGATCCATTGGTTAATGGTCTTGTTGATTATCTTGAAGATCTGAATATCTTGGTATTCGGACCATGTTCAAATGGTGCACGACTTGAGGGTTCAAAAATATTTTCTAAAAAATTTCTTTTTGAAAATGATATTCCTACAGGTAAAGCTAGTTTTTTTTCTGATCCTGAAAGTGCATATTCTTTTTTAGATAATTGTGAATATCCGATTGTACTCAAGGCAGATGGCCTTGCTGCTGGAAAGGGAGTTTTAGTCTCAAAAAACAGCAAAGAAGCGAAAGAGTGGGTTGATTCAGTAATGAATAATTCATTATTTGGTGTTGCTGGTGAGAATATCTTAATTGAAGAATGCTTATATGGAACTGAACTCAGTTTTATGGGCATAATGACTCCAAGTGAATTTATCCCTTTTGAAACTAGCGTCGATTACAAGCCGCTTTTTGATGGAAATATGGGTCCTAATACGGGAGGAATGGGCTGTATATCACCCTCTCCATTTATGAACGATGTTTTGAGAGAAAAAATAATGAAAAAAGTGGTTCAACCAACAATAGATGGACTAAATAATATGGATGTTTCCTATTATGGTTTTATGTACTTTGGCCTTATGGTCAAGGATGATAACCCAAAAGTTTTAGAATTTAATTGTCGCTTAGGTGATCCAGAAACCCAATGTTTAATGATGCAAATGGATTCAGATCTTGTTGAATGTCTTGAAGATGCTCTTGATAATAGGAAAGTTTCAATATCATGGAAACAAGGCTCATCTATGGGCGTAGTTATTGCATCAAGTGGCTACCCTGAAAAATATAGAACTAACATACCTATAGAAATAGGAAATTTGGATGAACTAAAACTATTTCATGCGGGAACAAACATTGCTGAAAACGAACTATTAACTTCAGGTGGAAGAGTTTTTTCTCTGAATTATCATGCATCAAACTTGGAGGATTGTGTTTCTTATATTTACAATAAAATTGATGAAATCAAATTTGATGGCACTATATATAGGACTGATATAGGAAAAATTTATGAATCTTAACGATAAATTTGCTACAGAGCTCAGCCATTTTTTGAAAACAATCACATATAAAAATACTGGTGAACTTGATAATTCGTTAACAGATGAAGAAAGACAGAAATCCATATCACTTATGAGAGTGAATGCTTCGGGTGAAGTGTCAGCACAAGCACTTTATAGAGGACAAGCTTTTTTTACAAATACACCAGAGGTAAGAAAGCACCTAATTAAAGCAGGAGATGAAGAATTTGCGCATTTAGAGTGGTGCAGCAAAAGACTTGATGAGCTTGGTGGAAAGAAATCTATTCTTGATCCACTCTATTATGCAGGTTCTTTCACACTTGGATCTATAGCTGCTCTAATAAGTGATGCTACAAGTTTAGGATTTGTTGAAGAAACAGAAAAACAAGTAGTTGAACATCTAAAAAGACATTTAAAGGAAATGTCTCCAAAAGATGAAAAAAGTAGAAAAATTCTTGAAAAGATGTTGGAAGAAGAGGAGATTCATGGCCAAGAGGCAAAAGATCATGGCAGTGAAGAGCTTCCACCACCTGTAAAAGGAATGATGACTGCTACTTCAAAAATAATGACAACCCTTAGTCGGTATTTCTAGGGCAAAAAGACCTCAACACCTGGTTCAATACTATTTTCTTTAAACCAACCTTCATTCATTTCTATTGCAGCTATTATATTTCCACTTGATGAGCAAATTGACTCTAAGCTCTTAGACTGTAGTTCTTTAATTTCGGTAATTCTTCTGTCTCTATTAATAAATGCCACTGATAAGTCTATTAGAGTATTTTTCATCCACATGCATTTTCTTGAAGCATTTGGCCAGATGAAAATCATACCTTGATTATATTCAAGAGCTTTTACGCCCATTAGGCCCTCAGCACGCAAAGCTTGAGTATTTGCAACTTGAAGCAATATCTCTTTTTCACCAATTTTCGCTGGTGTTAAATTTTCTTTGGAACTAAGAAATGCTGTTACGAAGCTTATTAATAGTATTCGAATAATCATCTGTATTAAAAATAGCTGAGCCTAAAACAAATGTATCTGCTCCTGCATCACATACTGTTTTTATATTCTCAGTATTCAAGCCACCATCTACCTCCAACCTAACTTCTTTAGAGGAACTATCAATAATTTCTCTCATTTCAGAGATTTTTGGCAACACATCTGCTATAAATTTTTGACCACCGAATCCAGGATTTACTGTCATTAATAAGGCCAAATCTAATTCCTCAATATAGTTTTTAACTATATCTAAATCTTCTGATGGGTTTACAGCAAATCCTGCGGCACAACCAGATCCTTTAATTAAAGCTAATGTTCTATCTACATTATCTGTTGCACCAGGATGGAATGAAATTAGATCTGCTCCTGCTTCTGCGAACATTTCTACTAACGCATCAACTGGTTCAACCATTAAGTGAACATCAATATAATTTTTTATGCCGTAATTTCTTAAAGATTTACAAACCATAGGACCAATGGTTAAGTTAGGGACGTAATGATTATCCATAACATCAAAGTGGACCCAATCTGCTCCTGCACTGATAACATTTTCAACCTCTTCACCTAATCTTGAAAAATCAGCAGAAAGAATTGAAGGAGCAATAATTTTTTTCACTTTAATAATTAAGTTTTTTTAATGTCTCAGCGTTACCGACATCATACCAATTTATATCTAAAATTTCTGCGTTAAGTTTTGCGTTATTTGCAAGCGGTTTTAAGCAGTCATGCCAATAATGGAAGCTTGAATTTAGGTTTTTATTTAAAGTTTCCTTTTTGATAATACTAAAACCGGTCCATGTGTAATTTTTATCGCCCTCAAGGCTTATAAGTTTTTCCTCCACATAAAAGTCTCCAGAACCTGGCTGATTGGCAGGAACTACAAATAAAGTATTAGCTGAGAAATTTCTGAAACACCTGTAGTCTAAATCTGAATAAATATCTGAATTAATCACAACTATATCCTCATCTCCGAAACTTGATACAGCTTTTTTTATTCCACCTCCAGTACCAAGAATTTGATTTTCATGGCTTATATGAATTTCAATTTTTTGTCCGAAATTATTTATTACATGGTCAGAGATTTGAGCACCTAGATAATGAGTATTAATCGCTATAGTTTTAAACCCTGCAAAAATCAGTTTCTCAATGTGGTAGTCGATTAATGGCTTTCCTTTTACTTCTAATAAAGGCTTAGGTTTTCTTTTGGTTAATTCTCCAAGCCTTTTACCAAAGCCTGCTGCTAATATCATTGCTTTCATAATAATTTTTTGACTATTTTTGCTTCGTCTTTTTTTAATGTAGAAAGAGCTAGATATATTCTTTTTAGGAATTTATCTAAGTCTGATTTTCTGTTTAAAAGTTTACCTTCTTTAAAATATTTGTTGAAAGCTCCAACTATTCGCATAGAGCGATGTGCTAAAGCATGCATAATCATATTTTTTAATTCTTCACTAGATGCTTTAAGACCATTATTTTTTAGATGTTTCTCAAGCAAGTCATCAATCAAAACCTTCGGATATTCATAAGAATGCTCATACATAATTGAAGCTAGGTCTATGCCTATAGGCCCCATATTTAAATCTTGGAAATCAATAACAAATAAATTTTCCTCGAACATCATTAAATTTCTTCTTTCAAAATCATTATGAGTGGGAATAAATTGTTGATTCAATAAATTTTGGACTAAATTATTTCTAAGATTTTCAAGAGCTTTTAATTCATCATTAGATAGCTTATTTTCCTTGCAGAAATCAATAAAACTGTTGGTTTGTATAAGCAATGATTCTTTTGTAGCACTTCTTATTACATCTTGGTCTGAAAAATATATTTTTGAAAGCTGCTCTAATGCCATTTCAAGTATTTTTTCATCTTTGAATTCATTATCAGTATCAAGGCTTTTGTCACCAAGATCCTGCAATAAAAGAAATCTTAAATCTTCAGAAAATGCTAAAACTTCCGGTACATTTACAGAACTATTTTTTAAAATTTTTGAGGCATATAGAAAATTTGCTGATTGATCTGTTTTATCAAAATTATCAGCTAATACATATGAAACATTGTCAGCTTTAATTCTGTAATACTTTCTATCGCTAGCTTCTTGACGTAATTCTTCGATATTAAACGAATTATTACCAATGGTTTTGCTTAACCAATTAGTAATTTCTTTTTGGTCAGCTCTCAACTCTCTTTGACTACTCTTGGTACAGGGTAGCCATCTGCTGGGACAAAGAAGTCTGGCATTAACTGATCAAAAGGATAATCTGCATATTTACTAAAATCAGTTTCCCCGTGCTCAGCAAGCAAAGAATCATCTATTAAAAAGTTACCACTAAAGGTTTTATGATCCTTATTAAGAATGATATGTGCAGCATCAGACATTATTTCAGGCTTTCTTGATTTATCATACATTTCCTGGCCACCTAATACATTTGCTACAGCTGCTGTTCTGATGGCAGTTCTTGGCCAAAGTGCATTTACTGCAATTTTGCCTGAATATTCTGCAGCCATACCTAATACACACATACTCATATTAAATTTAGCCATAGTGTATGCAAGCGATCCTTGAAACCAGAGCGGATCCATATCAAGTGGTGGGGATAGATTTAAAATATGTGGGTTTTCAGATTTTAATAAATGAGGAATGCAAAGCTTGCTCATTAAAAATGTACCTCTGCCATTAATATTATGCATAAGATCATATCTTTTCATATCTGTTTGGAGTGTGGGTGTAAGGCTTATTGCTGAAGCGTTATTAACGCATATATCTATACCTCCAAATTCTTCTATAGCTTGATCTACTGCATTTTGAATGCTTTCCTCAAAGCGAATGTCACACTGTACAGGCAATGCTTGTCCACCAGCTTTTTTAATTTCCTCAGCTGCTGTAAATATGGTCCCTTCAAGTTTTGGATGAGGATCTACGGTCTTTGCTGCGATAACAACTTTAGCACCATCTTGAGCAGCTCGAAGAGCTATAGAAAGCCCTATACCTCTGCTCCCGCCTGACATAAAAATTACTTTATCTTTGAGACTCATAAAACTTTTTCCAATAGTATAAGTCTTATAATACAGGCATATGAAAAAAGTTAATAATCTTGGAGTTATCTTAATTTGGTTCAGCCTGTCTTTAAGTGCAGAAAATTGTTATGAATCAGATAATGCAAATATTATTGTTGAAAGCGGTAATATAGATCTCTCAGAGGAAATAAATCTTTCATTTGATACAGCAAAAAGTTTTGATGAAGCTTTAAAACTAGAAAATATTAAATTAACTTCATGTAAAAAAAGCTCTCTCTGGAGTTTAACTGCTGAAAATGCTGAGTTAAAAAATGAAGGCTTAATAATTCAGAATACAAAACTCAGAATCCTGGATGTGCCTTTATTTTGGCTCGGTGAGGTAAATTTAAATGAGGATGATAGCTTAAATATCCCTAGCCTTGGTGTTACTGATTCCAATCTAGATATAAGCTATAAATTCAAAACTAAAAGTGAAAATTCTGAATTTGTTATAGAACCGATTTATTCAAGTTCCTCATTTGGTCTTTCTATTGACTATGACTTTGCCGATGGAGTGAATAATTTTCATATTAATAGTTTAGCTTTAGACGATAAAAACAGTTCCTGGGTATATGACATTGATTCTGTAATCAATTTGAATGATTTTATATCGCTAACTTTAGATTACTCAGATTTTAGTGGCAATTCACTCATACAAGATTACGGATTTAAGTATTTAGACATAAATAGAAGAAGCTTGGATTTAAAACAGTCATTTGGAATTTCATTTTTGAAAAATAATAGAAATATTTCTTTTTTTTCAGATGACTTTGTACAGATTGGAGCATTAAGACCTGTATCACATTCTAAAGATTACATAACTTATGAAAGATTTTTTACTATTGATAACTGGGCTGTGAATATAGATTCTGAATACGCAAAATTTTCCAATAACACACCAAATAACGTAGAAATGCCATATGCGCTTTATGATGATGTTGAGAGGACTTCTAGAAATATAGAGATTAAGAAAAATTTTTCGTTAAGCAAGTTAAATTATGAATCAAAATTTCTTTTTTCCACTCGAGATTATGAGATTAAAGACTTAAATGAAAATTTAAGAAATAATAACTTCGCTACGTCTCAAATATTTTCACTGACCAAAGATAAAAGCCTAAAATTTGGCCTTATATGGTCAACCTTTAAGGATGAGTCATCATTACCAATTTTAGATTCTTATCCTGTTCTGCCCTCACCAGAATCAAATATTTCTTTAAGCTCTTGGTATGGCAAAGACAGATCAAATGGTTCAAGAAAGTTCTTTATTTATAAAAATTGGAGTACTTCTGCATTTGATTTTTCAATATCATCCAACCTTTACGAAAAATATAATTTTGACCAAGAAAACAGTATTTTTAAAAAATTTTATGATAAAAAGCCAATCTTTTTTTCAGCTCAAACCAAAAATAAAAATCTAAATCTTTTTGCTAAGGGCAATTATAGTTTTGAGAAAAGCGATTTCATGGGGCTCACTCTAGGAGCAAAATATATAGACGATAAGACATATTTGTCATTGCAAAAAAATAACATTGTTCCATCAAGCTATCCTCTTCAACCACTAGACAACTACGTACTTAAATTTAAAAGAAACTTTGATAACTATCAGATTTTCTCACGAGCTCAATACTCTGAAGATGAAAGAAATATTAATGAAAATATTTTAGGCCTTCAATGGACATACGACTGCTTCAGATTTAGGTTAAGCTTAGAAAGAGCTAGTTTTTTTCCATTCATTGACCCAGATTTTGATGAAAACTCATATTTTGACCTAATATATTTGACTAATACTGAAGTAAAAAATAACCTTAGTTTTGAATTTGAGTTGGTTGGACTTACAAATATACTTACTCCAATAGATAATATTATTAATAATGGTTTATTTAACTAGAATCTTAACTCTTTTACTTTTTACAAATATTCTTGAATCGCAAGAATTAGATAGGGTGGCTGTAATTGTGAATGATGGTGTGGTGCTTGAATCAGACATTCAACAAAGGATGGATGATTTTAAAAAAAATGCCACTCTTAATGGTGAAAAAATTCCTTCAGATGAAGCTCTTAGAGAAGATATTCAAGAGCAACTGATAACTGCTGAAATTCAACTTCAAATTGCAGATAAAGTGGGCATAAAAATAAGTGATGAAGAATTAAACCTAACCCTCAAAAGACTTGCCCAACAAAATAATTTAGAAATTGAGGAGTTTATTAAGGTGGTGGAAGAAAGAGGAGATTCTTACTCAGATTTAAGAGAAGAGGTCAGAAAAAATCTCAAGATTAATAGAGTTCAACAAGGTCGTATTCAGAATAAAATCCAGATAAGTAAAGATGAATTAGATAACTTTTTACAAACAGAAGAAGCCCAGAATCAGCTTGGACCTGAATTGAGGGTAAGACAAATACTGATTAGAAAAAATTCTTCACAAAATGTTAATGAAATTTACGAAGAAACCTTATCAGGTTTACAAGCTGGTATTAATATAGACAATCTTATTTCTAATTTTTCTGAGGATAGTGGTTCAGGAGATTTAGGCTGGAGAAAGTTGCCTGCTTTTCCGGAACTCTTTTCCACATCTCTAAAAAATATGAAAATTGGAGATCTATCAGCGCCTATAGAAAGTGGTGCGGGCAACCACTTACTTTACTTGGAAGATAAACGCGGACCAACTGTCTTATTTGAGAAGCAATGGAATGTAAGACATATTCTACTTATACCAAACCGAATCAGACCTGATGCAGCTAGTGAAGAGCTTATAAATGAAATAAAAAATAGAATTGAGAATGGGGAAAGTTTTAGTGAACTTGCATCTGAGTATTCTGATGATCCTGGGTCAAAACAAGAAGGTGGAAATCTTGGTTGGGCTGGTGAAGGAGTATACGATGATGAGTTTGAAAGGCAGATGATAAAGTCAAATCTAAATGAAGTTACTGATCCATTTTTAAGTCAATTTGGGTGGCATATTTTAGAAGTACTTGGCACAAGGGTTGAGGACAAGACTAACGAGAACATTCAAGATAGAGCATTCTCATATCTATTTAACAGAAAGTTTCAAGAAGAACTAGAAACAGATTTACAGGAATTGAGAGCAGATGCTTTCGTAGAGATAAAGGAGTTTGATTAGTAAGCCAACCTTTGTTTCTTTAGGCGACCCTTCTGGTATCGGTCCTGAAGTTTTTATAAAAGCTATAAATGATCAAAAACTAAGACAGCACCTATCTAAAATTATCTTAGTTTCCTCATCAAAAGTTATTGAAGGTGCGATTTCAGCTATAGGTGTTAAACAGAAAATAAATCTCATTTCTGATATAAAAAATGCTCAGCCAGATTCAATTAACCTTATTAATGTGGATGGTTGTAAAGATTTTGCATTAGGAGAGCCAACTTTAAATAATTCAGAGTTTATCGTTGATTGTTTATCAAAAGCTGCCGATTTAGCACTTACAAATTCTTCATGCTTAGTGACTGGCCCATTAAATAAAAGCATTATTCAAAAACATGTTCAAAATTTTACGGGTCATACAGAATTTTTAAAGAGAAAATTTAATACTAATGAAGTTTTAATGTATATGACTAATGGAAATTTGCATTTAGGAATTTTAACAACCCACATTCCTTTAAAAGAGGTACCAAATGCAATTTCGAGAGATCTAATTAAAAACAAATACAAGCTTTTGCACCATGGTCTTGTGGATATTTTCAAATTAGCAAGTCCGAAAATAGCTGTGCTTGGAATCAACCCACATGCAGGAGAATTTGGCACAATTGGAAATGAAGAACAAAATACTATTTTGCCTGCAATTGATGAGTTACGAGATGAAGGATATGATGCATATGGACCTGTATCCGCTGATACAGTATTTACACAAACTAAATATGATGCAGTTTTATCAATGTATCATGACCAAGCATTGCCCGTTCTTAAAACCATCGATTTTAACAAAACAGTAAACATAACATTAGGTTTGCCTTTCTTGAGAGTATCTGTTGATCACGGCACAGCTGAAGACATTGCAAAAAGTTATTCTGCGAATTATGAGAGCATGATGGAAGCATTATTAATTTCAATAGCTAGAAATGAAGCTTAAAAAATCACTTGGACAAAATTTTTTAAAAGATAGTTTTTTTCTTGAAAAAATAGTTCAAAGCTCACAAATCCAAAAGCTTGATGATGTAATTGAAATTGGCCCAGGAGATGGGGCGCTAACTGAACTCATTCTCAAGAAATCTAACAGTCTTATAGCAATTGAAATTGATCAAAGATTTAGTGAAAAGTTAAAAGAAAGGCATATCGATGACAATTTTCAAATACACAATACAGACTTTTTAAAAATAAATCTGAATGAAATCAATTTTGAAGATAAAGTTGTCATGGGAAACCTTCCATACAATGTTTCATCTCAAATAATTTTTAGACTTCTTGAATCAGAGCTTAAATTTAAACATTGTGTCTTTTTGATACAAAAAGAATTAGCAAATAGATTCCTTACAAATCAAAAAGCAACAAAAATATCAATTCAATGCCAATTATTCTGTGATATAGAGCCTTTATTTGATATACCACCAGATGCTTTCGAACCCAAACCAAAGGTTACTTCAACTCTAATTAAAATCACTCCGCATGATAGGCATGCTAATTTCCGTCCAAAATATAATTTATTGCAAGAGGTCTTGTCTGTTTGTTTTGCTAATCCTAGAAAGAAAATATCAAGTGCATTAAAAAAGATTGATTTATTTGATGAATCATTTAGTTTTGATTTAAATAAGAGGCCAGAGGAGCTTGAGATAAATAATTTTTTTGAAATACTAAATCTTTATGAAAACAAACTCTAAATTTGTTATTGGCGATATCCAGGGTTGTTACAAGGAATTTAAAAGCCTTATAAAACTTATAGATCCAAATAAAGAAAATAAATTCTTATGTGTTGGCGATTTAGTCAATAGAGGTCCTGAATCAGAGAAAGTGGTTGATTATGTGATTAAAAATAATGTGAAGAGTGTATTTGGAAATCATGATTTACATTTAATGGCAATTCTTATTGGTGTTAGAAAACACAATAAAAAAAAAGATACTATGCAAAGATTAATCAATAAAAATAAGGCTATTGAGATAATTGATTATTTTTCACAATTTTCATTTGCAAAAGTCGTTACTAACAATAAGAAAAAATCTTTAATTGTTCATGCAGGGGTTTTGCCAAACTGGTCGCTTGATAATATTTTAAGCGCTAATGATGAATTACAAGAAGATCTAAAAAAAGATCCTGAAGAATTTTTTTCAACAATGTACAGCGACCGAAGCAAGGCTATATCAAAATCAACTAATAAGAAAAATAGAAGAAGGTATTTAATTAATGTTTTTACTAGAATGCGCTTTATTTCTGAAAAGAATAAACTTGACCTTCAAACAAAATTAAAAAAAGCTGGTTCAAATAAATTTAATCCATGGTTCTCATATAAGCATAAATGCCTCAAAGATGTTGATAATATAATTTTTGGACATTGGGCAGCGTTGGATGGTGTTACAAATCATAACAACATAAGGGGGATCGATTTAGGTTGTGTCTGGGGAGGCTCTTTAGCAGCAATTAATATTGAAGATAAATCTATAATAACTGTGGATTCTGTTAAATGAAGATCTTTAAAGTTGGTGGAGCTGTTAGAGATGCTCAAATGGGTTTAAGGCCCAAAGATACTGATTGGGTAGTCGTTGGCTCTTCTCCAGAAGAAATGATTAAAAAAGGGTTTAAGCAAGTTGGCAAAGATTTTCCAGTTTTTCTACATCCAAATACAAATGAGGAATATGCATTAGCTAGAAAAGACAGAAAAACTGGTGTTGGTCACAAAGATTTTCAATTTAATTTTTCTCCAAACGTTACATTAGAAGAAGATCTTGAAAGAAGAGATTTAACTATCAATTCAATGGCATTAGATGAAAATGGCAATCTTATTGATCCATTTAATGGTGCCAAGGACATCGAAAATAAATGTTTTAGACCAGTATCACAAGCATTTTTTGAAGATCCTTTGCGAGCATTAAGAGTTGCTAGATTTAAAGCACAATTTCCTGAATTTTTTCTTCATGAAAGCATGGAACAGGCTCTTTTTAAAATTTCTGCATCAAATGAGCTTTTAAACTTATCTTCTGAGAGGGTTTGGGGAGAAGTTGTGAAAGGTTTAGAGCATGATTTTCACCAATTCTTGCAAATAATTAGAAACTACAACCTTCATGAACCTTGGTTTAATAAATTATCCGAAATTCCAGATATAAATTCTGATATTGCCGAAATTAAGTGGTGCCAGGTATCACAGGCAAATGAATTTGAGTTTGCAATGAGTTTGGATATTCCTAAGAGCTATTCAAAACAACTTTCATTATGGAAAAAGTTTTTTAATTACGATAAAAGTGGAGATGCTAGTTATAAAGTTAAATTTTTTGAAGATTTTTCAAAAAATAATTTACCTGATGCTATTTTTACACTCCAATTTTTTAAAGATATTAATTTAGAATGCATTCCTATTATCAAAGAGTATGCTAACTTAAACTTTGGAGCTTTATCTTCTAATAAAAAACAAGATGTTAAGAGCGTCAAAGAACAAGAACTTAAAAAAATAATAGAAAAATATGTCTGATAAAGTACTCATAACAGGTGGAGCGCAAAGAATTGGCAAAGCCTTGGTTAATCATTTTCATGAAAATGGCTGGAATATTATTTTTCAATATAGGTCTTCAAGAGTAGAAGCAGAATCAATCAAAGAGGAGCTTAATTCTGTTAGAACAGACTCCTGTGAGATTATTCAATGTGATTTTGATGATAGTGACTCTTGTAAAATTTTTTATAAGGAATTAGAAGATAAATTAGATGGTCTCACAGCATTGATAAATAATGCTTCAACATTTTATCCAAAAAAACTTAGTGAAACATCTCACGATGATTGGGTAAAACTCACTTCATCAAATTTATACTTGCCAATTTTTCTTTCAAAATTTTGTTCCGCTGAGCTGATTAAAAATAAAGGGCATATTGTTAATATTGCTGACATCCATGCTGAACAAGGTTTAAAAAATTATGCCGTTTATACTGCCGCGAAAGCTGGATTAATGAATTTCACAAAATCATTAGCAAAAGAATTGGCACCAAACGTATTAGTTAACACTGTTAGTCCTGGCGCAATTCTTTGGGACGTAAATGAACCAAGTGAAGATAAAAAAAATGAAATATTAGCAAGCATACCAATGAAAAGAATTGGTAATGAGAAGGATATTGTTGCCATAATTGATTATTTACTTTCCAAAAATACTTATATGACTGGAAGAAATATTAATATAGATGGAGGAAAATCTTTAGGATGAATGAACAGAGAGTTGAGCTTTTCATTAAAGATAGAAAGTTTTCTTTCATGATACCTTTTAATGATTATGTTCCGTTCAAAAAAGCGGAGAGGAAAATTATAGATCTCATTGAAAACATTGAACATACTGAAGAGCAATTAGATGATGCAATTGTATACTCAGCTTTACAGTTAGCTATTGAAAATGAAAAGTTGATCACAAAAGAAACGGACGATAAGACGCAATCAGATGATGAAATATCACAATTAATAAATAAAATCGAAATATTTCTTAATCAATAGCTCCAAAAACCATAAAAATAGTTATATATTTAGATTGTCTGAATCATTAGGTTTTCAGAATTTATTCTAGAACCGATAATGTAAATTAAGGGAAACAGATTTTATTTAGCTGTGCGTTACTTTTTAATTGGGAGGCCTTACTAGGTAAAAGAGTTGCCCACCTGTCCTTAGGGTTCAGGGTGACTGGAAACAATGATTCAGATGTCTAAATTAACTTTAAGAAAACATTTTTTATACAAAAGAGAGGGTGTAACTGATACTGAAAAAATCACTTTATCCTCAAAGATAAATAAAAATTTACAACTTCAAAAAGAATTTATTGCTGCTACAAATATTGCTAGTTATAAATCATTCAGAAAAGAGCCCTTGTTAATAGAATTAAAAGATAAGTCTTATTTTTATCCAAAAATAGATGGATTAAATCTTACATTTCATTCAGATAAAAATGGTTTTGAGACAAATAAATATGATATTGAAGAGCCAAAGAACAAAAACAACATAGCAATAAATGAAATAGATATTTTCCTAGTGCCATTAATATCTTTTAATAAAGATCTTTACAGAATAGGGTTTGGAGGTGGCTATTACGATAGAACTTTAGCCAAATTACTAAACAATAAAAGCAGGCCTAAATTTTTTGGCATAAGTTATGATTTTCAATTAACTAAATGTAAATTTGAATCAAAGTTTGATGTAAGATTAGATAAAGTTATCACTGATAAAAAAGTTTATGTCTGAAAAATATAACGCAGCACTTGGGGCTTATGAATTAATTACAAAAGAAGAAGGCCCTCTTGTTTTAGGCATAGGTACTGGAAGCACGACTGATTATTTTACTAAAAACTTTTTACCAAATTTAAGCAATAAATTGAAATGCGTTTATTCAAGTTCTGATAGGACGACTAGCTTATTAAATGATTTAGGTTTTATGGTAAAGGATTATGATCAAAACGCTGTTATAGATATTTATGTTGATGGAGCCGATGAAGTTGATAAAAATCTTAATTTAATAAAAGGTGGTGGTGGCGCGCACACTAATGAGAAAAGGCTTGCCAAAATAGCAAATCAGTTTATTTGTGTTGTGGATGAATCTAAAATCGTTGAAACTCTAGGAAACTTTCCACTACCCGTTGAAATACGTACCTCACATAAAGAAGAAGTACTTCTGGAACTCAAAAAATATTCAGAAAACATCACTGTTAGAGACTGCCTGAGTGATAACAAAAATTATATTTTTGATATTCATAATTTTAAAATAGCAGAACCACAAAAAACTGAGAAGGATATGCTTACAATCAATGGGGTAATAGATGTTGGTTTATTTTCTGAGAACAAACCACAAATTGTTATAGTCGGTAACGAATCTTCTTATAGATTAATTGAGTCTTGAATGGCTGAAACAATCAATTGATCTTCGGGATCAATCCTATGAGAAAAACTTTTTATGTTTCCGTTTGGAGAAATTAAAAATTTATGGAAATTCCATGACGGTCTTTCACTAGTAAGTTCATAGAGTTTTTTGTAAAAAGGATGACTTGTCGAACTTTTTACGTTGGCAATTGAAAATAATGGAAAAGTGACATCAAAAGTTGATTTGCAAAATTCACTTACTTTTTCCTCGTCACTAAATTCTTGGCCCATGAAATTTCTTGAGGGAAAGCCCAGTACTGTAAACTTCTCATCTCTAAATTTACGCTGCAAAGACTCAAGTTGTTCATATTGATATGTAAAACCGCATTTGCTGGCTGTGTTGACCACAAGAATTGTGTGATCTTCATATTCGCACAAATTCTTGAACTCTTTTTCATTTAAAATTTTTACTTCTGTGTCCAACAAATCACTACAAGGAAAAGCGTAGAGACCAAAAAATAGAAAGATAGAGAATAATTTTTTCATATTTATAAAAAGATATATTTTAGACCGAAGAGATGCCAAGTAAAAGCACAGCAAATATTGTGAAAAGAATGATTAATTCAATGTTATCTGCAATTTTTTCCATAATACTCTCAAAAATGCTTGGGGCCGAAGCCCCTAGCATGTCAGTCATGGGGGAGAGGAGAGACTGACTAATATATATATATTAAATATTTATTTTATAATATCAATAGTTTTTATAAATAAGTATTAGTTATTTATTAAAATAAGCATTATTTATTAATTAGAACGGTTTCTCCGCCTTCAAGCAGATCAAATAGCTCTATTACATCGGTGTTTGACATTCTTATACAGCCTTTTGAAGCTTTCTCGCCAAGCAACCATTCTTCTGGAGTGCCATGAATATAAATATATCTATCAAAAGAATCTACACCAGGTCCTTTATTCTCACCTTCTTCCATTCCAGAAAGCCAGATTATTCTTGATTGAACCACGTCATCAGCAACATAGATTTTTTCAGTGCTATATATAGGAAATATTTCACTTGGTATTCGTCCGGTAAATCTCATACCAATTTTTTCATCATGCCCTATAAGTTTCTTTACTTCGTGTTTTCCTAAAGGGGTTTTAAATGATCCTAGTTCAGATCCTTCACCATATTTAGATGATGAAATTTTATATGTCTTTGTAATTGCTCCAAGTTCAAATAGGTAAAGTTCTTGTTTTGAGATGGAAATATGTATTTCTTTTGATGAAAGGGACATCATAATTAACATTATAAGGAAAAATTTATTTTTCATATTTTCTAAAAAATATACCAAACATTAAGGACAAAACAGAAATAATCAATAGAGGCGTATCTCCGTGTTTAATGTAGAATGTATCCTGGGAATTTAGTGTTATTTCATGAGTTATGCTTCCCATTTCTCCCCTTTCTAATATTACAGAAGATTCATTTGATCTTGGGCTTATGATTTGTGAAATTCCGTCAAGAGTAGCTCTCACTACCCATTTATTTGATTCTACAGCCCTAGCTTTAGCATGTTTTAGATGTTGTGCTGGCATTGAGCTCCCATACCATTTGTCATTGCTCATGTGGACAATATATTTTGTGCCTCTCACTCTCCTAGTAAAGGTTTCATTAAAAACAAGCTCCCAACAAATTAATGCTGACCAATCAGCTTTTGTTTGATAAAAGCTCCCGCGACTTAATGATGAGTTTGGTATGTTAAAGAAGTTATTAATACTTTTTAATAAAGACCCAAAGGGCTGAAACTCACCAAACGGTACAAGGTTTCTCTTATCATAGTGGTGGCCGGTTTTAAGATTTATTGCAGAAGTGTAAACATTTGTATTTTCTTGTCTAAAAAAGCCACCTATCACGACTTTTTTGGGCACTAATTTCGAGACAGTTTTGTCAAACTTAGTGACAGCTTCTGGCCAAATGACTAGATCACTTTCAGCTTCATTTGTCATGTTTATAATTCTCTCCATGTTAGTCGTAAGTGGTTGAATAACCGTGATTTTCAATTTTTCATCTCCACCTTCTTGATAATGCCCAGGACCAATCAATAAAACAGCTAGAATTAAACTTGCTGTTATCCGACTAATAATTACTTTATTTTTTTCTAGCAATAGAGCTATTATCAAAATAATTAAGAAAGATGTGCCAGATATTCCAACGACAGGTAGCAACCCCCACAAACTCTCTGATAAAATTCCAAGATTTAGCCAAGGAAAGCCAGAAATTACCCAAGATTTAAACCACTCAAGCAAAAAAAAGACACTTGGGATTATAAGAACTCTGTATTTATGGTCTCTAAAAAATTTAATAGCAACTAAAAAAATTCCAAAATAAATTGAAACATAAGCTATCAATAAAACTGTGATGAAACCACTTAGTGCATCACCAGCACCATAATAGTCTACTGCATCGAAAATCCAAGTAATGGAATATGCCCAGAAAGCAAAAGCAATAAGCCAGCCAATTAGAAAATATTTAATCAACTCTTCGAACCGTAATTTTCTTTATTTTTCTCTGGTCAGCTGAAGTGACTATCATTTCTAAAGAATCAACTTGGATTTTTTCCCCAACTTTAGGTAAATGGCCAATTTCTTTAAGTACAAATCCTCCTAATGTTTCAACGTCAGGACAATTTAACTGGAATGAGAAAAACTCCTCAAATTTTTCTTTTTCAATTGTAGAGGAGACAATAAATTCTTTGTCATTAATCTTAATAATCTCATTATTTTTTTCCTCATAAAACTCATCTTCAATTTCTCCTACTATTTCTTCAAGAATATCTTCAATGGTTATCAATCCTGATATAACTCCATATTCATCTAATACTATCGCAAGGTGAGCCTTGTCTTTTTTAAAATCCTCAAGAAGGGAGGTTACAGATTGTGATTCAGGCACATGTTTAGCTTCTCTTAAAATTGTATTTAGATTAAATTTATCTTCTGCAGATCCAAGCATATCTTTTACATGAAGAATTCCATTGACTTTATCTTTGTCAGAATTAAATACAGGATAGCGTGAATGTTTTGTATCATTCACTACTGAATAAACATCTTCCAGACTATCCGATTCTGTTAAAAAAGAAATATTGACTTTTGGTATCATTATTTCTTTAACAATTGAGTCTTTAATATTTAAAACATTTTCAATTAGCTCTTCAATTCTCTCGTCTTCGGGCTCAGTGTTTTTTAAAACCTCTTCAGATTTTTTGCTTAAACTAAATAAATTTTTTAATTTTAAAAAAAACGATTGCGATGGTTCGTCAGTCATTATTTATAAGGGTCTTTTACTCCAATTTTTGATAAAAATTCTATTTCTTTACTTTCCATTAATATAGCATCATTTTTATCTTCATGCGCATAACCTAAGATGTGTAACATAGAGTGAATTACTAAATGAATAAAATGATCAAAGATTTTTTTTTCTTGATTAAATGCTTCTTTTTCAAGGACTTTTTGGCAAATCATTAATTCTCCAATACATTCATTCGATATATTTTTTTGCTCCTTATCTGGAAAAGACAATACATTTGTTGAGTTGTTCTTGCCCCTAAATTCTTTATTAAGTTTTGTTATTTCATTTTCTGTACAAAAACTAATATCTACCTCTAACTTTGAAACAGAAAAGAAAGCTAAAAACTTATTTATTACATTTTCAATTTTTTCAGAGTGTTTAGTTACATACTCAGGCTCTTCAAAAAATTGAATTTTATAATCTTTACTCGAAATTATCATAGGCCTCAACAATTTCCTGTACTAAGGAATGTCTAACTACATCTCGCGCAGAAAATTTTGTGAATTTTATAGATTCAACGTCTTTAAGGACTTCGATAGCGTGTTTAAGCCCTGAAACTGTGCTTTTTGGTAAATCTATCTGACTTAAATCTCCATTTACAACTGCTTTTGATCCAAAACCTAATCTTGTAAGGAACATTTTCATTTGTTCTATAGTCGTATTTTGCCCTTCGTCCATAATAATAAAGGCTTCTCTTAAAGTTCTTCCTCGCATATAAGCCAGAGGTGCAATCTCTATTATGTCTCTCTCAACTAATCTATTCACCCTTTCAGCTCCAAGCATGTCGTGTAATGCATCATAGAGAGGTCTTAAATATGGGTCAATTTTCGAACTTAGATCACCTGGAAGAAAACCTAGTTTTTCACCTGCTTCAACTGCCGGTCTTACAAGAACAATTTTTCTTATTTTTTCTTTAATCAAATCATCTACAGCTCTGGCTACAGCAAGAAAGGTTTTACCTGTACCAGATGGCCCTACACCAAAAGTCAAATCAGCGCATGCAATATTTGTTAAATATTCTTTTTGATTTTTGCCTCGAGCAGTTACAGAGGCTCTTGGTGTTTTGATGTGAACTTCTTTAGAGTCTGCTTTCTCAGCATCCGAAAATTTAGCAGTATGCAAGCTGAGGTGAATAAGATCTGGAGTAATAACAGAATTTGTCTCCAACTTTTGTTTCAAATCAAATAAAGCTGATACACCCATTTCTACGTCATCTTGATTTCCTGAGATATTAAATTCAGTCCCATTCTGGATTACTTTAATCTTTAACGCTTTTTCTATTTGCTTAAGATTTTTATTGAGCTCTCCGCATAGCAACATCAGTTGCTCTGGTGGTAGATTAGAAAAATTTAATTGGTGGCTATACAAGATTTTTAATTTTGAATTGATCCTCTAAGACAATTTGGTAGTGCATCGTTAATTCGAATATTAATCAATTGTCCAACTAAATCAATACTATCTGATCTAAAATTTACCACTCTGTCACATATTGTTCGGCCTTGAAGTTGGCCTGGATCTTTTTTTGAAATTCCTGTCACCAAACATTTTTGGACTGACCCAACCATTTTTCGACTATAGCCATATGACAATTGGTTTAATCTAGCTTGCAAAATATTGAGACGTTCCTTTTTCTCTTCTTGTGATACATCATCTTCCATTTTCGCAGCTGGAGTATCAGGTCTAGCGCTATAGATAAAACTATAAGATTCATCAAACTTTACTTCATTTATTATATTCATAGTATCAGTGAAGTCTTGTTTTGTTTCTCCTGGAAAACCGACTATAAAATCTGAAGAAAACCTCATATCTGGCCTAACTTTTTTAAGTTTATCGATCAATATTAAATATTTTTCAGCTGTATATCTTCGTCGCATCAATTTAAGAATTCTGTCTGATCCACTTTGAACTGGTAAATGAACATGGCTCACCAATTCTGGAACTTTTGCATAAGTCTCTACAAGATCATCTTTGAATTCATGTGGGTGGCTAGTTGTAAATCTTATCCTTTCAATATTTTCAATTTCTGCAGTTAGCTCTATCAGCTTTGCTAAGGAAGACTTTTCTCCTTTGTACAAACCTTTAAAATTATTGACGTTTTGGCCTAAAAAGTGAATTTCTTTTGTCCCCTTTTCTGAAAGAATTGAAACTTCTCTCAAAATATCCTCAACGTTTCTAGATACTTCATGTCCCCTTGTTTTTGGTACTACACAGAATGAACAATATTTATTACATCCCTCAACAATTGATACGAATGCTGATGCTTCCCCTCTATCTGGCATCGGAATATGATCAAATTTTTCAAGTTTAGGAAAGGAGATATCAACTTGTGGTTTTTTTGTTAAATTTTCATCTTTGTAAAGCTTAGGTAGATTGTGTAAAGACTGCGGACCAAATACTATATCAACAGACGGTGCTCTTTTTATAATTTTCTCGCCTTCTTGAGAAGCGACACAACCACCAATAGCAATTTTTAAGTCCGGCTTTACTTCCTTAATTTTTCTCCAACGGCCAATTTGATGGAATACTCTTTCTTGAGCTTTTTCACGTATCGAACAGGTATTTAAAATTAATAAATCAGCCTGATCTTCTGAATCTACTAACTCAAAATCTTCTTCAGCCTTAAGCAAGTCAATCATCTTTGCAGAATCATATTCGTTCATCTGACAACCATGTGTTTTTACAAATAATTTTTTGGACATTTTGTTATTATATTCTCCTGATTCAAATTTAAGATAAAAATCTTACATCAACTTCATAAAGTTGTAACAAAACAATTTTAAAATACCAGTTTGAATAGAAGAAATTTTCTAAAAATACTCGCATTTTTAACTTTTTTTTTAAGTTTCAATTTATTTTCTAAAACAAAAAGAATAGTTAGGTTTAAACATGGAGTTGCAAGTGGCGACCCTACACCTGACGATGTAATTTTATGGACTAAAGTAACATCCAATTCTAAAAGTAGTATTCTAGTATTTTATGAAGTATCAAATACCATTGATTTTAAAAATATAATTGCATCTGGGAAACAATACACTACCGTAGGGAGGGATTTTACAGTAAAAGTAGATGCAAGAATTCCCAATAAATTTGCAGGTCAAAAAGTTTTTTATCGTTTTGCTGCTGAAGGAGTTTATTCACAAATTGGAACAACTTTTACTTTACCTGAAGATGTTGAGAATTTTAAACTTGCTGTTTTCAGTTGCTCTAATTATCCTGCTGGTTATTTCAATGCATACAATTCTGCTTCAAAAGATAAGTCTATTGATATGGCTATTCATTTAGGTGACTATTTATACGAATATAAACAAGGTGAATATGCGACAGAGAATTCGATCAGCCTTAATAGGCAGCCAATTCCAAATAAAGAAATAATAACGCTTAGTGACTACCGCCAAAGACATGCACAATATAAATCAGATATGGATTTACAGAAATTACACTCTACCATGCCTGTATTATGTGCATGGGATGATCATGAGATCACCAACGATGCTTGGAAAAATAATGCAGAAAATCATCAATTAAATGAAGGATCTTTCAGCCAGAGAAAAAGAAATGCTATTAAAGCTTATTATGAGTGGATGCCTGTTCGAGAGCCAAAAATCTCTTTCAATAATTGGAAAAGGTACAAAATTGGGAAGCTAATTGACTTGAAGTTACTCGAAACGCGTATTTCTTCAAGATCTAAACAAGTTAACCTAAATGACTACATTAAAGATGGTAAAAATTTTCAAAAAGAAGCTTTTTTAAAAGAATTAAACAATAAGAAAAGAAGCTTGATAGGAAAGAAGCAATTAGATTTTATAAAAGAAAATGATCTTGACGATCAAACCTGGAATCTATATGCACAGCAAGTATTATTAGCAACTTTAAAGCTGCCAACTATACCTGATTATATTATTGATGCACTTCCAGACTATCAGAGCTATTACAAAACAGTCATAAAGGAAGACCTGCCTTATAACCTTGATGCCTGGGATGGATATCCTGCGGAAAGAAAACGGTTTTTAAATACAGTTCGATCTATTTCAAATAAAAATATCTTTATTGCAGGAGATACACATAACTGTTGGGCAAATAACATCAATGAAGGTGAAAATTTTATTGGTGCTGAGCTTGGCACTCCCTCTGTTACATCCCCTGGAGCATCTGAAAATTTCAATGGATTAATTCCCAATAAAATCCTGGAAAATTCAATGTTGATAAAAAATAAAAATTTAAAATGGACAAATCTAGTTGATCGCGGGTATCTCACAATAGATTTCACAAAAGATATTGCTACAGCAGAATTCATTGCTATTGATAATATCCTTTCAAAAAACTATGAGACAAAAGTATTGAAAAGAATTGAAATTTCTCCTGGCGAGCAGCTTACTTAAAAAAATTTTCTCGGTAGAACTTAAGCTCATTAATAGAATCTTTGATGTCGTCCATAGCTCTATGAGATGAAGCTTTTTTAAATTCATTGGCTTCTGGATACCATCTCTTTATGACTTCTTTAAATGAACTTACATCAATATGTCTATAATGAAAATGATTAGCTAATTTAGGCATATGCTTAATTAAAAATCTTCTATCGTGTGAAACACTACTACCACAAAGCGGGGATTTGTGTTGCTTTATATGTGATCGAAAAAATTTTAAACACAGCTCTTCAGCTTCTTTTATTGATATATCGCTAGATTTTATTTTTTCTACAAGACCGGATGAGGTGTGTTGCTTTACGTTCCATTCATTCATCAGTGAAAGGATATCTTCATCTTGAAAAATTGCTAATTCTGGTCCTTCGGCAACTATATTTAAATTTGAGTCTGTGACTAGGCATGCAATTTCAATAATATGATGCTTTTCAGGGTCAAGCCCCGTCATTTCAAGGTCTATCCACGCTAGTAAATTTGAATTAGTCATTTATACTTTTTGTTCTCAACACAATAATACTATATGAGCGAAAAAGATAATCAAAAAGTATATTTCGGAGATAAAAAAGTTTCGAAAGACATAAAAAAAGATGGCGTAGAAGAGATTTTTACCAAAGTATCTGATAACTATGACTTGATGAATGACATGATGTCTGTCGGAATGCACAGGTTGTGGAAAAGGTCATTTATCGACACAGCAAATATTCAAAAAGATCATGTTTGTCTTGATTTAGCAGCAGGCACTGGTGATATCGCTAAACTTATTGCACAAAAAGTCTCAAAAAAAAGCATCTATTTGTGTGATCAAAATAAAGAAATGATTGAAAAAGCAAAAGAAAGGTCGCTCAATGAAGGTTTTTTTAATAAGTGTCATTTTCAAGTTTCTAGTGCTGAAAAATTACCGTTCACAGATGAACAATTTGATCACGTATTCATATCTTTCGGTTTTAGAAACTTTTCAGATAAGAGCCAAAGCTTGTTAGAAATAAAAAGGGTACTAAAAAAGGCAGGAGTATTACATATTTTAGAATTTTCAAAAGTTGAAAATAAAACTTTTTCTAAAATTTATGATTTTTATAGCTACAACTTTATCCCTTTGATGGGCCAAGCAATCTCAGGAGATAAAAAAAGTTATGACTACTTAGTTAAATCAATAAGAACTCATGAAAGCCAAGAAGATATGTTGAAACTTTTTAATAAAGCTGGTTTTAAAGACAACAATTATGAAAATATGTTTAATGGTATTGTGTCCCTTCATAGAGGAAGAAAATGCCCATAATACGTTTATTAAAAATTTTTGCTGTCTTAAGAAATACCGGCATTTTTAATACTTTCATAAAAGGCTTTAATCCATTTTTAAAAACCTTTAGTTCAAAAAATAATATTGAGCAAAATTTTAGGAAAACATTAGAAAGTCTTGGACCTGTATTTATCAAATTGGGGCAACTCCTTTCAACAAGAACAGACATTATTTCCAAAGAATTAGCTGCAGAACTAAACAACTTAACCGATAATTGCGAACCCATTGAATACAATTACATTAAAGACCAACTAATTGCTAATCTCGGTGACAATGCCAAAGATATACTTGAAGATATAGATCCTAAACCGTTAGCATCAGCTTCACTTGCTCAAGTACATAGATTCACTAAAGAAGATGAGAATTTAGTAGTAAAAGTACAGAAACCTAACTTAGATGAGCAGATAGAGGTGGATATTAAAGCAATAAGGTTGGGTACAAAAATTCTGAGAACATTCTATAAAGGCTACCCAAGAGTAGATTTAAATTCAGTTGTTGATGATTATGAAAAAATCATTATGAATGAACTAGATTTTCGAATAGAAGCGGCTAATGCAAAAAAAACTTATCAAAACTTCACAGAGAACAACTACCTATACGTACCTAAAATTCTTGATAAATATACGACGAAAAAAATACTTGTGATGGAATATATTGATGGTATTCCCATTACCAATATTGCACACCTCAAGAAACATAATTTAAATCTTAAAGTACTATCTGAAAACGGAGTAAGGATATTTCTGAAACAAGTTTTTCAAGATAATTTTTTTCATGCTGATATGCACCCAGGAAATATTTTTGCATCGAAAGAGTCCCCCGAAAAACCTTTTTATTATGCTGTAGATTATGCAATATGTGGATCTTTGACCGAATCAAATCAAATATTGCTAGCACAAATGATCTCTTGTTTGTTGGAAAGAGACTTTTTCTCTCTTGCGCAGCTTTTTATTTTCGCCGATTGGGTAAAAGAAAATACGAAAACCGAAGAGCTCGAATCAGTTTTGAGAGCAAACTGTGAGAGCCTCCTTGATAAACCACTTTCACAGATATTATTTGGAGAATTACTATTAAATCTTTTTGATGGGATGAAGCAATTCGACCTATATTTAGATAATGATTTAGTGCTATTAGTTAAAACGCTAATTCATATAGAAGGCATGGGCAGACAAATTTATCCAGACCTTGATTTCTGGTCTGTAGCTCAACCATTTATAAAGAAATGGATTGAAGAAAAGTACAGTGTAAAGGGTTTAGTGAAGTATCTTGTATCAAAAAAACATATACTTACATATATGATTCTTAAAAAATTTGAAGAAGCAAAATATAAATATACAGATAGTGAAGTAGAAGAATTATGAGTATTGGGTTTTGGCAAATATTAGTTGTTCTATTAATAATTCTTATAGTTTTCGGATCTTCTAGAATTAAATCTATAGGTTCAGACCTAGGCAAAGCTCTAAAAGGTTTCAAAAAAGAAATAAAAGACGAAGATGATCCAAATAGGGATTCTTGAACTCATAATAGTTGTATTGGTAATTTTATTTTCTGTAAAACCAGAAAAATTAATGCATTACATCAAGAGCATTTTTAGTCTTTTTCTTCAAATTCAAAACTTTTTTACAAGCACAAAAGAGGATATTGAAAGGGAACTTAATATTCAAGAGCTTAAACAGGATATACATAATGAAAATAGGATGAGGGAGCTGGAAAAAGATGAGTGAAAATCTCGGAACTCATTTTTTAGAGCTAAGAAATCGAATTCTTTATAGTCTCAGCTTTTTTTTCATAGCTTTTGTATGTATATACCCTTTCAATAATTATTTTTTTAATAATATTGTTGATTACCTACAAACCTTTACAACAATCGATTTAATAGCTGTTCAGGTAGCATCTCCATTTATCGTGCCACTAAAACTTTCTGCATTTATCGCAGCTTTGATTTCTATTCCTTTTATGCTTTATCAGGCTCTAGTTTTTATGTCTCCAGGCTTGTATCCAAGAGAAAGGTCGGTCATTTTTTCCAGAACAATAATTGGCTCTCTTCTCTTTTTTTTGGGCGTTAGTTTTTGCTATCTTGTTGTTTTGCCTAATGTCCTTAATTTTTTCCAAACTGTAGGTCCTGAGTCAATAAAGGTTAGTACTGATATTTCAAACTTTCTTAGTTTTGTTCTTACGTTATCGTTTGGTTTTGGTATTGCCTTCCAAATTCCATTGATTGTAAATGCTCTAATAAAGTTGAAGATTTCAACTAAAATAAAATTGAAGTCCTACAGAGGTCTTGTGCTGATTCTTTGTTTTATATTCGGAATGATATTTACACCGCCCGATATTATTTCACAGTTTTTAATGGCAGTTCCTATGTATTTGCTTTTTGAAATTGGATTATTATTTAGCAATGACAAAAAAACGTAATCTAATCGCTAAAGACCTAAGAACACCAAAATATCGCCTTAAAATTGAGAAAAATAAAAAGAAGTACACTCGAAAAAATCAGCCTAAAATTGACCCTATCAAACTCGAGAAGAATTGACTTAATTCACTGAAACATTTATATTACATTTATGTGACATTTATGTGACATAAAAAAGTTTTGGAGTTAAGTAAAGTGAAAAAAATATTATTTACAGTATCTTTTATATTAATGAGCTTATTTTGTAAGACAGATAATCATATACATAAAGATGATATTGATATGGTTTTATTTACAAGTTCAAATAAAGTAATTTTTAAGCTGGTTAATGGAACTTCATTTCAAGGCAATATCTTAATTAAGAAAAACTGCCCTCTTAAACAAAACTATCACAAAATTTTCTTTAAGAACGATCTTATTACAAATTCACTCATCGTCATGCGTAATAATGGTTTCACTACCTGTGAGTGGGAAAATCTAACAAAAATTTAATACCTCTCAATCGATGCGGGTAATTCCGTATCGATTGGCATTTTTATTGTCTCGAATTAATTAATTCTTCAACAATACTCGGATCAGCTAAAGTTGTCACGTCACCTAAATTTGCTGTATCTTTGTTTGCTATTTTTCTAAGAATCCTTCTCATAATTTTTCCAGAGCGAGTTTTAGGCAGGTCTCTTGTAATATGAATGACTTCTGGTTTTGCAATTTTTCCAATAGATTTTGAGACAGTATCAATAATCTCATTTTCTACCAAGCCATTATTTTTTTCAGTATCTTTTAATATTACAAATGCGTAGATAGCTTGCCCCTTTATATCATGCTCTATTCCAACTACTGCCGCTTCAGCTACATCAGGATGCGTTACAATTGCACTTTCAACTTCTGCTGTTCCAATTCTATGGCCTGAAACATTCAGTACATCATCTACTCTTCCTGTAACCCAGTAATATGCATCAGCATCTCGTTTTGCTCCATCTCCTGTAAAATATTTTCCTTTGTATTGAGAAAAATAAGTTTGAACCATTCTTTCGTGATCTCCATATACTGTTCTAATCTGGCTTGGCCAACTTTGATCAATGCATAAATTTCCTTTGCCCTCTCCTATAATTTCAATACCATCGTTATCTACGAGTGAAGGTTTAACTCCAAAAAACGGTAAAGTTGCTGATCCTGGTTTTTTAGCAGTGATGCCGGCTATTGGACTAATTAATACAGAACCGGTTTCTGTTTGCCACCAAGTGTCAACGACCTCACAGTTTGATTTTCCAACTTTTTCAAAATACCACTCCCAAACCTCGGGATTTATTGGCTCGCCAACTGTGCCAAGGACTTTTAGAGAGGATCTGTCTGAGTTTTCTAGGTACTTATCTCCTTTAGCAATCAAAGCCCTTATTGCAGTTGGAGCAGTATAAAAAATATTGACATGGTGTTGGTCACATACTTCCCAAAATCTTGATGGATCTGGATATGTTGGAATTCCTTCAAACATTAATGTTGTGGCACCATTTGAAAGAGGCCCATATACAATATAAGTGTGGCCTGTTACCCAACCAACGTCAGCTGTGCACCAATAGACGTCTTCTGAAGAAAATCCAAAGATATATTTGAATGACATTGTAGCCCCTAATAAGTAGCCACCTGTTGTATGCATTACGCCTTTTGGTTTTCCTGTTGAGCCTGATGTATACAAAATAAATGATGGGTCTTCTGCATGCATTTTTTCTGGCTTACAAACATCGGGCATTTGACTGATAAGCTCGTTATAACAAACATCTCTAGAATCAACCCAGTCTATTTTTGCATTGGTATATTTAAAAACGATTGTTTTTTGCACGTTTGGACAATTCTTCAAAGCAATATCAATATTTTCTTTTAGGTTTACTCTCTTTCCACCTCTAATTCCTTCGTCTGCTGTGATTACATATTGGCAATCTGAATCTAGAATTCTTGAACTAATTGCTTCTGGAGAAAACCCACCAAATACTACAGAATGTATCGCGCCTATTCGCATACAAGCCAACATTGAATAAGCTGCCTCAGGAATCATAGGCATGTAAATGCATACTCTGTCGCCCTTTTTGACGCCAATTGATTTTAGTCCGTTAGCTAACTTGCTCACCTCAGTTAATAATTGGTCATAAGATATATTTTTTGTATTTTCTTTTTCGTCACCCTGCCAAATAATTGCTGTTTTATTAGGGTTTTTTGCTGCATGGCGATCGATACAGTTATGAGTAATATTAAGCACCCCATCTTTAAACCAAGTTGGTTTAGTAATTTTTCCAGAATAACCTACGCTAGGTTTTTCAAACCAATCCAATTCTTTAAGTGCGTGCTCAAGAAAAAATGAGCTTGGATCAGTAACAGATTTCTCATACATATGCCTGTATTCATCTAAATCTTTTAAGTTTGGGTTCTTAAAATCTTTTATATCAAAATTCATTTAATTTTATAGATTTAATGAGCTCTTCAATCGTGTCTGCAACAAAAAGCTTATGAGAAATTGATGGCAACATGCCAAGCTCAACGTTTTTCTCCAACCATTTTAAAATGTCTGTCCAACAATCATTTTTATTAAAAATAAAGATATTTTTGTCAATTAGAGTGAGTGAAAGATGATTAAAAACATCAAAAAATTCGTCTGCTGTGCCAACTCCACCAGGCATGACAACAAAAAAGTCTGATTGATCGATTAAACTTTTTTTTCGAAGGTAAAAATTTGTTTGCACTTCTTCTTCATCTAAATAGTTGGGTTTAATTTTCTCGTTATCAAACATAGGCAAAGTTATACCTTTGATTTTTCCATTTTTGTTTGACACTTTTTTAGATAACTCACCCATCAAACCTCTCTTGCCACCACCATAAACAAGTTTTAATTTTGATTCTGATATAAATTCAGCAAGTATATCAAGGTCACTTTCTAAATTTAATTTTGGTGTCAGAGATGATAAAAAGACACCAATGGATTTCACTTATTCCTCTAAGCTGTGACTCCACTTTCCAAGTGAAGCAAGTTTATTCATTTCGGCTCTGTGAGAAAATGCATCTTGAGCTGCGGAAATATTCTCTTTTTTACCTAACCATGCTGAAAGTGCTGATGCTTGAAGCGCTCTTCCATAAGAAAAACTTAACTTCCATGGGAAACCACCAATTTTATTCATCATATTAAGGTGTTCAGTTGATTCTATTTCTGTTTGACCACCGGATAAGAATGCAATACCTGGTAATTCTGTAGGAACATTATCGTTGAGACATTTAACAGTAGCTTCAGCAACCTCCTCAACTGTTGCTGCATGTGCGTGGTCTAGGCCTGGTGTCACCATATTTGGTTTTAATATGGTTCCAGAAATATCGACATCATAACTATCAAGATAATCAAAAAGCGATTTTATTGATCTGCTTGTGGCATCGTAACAATCTTCAATCGAATGTTCGCCATTAATAAGCACCTCTGGCTCAACTATTGGAACCATGCCATGTTTTTGTGCAGTTTTAGCATAACTTGCAAGTGCTTCCATATTTGCATCTATGCATTCTTGTGATGGAATGTTTTGACCTATACTTATGACGGCCCTCCATTTAGTAAATTTTGCGCCAAGTGCAGCATATTCTGCACACCTTTCATCAAGATCATCTAAACCTTGAGTTAATGTTTCAATTTCTGAGCCATTAAAAGGTTGTAAACCTTTATCAACCTTTATGCCAGGAAGCGCACCCCTCTCAACAATTATTTCTACTAATGACTTCCCTGAATCAGAGTGTTGTCGAATAGTTTCATCAAATAGGATTACTCCACCTATGTTTTTTTTCATGCCCTCGGAAGTAAAAAGGAGCTCTCTATAGTCCCTCCTGTTTTCTTCAGTACTTTCTACAGATATAGAATCGAATCTTTTTTTACAGGTTGGATTGCTTTCATCTGCAGCAAGGATACCTTTACCATCAGCAACAATATATTTTGCTATTTCAGATAAACTTGAGAAATTCATTGAGATGCTATTTTAACCTTAAAGCTTCTATAGATGGTAGTTTATTTCCTGATAAGTACTCTAAAAAAGCGCCGCCAGCTGTAGACACGTAATGAAATTTGTTAGTTTCTGAGAATTTATTGATGGCAAATAGAGTTTCACCTCCACCTGCGATTACTTTTGATTTTGAATTTTCTAAAAAACCTATCAATTGTTTTGTTCCATTTGAGAATTGATCTATCTCAAAAATACCAAGCGGCCCGTTCCAAATAATATATTCATGATCAACAGGTATTATTTCTTCATTTAGTTCTATATCTAAAATCATTTTATTTTTAGGAACATCTTCAACAGAAACTAAGTTTACTTGATTTGATTGAGGCGATTCTGCTACATAAACACTTTTTGGAAGAATGATTTTATTTGTCGTGAGTAATTCTTTTGCGGTGTCTAACATATTATCTTCAACAAGTGAGTTTCCAATAGGTTTACCAGCAGCTTTTAAAAAAGTATTAGCTATTCCACCACCAACAACAACTGAACAGGACTTAGTGAGTAAATTTTCAATTACTTTTAATTTTGTTGATACTTTTGAACCTCCTACTATGCTCAGAATTTGTTTGTTTTCTTCTAATGCTGACTCTAAATTTTTTATTTCATCTGAAAATAAAAGTCCAGCACATGCATTTTTAGATAATTCTATTGCACCAAATGTAGAAGCAGCTGATCTATGAGCAGTAGCAAAAGCATCCATAACATAAACATCAAAAACATTTGCTATTTGCATAGACAAATTTTTATCATTATCTTTCTCCCCTTTGAAAAACCTAATATTCTCCATAAAACAAATATTTTCCGGAATATTCTCAAAATTATTAAGAAGCTCTATATCCAAATTTAATCTTTTTTCAAACCACTTCTTAATTGGCATAACTGATTGATTAATATCAAATTCGCCCTCTCTTGGTCTACCAAGATGTGTAATAACACATAACTTTTGAGTATGTTTTAATATGTAAAGTATTGTCGGAAGAGCAGCTGAAAGCCTTTCATGGCTGAGAATTTCACCATTTTCAATAGGAACATTTAAATCTACTCTCAGACCTACTTTCTTATCTTTAATAACTGTCTGTTCAAGATGATTCATATCATCTGTTTGATTTTCTTTATTATTTTCTCAGAAGTAAATCCAAAATGATCCATCAGATCATTGCCTTTACCCGATTCGCCAAAACTGTTTATGCCAATGACATTTTGGGTATGCTCAAACCAAGAATTAGGGTGCCCACATTCAATAACAATATTGGTTGTGTTCGAAGAGAAAATTTCATTGTATTGATCCTTGTTGTTGAGAAGAGCTTCAAGACAGGGCACACTTGCAACGTTACAGCTTATGCCATCTGCTGTTAATAATTTTTCTACTTCAATGGCTAAGCCAACCTCTGAACCTGTAGCAATTAAATTGACAGTGGCATCATTTTTCTTTGTAACGAAATAACCTCCCATCTCTAATTGTTTTAATTCTTTTGATGCAAATGGCGCTAAATTTTGTCTGGATAAGATAATCGAGCTAGGACCATTAGTTTTAGAAAGAGCTTCTTTCCATGCAACTGCTGTTTCAGCTAAGTTTGCTGGCCTCCATGTGGTCATATTTGGAGTAGAACGTAAGGTTGTTAAATGTTCAATTGGTTGGTGTGTGGGCCCATCTTCTCCTAACGCAATAGAATCATGAGAAAATACAAATATTACTCTAATACCCATAAGCGCTGCCATCCTGACCGCATTTCTTCCATAATCCATAAATACTAAAAATGTGCCTGAATATGGAATTAATCCTCCATGCAAAGCCATACCATTCATGACTGCATTCATTCCAAATTCTCTTACACCGTAATAAATATAGTTACCATCATCATTAGAATTGATATCAATGGAATGTTTAGTATTGGTATTATTTGATCCGCTTAAATCTGCAGATCCACCTATCAGCTCAGGCAAATTTGCTTGCAAAAATTCAAGAACTATCTGAGAGCTCTTTCTAGTTGCCAAAGAGTCAGAATTTGAAGATAGCTCCTCAATGAACTTGTTAAAATCATCATCAAAATTTTCAGGCATTTTACCCTCTATTAGTCTGTGCATTAAATCAGATTTATCAGGCTCTGATTCTGAGAATTTCTTGCACAGATCATCCCATTCTTTCTCAAAAGCGGTTCCTTTTTCCACCGCATTCCATGAATCGTATATTTCCTTATCAATTTCAAATGGCGCGTAGGGCCAATCTAAATTTTTCCTAAGAGCTGTCATTGCCTCTTCGCCAAGCGCTGCTCCGTGAGATGCTTCGCTATTTTGTTTATCTCCGGCTCCATAACCAATAGATGTTTTGCAAACAATCATAGTAGGTTTATCAGATAGCTTTGCTTCCTCAATCGCTGAATTTATCTTAGCTCTGTGATGTCCATCGACATTGTCAATTACGTGCCATCCATAAGATTGGCATCTCAATGCAATATCGTCTTGGTACCATGGATCAATTTTTCCATCAATTGAAATTCCGTTACTATCGTAAAAACAAATTAGTTTATTTAGTTTTAAAACACCTGCCAAAGACATCGCTTCATGTGAAACACCCTCCATTAGACAACCATCCCCTAGGAAACAATAGGTCAAATGGTCTATAGGTTTAACAGAGGCGGTATTTATTTTTTGTGCCAAAATCTTTTCTGCAATTGCCATGCCTACAGCGTTACCAATTCCTTGTCCAAGTGGCCCTGTAGTTGTTTCCACTCCTTCGGTAATTCCAAATTCAGGATGACCAGGTGTCTTGGATTTTAATTTTCTGAAATCTTTTAAATCCTGTATTGAAAGGCTGTACCCAGAGAGGTGCAATAAGCTATACAAAAGCATAGATCCATGGCCATTGGATAAAACAAATCTGTCTCTATTGAACCAATTAGGATTTTTAGGTGAATGTTTGAGATGATCTCTCCATAATACTTCTGCTATGTCAGCCATACCTAATGGCATACCAGGATGTCCGGAGTTAGCTTTCTCAACTGCATCTACAGATAAGAATCTAATTGCATTAACTAATTTGTCTGTAATCAAAGTAAAGTAATTGTTTGAGACAATTATATAATTCTAATTTAAGAATTGATCGGAATATGAAAACTAACTACACAAAAATGCAATCTAACGGAAATGATTTTTTGATAACAGAAAGCGCAAACCTAATCGAAAAAACTGTTGAACTGTCAGATAGAATTAAAAATATTGGCTTCGACCAGCTCCTGTATTTCCAGAATGGTGCAATGCCAGAATTGCGTGTATTTAATGCAGATGGTTCAGAAGCAAATAATTGTGTAAATGGTTTAAGATGTGTAGCTTTTTTATATGATTTAAAAAATACTTACATCCAGATAAAAAGCAAAAGATTTCTTGTTAATAAAACTTCAAATGGTGCAACTGTAAAAGGAGAGCTGCCAAAAGTTGAGAAAATTCGTGACTATTTTGTTATTAAGTTTGGAAATAATCATATTGCTAAATCATGTGAAAATATTGATGAGTTCAAATTACATGAGGAATACCAAAAAATAAGAACCTCTAAGCCTTACAATGAAATAAAAGATTTCAATATGAGTGTTTTCAAAATTTGCGAAGATATAATTAAGATTCGCACATACGAAAATGGTACAGGAGAAACATTATCATGTGGTTCAGCTACAATATCAGTAGCATATGCGCTGAGCAAAGAGTTGAACTCAAATGAATTGAAGATTTCATCTCGTGGAGGCAATACTATCGTTCGTATTTTAGAAGACGGAGTGATATCAGATGCAAGCGCTAAAATTGTAAGAGAAGGTTTTTTAAATGGATGAACTAAAAAAATCTCTTAAGGATTTTTTAAGAATTAAAAATTATTCTGAACACACAATCTCCAATTATGAAAGAGATGTTAATAGATTTCTTAAATATTTAACTGAACAAAAAATTGATCCTAATGATATAAACACATCAATAATTACTGGATGGATAATATTTTTAAGAAAAAGTGGGTTAGGCAATAGATCTATACAAAGAAATATATCGTCGCTTAAAAACTTTTATAAGTTCTTGTTTAAAAGCGGAACAATAGAGTCAAATTACTTTGAATCTGTTCAGTCTCCAAAAATAAACGAAACCCTACCCAAAGCTTTAACACCAGAGGATGTGGAAAAATTATTATCTTTTGAACCAAAAACCTTTTCTGATGCAAGAGATAAGGCTTTTCTTGAATTATTGTACTCATCTGGACTTAGGGTTTCTGAAGCCGTAAACGTAAATATTGCATCATTTGAGTCAGATTTAAATTTTGTAAAAGTTCTTGGTAAAGGAAATAAAGAGAGAATGTTGCCTGTTGGAAAATATGCAAAGGATGCGATACTAAGGTGGCTTGAAATTAGAAACGAAAATATTAATAGTACCGATGCTTTGTTTACTAATAAATATGGGAAAAGAATTTCTGTCAGAGCCATGCAACAAAGAATATATAAAATTTCAATTGCTCAGGGCATGTCTCCTGTTAGTCCCCATATGTTAAGACATAGTTTTGCTACTCATATTCTTGAATCAAGTGGAGATTTAAGGTCTATACAAGAGATGCTCGGTCATAGCAGCTTAAGCACAACACAAATTTATACAAAACTTAATTTTCAACAACTAGCAAAAATCTACGATAAATCCCATCCCCATGGCAAGAAAGAAAATAAAACTAATAACTTTTGATTTAGACGATACTGTTTGGCCAAATCAAAAAGTAATTGTTGAAGCTGAAAAGGCTTTATGGAACTTTCTATTAATGAAAGTCCCACATGTGAGAGATGAGCTAAATGAGGAAAATATCAATAGAATAAGGGTAGAGCTTGTTGAAAAAGATAATTCATTAAAATTTAATCTAACCGAGTTCAGAAAGAAAGTTGTTAAGGAACTTTTGCTTAAAATTGGTCTCGATGAAAATGAAGCAATTTACTACAGCCACGAAAGCTTTAATGAATTTTTTAAAGTAAGAAATAAAGTACAACTATATAAAGATGCAAAAACTATTTTAGATAGATTGCATAGGAAGGTGGTTGTTGGTTCTTTATCAAATGGTAACGCTGATCTAAGCATCATTGGAATTAAAACTTTTTTCGATTTTTCTATTTGCTCAAAAGATGTAGGTTCAAATAAACCATCCCCGCAACATTTTCTTAAAGCTTTAGAGCTTGCTGAATGTGAGCCAGAAGAGGTAGTACATGTTGGCGATTGTCCGGTGAATGATGTTGGTGGTGCTAGAAATTGTAATATAAATGCCATATGGTTTAACTGTGAGAAGAAAAAATGGGATGAAATATTCCCATGTGAGCTTCAAGCAAAAAACTGGAAAGATCTTTATGAGATCATAAGCAAAAATTTTATTTTGGAGAGAAAAAATGTTTAACCCATTCAATATGGCCAAAGATATGAAAGGCATGGAAAAAATGGTGAAACCCGCCTTAGAGAAATTTATGAAAGAGTCTGGTTTTGTAAAAAAAGATGAGCTCGATAAAGCTAATGAAAGAATAGACTCTTTAGAAAAACGAGTTGCTGAACTAGAAAAACTCTAGACTTATTCTAAAACTGTCAGAGCATCAAGCATGTACTGAACTGATCTTTCAATTTCAAGCTCAGAACAATCCATGCACAAACCTTTTGCAGGCATAGCATTGTAACCGTTGTATGCATTTGCTGTAAGAACTTCCAAACCTTTTGATGTTCGATCTGTCCATTGATCTAGATTCCCAAGCATAGGAGCACCAGCTAATCCAGCAGTATGACATGCAGCGCAACCTAGATTGTAGACAGCCTCACCTGATCGCCCAACAGGACCATCAGAATCATCTGTTGTCATGCCTGGCATAGAAACTACTGGAACATCTTTTAGAAGTCCTAATCTTTTTCTTACTTCATCTTCATAAGAATCAGGAACCATAAGAAATGATGTAAAAATTAGAGAAATCAAAAGTAAAAGTTTTTTCATGTCTTATTTGTTGTACCAGTATTTAAAAAATCAAGCTAATTATCGTATAGAAATAGCATATTATCGATATTTCTTTGAACATCGCCCGTTCTTCTAAACTTATATTTACCATTTATAACAATTGTAGGCACACCCTCAAGAACTCCAGCATTTGCCAAAGCTCTAACAGTTCGTAGTGCATTTTGTGCTTTGATGCCAATACCAAATGAATTGTACACATTCATAAATCTTGTATCGTCGTACCCATGTCTCTTAGCAAATTCTAAAACATCATTTTCGCTGCTTAAATTTTTTCGAAGTAATTGAATGTCTTTATACACATTCAGATGAGCTTCTTCACCTAGATCTAAGGCGAGAATTGTATAATACAGTCTTGCATAAACCTCATTTCCTGCTGGTATTTGAACAATGTTAACACCTTCTCTTTGCTCTCTCATTTTTTGTACAGTGCTTTCGAAACTGAAACATGCATTGCACCAATAGCCAAAAACTTCAGTAATGGATTGGCCTTCAATGAGATCAGGAGGTATTAATTGATAGTCTTTACCTTGCTCGGGTTGCGCAGTAGCTTCAAACGTTAAGAAAAAGACTATGCCAATAATGTTAAAAAATTTATTTCTCATAAGTATGCGAGAATGATTATATAACAAGTTGTATATAATTTATTAATGAAATTAAATTTAAAATTTTTAGAGCTTATGTTCATGGGAAGTGCAGCTGAATTTGATCAATGTTTACAACATGATATGAGAGAAATTGCATTTGTTGGAGCTTCGAATGCAGGAAAATCATCTGCTATAAATGCTATTTCAAATCAAAAAAAACTTGCCAAGACTAGCAAAACACCAGGCAAAACAAAACTATTTAATTTTTTTAAAGCAAAACTTGGATATATTGTTGATTTTCCGGGCTACGGATATTCAAAAGTTTCAAAATCCCAAAAAAAAGACTGGGCCAAAGAACTGCCTAAATATTTCTCATCGAGAGAAAATCTTATAGGGGCTGTTCTTTTTACAGACATAAGAAATCCAATGAGAGAACTAGATCTTACTATGTTTGAAATGCTAGCCACTTACGATTTGCCTACTTTAATAGTTTTAACAAAAACGGATAAAGTTTCGAATGAAGAGGCAGAAACTGTTTACAAAAAAATTAATAATAGCTTTGGTAATTCTTTGAACTTTTCGATAAAAGACAATACTTCAATCGAAAGACTTGTAAAAAAGATTAGTGGGCTTCTCTCCAGTTAACTCCGAATCCATATTCTACTTTTAGAGGCACATCTATTTCAGTAGTATTTTCCATTAAATCTAAAATAGGAGATAAATCACTCTCTGAAAACGTTTCGGGCACCTCATAGATAAGTTCGTCATGCACTTGCAAAATCATTTTTATCTCCGGAGCATTTAAATTAATCCAATCATCAATTTTTATCATCGCAATTTTAATAATATCTGCTGCACTTCCTTGCAGTGGACCATTAATTGCTGCTCTCTCAGCTGCTTGTCTCACCATATAATTGCTAGCAGTGATATTGGGAACATGTATCTTTCTTCCATAAAGCGTTTCAACATATTTAATATCTTTTGAGCTCTCTACAATGTCACTCATAAATTTTTTAACTGCGCTATATCTATCGAAATAGTTGTTTAAAAATATATCTGCTTCAGCACGCGATACTCCAAGCTGGTTGGATAGACCAAAAGCACTCATGCCATACAGCAAACCGAAGTTAATGGTTTTTGCTCTTCTTCGCATCTCAGCGTCAACCTCATCTATCTCAGTTCCAAATATTTCAGAGGCTGTACGCTTGTGAATATCCTCATCATTTTTAAAAGAATTGAGCATAATTGGGTCTTGAGAGTAGTGAGCCATAAGCCTTAGTTCTATCTGAGAATAATCCATAGCAAGAATTTTTTTATTTTTGGGAGCAATAAAAGCTTCTCTAATGGTTATGCCCTCTTTTGTTCTTATGGGAATATTTTGTAAATTTGGATCAGAAGAAGATAATCTGCCAGTAGAGGTAACAGCTTGATGATATGATGTGTGGACTCTTGAATTTTGATCACAAATTTCAGAAATTTTGTCTGTATATGTGCTTTTTAGCTTTGCCAAAGATCGATACTCTAAAATGTCTTTTACTATTTCATTTTCATCTGATAATTTCTGTAAGACAGATTCTGAAGTTGAAAAATAACCCGTAGAAGTCTTCTTCAATCCTTTGGTATCTATTTCTAATTTTTCAAAAAGAATTTCACTAAGTTGTTTTGGAGAATCAATATTAAATACACTTCCTGAGGCTCCATGAATCTTTTGAACTAAATTTAAAAGTTTAGCTCCAAATTCTTTTGATAATTTATTTAGATGATTGGTGTCTATTAGTGCGCCCTTTCGCTCCATCTCTAAAAGCACAAATAAAAGAGGATAATCAATAGTCTCCAAAAGTTTGATTGAACTTTTATCAATTATCTGAACCAACTTTTCGTACAGTTGTAGTGTTATATCAGCATCCTCAGCAGCATAATTGGTGGCCTCTTTAATGGGAACTTCACTAAAGTTCTTATATTTCTTTGCCCCTTTGCCAATAACATCTTCATATTTGATAGTTGTGGTATTTAAATAATACTCAGCCAATGCATCTAAGTTATGTCTTGATGATGTGCTGTTCGTTGCATAAGACATAAGCATTGTGTCTGCAAAAAAAGCTTTAATATTAATATTATGATTCTTAAGTACGGCAATATCATATTTTAAGTTCTGACCAATAATTTTATTTTGATTTCCTTCAAGGATTTTCTTTAACCATCCAATAAGTTCAGATGCATTTAATTCCGTTTGCTCCACATGGTTAATGGGCAGATAAAAACCTTCATCTTTTTTAAACGAAAATGAAGCGCCAACTATTTCTGCATCTAGTGAATTCAGTGAAGTGGTTTCAGTATCGAACGCGAAATAATCAGCATCATTTATTTTTGATTGAAGTGTATCAAGCTCATTTCTATTTCTGACAGCTTTGTATTCTGATTTTCTTTTTTCGTTTGTATCACCAATAAAAGAGTTAAATTCAAGTTCTTTATAAAAATTTTTGAGTTCATTATTGCTTGAGGTTGGGATGTTTATATCATCAAACATTAGGTCTAGTTTTATGTCCTGTTTGAGGGAGACAAGAAAAAGATTTCTTTGTAACACTTCTTTTTCTTTTCTTAAATTTTCTCCTACGACCCCTGTTATTTCATCAGAATTCTTAAGAACATTTTCTAAGTTTCCGTAAGCATTCAACCATTTGGAAGCAGTTTTATTTCCCACCTTTGTAATACCTGGTATGTTGTCAGCTTTATCGCCAACTAATGCCAAAAGCTCAACAACTAAACTAGGTTCTACACCAAATTTCTCTTTAACATATGAGTTATTAAAGAATTCATTGGACATAGAATTGTGTTGAATAACATTATGTTCCACTAATTGTGTTAGATCTTTATCTGGTGAGGAAATTAAAATCTTTTTATTCTCTTTAAATTGTTTTGTCAGAGTTGCTATTACATCATCTGCTTCAACACCGCTTTCTTCTTTTACTGTGAAATTGAATAACTTCGATAATTTTTTTATATCTTCAATTTGAACCCTTAATTCATTTGGCATTGGGGGCCTGTTGGCTTTGTAAGCCTGATAATAATCATTTCTAAAATTAGGGCCTTTAGCATCAAAGACCATTACCATCGGTATGCTTGGATATTTTTCAATAAGCTTTCTAAGCATTGATGCAAAACCTCTTGTTGCGCCTGTTGGTTTGCCAGATGATGTGGTTAATGGTGGCAAAGCATGGAATGCTCTATAAATATAGGAAGTTCCATCAATTAAAATTAAGTCTGGTCTAAATATCATTGGACTATATATATAATACTTAATAGTGAAAGAAATAATTAAAAATTACAGTGATATCTTCATTACTTCGAGTGCTGCTATTGTCGTATGTGGTCAATATTATCTTGAAAATATAGTTGGTCTTGAACCATGTAATTTGTGCATTTTGCAAAAACTTGCAGCACAGGCAGTTTTTTTAATATTTTTCATTAAAATGATTGTGCCTAAATTTAAATATATATTTGATGTTCTTGGTATTGCTGTCTTAATGTTTGGAGTTTCAGCTAGTGGAAGGCAAATTTATCTTCAAAATATGCCCTCTGATCAGCTTGCTGGTGGGTATTGTGATATACCGTTTGAATTTTTATTTAACATGTATCCTTTTTTTGATGCACTTGGAAAAGTTTTTCAGGGCAGCAGCAAATGTGCAGAAGAGTCTTGGGTTTTCTTATATCTAAATATCCCTGAATGGGCACTTTTATTTTTTGCTTCAATGATAATACTATTATTGATAAGATACTTTCTAATAAATTTTAAGGGCCAAAAATAATAAATGTCTAGATCTCTCAATCTGTCTAATTCAGAGTTAATAGAAAAGTCAGTTGCAAATAATGAAAGCGAGTTGACTCATACAGGAGCATTGTTATCGCTTACAGGTAATAGAACAGGCCGCAGCCCTAAAGATCGATTTATAGTACAAGAGAGCAGCACTAATGATAAGATTGATTGGGGTGATATCAACAAGCCTTTTGACTCTAATCATTTTGACAAACTATGGGAAAAAGTTTCAGCGTACTTGGATGATAAAGAACACTATGTTTCAAATGTACATGTAGGATCTAATAAAGATCACTATGTACCAGTTGAAGTAAAATCTGAGCTTGCATGGCACTCTTTATTTTCCAAATTAATTTTTATATCACCAGAAATTTTTAATGAAGAAAATAAAGAAGTATGGAAAATCGTTACGGCTGCAAATTATGTTTGTGACCCTGAAGAAGATCATACAAATTCAGAATCATGTGTAATCATAAATTTTTTACGCAGAAAGGTTTTAATAGCAGGAATGAAGTACGCAGGGGAAATGAAGAAATCTATGTTTGCTGTTCAAAATTTTCTTTTACCCGAAAAAGGTGTGCTGCCAATGCACTGTTCTGCAAATCAAACATCAGATAAAAGAACAACATTATTTTTCGGTTTATCAGGAACAGGAAAGACAACTTTGTCTGCTGACCCAAATTGTTCACTTATAGGTGATGATGAGCATGGTTGGGGTGATGGAACAGTGTTTAATTTTGAGGGAGGTTGTTACGCAAAATGCATAAACCTTTCAAAAGAAAATGAGCCTTTAATATGGGACGCAATAAAGTTTGGAAGCATTTTAGAAAATGTGGTGATAAATGATCAAGGTGTTCCTGATTATAGTGATAGTTCTTACACAGAAAATACTAGAGTTTGCTATCCAAGAAGTTTTATAGATGGGGCAGTGCCTAGCAATGAAGGTGATGAGCCTGATAATATAATTTTTTTAACATGTGATCTTTCTGGGGTTTTGCCTCCAGTGAGTGTCTTAAGTGAGGAAGCTGCAGCGTATCATTTTTTAAGTGGTTATACAGCAAAAGTAGGCTCAACAGAGATAGGTGCATCAAAATCCATGGATTTCACTTTTTCAACTTGCTTCGGCGCACCATTTTTTCCTCGACCTGCAGGAGTATACGCTGATCTATTGATAAAAAGAGTAAAAAGAAATAATACAAAGGTCTTTTTAGTAAATACGGGCTGGACAGGTGGTGGTTATGGAGTAGGGAAAAGATTTCCCATACCAGTAACTAGAGCAATAATTAATGGTATTCAAGATAATAAAATTGACTTTGATAATCTAACTTATTTAGACAAGCTGAATCTTCACATACCCAATGAGATTGAAGGTGTAGATTCAAGTTTTTTAAATCCAAAAACCTCATGGGCTTCTGCTGATAGCTATGATCTAGAGTGCGATAAGTTATGTGAAAGATTCAATCAAAACTTCCAAAAATTTAGTGTATCTCAAGAAATAATAGATGCAGGTCCAAAAAAGTAAATATGGTTGAAAGCAACCAACAAAAAATTTCCAAATTTTTAAAATCAGACCAGGTAACCTACAAAGGTCTAGAAAAAGAAAACTTGAGATCTGATTTAGAGGGAAAGATTTCAAACAAAAGCTTTCCGTCAAATTTTGGCGTTCATAATTTTAACAGATATATCACTCTTGATTATTCAGAGCCACATCTCGAGATTGTTACACCACCGTTTGAGCAAAATATTGATGCTTACAATTTTTTATGTGACTTACATAAATATGTTGAGGAGAGTCTTGATGGTGATCTTCTTTGGAACTACTCAATGCCACCAAAGTTTAAGAGAAAATACATAAAGCTGCCTCCGCACAGAGAATCAAATGCAACAAAGCTTGCTCATCTATATAGGCTTGGTTTGAGAAACAGATATGGCGATAAAATGCAAAGCACAGCAGGCATACATTATAACTTTTCATTTTCTGATTCTGTAATAGAAGCTCTTGGAAACAATAAAACTGAAATTTACCTTGGTATATCAAGAAACTTCTTGAGAGTGTTTCCATTAATACTGAGACTGATGGGCTGCTCTCCCGTAACTCATAAATCATTTTTAAAAGGGAGAAATATAAACATTGAAAATCTAAATAGTGAAGACTGTTACTTGCCAAAATCAACTTCGTTGCGTGTTAGCAGGCTTGGCTATTATTCAGAAGAACAAGATGAGAATTTTATAACTTTCAACTCATTAGAAGGATACTTAGGGACAATAAAAGACTACATAAATATACCAAATGAGAAATTTAAAAACATATCGCTTGATTTGAAACAACAAGTCAACAACGGAACAATTCAAATGGAAAGTGAGCTTTATAATCATGTACGACCAAAAGGGATAATATCTAAGAAAATCAGGCCCTATAATCAACTAAAAAACCATGGAGTAGAATATTTAGAGATTAGATCTATTGATTTAAATCCCTACACAAGTATTGGAATTTCAATTGAAGACATTGAATTCCTAGAGCTTGTTTTAATTTATTGTGCACTAGCAGATTCTCCACCAATAGATGAAGTAGAGAGTGAGTGTATAAAAGAAAATATTAAAAGATCGTCTGAGGCAGGGCAAAATTGTAATTTTATAAAAGATCTCGAAAATAAAAATGCGGAAGAATCAGCAAAGATATTAACTGAAAAATTTCTTATAAACCTACAAGATTTCGCAAAAGATATTGGGTTTAGCAAAAAAAGTGAAGGCCTATTCAGTGAATATTTTCAGAGAAATAATTTGCCATTATCTGAAAAACTTATAAATGATTTAGATAAATCAAAAGACCTAATATCTTTTGTTGTTAATAAATCAACTCCCCTTAGACACAAAATAAAAAAAGAAAATCTTTTGCTTTTCAAAAAAGAATGTAATTTCTCAGAGAAGCAATATATCCGTGATGAGAAAGAGGATAATATGTTGTTTGAAGATTATTTAAAACATTTCAGGGGAGAAATAGAATGAAAATTTTGCATTGTAAAGAATATGGGCCTGTAGATAATTTGGTTTGGGAAGAAATTGATATTCAGGAACCGCAAGATAATGAAGTGCAAATTGAAATAAAGGCAGCCGCTTTAAATTTCCCAGATTTTCTAATAGTGCAGGGTCTCTATCAGTTTAAACCTGAACTGCCATTTGCTCCAGGCAATGAAGGAGCAGGAACTGTCACAAAAATTGGTAAAAATGTAACTAAATTTAAAGAAGGAGACAGGGTATATTTTATGGCACCTTATGGTGCCTTCGCAGAAAAAATTAATATAAGTGAGTTTAGTGTTTTTCCCATCCCTGAAGACATCACTTTTCAACTAGCTGCTTCATATCAGATGGCTTATGGCACAAGCTATCATGCACTTGTACAAAGAGGTGCTCTATCCGGCGATGACGAAGTTTTAATATTAGGGGCCTCAGGCGGTGTAGGTCTTGCTGCTCTCGATATAGCTAAAGCAAAGGGGGCTAGAGTTGTTGTTGGGGTCTCAACTGAAGAAAAAGCGCAAATATGTCAAAACTATGGTGCTGACGATGTTGTTATTTATGGTTCAGGACCAAAAGACAAAGAAGAGGCAAAAGCATTTTCGGCTGAACTTAAAGCTAAAAGCGCTAAAGGTGGTTACGACATTATTTATGATCCAATAGGTGACTGTTATGCTGAACCAGCATTTAGAGCTATAGGTTGGAAAGGTAAATATTTAGTTGTTGGTTTTGCTGCTGGGCAAATTCCAAAACTCCCAATTAACCTAACTTTATTAAAAGGTGCTTCTGTTGTGGGTGTCTTCTGGGGAGCTTTTACAGGAAGAGAGTTTGAAGAAAATCAAAAAAACATATCTGATATTAATGAGATGTTGGGCAAAGGACAAATTAAGCCCTTAATTTCTAAAGAAATTCCAATGGAGAATGCAGTAGAAGCTATTAAGCTGATTGGCAGCAGGGGTGTTGTTGGGAAGGTGGTACTGGTAAATTAAATTATTGAGAAGCAAGCAAAGATTTTATTACTAAAGACATTGAAGAGCTTTCAAATGGGGCTTTAAATATTCCAATAACTTCAGCGTTAGAGTTTACAACTATCAAATGATTGGTGTGAGATATTATTCTTTGATTCATATGATTTTCTGCAGGTGCTAATTTTTCAACGCCAAGCTGATATCCTAATTTTACCACTTCAGGCATTTCACCAGACACGCCAATGAAGTCAGAATTAAATGCTGTTACATAACTTTTTAATCTTTCTAGTGTGTCAATTCCAGGATCGAAGCTTATTAAATAATATGCAATGTCATCGCTCTCAACTTTATCAAAGATTTGCCTCATCACAGACATCATTACCGGACACTCTGTAGGACAACTTGAGTAACCAAAATATAGAAAATTTAGATTTTGTTCTTTAAGGTTTTTCTTTGTGAAAATATTTCCATTATGATCAATAAGATTAAAGTCTCTAAGCTCTTGGAAACTTCCATAACCGTAATAACCATTTACTTTCATTTCTTCAGGAGAAAGAATTCTTGGCTGACTTATTCTCCAAACAGAATAAACCGAAAGAAATAAGACAACTGAAAACAGTACAAATGTGAGTAAATTTTTAGACATAAAGCATTATTATGAAATCTATATAAGTTGCCAAGAAGAAAAGCAGCATATATCTGACAGAGAAATTAAAAATCTTCATTGAAAGTTGGTTGTTTTCATCATTCAAATATGAAATACATAGGTATATAAAATAAAAATTTAATGCTGTAGTAGAAATTAGGTAAAAATATCCTGTTAGGCCATAAAAAAATGGAGACAAAGAAGCTCCCAACAGCAGTACAGCATAAATAACCATTTCTTTTTTTGTTCGTGAAACTCCTTTTGCAATAGGCATCATCGGTACTCCTTCTTTTTTGTATTCTTCCATTCTATCAATTGCTAGAGGCCAAAAATGTGGGGGGGTCCAAAGAAAAATAATTAATACCAAAATAAGTGGTAACAGCGATATTTCATTTGTAACCGCTGTCCACCCAATTAGCGGAGGAAGTGCTCCAGACAGTCCACCAATGACGATATTTTGTGGTGTGGTCCACTTTAGATAGATAGTGTAGACCAAGCTATAAAAAATGAATCCAAATGTAGTTATTAACAAGGTCAAGAGATTAGAAAAATACAGCAGCATGCTTGAACCAACAAATAATAAAACGGCTGTAAAAGTTAAGGCTTGGGATAACGTAATGTCGCCTTTAGCTAGGGGTCTTTTTTTTGTTCTTTCCATGTTTTTGTCCGTCTCTCGATCAAATATCTGATTTAATGCGGCAGATGATGCAGCTAAAAAAGCAAACCCAAGCAAGCTGCCAAGCCCCGAAAAAATATTTGAGTAGAACTCAATTGTTAAAAGCATGCCTACAAGAGCTGTAAGCGTTAAAAGTAAAACAATTTTTGGTTTACACAGATCTAGGAAACTTAACATTTGGCTAAGTTCTCCTAAAGCTTAAAAAGATCATAACCACAAAAGATAAAAACAACATAACACCTACTATATTGTGAGCAACTGCATTCCATAATGGAAGAGAGCTTAAAATGTTATTTACGCCTAAAAAGATTTGAATGGCCAATATAGATAAAAAACCAATAACAATCGGTTTTGTTTCTTTTGACCAAAGTTTGAATACCAGAAAGATTGAATAGAAAAATACAATGATAGCTCCAATTCTGTGTGTTAAGTGAATAGCTACTCGAGCTTCATTGCTCATTTGGCCATACAAATAGTTTGGCCCAACAGACTGAAATAAATTGAAACCCTCTTTAAAGTTAGTATTCGGTATCAATTCCCCCTGGCAATATGGTAAATCTAAACAAGCTCTAGCAGCATAATTAGTTGATGTCCACGCCCCCAGGAAAATTTGAAAGATAATTAGAATGAACCCAACCAAAATAATTGGTTTGTTTTGTACCAACAATAAATATGAATTTTTTATCTTTAAGGATTTCATAAAAATTATTAAAAATAACGAAGTAACAATCATTGCCCCAAAAAGATGAGAAGTAACAATTAATGGATGTAGCTTTAAGCTTACTGTTAAATATCCAAAAATACCTTGTCCAATAATTATCAAAAGCAATGCAAGAGACTCTGTTTTCATTTTTTGTTCTTTAAATGCAATGGAAACAAGCACAATAGCTAAGAGACCTAATGCTGCTGCAAAATATCTATGGACTACTTCTGGAATAATTTTATCAATCTCAACGGGCGAGTCAGGATAAAGTGTCTCGGCGATAGCTATCTCATCAGGTGTGGTTGGAAAAGTAACAAATCCATAACAACCAGGCCAATCTGGACAACCCAGCCCTGCATCTGCAAGCCTTGTCCAAGCGCCAAGCCCAATAACTATAAAGCAGAATGCCACACCAATAGCTGAAAATGTTTTAGTATTAAAAACCTTCATAACAACACCTTGAGATCCTCAAAAATTTCACTAAAAGATAAATTGACGTTGAATTCTTCCATCAGGTTGGAAAAAGAGTCTATTAAAAACATAGATTTTGAAAAATATGGATTATTCAGCTGAGATGTAATTCTTTGTTCAAAAAGATTGTTTTTGTCATACAAAAAAATCACTTGTGGGAATTGTTCTTTAAGCTCAATTGCTTTCTCAAATTGCGTTTTATCCTTGTAGACGACAACCCTTCTTAGCCTATGACTTTCTCTCGGAAGAGTGAGTTTTAAACTTGTGGCAAGTTTATATCTATCCAAACTAAATGTTTTATTTTCAAAATCATCAAAATATACCAGATACCATTTGCCTGATGAAAAAGAAAAAGAATTGCCTTCAACATCTAATAAGTTCAAATTTTGTGTTTCAATTTGAGGAATAATTAGCTCACCATTATTGTTAGAACTAGAAGGCTTATAACCAAGATAAAAAGTTAATGTGGACAAACTTATTACCAATAGAGGTGTTAATAGTATTATTAATGCAAGATACTTCTGATTATTCACCTTTTCTCCTATATGCGTATATCGTCAAAATTATTAAAGCTGCACACAAACCAAACCATTGAATGGCATAACCTATATGTTTGCTTGCTGTCATATTCACAGGTTTCTCTATAGGTTGATATTTATTTACATCTCTTATATCTAAGTTAAATAGAAATGGGTGCAAATATTTATCTTTCAACATTGGATATTTATCTATCAATAACGATGCGTTAAATTCTTGAATTATGCGGCTGTCTGATTCCTCTATGTTTTTCACAAAAGTATTATTTTGTTTGAAAAGAGTGGTTCCATATATTAATTTTTTCTCAGTTGGTATCTCAACTTCTGGCAAATTATTTTTAATGAGATTTCGTTCTATAAAACCTCTGTGAATAAATATAAAAGTGCCGTCATCATTTCTAAATAGATGGTATACCTTAAATCCAGCTTTACCATTATTTATTGCATTGTCTTCATAAACGATAGTATCTTCATATGTGCCTGTAGTTTCTATTGGTTGCCAATTATTTAACATTTGGTTTTTTTGTAGCGCAATTGGAGCAGATACCAATAATTTATCGTAATTAGCAATGATGAGTTTTTTTTCATTTGCTCTTTCAATCTGCCACATACCCAGGCTTATTGTGATCGGAACAAATATAATTGCGAAAATTAATATCTTTGATTTAAAGTTATTCAATGTTTTAATATCCCAGTGTTAAAAACTATCATTGTTATTTTACTTATCTTAGTTTTAGTAAGCTTGGCCTCAAGCTTAGTGTTTCTTTTTATAGATAGGGGGAAGCCCGGTAAAAAAAGAATACTGTATGGTCTTGGTTTTAGAGTTACGCTTGGTGCAATATTGTTGGTTCTCATAGTATATGGTATTTCAACCGACCAGTTAGGCAATGAAGCCCCTTGGGGTTAAAGAATATAAACAAATAAGAACAGACAAACCCAAACAACATCTACAAAGTGCCAATACCATGATGCAGCTTCAAAACCAAAATGCTCTTTATCTGTAAAGTGGTTGTATCCAGCAGATCTTGTTAATTGAGTTGCCAGGAATATTCCACCAATTAAAACATGCATGCCATGAAATCCAGTTAACATAAAGAATGTTGTGCCATATACTCCTGTGTTTAATGTAAGGCCTAGATGAGCATATGCTTCGTAGTATTCTAAAGCTTGAAGAATAACAAATATAAATGCTAGTAAAACTGTAATACCCAGCCAGAAATTAAATCTTTTTCTATTGTTTTCTTTGAGTGCCATGTGAGCAAAATGGACCGTTCCACTTGAGGTAAGCAAAACTATCGTATTATATAATGGTAGCCACGTTCCAAGATTTCCTATGCTGTGTAAGTACATACTTTCGTCCGGACCTTTAGTAACAGCCTGATCTCCCATAAGACTTTCTTCGGGTGTAATCATTGGGGGCCATGTTGCTTCAAATTCTGGCCAAAGTAATTCTCCAGCAAGACCTTTATCGCCCTCTCCACCCAACCAAGAAATTGAAAAGGTTCTTATATAAAAGAGTGCTCCAAAAAATGCAGCAAAAAACATTACTTCTGAAAAAATAAACCATGCCATGCCATAAACATAAGATGTATTTAATTGTGGAGTATCAAGGCCAGCATGTGATTCTCTTATTACCACTGACCACCAATATGCAAGTGTTCCAATTACTGTGGCAACACCAATAAATAGTAAAGTTGTGCCTTTGCCCATCACCGCGTCTGCGGCACCAACACCAAAAAAGAGCATAGCTATTGCAAAAACTATTGGAATAGAACTGCTCTCTGGTACGTAGTATTTTTGATGACTTGTTGTATCAGTGCTCATGGTTTGCTGCTAACATTTCCTCTCTTTCTTTTTCAAACAAAGTATATGATAAATAAACATTATTTACATTCTGACTAAGTTCTGAGTCTACATAAAATCTTACAGGCCACTCTTGTGTCTCGTAGGGCTCAAGAGTTTGCTCACTAAAGCAAAAACATTGAATTTTTTTTACATTTTCAGCAGCGAGGCCTGGTGATACTGAAGGAACAATCGAAAGTGTGAGTTTCTTATTAGTGTTATTAGTTGCAATGTATGAAGTTCTGCTTACTTTGTCTGTCATTACTTCTAAGTTTGTTTCAGAAGGGTAAAAAGTAACAGGCGCCGAACCATTAACAGTGCTTAAAAACCTTATATTCACCTGTCTTTCATATGTTTCATTATTTTTTTTAAAAAAGTCTGATGGTCCATAAATTTTTCCATTCAAACCAGTTACTTCACAAAATACGTTATAAAGTGGGACCAACATAAAAGAAAAAAAGAACATAAATATTACTGCACCTAGCAAGGATACGAAAACTTTATTCTTTAAAGGACCGCCACTCATTTAACTTTAGGTGGTACGTCAAATGTATGGTAAGGAGCTGGTGAATCAACTGTCCATTCAAGACCATCTGCACCATCCCAAACCTGTGGAGTAGCTTTTTTACCAGCAAATACTGTTTTCACAACTATATATAAAAATAAAAGTTGTGATAAGCCAAATAAGAATGCCCCTACTGAAGATACTGCATTCCATTCAGCAAATTGCAATGCGTAATCTGCATATCTTCTTGGCATTCCTGCTAGACCAACAAAGTGTTGTGGGAAAAACGTAATATTCACACCTGCAAATGAAAGCCAGAAATGAAGTCTACCCATTTTTTCGTCATACATATTTCCCGTCCATTTTGGCAACCAATAATAAACCGCTGCCATTATTGAAAACACTGCACCCGGCACAAGCACATAGTGGAAGTGCGCAACTACGAAATAAGTATCATGATACTGAAAGTCTGCTGGTGTAATTGCGAGCATGAGGCCTGAGAAACCTCCAATTGTAAACAAAACAACAAAAGCAATTGAAAATAGCATTGGTGTCTCATATGTAATTGAACCTTTAAATATTGTCGCGCACCAATTGAAAACTTTAACACCAGTTGGTATTGCTATAAGCATTGTTGCCCACATGAAAAATAATTCTGCGACAAGCGGCATTCCTACTGTAAACATATGATGCGCCCAGACAACAAATGATAAAACTGCGATAGATACCATTGCATAGACCATTGAAGAGTGTCCAAATAGAGGCTTTCTTGAGAATGTAGAAATTATGTGTGAGGTAATGCCAAATGCAGGCAAAATCATTATGTAAACCTCAGGATGACCAAAAAACCAGAAGACATGTTGAAAGAGAACTGGGTCACCACCACCTGCAGCATCAAAAAAAGATGTTCCGAAATATGCATCCATTAGTAACATTGTTACTGCGCCTGCTAAGACAGGCATAACAGCTATTAAAAGATAAGCAGTAATTAGCCAAGACCAGACAAAAAGAGGCATCTTCATCAGAGTCATTCCAGGTGCTCTCATATTCATGATAGTTACAATTACATTAATTGAGCCCATTATTGATGAAGCCCCCATAATATGGATAGCAAAAACAAAATAAGCTACATTTGGATAATTGGTTGATAAAGGAGCATAGAATGTCCACCCAAAACCTGGCATTCCACCTTCCATAAAAGCCGTCGAAAGGAGGATAGCAAAAGCAGTCGGTAGTAACCAAAAACTGAGGTTATTCATTCTAGGCATAGCCATATCTGGTGCGCCAATCTGTAATGGTATAAGCCAATTAGCGAGACCTACAAAAGCAGGCATAACGCCCCCGAAAATCATAATTAAACCATGCATTGTTACAAGCTGGTTATACCTTATTGGATCCATGAGCTGAAGACCTGGTTCAAATAACTCTGCCCTTATACCCATAGCAAAAGCACCTCCCAAGAGAAAAGCTGCAAAACTAAACCAGAGATACAAAGTACCAATATCTTTATGATTTGTTGTTGTAAGCCACCTCATGATGCCTTTTTTTGGTCCATGATGATGGTCATCATGATGATTGTGATTTTCAACTACTGCACTCATATACTTCTCCTATAAATTTGTTTCCTTATATTCAACAATATCTTTTGGTATAACAATCTCTCCGTCTCCTGATCTCTCATTACCCCAAGCTAGTCTCGTAAAAGTAATTACTGAAGCCATCTCAACTTCATTTAGTTGCTCAGCAAATGATTGCATTTGGCTTCCCCTAATACCTTCCATTAAAATTTCGATTTGTTTAGCTTTATCATTCATAACCACATCACTTCCAGCTAGTGCAGGATAAAAGCCAGCAATGCCAGCTCCATTTGTTTGATGACATGCGGCACATCTGGTCTCATATATTTCTTCACCTGTTGCAAGCAACTCATTTGGTGTCCATTCTTTTTCTGTTAAATATGCTATTTGTTCTGCTAAGTCTCTTTTTGTTTGTAACCACTCTTCATACTCTTCTTGTGTAACTGCCTTAACCACTATTGGCATATATGCGTGTCTTTCCCCACATAGCTCAGTGCAGTTGCCTCTATATATACCTGGAACATTCACCTTTGTTTTAGCGACATTTATGAAACCTGGTATTGCATCTTGTTTGACAGCGAAATCGCTCATATACCAAGAATGTATTACATCATTACTTGTTATCAAGAATCTTACAGGTGTGTCCACTGGTATTACCACCGGCTCATCAACCTCTAAAAGGTAGTTCTCTGTTTTTTCAACTCTGTTAAATTCGTACTGATCCGGAGGAGTTGTTAAGTTGGAAAAAAAACTTAATGGCTTGTTCCCAACTTGTTCATCAAGATATTTATATTGCCATTTCCATTGCCACCCTACTACTTGTATATCAATGCCGCCTTCCTCAGCCTCATGATCGTATATTTTTTTTAAAGTAATTGATGCGGGTACAGCCATAGCAATCAAAATAAGCGTTGGAATAATTGTCCAAAGCATTTCTACAGTATGGTTTTCTGTAAAGGTAGCGGGTTTTTTGTTATTTGATCTTCTGTATTTCCACATAGACCAAAACAGAACACCAAAAACAACAACACCGATAGCGACTACGACAAAAAATATTGCCATATGTAATCCAAAAACTTCCTTACTAATATCAGTTACACCAACAGGCATATTTATGTCCAACCAATCGGCAGACATAAAAAATGATACAGGGTAGAGAATAAGTGCCCAGAGCTTGTTCTTCATGTACGCAATATACTACTATAAATACTGTTAATGTCGAGTAATAAACCACACTAATGTATGGTTTTTTAGTCGTCTATAATTCTAATAGATTCTGCTAGGTTAGTGTCTTTTTTATCAAATTCTTGGTCTTTCATTTTTTGGTAATTACAAGACACGCACTTAATCTCAGAATCATCGTTTTTGAGAACAATTGAATCAGTATCACCACATGACGGGCAGATGGCGCCTGCGATAAATTTAAAACCCTTCATTTAATTGGGTTTTAACCTCATTTGTATTTGGTTTTTCATTAAACCAAAGATGAAAACACTCAGCGGCCTGCTCTACTAGCATGCCTGCGCCGTTATGAAAGTTAACATTTTTTGAATCAGCAAGTGTTTTTAAATTTAAATTTGTGGTGTTTGCATAGTTTATATCGTAAATATGCCCGTCCTGTTTTAGAGAAAAGTGTTCAAAATCTTTTAAGGTGTTCAAATCTAATGAAGAAGCACAATTGATAATCAAATCTACATCTTCCCCGTTATATTGCAGTAAGTTATTTCTCTTCTTTGTTATGTTTGTAATTTTATTTAGTGTTCTGTTAGTTATATATATTTTTTTGCATGTGCTTATTGTTCGCAATATCGAATTAGCTGCTCCTCCTAATCCATAAACCAAAATATTCATGTTTTTATAATCAATATTTCTGGATTTAAGGTCATTAACTAAGCCAATTCCATCTGTTGATTTTGCTTTAAGGCCTTTTTCATAAATGCAGTTCACGGACTCAAGATCAGAGTTAAATTCATGAGCAACTATATTTTTATATGGCTTTGTTATATTTAGTCCAAAGCCACCTTCAGAGAAAAAATTACTAATAAAACTTATCGGGTCTTTATCAACATCATAAATTAAGTATTCAATTGGATAATTTAACTGCTTTGCAAACGCTAAGTGGATTTTTGGTGAAAGAGAATAACCAATATCTTTGCCCAAAACACCCAACTTAAACATCATCGGTCCAATTTTTCGGTTTTTTTAAAACATCGTAAAGCTTTTGTTGTTCATCTGTAAGTTTTTCATCAAATTTATAGTGCCACTCAACCTCATTAGGCAAAGACATTAAAATAGACTCGATTCTACCCCCAGATTGAAGCCCAAAAAGAGTACCTCTATCGTATGTAAGATTAAACTCTACATATCGGCCCCTTCTAAATCTCTGGAATTTTTTTTCTTCTTTGTTATATTTTTTCAATTTTTGCTTATTTACTATCTGTACATAGTTTTCAATGAAACTTTCAGCAACCTTTTGTGAAAAACTTAAACCCTGATCAACTTGTTTAAATTTTTTCTTTTCATAGAAGATTCCACCAATACCTCTATGTTCTTTTCTATGCGGTATATAAAAATAGTCGTCACAATTTTTTTTAGAAACTTTATAAAAATTATCATCAATCAAACCACAAACATCCTTTGCTCCCTTGTGCCATCGCTTACAATCCTCTTTATCTAGAATATATGGTGTAAGATCAAACCCTCCTCCAAACCACTCTTCAAAAACCTGATTTTTTTTATGAGTGCAAAAATATCTAACATTTAAATGTGCCGTTGGGATATGGGGGTTTTTTGGATGAAAAACTACCGATACACCAGTTGCAAAAAAAGGCAGTCCCATCGATTTGCTTTTATTTCCCACCGAAGACTCGGGTAATGATTTTCCTGATATAGATGAAAAATTGATTCCAGCTTTATCGAAAAAATTTCCATCATCAATTACGACTGAATTGCCATTTCCAAGCTCTTTCTTATGCCAAACATCATCCTGTATCTTTGATTTATCTTCAAACACCTTTATTTGATCAAAAATATTTTTGTGAACATCTTTAAAGATTTTGGAAATATAACTTTGTCTATCTGATATATTCATTATTTACTAAATCTAGTATCCTAGATGGTTTCTTTTCATCTCCTAACGGCGCATCGTAAGCACCAAAGATTTTTCCACCAAAAATGGTTTTTATTTCCTGTATATTTCTGCACGTAATTTCGCCAGAAAGGTTTGCAGAAGTAGATAATATCGGTTTATTAACAAGTTTCAAGAAGTGTAAAAGATTTTTATCACCAGGAATTCTTGCAGCTATTTTATTTTGTTTCGATGGGATAAGCATTGTTGTAAAAGTATTTTGATTCTTTTTAATTAATGGGTGATACATTTCTTCGATTTGAAACTGGTCAATTAATTGTTGAAATGAATGAAACAGAAGAATATATTTTTTTTCTTCACCTCTATTTTTCGCCAAGCTTATAGCATTTATAATTTCAGGTATATTAAGGCCCCCTATGCCCCAAACACCCTCTGTGGGATAAGCTATAACTTTTTTATCAAGAATCCACTTGGCAGCTATATTAGCTTCTTTGGTTATATTCAATCTCTAGCAAGATTTTTATCTTTCTGAATGGTTTTTTCTCTTAGTTCATTTTTAAACTCAACCATCTTTTCAGCCATTGAGGCATCACTTACACCCAACATTTGTGCTGCAAAAATACCAGCATTGGTTGCTCCAGCTGCACCAGCTGCAAAGGTTGCTACCGGCACACCAGCTGGCATTTGAAGTGTAGATAGAATTGCATCCAGCCCATTTAGACTGTGTGCGGTTGGGACTCCTAAAACTGGGCTTGATGAATGTGCTGCAACAGCGCCAGCAAGATGAGCAGCCATGCCTGCAATAGCTATATAGGCTTTACACCCTCTTTCTTTTGAGCTTTTCAAATAATCAACCAGCACGTCAGGTGATCTATGTGCTGAAATAACTTTAAGTTCACACTTAATGTCAAAACCTCGTAGTGACTTTATAGCGGCATTACCCAGATCTACATCTGAATCTGAGCCGAGAATTACAGAAACTTGTATATTGTCCATATATATAAAACTATAATAATTAATTTATGAATAGGCTAAATATATTAACATTTCCTGACCCAAGATTAAGAAAAAAAGCAGTTCCAATAACTACTTTTGATAAAGATCTTGAAAAAAAAGCGGATGATATGCTTTTTACCATGTATGAAGATAGAGGTATTGGTCTTGCTGCAACTCAAGTAAATATTCATAAGCGCTTGATAGTTATGGACTTAACTGAAGACAGATCAGACCCTTTGGTAATAGTTAATCCGAGCTATGAGATTTTAGATGATACCCTTGAAATATCTAAAGAAGGCTGCCTATCAATTCCGACATTTCAACAAGAAGTTCCGCGGGCAAAAGAAATAGAACTCACTTACCAAGACTTGAAGGGCCAGAAGCAAAAACTCATAGCTGATGGATTGTTAGGGTATTGTATTCAACATGAAATTGATCACCTTAATGGAAAACTATTAGTAGACTATGCGTCATCATTAAAAAGAAGTCGTATAAAAGAAAAACTAATGAAATCTAAGGATGGCAAAAACAAAAATTAAAGTTGGTTTTGCTGGCACACCTAAGATTGCCTTCGATATATTTTCAGAAATTTTGTCATCAAAAGATATTTCAACGGAATTTGTGCTTACTCAGCCTGATAAATCGTCAGGTAGGGGCCTTGTTACATCAAAATCATTGTTTGCAAACATTGATAATGTGCCGGTGTTGCAGCCAGAAAGCTTAAGTGGAGGAGAGTTAATAAAAAAGATAGAGGCTTTTAATATTGATTTATTGGTTGTTGTTGCTTACGGAAAAATACTTCCCTCATGGTTGATCAATACACCTAAATTTGGTTGTCTCAACATCCATTTTTCCAACCTTCCAAAATATAGAGGTGCTGCACCAATTCAAAGAGCAATAGAAAATGGCGAAAAAGAAACAGGAATAAGTTTTATGAAATTAACTGAAGGTCTTGATGAAGGCCCAATCTATAAGAATTTTGTCATAAACATAGAAAATAAAGATTATTTTGAGGTTGAGTCATTATTATTAGAAGAATCGTTAAGTAGTGTTTGCTATGTTATTAAAGCTGTGACAGAAAACTTACAACCCAAAGAGCAAGACAACTCACTGGCAACTTTAGCGAACAAAATAACCAAAAATGAAGGGCAAATTGATTGGACTAATAGAGGAAGGGAAATAGTGAATAAGTTTTTGGCCTTTAAAAAATGGCCAAAAGTATTTTTTAAGTTTGGGGGGATGGATGTAGAGGCTGTCAATTTACATATACATTCAAATGATATCGGAAGGCCCGGTGAAATTTCTGAATTCAACGAAGAGTCTTTAAAAATTTATTGTGGGGATGGGGTTGTAGCATTAACATCTGTAAAATTTCCAGGCAAAAAAGTTATTGGATCAAAAGATTTCTTTAACTCAAAAAGAGATATAATTTCACAAGGAGATTTATTGATTTGAAAATAATCATATTGGGGGGCGGCTCAATAGGTGGCAGCGTTGCTAAAGAGCTTTCTTCAGAGGAAAACGATGTTGTTGTAATTGATAACAATGATGAAAATCTTGAGCCTATAAAAGCTGTAGAAGGCATTCAAACCATATATGGAAATGGCTCATCTCCAAAAATGCTTGAAAAAGCAGGCCTTGATGAAAACAGTTTATTGTTATGCCTAACAGATTCTGAAGAAACAAATTTGTTAGCCTCTTTAATTGGCAAAGAGAAATTTAATGCCGGACGAGTTGTTTGCAGGCTCAAAGGCTCTGAGTATAAAAAAATTGCTGAAGAAATAATTCCTTTTGTTGATTTCTTTATTAATCCAGAAGACCTGATAACAGAAGAAATCAAAAGCCTATTACATCATCCTGGTGCACTTGAAATTCTAGATTTTGCTGAGGGTAAGATTAAATTAGTAAGCGTATATGCAAAGTCTTCAGGTGTTTTGGTTGGTAGGCAAGTAAAGGAACTTAAAGACGACCTTCCTGAGTACGAAACAAGAATTCCAGCATTATACAGAAATGAAGAGCTTTTAATTCCAACTGGAGAAACAATAATAAATGAAGGAGATGAGGTTTTTTTTATAGCTGATGAGAAACATATAGAAGACGTGACAAAAGAATTACAAAAACTTGAAAGCCAATATAAGAACGTGTACATAGCAGGTGCTGGAAATATTGGGAAGTCTCTTGCTAAAAAAATTAATAATGAGTTCAACACCAAATTAATCGAAAAAAATATTGAGCAATGCGAGCAAGCTTCAGAAGAATTAGATGGTGTGTTGGTGTTAAATGCAGATGCAGCAGATAAAGAATTTTTGTCATCTGAAGGAATTGAAGATTGTGATGTTTTTGTTGCTGTCACACAAGACGATGAGTCAAACGTTCTTTGTTCATTAATGTCCAAGAAGCTTGGCTCAAAAAAGACTATTACAATAATTAACAAGGAGGCTTATTTTGATTTAGTCGGTAAAAACGAACTAGATATAATCATTTCTCCGGTACAAATTACTGTTTCTCATGTTCTTAAGTACATAAGAAAGGGGTCAGTTTCAAATGTACATAAAGTAAAAAAAGGTATGGCTGAAGCAATTGAAATAGTCGTTGATTCATCTTATGAAAAACTTAAAGGGAAATGTATTTCTGATTTAAGATTAGATGAAAACATTAACATTCCAGCACTTAAACGTGGCGAAGATGTAATTATGGCTCATGGCGATACAGAAATATATGGCGAAGATCATTTAATTGTTTTTTATAAAAATAAGGATGTCATAGATAATTTTTATAATGCTTTTAGATGATTAGTTTGCTCAAATTTCTTAGGTTTCTTGGTCCAACTTTATTGTTTTTTGGAACATTTGTTGTGTTGCCACCTTTAGTTCTAAGTTACTTCAATGATGTTTTAGATAATCAAATGCTAAATATTTATTTGGTCTGTATATCATATTCTGTGATTATCTTTTTTACTCTGCGACAAAGGAAGTTCACCTACAGTCCTAGAGATGGTTTTGTAATAACTTTTTTAACATGGGTATTAATTTCACTCTTAGCCTCAATGCCATTTATGAATAGCAACATAGCTTTTTTTGATGCTTTGTTTGAAGCAGTTTCAGGATTAACTACTACAGGTTCAACCGTTATTAAGGACCTTTCACAACTTTCAGACCATGTCCTTTTATATAGACAGTTATTACAGTGGGCTGGTGGTGTAGGCCTAGTCATAGTTGTTTTAGCCATAATTCCGGCAGTATCTGGTGGTATGAAGGTTTTACAAGCAGAGACCTCAGGTTTTGCTGACAAAAGCTTTTCTCCAAGATTAAGAGAAACAGCAAGATCTTTGTTGAAGTTTTATTTTCTCATAACTTTAGCGTGTGTATTGTCATACTGGATGGTTGGGATGACATGGTTTGAGGCCTTTTCTCACTCTTTCAGCACTGTATCTATTGGAGGTTTCTCAATTTATAACGAAAACTTTGGCTACTTTAATGACCCTGCAACGGAGTTTGTAGCTGTATTTTTTATGCTTATGTCTGCTACAAACTTTGGATTACACTTTTTATCATTTTCGAAAAGAAGTTTTAAATATTATTTAGCAAATGATGAGCTTAAGCTTTTTTTAAGCATAATATTTGTCGTTGTTTTGGTTTCAACTCTTACTCTTTATATGAAGGAAGGTTTCAGTGTAAACGATTCAATTAGGTATGGTTTCTTCCAGTCAATCTCCATAGTTACAACAACTGGATATACTCTTGAACCTCTTTCGGGGTTGGGAGGATCTATTGGGTTTTTAATATTTATCCTTGCTTTTATAGGTGCATGCTCAGGCTCAGTTGGGGGCGGCATGAAAGTATGGCGTGTTTTATTGATGCTAAAAGTTGGTTTTTCAAATATTATAAAAATCATACACCCTAGTGCTATAAGTAGTGTAAAACTTAATGGGGAGAAAATAGTTTCGTCACAAATTGAGGCTGTATTTTCATTTATCGCAATTTATATTTCTTTTTTCTTGTTGTTTATGTTTATTTTAATATTCCAAAACGTAGATTTTTATTCTGCTTTTTCGGGAACAGCAGCGGCTATAAATAATCTTGGTCCTGGTTTGGGTAGTTTTTCTGAAAACTACTCTACTCTTTCAGATGTGGGAAAATTTACATTAACAATGGCTATGATTGTTGGCAGGCTTGAACTCTTTGGTGTTCTAATACTTTTTGTTCCATCTTTTTGGCGAAGTTAATAGATATTTGCGCTGATAGTTCGTGGCTTTTTAAATTTCTTATACTCCCAAGAATACAGCTCTGGAGCAGTTAAAATTGCTTCTTCAAACAACGCATTCATCTCTGATGTTGTTATTTTGTTTTTTATTTTTTTACAAACTAGTTTGTATTTATTTTTTTTGCCTTTTGTTAGATAAATAAAATTAAGATCATGCGTTCCTTTGTTAGATAGTTTTTCAATAAGATCAATACAAAAACATTCTTTGTTAAAAAACTTTTCGTAAACACCTTGTTTGTGAGGAACAAGATCTGAGGCAATCACAATATTCTCTTTATCAATAAAGCTTTTATACAGATTTTTAACGCCATTTGGTGTAGCAGGAAACATCTTTCCTCCCTGTCTTTGTCGAATATCTAGTAGTTTTCGTTCAAGTTTTTTATTTTTTACAGGCGTATATAAAAAATTAACTTTAGCCAAGAGCTCAGATAGGACAAATATTAGGATATCGACACACCCCATGTGTAGAGTAAAGAAAATTTTTGGCCTGTTGTTTTCTAGTGACTTATTTTGTAAATAGTCAGGGTCTATAAGTTTTTTATAATTATCTTTTTTTCCCCAGATAAAAGGGAAAATTAAAGATAACTCCATTGTTTCTCTAAAACTTTTATTTACAAGCTCTTTGTTGTCTCCAAAACAATGGTCAATGTTTTTTTTTGTAATGTTTAGATGTGAAACTTTTAATGTTCTAGCAAATATATAAATAAAAAAGGATATAGCTTTTAGAAAGAAAAGCGGAGTACGCGAAATTAGAACAAAGAGTATGCTAAACATCTATAAAATAATAAAATAGCCTAATTAGCATAATATAGGAAAAATTTTGCCTGCAAAAAATATTGACGAACTCATAGCTCTTTGTAAAAGAAGGGGTTTTATATTTCAATCCAGTGAAGTCTATGGCGGCACACAAGGTTTATACGACTATGGGCCTCTAGGTGTTGAATTAAAAAATAATATAAAAAATTCTTGGTGGAAATCAGTGGTATATGAGCGTGATGACGTTGAAGGTCTTGATGCTTCTATCCTAACAAAACAAGCGGTTCTAAAATATTCTGGACATGAAGAAACATTTACAGACCCTCTGGTTGATTGTAAATCTTGCGGAGAAAGATTCAGAGCCGATCAAGTGCCTGATTATTGTAAAAAAGAGGATTTAACCGAGCCACGTCAATTTAATTTAATGTTTAAAACCAATGTTGGCCCGATTGATGATGGCAAAACCTTTGCTTACCTAAGGCCAGAAACAGCACAACAGATTTTTACCAATTTCAAAAACGTAGTTGATTCAACATCAAGGAATGTACCATTTGGTATAGCTCAAACAGGCAAAGCTTTTAGAAATGAAATTACATTAAAGAGTTTTATTTTTAGAGTGAGAGAGTTTGAACAAATGGAACTAGAATTTTTTGTAATTCCTGGTACAGACGAAGAATGGCATAAAAAATGGGTTGATCTAAGATTGGATTGGTGGGAAAAACAAGGAGTTTCAAAGAAAAACTTAGAGCTTTATGATGTCCCCAAAGATGAATTGGCACACTATTCAAAAGCAACTGTAGACATAATGTATAAATTTCCTCACGGAGTAGAAGAATTAGAAGGAATTGCAAATCGAACTGATTTTGATTTGGGATCTCATTCTAAAGATCAAAAGGAGTTAAATTTAAAATCAAAAGTCATAGAGAATAATGAATCAAATGCAAAGTTAGCTTTAAAAAATGAAAAGAATGAATGGATGGTTCCTTTTGTTATAGAGCCTTCAGCAGGTGTTGATAGAGCTGTTTTAGCAATTCTGAATGAGGCGTATAATGTGGAAAAGGTCGATGATAAAGAAAGGGTTGTTCTAAAACTTAAACCTCACTTGTCCCCAATAAAAGCAGCAGTAATTCCATTAAAGAAGAATGATGAAAAAATCGTTGCAAAAGCAAAAGAGATAAAAAATAAACTCCAAAAGTTAGGTTTAGGTAGGGTTTTGTTCGAGAACAGTGGCAATATTGGAAAAAATTATAGAAGACATGATGAGGTTGGTACCCCTGTTTGTATAACAATAGATTTTGAAACACTTGAAGAAAACACTATTACAGTCAGAGACCGTGATACGATGGAACAGAAAAGAATATCTGAAAAAAGGCTTGAAGAAGAGTTTAAAAAACTTTTCTAAATATCAACATTTTCTGCTCTTAATGCATTCTCATCAATAAACTGTCTTCTTGGTTGCACTTGATCACCCATTAGGGTCTCGAAAATATCGTCAACCATCTCTCTAGCATCATCTAATGTGATTTGAACAAGCCTTCTGTTTGTTGGGTCAAAAGTTGTCTCCCATAGTTGTTCAGGGTTCATCTCTCCTAACCCTTTATATCTCTGTATTTCCGGAGATCTAGCACCCTCTGAACTTTCTTCACGTAGAGTTTTTAAAATCTCATCTTTCTCTTCTTCATCTTTTGCATAATGAGTTTTACTGCCCTTTTTGATTTTAAAAAGAGGTGGTAATGCGAGATAAATATGTCCCTTTTCTAAAAGGTCGTACATTTGGTTGTAAAAAAAAGTTAAAAGAAGGGTTCTTATGTGAGAGCCGTCTACATCAGCGTCAGTCATAATTATTACTCTATGGTATCTCAGTTTCTCTACATCAAATTCATCAACACCAATCCCTGTGCCTAGAGCTGTAATGAGTGTTCCTATTTCATTTGAGGATAAAACTTTGTCTAAACGTGCTTTTTGAACGTTGATGATTTTTCCTTTAAGTGGAAGAATTGCCTGAAAGCTTCTATCTCTGCCTTGTTTTGCTGAACCACCAGCAGAATCACCCTCAACCAAAAATAACTCAGAGAGTGATGGGTCCTTTTCTTGACAATCAGCTAGTTTTCCAGGAAGACCACCAATATCTAAAAGGCCTTTTCTTCTTGTCATTTCTTTTGCTTTTCTTGCAGCTTCTCTGGCATATGCTGCTTCTAGAACCTTGCCCAAGATTTCTTTCGCTTGTGGTTTGTTTGCCAACAAGAAGTCCATAAAATAATCATTTAACAAACCCTCAACAGCAGGCCTAGCTTCCGATGAAACAAGCTTATCTTTGGTTTGAGAAGAGAATTTTGGATCAGGCATTTTTAAAGAAATAACAGCTACCATGCCCTCTCTGACGTCTTCTCCAGTAATTTCAACCTCCTTTTTTCGCATTAAGTCTTCTTTTTTTATAAAGTTTTTTATAACTCTTGTAAGGCCTCCTCTGAACCCAGCAAGGTGTGTCCCACCGTCAGCTTGAGGGATATTATTTGTAAAACACTGGACATTTTCTCGATAAGTGTTTGTCCATTGTACAGCTACTTCTACGCCTATACCTTTCATATTAGCTTGAGCATAAAACGGAGTGCCAACTGTTTCTTTTTTACCAGTTAGGTGTTTGACGAACTCATTTAAACCGCCGTCCGATTTAAAATCATGAGATTTTCCAGTTCTTTCATCCAAAACACTTATACCTATGCCTTGGTTTAAAAATGAGAGCTCCCTTATTCTTTTGATTAAAATATCTACATCAAATTTTGTATGAGAAAAAATCTTATTTGACGGTATAAATGTGACTTTTGTGCCAGTTTTATCGCTTTTTTCGACTATCTCAAGTTTTGTTTGAGGAAAACCATCCGCATACTCTTGTCTATATTTAGACCCTTGTCTTTCTATCTCCAATACTAGTTTGCTGCTCAAAGCATTTACAACTGATACTCCGACACCATGAAGCCCCCCAGACACTTTATAGCTGTTTTCGTCAAACTTTCCACCTGCGTGTAGTACGGTCATTATAACTTCAGCTGCTGAGGCGCCCTCTTCGTGTTTGTCTACAGGTATACCTCTACCATTATCAGCAACTGAGACAGAACCATCCTTACCAATAACAACGTCGATTTGATTACAAAAACCAGCCAAGCCTTCATCTATGGAATTATCTAACACTTCAAAAACCATATGATGTAAACCTGTACCATCATCTGTATCACCAATATACATTCCTGGACGTTTCTTAACAGCTTCAAGGCCTTTTAATACCTTAATGCTATCTGAATCATAATCGTTTGATATGTGAGTATCCTCCATTGTGTTCTACGTGGAACAAAACTATATCATTTAGGTCTACAAAGTGAGCAAAATTGATAGATGTCATGATTGTCTGAACACTGTTATTTATAAGATATTTTAACATTAAATTGGCATTTTCTTTATCTAATTCTGAAGAAATATCATCCATTAATAAAATAGGGGTTAAATTAGTGTGTTCTATGATAATTTCTCGTTGAATTAAGTGAAAAATAATCGAGATAATTTTTTGTTGTCCTCTTGATAGTGTTTCTGAAGCATCTGTGTTATTGAGATGAATATTAAATGATCTTTTGTGTGGCCCCTCTGTTGTTCTTTTTAAAATACAATCTTTTTCAAAGTTTTTTGACAAAATATCCGCAAAACTAGACAAGCCAACATAACCTCGATCGTATTGGATGTTTAGTTCTTTAATCCAGGAGTTTTTTTCTTCAAAAATCTTTACTAACTCACTTGTTTTTAAATATTTATTGATCTTTTCACAAAGATTTATATTTAATGAATAAATTTTTGGCTCTATCTCAATAAGCCTTTCGTCCCAATATTTTATCTGGTTATAGTCTTTGTTTTTGAGACAACCAGCCCTTTGTGAGGTGATTTTTTTTACCTCATTCAACAAGGCTGCCTCAGTTTGTTCCACGTAGAACAGTGTTTTGTTAAGAAAACTTCTTTTTTGCTCTGGATTAGAGGTGGTGAAGAAAAATTCTTTATTCTCGATTAAACAATTAGGGTGTTTTTTAACCAATTTAGTAAAATTTCTTGTTTTTTCACCTCTATTTTGAGAAATTTGTGATCTATTATTTATTTTTTTTGTTATTTTGATGGTGTTTCCTTCCTCAAAAACTATTAAGGTTTGGGTTTGATTCTTGTTTTTCTGAATTAAGTTGTTGGTGTCATTGGTTCTAAAAGATTTTCCGGTAAGAGAAAAATAAATAGATTCAATTATTGAGCTTTTGCCAGATCCATTGTCACCATAAAACAAGTTTATCCCTTTATTTATAGGTATTTCAGAGAATTCGTAGCTTCTAAAACAATCTAGTTTTATTTCTTCAATTATCACTCTTTCTATTATAAAAGCAGCGGCATTAATACAAGAACTTGGTTTGAGTCACCACTTTCAACAAGCGCACTCTTGTCGCTTCCAAAGCTTATAAGTGAAATTTCTTCTTCATCAATAGTACCCAAAACCTCTTTGAGATAATTAACGTTAAATGCTATATCAAATTCATTGCCTGCGGATGTAACGTCTAATTTCTCTTCAGCAGACTCTTGGTCTGGGTTGTGCGCAGAAATGTCTAAGACCCCTGACTCTGTTTTTAGTTTTACGCCCTTAAACTTTTCACTAGTTAGAACGGACACTCTTGAAAGAGAATCAAGCATATTTTTTCTGTTGAAAGTAATTTTTGAGCCTTCACCTTGTGGAACAACCTGATTGTAATTTGGGTAGTTGCCATCTATTAGTTTTGATTTAAATGTAAATTTTTTAGACATAAATACAATATTGTTGTTGTTAATATAAAACTCAATCTCATCTTCCTGTTTTGGTAAAATCTTCATTAACTCAATAACAGTTTTTCTTGGAACAATACCAGTAAAATCTCCCTCGCCCTCGAGATTTGATTTGTAAATTGCAAGCCTATGGGCGTCTGTGGCTACCATATTTATTGAGCTTCCTGTTTTTTCAAACAAACACCCATTTAAGTAGTGTCTCCAGTCTTGGTTTGCCATAGCAAAAGATGTTTTCAGGAATAACTCATAAAGTTTGTTTGGGGTAATTTTGTGGGTTGTATCACTTTTTATAACATCAAAGTCGGGAAAATCTGATCCGGGAATTGTCGACAAGTTATATTTTCCAGAAGAGGACTTAACAGTTAGTTTTGAGCTTTCTTCATTAAGCTCAAACGAAACCTGGCCCTCTGGAAGCTCTCTAATAATGTCGGCTGCTTTTTTTGCAGGGATAGTTGTTTCGCCTGGTTGTTCTATGTTTGCTCCACTCAAACAAACTTCAAGCTCCACCTCAAGATCTGTGCTTAAAAGTTTAATAGAATCTGCCTCACACCTTATAAGTATGTTGCTTAAAATGGGTAGGGTTTGTTTTTTATCAGCAACCGCGGCTAAAGACTGAAACTCACTAATTATCTCTGCTTTGTCTATTTTAAATTTCATATTAAGCTGAAAGACTTCTTCTTAACTTTTTATAATCTTCATCAATCTCAAGGTTATCTTTCTTGAGTTCTTTGGTTTTTTCGCAAGCATGAATAACTGTTGTGTGGTCCCTGCCCCCGAAGGCCTCCCCAATCTCAGGTAGGCTGTGATTGGTAAGCTCTTTGGAAAGCGCCATTGCAACCTGTCTTGGTCTTGCGATAGATCTGTTTCGTCTTTTTGAGAGCAAATCACTCATTTTAATATTGTAGTAGTCTGCTACCACTCTTTGGATGTTGCTAATTGTTACCATTTTTGCCTGAATTGCCAAAACATCTCTCAATGACTCTTTGATTAGTTCGATGTTTATTTCTGATTTAGCGAATTTTGCATTTGCAGCAACTCTTTTCAAAGCTCCCTCTAGCTCTCTTACGTTCGACTTAACTTGTTGCGCAATAAAAAAAGCGCATTCTTCAGGAAGCTCTAAACTCATTTCCTCTGCTTTTTTCAAAAGAATGGCTGTTCTTGTTTCAAGGGCTGGGGGATCAATTACCACAGACAAGCCCCAACCAAATCTTGATTTAAGCCTGTCTTCAAGCCCCTCTATTTCTTTAGGATATCTGTCACAAGAAAATATCATAATATTTCCACTTTCGATAAGGCTGTTAAATGTATGAAAGAGCTCGTCTTGGGATTGTTCTTTGCCCGCAAAAAACTGTATGTCATCTATCAACAAGGCATTTAGGCCTCTGTAAAATTTTTTAAACTCGTTTATAGCTCCAAGCTGAAGGGCTTTTACCATGTCGCTCACAAACCTTTCAGAATGCACATAACAAATTTTTGCATTCGGTCTTTCTTCTAGCAGTTTGTTGCCAATAGCATGCATGAGGTGTGTTTTACCAAGCCCAACACCACCATACACAAACAACGGGTTATATTCTGTTTGCGATGCTTGTTCAGCAACTTGTTGGGCTGCGGCCAAAGCTATTTGGTTGGATTTTCCTGTAACAAATGTGTCAAATGTGTAGTTTTTGTTTAGGCCGGTTGTTTGGGGTTGTGTTTGTGTAGATGATTTTACCAAAACATTTAATATGAACTTATTGCGCCCAATGTTGTTCTCAAGCAAGGTTGTTATTTGTGGCAAATATTTTTCTTTAAACAGGTCTCCAACAAAGTTGTTGGGCGCATAAATGTTAAAATTGTTTTCCTTTAAGTCAAACTGTAACGGCTTTATCCAGGAATTAATCTCGGTGCTGTTTAAATCTTTCTCTAGCTCTTTAACACACTGGTTAAAAATATTTATTGTAGAAACCTTGTTAGACATGTTGATAAGTTTATAATACTTAAGCTTTTTAAAACATGTAATAAATACGTTGTTTTTTTGTTAAAAAACTGTGGATAAATATGAAAAGAACATTAAAAGTAACAAACATTAAAAGAAAACGAACCCACGGGTTCCGGGAAAGAATGTCAACCAAGGCTGGCAGGTCTGTGCTGTCAAACAGAAGGTCAAAAGGCAGAAAGTCTTTGGCTGTATAACCTTAATGGGCAAAGATTTTTCCCTCTCAAAAAACCTGAGAAGAAAAAAACTTACCAAAGAAATGTTTGGGTGGAGGGTTTGTAACGTAACAGATGGTGTTTCTGTTTTTTTTAACACCAACAAAAACAAAAACACAGTTTTAGTGTCAGTTCCAAAAAAAGCCGTCAAAGAGGCTTACAAAAGAAACCTTCTCAAAAGAAAAGCTAAAGAAGTGTTTAGATTGAATGCTAAGAGAGATAAGTCAACAGATTATTTGATAAGATTTAACAAGTTTGTTGAAGGTTTTGAAAGCAGCCTTGAGGATTTTTTTAAAAATGTTTAACCCAAGAACAATATTCGCGTCTCTGTCCCTGGTTTTAGTTTTGGGGCTAATCTACGAGTGGAACTCTAGCAGCAAATCAACAAAGCTTGAGCGCTCTGTTTTGGTTCAAAACTCCGCAGGAGCTTCTGGGTATGAAAAGATAAGTAACGGCAGTCTCGACGTATATATTGATATTGCTGATGGCTCAATAAAGGAGGCCCACCTTTATGAAAAAGAGCGGGGAGATGGTCTTGTTAAAACCAGACTAATGTCTGATGACGACCTTTTAAAGTTTTACTTTAAAACCTCTATCTCAGGCTTTAAAAACGATGAGCCTTTTAAAATTAAGGACAAAACAAGCGACTCCTTAGTTTTGGTGGGGTCAGACCCAAACAACAACACCCTTGAAAAGGTTTTTTATTTTGAGGGCCCAAACATAGTAAAGGTTGACGATAGTTTGGGGTTGGTTTCTTCCTCTTTTGGCAACATCTCGGCATTTAAAACTTTCTACCGAAACAAGAACAAGTCAATTGATTATGGGGTTTCTTTCTCAAGAGACCATCTGGCATACAGTACAAGTGATGATGTATTTAATGACGAACAGATTACTTCTATAAGAAACAGAGAGGACTATACAGGAAATTGGATTGGCTACTCGCAAAAACATTTTGTGGTTGCGGTTTTTGACAAAAACAATCAACAAAAAATTTCACTTTACCCACAAGACGAAAATGGTGTTTACCGTTTTGGTTTTTCGGAGGAGGCTGTGCCAACTTCTGGGGGTTACGTTTCTACAACCAGTTTGTTTTTGGGCCCTAAACAAAAAACTGTTTTAGAGCCTGTTGCTCCACACTTCAAATACAACCTTGATCTTGGTTTTGTGTACGGGATAGGCGAGTTCCTTATTGTGGTGCTTAACTTTTTCCATTCTTTGGTGGGGGACTGGGGTTTCGCAATTGTTTTGCTAACCCTTTTGTTTAAGCTGCTCTTGTCTCCTCTTCAAATAATGCAAATAAACTCCATGGTGAAAATGAGAAAGCTTCAACCAAAAATACAAGAAATACAAGACATGCACAAAAACGACCAACAAAAAATCGGCATGGAAATGATGCAGCTCTACAAGAAAGAAAAATTTAACCCTTTGGCTGGTTGTTTTCCCATGATTCCACAAATACCCATTTTCTTGGCTATGTTCTGGGTAACAAGAGAGGCGTTTGAGTTTAGAGGCGCTTCCTTCTTGTGGATTCCTGATCTCGCTGAATCCGATCCTTATATGATCGCTCCAGTTCTTATGGGCTTGATGATGTATTTGTCTCAAATGATGATGCCGAAGCCTCCCCAGTCCCAAGGGATGCAGGCTCAGATTTCTCGTCAGATGATGATAGTTTTTCCACCCATGTTGACCCTTATTTTTTTATTCATGCCTGCTGGTGTCGTCATTTATTCCGTCATCAACATGGCTCTTTCAATTATTCCTCAAGCATTAATTTTAAGAAGCGTAGACCCCGATGGTCGGTAAAGGTCTTGATCCTATATTTGCACAAGGGTCAGCTCCCGGCCGGTCTGCCATAGCTGTGGTTCGTTTGTCAGGCAAGCTTCCAGCCTCTCTTTACGAAGAATTAAAAATAAACAAAAATGAGCGATCCTTTTTTTTAAGAGAAATTAATTTTGGTAGTTTTGCGGACAGCTGTCTTGTTCTTAACTTTCCTGCTCCAGGCTCCTATACCGGAGAAAGTATGCTTGAAATTCAGTCACACGGAAATCAGCTAATCGTTGCTGAGATTTTTCAGTGGCTTGAGGAGAGGGGCTTAAGAGAAGCAGAGCCGGGCGAGTTTAGCAAAAGGGCTTTTTTAAACAACAAAATTAGTCTTGTGCAGGCTGAGGGAATTTCTCTGGGTATAGAGGCAGAAACGAAAGACCAGCTGGTTGCCTTAGATTCTTTTAGGTCGGGGGTGTTATCAAAAAAAATTGAAAGCGTAATGTCTCAGCTCAATGGTGTCTTGGTAGAGCTGGAGGCTCAGCTTGATTTTTCAGATGAAGAGGATGTTGTAGACACAAGGTCTAGCGTCATTCAGGATTCTCTTAATTGCGTGCTTATAGAGCTGTCTGATTTGTTAAAAAATTATGGTCCCTATGAAAAAAACTCACTTAAGAAAAAGGTGGTGTTGGTGGGTCGTCCCAATGTTGGCAAGTCATCCATATTTAATTCTTTATTAAACGAAGACGTGGCAATTGTATCGCAAAAAGCTGGCACAACAAGAGATGTGGTAAGGAAGGTTTTGCCGCTTTCAGGGTTTGAGGTTGAGATTGAAGACACCGCGGGGCTTCGTCCTGAAACAAACGATGAAATTGAAAAATCTGGTATGAATCTATCAGTTAAGGCTGCCGCGGCTGCTGATTTGTTGATATATGTAACGGATGACCCTGAAGAAACTGTGCCACAAGAGTTTAAAGACCATTCTTTTTTGGTTTTAAACAAGTGCGACTTAAGTCCGCCTCCTCCTTCATTCTCGGGGCTTTCGGTTTCTGCAAAAACTGGGGAAGGTATGGGTCTGTTGCTTGAAAAACTGAACAGCCTAGTATCAAGCAGCTCTGGGCAAAAACTAATTTCCGAAAGAACTCATAAAAAGCTTGAGAGTGCAAAGAAGATAGTATCAAAAAAAGCTAGCGGTGCTGATTTTTTCGAAATGACTGCCCAAAACATAAGAGACGCGAACCAAGAGCTTAACGAAATATATGGAGAGCTCGACAACGAGAAGATTCTTGATCAGATTTTTAACAACTTCTGTATAGGCAAATAGCTTTACTGTTAGTTTTTTGTGGATGTTTTTTTAATCACATGCTATCAACAGCCTAAGAGCTCTAAATAAAGATCTTAAACACAAATAACCCCTCCTTTTCATTTTTCATAAAAGCCTTATAAAAAGGTATAATTCGAAGTTATTAACAGGAAAACCAACCCTAAACAATAATAATAAACAAAAGATGAATAATATATTTGATTTAGTAGTAATAGGAGGGGGTCACGCAGGAGTGGAAGCTGTGCTTGCTGGAAAACGCATGGGCCACAATGTTGCACTAATTACATTAGACAAAACTAAAACAGGACGCATGTCTTGCAACCCAGCCATAGGAGGTATCGGTAAAACACATCTGGCAAAAGAGATAGATGCTCTTGGCGGCTATATGGCAGAAGCAACTGATTTGTCGGGCATTCAATTTAGAACTCTTAATAAAAAGAAGGGGCCAGCTGTACAAGCAACAAGAGCTCAGGCAGACAAAGAGCTTTACGAAAAAACTATTCAAGCGAAGCTTGAGAAAGAGCAAATTGATGTGTTCGAAGATGAGGTTATAGATTTTGAAGAAAAGAATGGTGAGATTTTTGCTGCTGTTGGTAAAAATAAAAAATACAAAGCTAAAGCATTTGTGCTTACAACAGGAACATTTTTGAATGGAGCAATTTTAATTGGAAATAACAAAAGAGAAGGCGGCAGGATAGATGAAAAAAAAGCTACAGGCTTAGAAAAATTTTTTGAAAAACAGGATCTTATGCTGGGGCGCCTTAAAACTGGCACACCACCTAGACTTGCAAAAGAGACCATAAATTTTGAAGTCTTGGAAGAACAACCAGGAGACCAAGAAGTTTGCTATATGTCTTTTTTAGAAAACAAAAACGCTCACCCGAAACAAGTTTCCTGTTTTATCACTAAAACAAACAAGAAAACTCACAATATCATTAAAAAAAATATAAAAAAATCTGCCATGTATTCCGGGCTTATTAGTGGTGTTGGGCCCAGATACTGTCCTTCAATAGAAGACAAGATAATGAGGTTTTCATCAAAAGATAGCCACCAGATTTTCGTGGAACCAGAGGGTTTGGAAAGTAATTGGGTTTATCCAAACGGCATTTCTACGAGCCTTCCAGGAGAAGTGCAAGAAGAATACATTAGGTCTATCGAGGGCTTTGAAAGTGCAAAAATATTGCAGCAAGGCTATGCTGTTGAGTACGATTACATTGACCCAAGAAATCTCGAAAAGACCCTTAGATTAAAAAACTTTAAAAACCTCTTTTTGGCCGGACAGATCAACGGCACAACAGGTTACGAAGAAGCAGGAGCACAAGGAATGGTTGCAGGCATAAACGCCTCCCTGTTGGTTCAGAAAAAAACAGAATGGATTCCCCAAAGACAAAACAGCTATATGGGTGTGTTGGTGGACGATCTAACAAGGTTTGGCGTAAGTGAGCCCTATCGGATGTTTACATCTAGAGCAGAACACAGGCTGGTGCTGAGACAAGACAATGCTGACGAAAGAATGTTTGAGGCTGGCAAACATATGGGACTAATCAACAAAGAAAGAGAAGAGGCCTTTTTGAAAAAGCAAAAAGAAAAAAAACAAAATTTTGAACAGCTGAGAAAAACAAAGATAAAGCTCGGAGACCAAACCAAAACAGCTCACGATCTTTGTAAAAGGAACGACTTCACCATGGAAGATGTAAAGGAAAGGCTGGAGAGAACCAACAAACGGTTTGGAGAAACATATTACGACATACGCTACTCCGGCTATGTAGACAAACAAAGGAGAGAGCTTGAAAAAATGCGAAATCTAGAAGAGCACGATTTAGGGTTAATCTTCGATTATGCCGAGGTTGTCGGGCTTTCTGGAGAGGTTAAAGAAAAGCTCAACAAAACAAAACCGAAAAACCTTCTTGAGGCCGCAGGGGTAGAAGGCATAACACCGGCTGCCTTAAATGTGTTAGCCATTCACCTGAAAAAAATTGATGCAATCAGAACAAGCTGAAATGCTTAAAAGGCTCGCGAACCTTATCGCAGAAAAAAACAAACAACACAACCTCACTTCTGCAAGAACACCAGAAGAGATTTATAAAACTCATATCAACGACTGTGTTCAAGCTTTTAAAAAGGCACAAAAAACTCTCAGAAAAACAGTGATAGATTGTGGTTCTGGAGCAGGGCTGCCTGGTCTTGTTTGGGCCACACTAGACCCCAACAAAAAAATTTACACCGTAGACAGCACAAACAAAAAGACAGCATTTCAAAAGCTCGCAATAAGAGAGCTGGCTCTCGAAAATGTGGTCGCCGTTAATGACAGGATCCAAAACGTAGTTCTAGACCAAGAAAACACGGTGGTGTTTAAGGCCTTTTCCTCTGTCAAAGAAGGGGTCCTTAGCCTCAACAAAAAAAACAATCACAAAAACATACTTTTTCTAAAAAAGGACGATGAAAAAACAGAACAAGAGATAACAGAAGCGTCTTCTTTGTTATATGATTACAAAAGGCACGAGTATGCTTCAAACAACACAAAGATGCTCGTGCTTGAGCTTTATGACAGTTAAAATAGCCGTAACAAACCAAAAGGGCGGGGTTGGAAAAACAACAACGGCGGTAAACTTGGCAGCGACACTTGCCAAAGTCAATAAAAAAGTTCTTCTGATTGATATTGATCCCCAAGCCAACGCAACTTCGGCAGCAGGCATAGAAAAAAACACCAAAGATTCGCTTTATGAGTTTTTTGAAAACAATTTAAGCTTAAACGCGTGTGTGGTGAAGGCCAGCGGGGGGTACGAAATATTGCCCGCCAACTCAAACCTCATAGCCACAGAAAAAATCATAGAACAAACAAACTACAGAGAAAAATATTTTTCAAAACACCTTAAAAAAGACACCAATAAGTACGATTATATTTTGTTTGACTGCCCCCCATCCTTAAACCTTTTAACCATAAACGCTATGGAGTATTGCAAAAAGGTTTTGGTGCCTGTGCAGTGTGAGTATTATGCCCTCGAGGGCCTCGTTACCCTGAAGAGCACAATCGATCAGCTTAATGCGGCTCTTGGGTTAAGAATTGAGATAGTTGCTATTCTTAGAACAATGGCTGATTGGCGCAACCGCTTAACCAGAGAGGTGTCTGACCAGCTCGAAAAACACTTTAAAAAAACAGTGCTTAACACAATAATACCAAGAAATGTTAGGTTAGCAGAGGCTCCCAGCTATGGCCAATCCATAGTTGATTATGATATAAAGTCAATTGGTGCGGAGGCTTTTTTTAGCCTGTCCGGCGAGTTTATTAGGAAATTTGAAAATGGCAAAAAAAACATCTCTAAATAAAGGGCTTCAGGCCTTGTTGGGTGAGGTTGCACCGAAAACGACATCACCCAAAACCCCATCAAACAACACCAAAAAACCAAAGAACAACACACCAAGCAGCGAGATTAATATAAGTTCGATCAAAGCGAACCAATACCAACCAAGAACCACTTTTGATGAGAAAAAACTAAAAGAACTTTCAGATTCAATTAAGAAACACGGTGTAATTCAACCAGTTTTGCTTAGGCAGGAAGGCAAAAACTTTGAGCTAATAGCCGGAGAAAGAAGGCTTAGGGCGTCAAAGCTTGCTGGCCTTAAAAAAATACCTGCAGTTGTTGCAAAAATTTCTAATACACAATCACTTGAGATCGCAATACTAGAAAACATTCAAAGGGAAGACCTTAACCCACTTGAGGTTTCAAAAGGTTACCAGAGGCTAAAAGAAGAATTTGGCTACACACAAGACCAGGTCGCCAAAAGCGTTGGAAAACCTCGAAGCTCAATAGCAAATTCATTAAGGCTGTTAACTTTGCCAGAAAAAGCCCAAAATGAGCTGGAAAAAGGTTCTATATCAGAAGGACATGCTAAGGTTTTGTTGGGGGTTGACCCGTCGAAACTAGAAGGGATTCTTGAAAAAATCTTATCAGAGCAGCTCTCGGTTAGGGCTCTAGAAAGCTCACTCAACAACACAATTAAAAACCAAAGCAAAAAGAAAGACAAATCAAGAGATGAGCTCAACCTAGAATCAGCGCTTAGCTCAAAACTCGGTTCAAAGGTAACAATTGATGACATCAAAGGTAAGGGAAAAATGACTATCAAATATTATTCCTATGATGAGCTAGATGGAATCATTGAGAAAATATCGTCCTAACCCTGTAAAGAATCTAAAAAATACATTAAAATTACGGCACCCATGGCATCTGAGAGTTCAGGACGTACATTTCAAGAATATTTAGAACACCATTTACAAAATTTGGTGTATGGACCATTGCCTGCAGGACATGAGAGAAAGTTCTACACAAAAGGCGACGACGAAACAACAAAAGAAGCCTACTGCCAAAGCAAAAACTTAGACTACGATGGTGAAAAATACTGCAAAGAAACGCTTACCGAAGATGGTTGGTATTTAGCCAACAACAAAACAGACGTGGATGCGATGGGCTTTTGGGCTCTGCATATAGATACCATGTTTTTCTCTGTATTGTTGGGTGGATTGTTTTTGTTTATATTTGCAGGAGCAGCCCAAAACTTCTCGCTAGACAAACCAACAAAACTACAATTGTTTATAGAAATGATGATCGACTTTATTAACGGTGTGGTTAAAGGCACATTTAAGGCTGCGCAAAATTCTTTAATAGCACCAATGGCTCTAACAATATTCTTTTGGGTTCTTTTGATGAATGTGATGGATTTGGTGCCTGTGGACCTAATTCCATATCCAGCAGAACTTCTTGGGGTCCCATATTTGAAAGTGGTTCCAACAACAGACCTGAATCTAACCGCTGCATTAGCGCTATCTGTTTTTGTTTTATATTTGTTTTACAGCATTAAGTCCAAAGGCTTTGTGGGCTTTATAAAATCAATATCCTTGCACCCTTTTGGGCCATGGATGTTGCCTGCAAACCTTTTTATAGAAATTATTGACCTTATTGCTAAACCACTATCTCTGGCACTTAGATTGTATGGGAATTTATATGCAGGAGAGATGATATTTTTATTAATTGCTGGAATGGTATCAATCAACCTAACTTCATTTATGGGGTTGGGTTTAAACCTGGCAGGAATTACACTAAGTTTAATTTGGGCAATATTTCATATTTTAATAGTGGTGCTGCAAGCATTTATTTTTATGATGCTTACGGTGGTTTATATGAATATGGCACACGAAAAATTTGAACAACATTAAGGAGGTTGTGATTATGGAAGTAGAAGCTGCAAGATTTATCGGAGCAGGATTAATGTTTGGTTTGGCTGCAATCGGAGCTGGAGTTGGTGCGGGTGTATTAAGCTCAAAGCTAATCGAGTCAATTGCTAGACAACCAGAACTAGAGGATCAACTAAGACCTACATACTTTTTAGGTATTGGTCTTGTCGACGCTGTACCAATGATTTCAGTTGGTTTGGCTTTTTATGTATTGTTTGTTGCTTAAAAAATGAATTTAAACGCAACACTACTTGGTCAGATGATAGCTTTTGGGCTATTCGTTTGGTTTTGTTGGAAATTTGTTTGGCCACCATTGTTGGCCGCAATGGAAGAGCGCGCTGAAAAGATAGAACAGGGCCTTAAAGATTCCGAAGAAAGCGCAAAAAAAATTCTTGATGCCGAAGAGCAGAGCAAAAAAATGCTGGCTGAGGCAAAAAAAGAAGCGAAAAAGATCATGGATAACGCTAAAAATCAATCTGAAAAAATTGTGGAAGAATCAAAAAATAAAGCCACTGAAGAAAAAAACAGGATTGTAGGCTCAGCTCAATCTGAAATAGAAAAAGAGGTCGTTAACGCGAAGAAAACTCTGGAAAAAGATTTTGCAGCGAGTGTTATGTCAGCAGTTAAAAAGATAGTTGCCAAAGAGGTTTCTATAAGCAACTACCAAGACACAGTAGACAAAAGCTTAGACGATTTTAGAAAATGAACAGATTGTTAGAAGTGTACTCAAGAGGTTTGTATGATTCTTTGAACAAGGAGAACATGGCGGGTGTGGTTGAGTATTTCCAAAACATATCTAATGACACTTCTGTGCATGAGTTGGCTGATTTGTTTAAAAATAAAACAGTACAAAAAGATGAGAAGCTAAAAGCAGCAATGGAGCTTGTTGGTGGAGATGAAAACCTAGAAGCTTTTATGAAAACACTTGGAAATAATGGGCGCCTAGACTTGTTACCAAATATTTTTAGTTTTTTTGTTGATTATGCCTCAAGAAGACAAAACAATGTGCCCGTAAAAGTAACAGTAAACAAAGAACCAAATGAAGAAATTAAAAACAAGGTGTCTTTATTTGTTTCGCAAAAAATGGGACACAACACCCCAATTAAATATGAAATAAATAAAACAATGCTTGGTGGTGTTGTCTTGAAGTATAAAGACAACGAAATAGACCTGAGTGTTGACAACAAATTAGATGGATTAAATTCGGTTTTAACAAATTAAAGGAGAAAAGATGACAACTAAAATTAACCCTTCAGAAATATCAAGCATCATCAAAAAGAAGATAGATGGGTATAAAGGAGCAGCAACAGAAGCAAATGTAGGAGAGGTTCTAACGACAGCTGATGGTATCGTCCAGATCTTTGGTTTAGAAGATGCCATGTATGGTGAATTGTTAGATTTTGGGGAAGGCACTTATGGTTTGGCGCTTAACTTAGAAAACGATTCAGTTGGAGCTGTTGTGCTTGGAGATTCAGGACACATCAAAGAAGGTCAAAAAGTTAAAACCACTGGAAGGGTTTTAGATGTCCCAGTTGGAGAAGGTCTTAAAGGACGAGTTATTGATGCCTTAGGCAGACCAATTGATGGTAAGGGTGAAGTAAAATCAGAACACAACTCCCCTATCGAGGTTGTGGCGCCTGGTGTTATTGATAGAAAGTCAGTAGACCAACCAGTTCAAACAGGAATTAAATCTATTGATGTTATGGTGCCAATCGGAAGGGGACAAAGAGAGTTAATAATTGGAGACAGGCAAACAGGGAAAACAGCTATTGCTATTGATACCATTATCAGACAAAAAGACTCAGGCATTACCTCAGTCTATGTTGCTGTTGGGCAAAAACAATCGACAGTTGCAACTGTAGTTAGACAGCTTGAAGAGGCAGACGCACTAAAGAACACAATAGTCGTTTCAGCTAGTGCGGCAGAAAGTGCAGCATTACAGTTTTTGGCACCCTACTCAGGATGCACCATGGGTGAGTATTTCAGAGACAAAGGAGAAGATGCATTAATTATTTATGATGACCTGTCAAAACACGCCGTTGCTTATCGACAAATATCATTACTGTTAAAACGACCTCCGGGCAGAGAGGCCTTTCCTGGTGATATCTTCTATCTTCACTCAAGACTTCTTGAAAGAGCCTCAAGAGTGAATGAAGACTATGTAGAGAGGCTTACAGGCGGAAAAGTAAAAGGAAAAACAGGCTCCCTAACTGCTCTTCCTATAATTGAAACACAAGCGAGTGATGTTTCTGCATTTATTCCAACAAACGTGATATCAATTACTGATGGTCAGATTTTCTTGGAAACCGATCTCTTTAATTCAGGCATTAGGCCTGCAATTAATGTTGGTATCTCAGTATCTCGTGTAGGCGGAGCTGCTCAAACTAAAATTATTAAAAAGTTAGGTGGAACAGTAAAGCTGGCTCTTGCTCAATTTAGAGAACTGGAATCTTTTTCACAGTTTGCCTCTGATCTAGATGATGCTACGAAAGAGCAACTTGAAAACGGCCAAAGAATTACAGAGCTCTTTAAACAAACTCAATTTGCTCCAAGATCAGTGGCATGTATAGCTATTGTTCTATATGCAATCGAAAATAAATATTTAACAGAAGTTGAAAAAGACAAGATGCAGTCTTTTGAAGAAAATTTAAGAACTCATTTTAAATCGAACCATGGAGATGTATGGGAAGAGGTTAATAAGACAGGTGACTGGAACGATGACCTTGATAAGAAGTTTAAAGAAATAGTGAGTTCATTTATGAAAGAGGGTTCTTGGTAGATGGCACAAACTAAGGAAATAAAAAAGAAGATCGGTAGTGTTCAAAACACAAAGAAGATCACGTCAGCTATGGAGCTTGTGGCTTCAAGCAAAATGAAGAAAACTCAAGACGCCATGAAAAAAGGGAAGCCTTACTCTCAGAAAATTATTGAGCTTATTGATAATTTGGCAGGAGCTAGTTCGGAATACAAACACCCCTTCTTTAAATCAACTAAACAAAAAACTGACATCTATATTATTGTGGGCACAGACAAAGGTTTGTGTGGTGGGCTTAACTCAAACTTGTTCAAACACGCACTAAAAAACATGGCTAAAAGAGAAGCAGACGGCCGTAAAGTAAAAGCTGTTCTGTTTGGCAAAAAAGCCACTGAAGTTTTTTCACGACTAAAAAATGCTGAGGTGCTTGGATCCGCAACTAGACTTGGAGATATTCCAACTGTTGAGGATGTAATTGGTGCAGCTCAAATTGCTGTAACCGAATTTGAAAAAGGGACGATCGGCAATGTTTATTTATATGGCAATGAGTTTGTGAACACAATGAGCCAAAGTCCTTTTGAAAGAAAGGTGCTTCCAATTTCGAACATAGAGAGTGAAAAACAAAACCATAGAGTTTGGGATTATATATATGAGCCAGGCTCCAAAGAAATACTAGACTTATTACTGAAAAGATACATTGAGACACAAATTTACCAAGCTGTGATAGAAAATAATGCCTGTGAGCAGGCAGCAAAAATGCTTGCGATGAAAAACGCAACTGAAAATGCAGAAGAAATTATCAAAGAGTTACAGTTGGTATACAACAATGCTAGACAAGCAGCTATTACACAAGAACTATCCGAGATAGTTGGAGGCGCTGCAGCTATTTAAAAGGAGAAAAGATGAGTGAAAAAGGTGTAATTAAACAAATTATTGGGGCGGTTATTGATGTTGAGTTTGATAAAGATCAAATCCCAAATATTTACGATGCCTTGGTTGTTTCTGACAACAACTTGGTGATGGAAACACAACAACAACTAGGTGACGGGGTTGTTAGAACCGTAGCTATGGGTTCAACTGAAGGGCTTAAACGAGGGCTTGAAGTAAACAATACTAAAGCGCCAATTAGTGTGCCTGTGGGCGAAGCTACACTAGGAAGGATTATGAATGTGTTGGGTGATCCAATTGATATGAAGGGCGATGTGAAAACTAAAGAAAAAATGCCAATTCACAGAAAACCACCAGCTTATGTGGACCTTGCTGACTCAAATGAAATTCTCGAAACAGGGATAAAAGTTATTGATTTAGTTTGCCCATTCGCAAAAGGCGGAAAAGTTGGTTTGTTTGGAGGGGCCGGTGTTGGAAAAACAGTTAACATGATGGAGCTTATTAGAAACATTGCAATCGAACATTCAGGCTATTCAGTTTTCGCAGGAGTGGGCGAAAGAACAAGAGAAGGCAATGATTTTTATCATGAAATGACAGATTCGAATGTTTTGGATAAGGTTTCCTTGGTTTATGGACAGATGAATGAGCCTCCTGGCAACAGACTTAGAGTTGCCTTAACTGGTTTAACCATGGCTGAAAAGTTTAGAGATGAGGGCAGAGATGTATTGTTGTTTGTTGACAATATTTACAGATATACTTTGGCCGGTGTTGAGGTATCAGCTTTACTTGGTCGTATGCCGTCAGCTGTTGGTTATCAACCAACTCTTGCAGAAGAAATGGGTGTTTTGCAAGAAAGAATTACCTCAACAAAAACAGGTTCAATTACATCTATTCAAGCAGTCTATGTGCCAGCTGATGACTTAACAGACCCATCACCAGCTACAACCTTTGCGCACCTGGATGCAACGGTTGTTTTGTCAAGAAGAATTGCAGAGTTAGGCATATACCCAGCCGTAGATCCGCTCGACTCAACTTCAAGACAACTTGACCCAAATATAGTTAGTCAAGAACACTATGATGTGGCACAAAGAGTTCAAGGTGTATTGCAAAGATACAAAGAGCTAAAAGACATCATCGCAATACTTGGGATGGATGAGCTTTCAGACGACGATAAAAACACAGTCTCAAGAGCACGAAAGGTTGAAAAATTTCTATCACAACCCTTTTTTGTTGCTGAAGTTTTTACTGGTTCACCAGGAAAATACGTCTCCATTAAGGACACCATTCAAGGATTTAAAGAAATTTTGGATGGAGTTCATGATGATGTGCCTGAACAAGCATTTTATATGGTTGGTTCTATGGATGAGGTATTAGAGAAAGCTAAGACTATAAAAAGTGATTAATATAAGTTTTATTTCCCAAGAAAAAACCTTGTTTGAGGGCCAAGCTGAAATGGTGGTTATGGATGGCAAGGATGGACAGCTTGGAATTGTGAAAGGGCACTCTCCTTTATTGGCTATCCTTAAACCAGGTCCGGTCAGGATGATTACTGAAGACAGTGAAGAAGTTTTCTTCACCGAAGGCGGTTTTGCTGAAGTACAGCCTGAGAACATAACAATACTAGTGGATTCTGCTCAAAGAGCAGATGACTTAGATGAAGCAAAAATTTTAAAAGCTAAAGAAGAAGCTGAAAAACTATTAAAAGATAAAAGCGATCAAAAAGATTTTGCTGAGGCATCATCCCAACTAACACAATCCTTATCTCAATTAAGAGCAATTGAGGCTCTCAAAAAAAACATAAAACTAAAAAAATAGTTTAAGTACAGAAAAAAACCATTAAAATCAACTAATGGGACTTAGTATTGTTTTGCTTGCAGCTGGTGAAGGCAAGCGCATGAAAACTGACAAACCAAAACCTTTGGTTAGCTTGGCCAATCATCCACTAATTCAGTATTCGTTAGATACTGCTAAAGACCTTAATCCGGAAAGGCTGATTTTAGTAACGGGCTATAAAAAAGATGAAGTAAAAAAATACGTTATATCAAAGAATCCTGGTGATTTTATATTTTGCGAACAAAAAGAAAGGCTTGGAACTGGCCATGCAGTAAAACAAGCAGCGCCATATTTGCCTGACACAGGAAAAACTTTGGTGCTATATGCTGATGTGCCGTTAGTCAGCATTAAATCGTTAAAAAAGCTGATTCAATCTTGTAACAGAAAAAAACTATCAATCCTTACTGCAAAATTAACGGACCCTAAATGGTACGGCCGAATTATTCGAGATGAAAATGAAGACCCTATTGCCATTAGGGAAGAAGCCGACGCATCTAATCTTGAAAAAAATATAAATGAGATATTTACAGGCATTATGATCGCAGAAAATGAATTTTTAAAAAAAGGGCTTAAAGGACTTTTAAGAAACAATAAGGCCGGAGAATATTACTTAACTGATTTAGTTGATTATGCCAGCAAAAGACAACTTAAAATTGGTTCCACCAACACAGATCAGAGAGAAATTTTAGGCGCAAACAACAAAGAAGAATTAGCAGTTTTATACAAAACTCTTATTTCTATGAATGTAGATCAAGCTAAGAAAAAAGGCACAATTTTTAAAGATGAAAATACATGTTATGTTGAGGGGTCTCTTAAGGTTGGCAAAGATGTTCAGATTGGTAACAACGTCAGCATAAAGGGTGATGTAAAGCTTGGCAACAATGTTTGTATCGAATCAAATGTAGTTCTATCAAACGTGATAATAGGTGCAAATTCTACTATCAAGGATTTTTGCTCGATTGAAGACTCTTCTATAGCAAAAAATGTCGAAGTAGGCCCTTTTGCCAGATTAAGAAATGGGGCTGTGCTAGACGACTCAGCCAAGGTTGGAAATTTTGTTGAGATAAAACAAACCAAGATCGGTGCAGGTGCAAAAGCAAACCATCATGCATATTTGGGCGATGCTACGATTGGGAAGAAAGTAAACATAGGCGCAGGCACAATTACCTGTAACTACGATGGTAAGGTTAAACATAAAACTGTAATTGATGATGGTAGTTTTGTGGGAACAAATACATCATTAGTCGCTCCACTAAAGATTGGTAAAAAAGCGTATGTCGCAGCAGGGTCAGTGATTACCAGTGACGTGCCTTCAGGCGCCCTTGCTTTTGGTAGAGCAAAACAAACCACTAAAAAGAACTGGAAGAAAAAATAATGTGCGGAATAGTTGGTGGGATTTCTGAAAGAAATATTTTACCCATTCTGGTTGAGGGTCTCAGAAGGCTTGAGTACAGAGGTTATGATTCAGCAGGCGTCGCATTTAAAAAAAATAGCACAATTTCTGTGACTAAGAACCTCGGCAGAGTAGACGAACTAACAAAAAAACTCAACTTAAAAACTAACCAAAGCAATTTAGGGATAGCTCATACAAGATGGGCAACTCATGGAATCCCATCTGAAAAAAACGCTCACCCTCATCACAGTAAAAATATTTTTGTTGTTCATAATGGCATTATAGAAAATCATGACGATTTAAGGGCTTATCTCAAGGCAGAGGGCATAAGGTTTTCTACTCAAACTGATACTGAAGTTATTGGGCACCTTATCAGAACTTTTACAGAAAAAGGTCAAAGCTTTGAGAAAGCGGTCTTCAATGCTATAAAAAAACTTAAAGGCGCGTATGCTCTTGGCATCATTGACAAGAATAATCCTGAGCAAATAATTGGGGTCAGAAACCAAAGCCCACTTGTGCTTGGCAAGGGGTTTGAAGAAAACTTTATTGCCTCAGATGTAATGGCTTTAGCACCTGTGACCAATAAATTTACATATTTAGACGATGGCCAGGTTGCTCTGCTTACTAATCACAAAACAGTGGTAAAAAACACATCTAATAAAATCATAAGAACCAAAACCCACGAGGTAGACTCAAATGCATACACAAATGATATAGCCGGCTTCAGTCACTTCATGGAAAAAGAGATCTTTGAACAACCTGAAGCAGTTAAAAATTCTATTGAGGGCCGATTATCAAAAAACGAAACACAAGAAGGAATTTTTGGTGCTGGGTTTGAGGCAGCTGTAAACAACATAACCAATATACAAATTGTTGCGTGCGGCACCAGCTTCCACTCAGCACGTATTTTTGAATTCTGGTCACATAAGTTTCTGGGCATAAACTGTCGGGTAGATTATGGTAGTGAATACCAGTATCAAGAACCTGTTAAAACAGACAAAACCTTGCTTATAACTATTTCTCAATCGGGTGAAACAGCAGACACACTGTCATCGTTAAAATTTGCAAAGAAAACCGGTAACCCACTCTCTTTAGCAATCTGTAATGTAGCAAATAGTTCTATTTGCCGTGAGTCTAATTTTGCGCTTTTGACTAACGCTGGTCCTGAAATAGGCGTTGCTTCAACTAAAGCCTTTCTTACACAATTGACAGCATTAAATTTACTTCTCTTGACACTTATGAAAGTGCATAATCGTTTACCTCAGGCTAGAAAAAGAATTACTAAAGCCTTGTTAGAGTTGCCTGGGCATTTGGAAAAAACACTTAAACAAGCAGACGTATATAAAAAAGTAGCAAAACAACTTTTCAAAAAAAACAGCACTCTATTTCTTGGCAGGGGGCTTTATTTTCCAATAGCTAGAGAAGGAGCTTTAAAACTTAAGGAGATATCCTATATTCATGCTGAAGCCTATCCTGGTGGTGAGTTAAAACATGGTCCTCTAGCTTTAATTGACAAAGATATGCCTGTCATTGCCTTAGTACCAGACAATGAACACTTAGATAAAATTACTTCTAACATTGCCGAAGTTGCAGCAAGAAAAGGCAAGGTTTTTACCATTGGACCCTTAGGGAAAACTAAAATTACTAAAGAAGGCGGGCATATAAAAATTCCAAAAACATTAGATCTGCTAAACCCAATAATTTCTGTAGTTCCAATGCAGTTAATTGCTTACTACACAGCGCTCCTCAAAGGTACAGATGTAGACAAACCTCGCAATCTTGCTAAGAGTGTTACTGTTGAATAAATTAAATGAATAGAAAGTCTATTTATTACATTATTTTTGCTTTTTTCTATAGTGCAGGATTACATAAGACCAAATTATGATGGTGCTAATGGAATAATAATTTATCTTCTTGGGGTTGCTCCAAACTTCTTACCAGGAATTGGATTGCCTGCTCTGTTATATGTAATGATTCCAGAAGTATTCAAACCTAATTCATCTTTATTTAAAAATCGACTCTATTGGTCAGCAGGAATCTCCATATCGGGGTTAATTGCCAATGAGTTCATTACAATTTTTACACCTGGAAGAGGTGTCTTCGATTGGAATGATATTCTATGGACTATAATTGGCGCGGGTTTATTTATATTGATACACAGAAAGTTAAGATTTGATTCATGATTTGTATTAAAACAGAAATACCAAAAGAAATTTGTGAAATAGATGATGAGTTAAAAGCAATTTATCATTCACATGACACCGTTTGCATTTGGGTTTTCAAATCTAGAGAAGATAGAAATACTTTTATGAATGATACCGTTGGTATGAAGAAAGAAGAGAGAGAAAAACACTATTTAGATAATTATGGATAAATATAATTTGGTTATGGACACTCCGTTACTGTGGAATAGATGAAAATAAATTTAGTACAAGCAATATCTGGTACTGTCGCTTTCGGGACAGTTCTTATACTCTTTAAGGGAGGAGACTATAAGTGGTTATCTATTGCAGTATTTGCAGTAACAGTATTTATTTTTGGTTATTTTTTTAAAAAAAATGAAAAAGAGTCGGGCTAATTGATGGAAATAGATTGGGTTATTTTAGGCTGGTTGATCGACATGGTGCTCAATGGTTTTGTGTGGCTTGTTATCGCGATAATTTTTCTTTCCTTAATCAATATGACTGATACATGGACAAAAAAAGCTCTCGAATTCATGGTTAAGGTAGATGAACGGATAAGAAAGCTTACAGATAACCTATTTGATTGGATTGAAAAGAAAAATCTTAATATAGTCGCCAGTATTGTGTTGTTGATTGTCTTTGGTATTCTTGCTCAACTTGAAATAATACCCAAACTGATAACTTAAAAAAGTGTTTTTGTAGTGTTAGGTTCTTGAACTATTTCATTTTCAATAAAACCAATGCCATCAATTTCTACTTTTACTCTGTCACCGGGAACTAACCAATTTTGTGTTGCCAATGCAGAGCCTTCAGGTGTTCCAGTAGGAATCAAATCCCCAGGATTTAAGGTAAAAGCAGTTGATAAATATTCTATTAAAGTAAAACAGTCATAAATCATTAGACTTGTATTGGTATTTTGTCGCTCTTCATCATTAACATATGTTCTTAAATTTAGATTATGAGGATCATTTATTTCATCTGAAGTAACAATGCATGGGCCAAAAGGACAGTGTGTATCCCAAGACTTTCCCATTGTCATTGTGTGAGGAGGTCCTCTAAACTGCCAATCTCTTATCGTAAAATCGTTAACAACTGTATAGCCATATATAGCTTTGTGAGCTTGATCATAAGGCACATGCCTACATGTCTTACCAATAACCATTCCAAGCTCGCCCTCATAATCTAGCCAGTCGGAAGCATTGGGTCTATGTACTTCACCATAAGGATCATTTACTGCTGAGTTTTGTTTGTTGAAAATATTTGGAAATTGTTCTTGTAGTTCAACTTTATTGCTGTGGTGGTCTTTAAGATCTTTGGCTTCTTCAACATGTTTTTTGTAATTTAAGCCCACTGCAAGAATTTTTTTTGGGGTCTTTATAGGCGCTTTTATTATTATATCTTCTGGCGATATACCAGTTATATTCGACTCAAGGTAATCAGTGGCTTTTTCAATTCCAATATCGCCTAGATTGATAAACTCAACCATATCGGACGGAAGTGATGCCTCAGACAAATCAACAATATTTTCATTCTTAAGCGCTCCTACTCTTAAGTTTTGTTCTTTTTTTAGTTTGAATGTTAATAGTTTCATATAAATCAATACGTCAAAGTATAAATAGTTAAGTCGATAAGTATAATAAATTACATGGAAAAAATTTTTAATAAAGATCTCTATTTGAATTTTAAATCCGAATTTTCGCCTGATGATTTTCATCATGTGGCATTCAAAACTACCTACTATGATGAAATGGTAGAGTTTTATAAAAAACTTTTTGGTTGCGAGCCTCTTTATCAAAGCGATCAAATAACATTCTTAGCATTTGATGACGAGCATCATAGAGTGGCGATTGCTAACACATCAGATGCTCTGAAAGACTTAGGCTTTATTCCAAGACTAATCATGAACTTGAAATTATTCCTCAATAAAAAAACACCATCTATTGTGGGCCTTGATCATATCTCATACAGGATTAACCCAATAGACAGATGGTTCAACTTTTATTTTGAAGCAAAAGAACGAGGTCTTGACCCGCTTTGGACGATAAACCATGGCTGGATAAGTGGCATATATTATAAAGACCCGGATGGTAACTTGGTTGAGATATTTTTTGAACATTTCTCCTCAGCAGAAGAATTTAAAAATAATATTTCACCAGATTTTGAAGATGAACCAATAGGCACAAATATGGATATAGAGGTTTTATATGAAATGTATAAAGCTGGAAGTGATTTTTCAGAATTAATAACTAAAGGCAATACTGTTCCTGATGGTAAGAAACCAGTTTCAGGTGTTGAGGCTGTAGTTAATATGAAAAAGAAATTTAAAGATTAATTTTCTTGATGTCTAACCCAAATATAATTCTTTATCATGCAAATTGGTCATTTTGCAGTCAAATGGTGAGGGTTGCTTTGCTCGAAAAGGGCTTTTCATTTGATGAGCGCCATATAAAACTCTGTGACCAATATCCAGAAGGTGAAAATATTGATAAAGACTACCTAGCAATTAACCCACTTGGGACTGTTCCTGCAATTGAAATAGATGGGAACGTAATATGTGGTAGTGAAGAAATAATTTATCAAATAGATAAGATTGACTCTAATAATAACTGTTCACTCTATCCAGACAATGTAGATGAAAATGACATTAGAAAATGGGCCTCAGATACCACAATAACTGATGGGGTAAAATTTGCATCGACACTGGGAACGATAATGCCAGTTTTTTCATCGCCACTTCTGCAATACATGATTAAAGCACTGCCCTTTAGCTCAATAATGAAAATACTTTTGAGGCATCCTAGAAATGATAGAAAGATGATCTTTGTTGCGATGTACTTTGGTAATCCATCAAAAAAAATTCCATTTATGGGAGTAAATAACTATGTTGATGAAATCATAAAACTAGAAAAACTGTTTTCGGATGGCAGAAATTTTTTTTACGACACTTTTTCTCATGTTGATATAAACCTTATGTGTGTTTTCAACAGACTGGTTGATCTTGGTCTAGAAGAAACTGTATCACACAAAACACCCTTCATTCATGAATATTGGGAAAAGCTTAAATCAAGAAACAGTTATCAAAAGGGAATTCTTAATTACTACACCGATAAAGAAAAAAAACTATTAAGTGAATTTTATAAAAACGATGATTCCTCGGTTCTCAAAGCAATCCTGGAACAAATCGATAAAAAACTATGATTAAAAACAACCTTTTGATATTTTTGCTTGTTTTTTTTACTGGTTACGGATTTTCCTCTCCTAATATCGTAATTATTCTTGCTGATGATTTGGGGTGGAATGATGTGAGTTATCATGGCAGTGAAATAGAAACTCCTAATATTGATAAGTTAATTTCGTCAGGTGTCGAACTGGACAGGTTCTATGTTCAGCCTACCTGCAGCCCAACAAGGGCTGAACTTATGACAGGCAAATCCGCACTGAGGTTAGGAATAACAAGACCAATATCAAAGAACCAAAGATTAGGCTTAGGTCTTGAAGAAAAAATCTTACCTGAGTATTTAAAAGAATTAAATTACAACACCTATCTTTTAGGTAAATGGCATCTTGGTTCTTATACACCTGAATATTTTCCAACAAGAAGAGGTTTTGATTACTTTTATGGCTACCTTTCAGGAGGAATTGGTTACTGGGATCATGTTCATGGTGGTGGTCACGATTGGCAGCGAAATGAGGTTGGTCTAAGAGAAGATGGATACACAACACAATTAATCAAAAACGACACATTGAGGATTATTAATGAGCACGATTTCTCCAACCCCATTTTTTTAAATATAAACTTTGGTGCACCGCACATACCCAATGAAGCACCCGAGGAGTCAGTGCTTAAATACTCATATATTGAGGATGAAACAAGGAGACTTCATGCTGCCATGGTGCATGAAATGGATAATGCTATTGGTGAAATTGTTGTTGCATTAGAAGATAAAAATGAACTTGAGAACACCATAGTAGTTTTTGCTAGTGATAACGGTGGTTTAACCCCAGATGTAAAACTTAATCCATCATTTTTGGCTATACCTAAAACAATTGGCATTTGTAATACTGAAAATAGATTTGGTATTAGTCTTTTTCAATGGGTATGTGAGAACTATTCTGGAGGCAGCAGTAACAAACCTCTGCCAGAAGGAAAAATGTCTGTGTCGGAAGGAGGTATAAGAGTTCCTGCAGCAATCTGGTGGCCTGGAAAATTAGAAGATTTAAAGAGTGAAAACTTTATTTCAATGATGGACATCTTGCCTACTATTCTTGATCTAATTAACTATGAAAACCAATTAGATATTGATGGAGAATCAAGGGTAAATTCTTTAAGTGATGTTGCAAGCTCAGAGTCATCAAAGTATGTTGTAACTAACATAATTAATGATAAATATGCTGTTATAGATATGCCTTATAAATTGATCACATCTGGGGAAGGTGATCAGCTCTTTAACATTCTTGAAGATCAATCTGAAAGCACAAATATTGCAGAAGAAAACCAAACAATTGTTTTTGAGCTTAAAAATATATTATCCCAATGGCAATTTGGCGAAAACAAATCTTTACCAATTTCAGAAGTCTTAAAAGATCCAGATTTGTTTGGTGGCAAGGAAGACAGAATCCCATGGGTAGACAAAGCTTTCAAAAATGCTGAAACAAACTTAACACCGAACGATGGAGGAGGTTTTAACTGGGTGCTGCTTTTTGGGCTTGCAATAATCCTATTTATTTTTTTTATGTTTTATAGAAAATGAGCAACTTTGCTGTGAACGCTTTGTTGCGGAGAAACAGATACTACTGCCTAATTTATTTTCTTTAGAAAACAACCCTTTAATTGATCTAATGAGCCCATAAAAATGTAGAATGGAAATAAACGAGCTAACTAATACGTTTTTTTGGAGCCTTATCATAGTGACTTGGCTAGCGGTTGGTATGCATGTTGTTAAAGAGTTTGTAAGGTTTAAATGGAGGAGAGATGAGTGAGCCAAAAGTGAAAAAACCTAGTCTATTTCGAACGGTTGTGATGAAAATCGTATGGGCCTGGAGGAGAGTAATGGATGTGAAATATAACCCGCTTAAATATGTGCCCGATCCAAGTCTACAAGCATACTTTATGCTGGTTTTATTTATTGCATGGAGCCTTTTCTTTGGTGTTTTGGCCGTGAATTATCTTGGTTTTTTTGGCTACGACATCATTGTAAGCATCATCGTTCATGTTCTGGTGCTGATGCCTTTAGCCTTCACTAATGCAATATTTGTCGATGCCGAAAGAGATGGTGCAAAATGGTTGCAAGAGTGGAAAGAAGAGCAGTCCAGGTATAAGATCGTGACGAATAGGCTCAAGACTAGAAATTTAGTGCTCTGGAATCCCTTTAAAAAACGTCAGTCATGAAAAAAATATTGCTCATAGTTTTATGCCTTTTTTCAATAAACTCTTGGGCACAAACTTCTCCAGATGCTCTTTTAGATGGGCTTCACCAAGACGCTCATGAGGGCAATTTCCAAACATACTTTGAGCGCTACACTTTAGATGCAGTTTTTTTAGGAACCGATAAAACTGAGCGTTGGTCCATAGAAGAGTTCAAGGCTTATGCTGAACCAGCATTCGCTGACGGCCATGGCTGGACTTATGAAGTAATTGAGCGTAACTGGGAAGGTGACGGCCAAACCCGTTGGTTTGATGAAATTTTATTTAATGAAAAATTGGGCCATTGTAGGGGCACTGGAGTTGTAGAATGGGTTGAAGGAGAATGGAAGATAGCCCATTATGCTTTAACTATGCTTGTGCCAAATGCAATTGCGGCGGAAGTTGGCTCCCAGACCATAGAGGCTGATAAGCTTTAATTTATATGAGAAAAACTTTAATAGTTTCAACAATTTTTCTATTTTTACTCACATCCTGCACACAACAAGACATTGTTAAAAACCAACCCAAAGAATTATTATACGTTTGGTTGCACGATATAGGTTTTGAGGATCCGAATTTTCTAGCGGTGATAAACGCTGACTCAGAATCAGAAAACTACGGTGAGCTTGTGGACACTATTCCTGTTTTTGAGACAGTTGGCATGGCGCACCATACACCAATATTTTTGCCAAGCTCAGGCCTAATATACGCGAACGATTTTCATAACAGCCATACCTACATATATGAAACCAGCAATCCATTAAAACCTAAATTATCTAGAAGTTTCGGAAAAATAAAAGAATATAGTTTTCCTCATAGTTATTCTGAGTTGCCGAATGGCCACATCATTTCTACCTTTCAAACAAAAGGCGGAATTAATACAGTTGGCGGTATTGTTGAATTTAGTCCCGAAGGAAAATATTTAAGGTCTGCTGATGCTGAAATACAGGAGGAGCAAGTATTTTTAAGACCGTATGGAATTGTATTGGTGCCAAAACTAAATCGCATCATTACAACAAATTATGATATGCATGAAACCGATAATTCCTACCATATTCAAATTTGGGATATGAAAACACTCGAAAAACTTCATACTATCAGGCTACCAAAAACAGAAGATATGATTATTGATCAAAACCCTTTTGAAGGCAGATTACTTTCTGACGGAGAGACTGTTTTGTTTCAAACCTTTTCATGTGGTTTATACATGCTTAACTCCTTAGATCAGAATATGCCTAAAATTTCGTATGTGCATCATTTTGCTGAGGGCCCTTTTTGCTCTCTACCAGTGAGGCTTGATAATTTCTGGATACAAACTGTTGCAAGCGACAAAGGTGGTTTTAATGGTGTGGTTGTGCTTGATATTACAGATCCGGCTAACCCAATCGAAGTTGATCGCCTAGATACCGGGGAAGATTATGGTACTCATTGGTTAAGTCCAAATAAAAGCGGGAATAAAATTGTGTTAACTGGATTTTTTAAAGAATTAGAACGTAGAGTTATGGTATTAGACTTCAATAAGACTACCGGCGAGATTTTGATAGATGAATCATTCGGAATTTCAGACGACAAGAAACCAGGCTTTAGGCTGGATAGAGAAACTTGGCCGCATGGACAAACAGGAGAAGCCATGGCTCATGGAGCCATATACTGGCCAGCAGCAGACCCTGATTGGAAAACTGCTGAATGACAAATACAAAAGCAATTATTATTTTATTCAGAGCCTTTTTTTTGACACAATGTAAGTTCTTTAAAAAACACGAGACTGTTTGGACTATAGTTTACGGAGTAATAGCTTCCCTAATAATTGGCATTAAAAACTACATGCTTTATTTAATACTAATTATACTTTTGGAAAGGAGCATAAACTTTTTTCTGTATAGAAGGGATTTAAATAATGACACAAAGTGAAATTTTTACTCTAGCCATTGCGGCCTTCTTTGTTCTATTAATTCTTTCTATTATTTTTGCCTCAAAAAATAAAAAGCTGATGAACCAAGCAAAACAGAACACTAAAAAACAAAAATTAGTTGCTAAACATTATCCTACATACGATTTCGCCCTTCGTTATGGTTTTATTGGACCAATAATTTTTGGCGGTCCGCTCGTACTTCAAGCCTATGGTCTGACAGGCGGTTTCGTGGTCTTAGGTTTAATCTTATTTCTAATACCGCTTCTGCATATGGCTTCATTATTTCTTCAAAAGCAGGCCAAGCTGAGAGAAGCAGAAGGTGATGAGAGTTATAAAGTGAAGGTAAAGCTTATAAAAAAACACAATTTTGTAGACTATTTCGCATACTTATTTATTGTTTCTTTTGGTGGTGTATTTTTAGGTAAATATATGGGTTTTTCTGGTATACCTCAGGCAATTATATTTATATCTCTCCTTGTTCTTTTATTTACGCCGGTAGACCATTGGATACATCTCAAGCTTCTAAAAAAATCTAAACTTAGAGAACAAAAACAAAATGAATAGCACTCTTCTAACAAAAATACGAAAGATAACAGGTTGGACACTTATCATTATTTCTACAATTTTAATGTTCATAAGCATATTTATAGCCACTACTGGCGAGCTTCTCAAAGGCGGTGGTATTTATGTGGCAAGTCAACTAACCTGGTATCCTGGTCTTGCACTGTTGGGCCCCGAGATAGTTCAAAAAAGCAAGGAGATATGGAATAATTTTATGCAGAGGTTAAAAAATGGATTTACACAAAAATAAAGGACAAGTTACTGTAGTAATCGATCTATCATTCTCAGCACCACTTGAGGAAGTTAAAGAATTTATCTTAAATGAACAATCGCCTTTCATCTTAAGCCAGAGCGATGAAAACCTACTAAAATTCGAATGGTTTATTGATGAAGATACTAAGACAGCCACACTATTAGAGGTTTTTGCAAATGCTAAAGGGTTTGAGGTGCTTGCTGGTAAAGTTATGGGGACACCAGTTAATTTAAAATTCCGTGACTTATTCACTGTGGAAAAAATGACAATCTTAGGAGAACCAACCGAAAGCCTTAAAAAAACTATTTCGGTAATGAACCCAACCATAAAAAAATACACTGGCGGTATAAATCAATAATATATTCTATACCCTGACCCAAGCAGCAGTAATTTTAGTTGTTGGGTGGTCAGCCTTCTCTTTTTATTTTTTAGGTTATACATCAATTGCGAATGAATATAGCTTGCTTGAAA
>CACIDC010000002.1 GCA_902585315.1 uncultured SAR86 cluster bacterium
ATTGAAGGAAATTAAATGTATTCATTAATTGGAGCAATAACACTTTTTTTAATTCTGGTGACATTCCACGAGTATGGTCATTATTCTGTTGCCAGATATTTTAAAATTAAGATTCTAAAATTTAGTATTGGTTTTGGTCCTGATTTATTGAATTGGAAAAACAAAGATAATATTAAATTTTCATTATCAGCCATTCCGTTTGGGGGTTATGTTGCTTTTCATGACCCTGCTGATACCGCAAATTATAACAAGCTAAGCCAAACAGAAAAAAATTACGTTTTAGCTAATAGACCAGCACTTGAAAGGTCGCTTGTTGTATTAGCCGGGCCAATATATAACTTCATATTAGCTTTTTTTATATTCACAATCGTAGGACTTTTTATTCCAAAGCAATCTGATACTGTTTCTGCTCAATTAGCAGAGTTGAATACAGAAAATTTTTATGAAGTAGTGGCTATAAATGATACAGAAATAAATACTGTACAAGGACTGGAAGTTAAGTTACTTGACCTTACAGGCTATTCAGGCAATGTAGAGATAGAGCTATTTGATTATACAAATCAAAAAGAAATTACATTAATTAAAGAAGTAAAAGATTTGAAATTTACCGAGGGTCAATCTCCATCAAGTTACTTCGGCATGAAGCCTTACGCAGATTTTGAACCTAGAATTAATGTCATTCAAAGTGATAGCACTGCAGAAAAAATTGGATTTAAGTCTGGTGACATAATTAAAACAATTTTTCAAGAAGACATTAAATCGATGTATCAAGCTACTTCACTACTTAATACTGTAGGAAGACAAATACCAGTTGTTGTGAGCAGAGACAAAAAAGATATTCAGCTAACTTTGCCCGCAAAGCAGAGCGATGAAGCTTATGGTTTGGGTCTTGGCCCCGAGGGAAATTCTCTTTCAAGCTCAATTATTTTTGGTTTCAATCAAACGATTTTTTGGATTGAAAATACTTTTAAGTTTTTATTTAAAACTCTTAATGGAACAATGGGTTTTGAAAACTTGAGCGGACCTGTAGGAATTGCAAAAGTTGCAGGTGATTCTCTTGTTTCTGGATTAATTCCATTCCTTTTATTACTAGGTATATTGAGTATTAGTCTTGGAGCGTTTAATCTCTTACCATTACCAATGCTTGACGGGGGGCAATTTTTGTTCATCTTAGTGGAAAAACTTAAAGGATCTCCTATAAGTATGAAACTAAAAGCTACTTTAATGAATCTAAGTTTTTTATTAATACTAACTTTATTCATTTTTGTAATGATGAATGACATAGCGAGAATTATTTGAAAAGACTATTAAAAACTTTATTCCTTTTATCAGCTCTTAATGCAACAGCTGAAATGTTAGTTGATGATATTAGAATTGAAGGTTTGCAAAGGGTTTCTCTAGGAAGTGTTTTAGATACAGTGCCTATAACAATTGGGGATAGAATTGATAAAAGAGACTACCAACGTGTAATTAAAACTTTATTTACTACAGGCCAATTTGATGATATTCAATTAAGAGCGGACGGGAATATTCTCTACATAAAAGTTGAAGAACGTCCAACGATTTCAAGCATTGATATAGACGGAAATTCAGCTATAAAAACAGAAGATCTCCTTCGAGCATTAAATGGTGAAGGTATTAATGAAGGTTCAGTCTTAAAAAGAGCAACACTTGATTTGATCACTAGAGGTTTGCAAGCACAATATTCTCAACAAGGCAGGTATGGTGCTTCTGTAGAGGTAACTCAGAGAGATAGGCCAAGAAACAGAGTTGAAGTTGATATCGAAGTAGATGAGGGAACTAGCACAGCTATTACAGCCATAGAGATAATTGGTAACAATGCCTATACTGACAGGGAAATAAAAAGAGTATTTGAGTTAACTGAGGGCTCAATTCTTTCTATCTTTACAAACGACAATAGGTATACACAAGAAAAACTCAGAACAGACTTAGAAAACTTAGAGTCTTTTTATAAAGATAGAGGCTATTTGCAATTCCAGATCTCTTCATCCCAAGTTTCTATAAGCGATAATTTACAAGAATTATATGTCACATTGGTTTTAAATGAGGGCAAAAGGTACAAGCTAAAAGATATTAAAATATCTGGAGAATTACCTCTAGAAAGGGAATTTTTAGAGAGTTTTATCAACATTCAAGAAGATTCATATTATTCAGAATCACTTATTACTAGTTACGAAGAATTTTATGCAAATGCTCTTGGTAACGACGGATATACTTTTGCAGAGATTGAGGGTGTTCCAACAATAGACGAAGAAAATAACACAGCTGATATTACTTTTGTATTTAATCCTGGCAGGAAAAACTATACTAGACGAATTCTTTTTAACGGAAATTATTTCACAACTGATGAAGTATTGAGGCGGGAAATGAGGCAATTTGAGGGAGCCCCTGCGTCAAATCAATTGATTGAGCAATCAAAGTTATTGCTTGAAAGAACAGGTTTCTTTAAAACAGTCAATGTTGAGACAGTTCCGGTAGCTGGAGAAGAAGATTTAGTCGACGTTATATTTGATGTTGAAGAACAGCAATATGGCAATATTATTGCTGGCTTTGGTTACTCCCAATTTGGTTTTTCATTCAATTTTAATGTTCAACAACAAAATTTTCTTGGAAGTGGAAACACTGTAGGGATTGGTGCTCAAGTAAGTGATTACTCGACCAATATATTTCTTCAATATGAGAATCCATATTTTACTGTCGATGGAGCAAGTCGTGGTTACTCATTGAATTTTAGAGAATTTGACTACTCATCATTTGGTTTAACTGACTATAACACCGCAAGTTATGGTGCTGCTGTAAGTTTTGGAATTCCTATATCAGAGATTCAAAGGATTGGCTTCAATCTTTCTGCAGATCATACTGAATTACAATCAGGCTCATTGGCTTCTAGGGAGATATTAGATTTCTTGGAAAGTGAAGGTGAAATTTTCGATACCTTTAAAGTTCAAGGTTTTTGGACTAGAGCTACTTTAAATAGAGGTATCTTCCCAACTAATGGAACACTCAATCAAGTTTCATTACAAACTACTGTTCCAGGCTCATCTTTAAATTATTTTAAAATAGATTTTAAAAATGAATTCTATCAACCAATAACAGATGACCTCATTTTTAAGGCTGCTTCAAGGGTTGGTTATGTTGATTCATTTGGAGATAGTGAAGTTCCACCTTATTTTGAATATTTTTATGCTGGGGGTCCTTATTCAATAAAAGGGTATGAGACAAATAGTTTAGGGCCAAGGATAACTCCTGTGCCTTGCTATTCCTATGTTTCTGCAGAAGATTACTGCCCACCATTAATCGATAATAATTTTGATGGTGAGCCAGATGCACCTTACTATAATTCTTACGCACAATATGGAATAAATAGGCCTATTGGTGGTAATGTTTTGTTAGAGACAAGTTTAAACCTAATATTCAAAGTTCCATTTATTGAGGATCAGAGTCAGTTTAGAACGGCATTTTTTATTGACTTAGGAAATGTCTTTTCAACATTTTGTTATAACTATCAGACACAGTGCTTTACTCCAAATTTTAAGGATCTTCGTGGTTCTTATGGGCTTGGTGGTTCGGCAATTACTCCATTTGGACCTGTCAGTGTATATTTTGCTGTTCCATTCAATAATGACCCTCTAGATAGAACAAAACGTTTTGAATTTACCGTTGGTAATAAGTTCTAAAAAATGTCGATTCTTTCTCAAAAGTCATATAAAATAGCGAAACTTAAGGATTTATTATGAACAAATTAAAAGTATTATTTTTAACATTAATGCTCATAGCATTTTCAGCACCTATTAGTGCCAAAATAGTGGTGCTAAATGCTGAAGTAGCAATGCTCAGCACACAATTTGCACAAGAGGAATTTAAAAATCTTGATGAAGATGCAAGCTTTATTGCCGATAGAGAAAGATTAGAATTGCTTCAAGCAGAAGGACAAGCATTAGTTGAAAAATTTCAAAAAGATCAAGAAATTTTATCTGATGAAGAAAAATTAGATTTGCAACAACAATTACAAGATAAACAAACAGATATTCAGTTCTTATCCAATAAACTTCAAACAAAAGCCCAAGAAGTTCAACAGCAAGTTGTAGGAGCTTTAACACCTACTTTTCAGAAGGTGCTAGGTGAATTAATAGCTCAAAAAGAATATGAAATGATAGTTGCTCCAGGCGCTTTGCTTTATGCAGATCCTGATTTAGACATTACTGAAGAGGTTATAGCTTATCTAGATAATGCTTTGACCGAAAAGTCTGAATAGTAGTAATCTATCTTAATGGAATCAATTACTCTAGAGAAGCTAGCTAATTCATTAGGTGGAACTCCTCTAGGGTCACTTGATTCTGTAATTACCAGTCTCCAAGATTCAAAAACATGTAATAAGCACTCAGTATGCTATATAAAAGATCATAAGTTTTCTAATAGTTTAAGTAGCAATGCTGGAGCAGTTATTACAACAGAAGAAATAGCAGGAAAAATTAACAATACAAAAAATTTTATTATTGTTGATGATCCTTATCTGGCATACGCAGAGGCATCAAATATTTTTTATCAAAACTATGCGAAAGAAAATGAAAGCCAAGAGACTATTTTTGGCAAAAATGTATCCATAGGAACCAATACAGTAATAAATTCAAATTGCGTGATTGGAGATAATGTAATCATCCATGACAATGTTTCCATTTATTCTTGTACGAAAATTGGAAATAATTCTATTATCCATTCTGGTGCTGTTATAGGTTCAGATGGTTTTGGATACGCCCCATCAAAAGAAGGTTGGCATAAAATTCAACATCTTGGAGGAGTAGAAATAGGTAATCATGTTGAAATTGGAGCAAAATCTACTGTAGATAGAGGAGCATTAGGAAATACTGTCTTAGAGGATGGCGTGAAAATCGATAATCATGTTCACGTGGCACATAATTCGTATATTGGTGAAAATACAGCTATAGCTGGCCAATCAGGCATGGCAGGTTCTGTTAAGATTGGCAAAAATTGTCAAATTGCAGGACAAGTTGGCATAGTTGGACATATAGAAATAGCCGATAATGTCATAGTTATGGCAAAAACTCTTGTTACAAAATCTTTAAAAGAAGCTGGTGTCTACAGTGGTGTGATGCCAATACAAAAACACAAAGATTCATTAAAATTTATCGCTAAAATTAAAAAATGATGGATAACTTAGAAGTAAGAAAACGCCTACCACACAGAGAGCCCTTCCTTTTTATTGACGAAGTATTGGAAGTAAACGATGAATTTATAGAAGCAAAAAGATTTGTCTCACCTGACGAAGATTTTTTCAAAGGTCATTTTCCAAATTTTCCGATAATGCCAGGAGTATTAGTACTAGAGGCTATGGCTCAAAGCTGTGCATTACTTGGTTCTCACATTATGAGTCAAGCTGCGAATGATAAATCAATGTATTTATTATGTGGTGTTGAAAAGGTAAGATTTAAGAAAAAGGTTCTGCCAGGTGATACATTGATATTCAAATCATCAGTCATAAGTTCAAAAAGAGGCATTTGGAAGTTTAAAAGTTCAGCATATTCTGAGGAAAAATTAGTTTGCTCAGCTGAAATTTTGTGCGCAGATAGAAGTTTAAATGAGTAATGTGCATCAGACCGCAATCATAGATGAATCAGCATCAATTCATGATAGTGTGAAAATAGGACCATACTCAGTAATTGGTCCAGATGTAAAAATTGCGGAACAATGTGAATTGAAATCGCATGTGGTGCTTAAGGGACCAACCAATATTGGCCCTAGAAATAAATTTTTCTCGTTTTGTGTAATTGGTGAAGATACGCCTGATTTGAAGTACAAAGGAGAGAAATCAAGACTTGAAATTGGAGCAAACAATACATTTAGAGAGTTTTGCAAAGTTCATAGAGGAACTGAGGCAGATTTAGGATATACAAAAATAGGTGACAGCAATCTGATCATGCCTGGAGTCATGATAGCTCACGACTGTGTTATTGGTGATGAAAACATCTTAGTAGATAATTCAGCTTTAGCGGGACATGTTGTTTTAGGCGATCATGTTACTTTAGGGGGTTATACATTAATCCACCAGTTCTGCAAGTTGGGCTCTTACTCTTTTACTGGTTTAGCTTCTCATATAACTATGGACGTTCCTGCATTTACAAGAGTAGCAGGAACACCAACAAAACAAGCAGGATTGAATGCTATTGGTCTTGAAAGAAAAGGTTTCACAAAAGAAGAAATTACAAATTTAAAAAAAGCATACAAGATATTTTTCAGGGAAAGCTTGAAAGTCGAAGAAGCTATTAAAAAAATTAATCAGGAATGTAAGTCAGATGATAATTTGAAGGTTTTTATTGATTCAATTAAACATTCTAAAAGGGGAGTATTGAGATAATTGAAGATTGGTATTGTTTCGGCTGAACCGTCGGGTGATTTACTTGGATCAAAAATTCTTTCAAAGCTCAAAGAAAAATTTGAAGATCTAGAGGTTGTTGGAGTTGGTGATGGCCCCCTAGTACAGAAAAATATTTCAACAGACAGAGAAATACTTGAGATCATGGGTCTTGTTGATCCAATTCTTAATTTTCAAAAAATTATAAATTTCAGAAATAACTTAATTCAAAAATTTATTGACGAAAATATAGATATTTTTATTGGGATTGATGCACCTGATTTTAATTTTGAGATACACAAAAAACTACAAAAAAAAGGTATCAAAACTGTGCACGTAGTCTGTCCATCAGTTTGGGCTTGGCGACCTGGAAGAGTAAAGAAATTTAATTATGTTGACTACATGCTTTGTTTATTTCCTTTTGAGCTTGAATATTGCGCTAATGTCAACAAACAAGCATTTTGCATTGGCCATCCCTTATTAGATAAACAAAAAGATTTTGAGAATGATGAAAAGGAAAACATTATTTGCATAATGCCGGGGAGCAGAAAAGCAGAAATTCAAAATAATCTTGAAGTTATGATTGATGGTTTCAATCAATTTAATTTTGAAGAGAAATATAAAGCCATTATTCCAATTTACAAAGAAGATGATAAATATCTCATTCAAGATAAAATTCAAAAGCATCTAAATATTACTTTTGCTAATGTTGAATCATCTGAAATTTTAAAAAAAGCCAAAGCGGCTGTTGTATGTTCAGGCACTGCAACTCTTGAAGCTCTTTTAGCAGAAGTGCCAACCACTGTAATTTATAAAACAAATTGGTTTAACCATCTAGTTCTTAAGAATCTGATGATGAGTGAATTTGTTAGCATTCCAAATATTATTGCAGATGAAGAAATATTTTTTGAATTGCTTCAATCAAATGCTACCCCTGAAAATATTGCTCATGATCTAAATTCAAATTTAGCCGATTACGAGTTCAGAAAAGAAATGATCCAAGCCGTTAAGGCAAAATTAGAAAAAACAAATTTAGAATTCTTTTGTAACAGACTTTATGAAGATTGCAGGAGTTGATGAAGTAGGCATTGGGTGTTTAGCAGGACCTTTAATATCGGCAGCGGTAATATTTGGAAAAAATAAATCAGAATATTTTTTTAAAGATTCAAAAAAAACCACTCAAAAGAACAGAGCAGTACAAGCTAGTTACATAAAAAGTAACTTTTACGTAGGTATTGGCGTAGCTTCGCCAAGTGAAATTGATGAATTAAATGTTTTAAGAGCTTCACATCTTGCGATGATCAGAGCTATTGAAAATCTTCCTGTTATACCAGAAAAAATTATCATAGACGGCATACATACTCCTAAAGGATTAAAAAATGCTGAAGCAATGATAAAAGGTGATGAAAATCATCAAGAGATTGCAGCAGCTTCAATAGTTGCTAAATATTTTCGTGATCAGCTTATGCTCAAATATGCAAAGGAATATGAAGGATATTTTTTCGAAAAAAATAAAGGCTACCCAACAAAAGACCATAAAAATGCCATAAATTATTTGGGATTATCAAACATTCACAGAAAAAGTTTTAAAATTTAATGATGTCCAATTTTATTCATCTACAAACTAAATCTCACTACAGCATTTCCTGTGGATTACCCAAAACAACTGAAATTGTGGATAAAGCAGTAGAATTAGGCATGCCTGCTGTTACGCTGGCTGATAAAAATACCTTTTTTGGATTGGTAAAATTTTATAATTACGCTCTTATAAAAGGCATCAAGCCAATTTGTGGTGTTGATTTTGATATCAAGGTAAACAATGGTTACTCAAACTTAATTTTATTAGCAAAAAATAAAAAAGGTTTAGAAAAGCTTTTTAAACTCAGCACAGAATCATTTGTAAAATCTGGATCAGAGAAAAGGAGTATACCTGAGCAAGATATTCTTAATAATGCAGATGATATAGTTTGCATAATACCTGCATCATCGCCAAATTTACGAAATCTTGCTTTAAAAAAAGAAGATTTATTGATTGATCAACACTACAAAAAATACCTTGAAGCTTTTGCAGAAAATTTATTTGTTGGTGTATCGAATTTTTCAAAAGACGGCTATGATTCTGCATCTGCCCTAGCATGCAATATTGCAAAAAAAAATAATATCAAAGCTGTAGCAATTAATGATGTTCTTTTTTTAGAAAAAGAAGACCATCTAGCTCATCAAGCTAAAGTTGCAATTAATAACGCAACGCTTCTAAAAGATGAAATTGATAATCCAAATGTCTCAAGTGAACAGTATTTTAAAACAGAAGAAGAATTAGCAAAGTTTCATGAATTAGAGCCATTAAAAAATACTTTTGAAGTCGCTAAGCTATGCAATGTTTTTTTAGAAGAAGGGCAATATTACCTTCCTTCTTATGAAGTTCAAGAAAACAAGTCATTATCAGAACACTTAGAGGATCTTTCCAGAGATAAGCTCAAAGAATTTTTAAATGAAAATAAAGAACTTGATAAAGATCTATATCAGAAAAGATTAGAAAAAGAATTAAAGATTATTACAGAAAAAGGCTACCCCGGTTATTTTTTAATCGTCATGGATTTTGTGAAATGGGCAAAAGATCAAGAAATACCAGTCGGACCTGGTAGAGGCTCTGGAGCAGGTTCTCTAGTTGCTTATATGTTATCCATCACTGCATTAGACCCTTTAGAACATGGGCTGCTTTTTGAGCGTTTTTTAAATCCTGAAAGAATGTCATTGCCAGATTTTGATATAGATTTTTGCATTGAAGGCAGAGATAGGGTCATTGAATATGTTCAAAATAAATATGGTGTTGAGTCTGTAGCACAAATAGGAACTCTTGGTACCATGGCAGCCCGAGGAGTTACCAGAGATGTAACAAGAATTCTAGGTAAGCCTTATGGATTTGGAGATATGATAGCTAAAATGATACCTTTAACACCAGGCATAAAGCTTACAGAAGCTATCGATCAGTCACCTGAATTACAACAAATTAGGAAAGAGAATGAAGAAGCAGCAGAGGTTTTGGATCTATCATTAAAACTTGAAGGTTGTGCAAGAAGTATAGGAAAACATGCTGCAGGTGTAGTAATTGCACCAAATGATATACATGAATTTACACCTTTACACTATGATCTAGAAACTAATTCAATGGCGACACAATTAGATATGTATGATGTTGAAGATGTTGGATTGGTGAAATTTGACTTTCTGGGTTTGAGAACTCTAACTGTGATTAATAATGCTGTCAAATCAGTTCAAAAAATTAATCCTGAGTTTAATTTAGACAATATCTCATACGAAGATTCCAAAGTTTTCAGTTTATTAAGCTCAGGAAAAACAAAAGGCATCTTTCAACTCGAATCAAGCGGTATGATGGATTTGATAAAAAGGATGAAGCCAGAAAATTTCTCAGATATTACAGCTTTAGTGGCTCTTTATCGACCAGGTCCGTTAAATTCTGGTATGGCAGATGATTATATAAATCGAAAGAATGGTAGAGAAAGTATTGCTTATCAACACCCTGCACTTAAGAAAGTGCTGAATGAGACGTATGGAGTTTTTGTATATCAAGAACAAGTAATGGAAGCAGCTCAAGTTCTAGCAGCGTACTCTTTGGGTGATGCAGATAATTTAAGAAGAGCTATGGGTAAAAAGAAGGCTGATGTCATGGAAGCTGAGAAAAGTGTCTTTGTAGACGGTTGTGAAAATAATAGCATTGGGAAGAAGAAAGCAAATGAGATTTTCGATAATATCGAGAAATTTGCAGGCTATGGCTTTAATAAATCACATTCTGCAGCCTATGCATTAATTGCTTATCAAACAGCTTTCTTAAAAACTCATTATCCCTCACACTTTATTGCTTCAGTCTTATCTTCCGAACAAGACAAGACAGACAAACTTGAACCACATGTTAAAGATTGTGCTGTTATGGACGTGACTATTCTAGCTCCAAACATAAACAGCTCCCAATCAACATTCATGGTTAATAAAAAGGATCAAATTGAATATGGGTTAGCAGCTCTAAAAGATGTTGGTAAAAAATTTGTAGAGGAAGTTTGTGAAGAGAGAAAAAATGGCAGATTCACGAGTCTTATGGACTTTGCTTCAAGAGTCGATCTTAGAAAAGGTGGTATCAGAGCATTACAGAGTATGGCAAAAGCAGGTGCCTTTGATGAGATATGTTCTAGAGATGAAGCAGTCAGTTCGATCAAAAGCTACTTAGAAGCATCAGAACAAAAGTTTAAAACAAAAGAATCTGCAGTTATGGAAATGTTTGCAGAAGAACAGGACTTAAAAGTTACAGGTTATAAATTAGAAACCTTTTCAGAGTCCGAAAAATTAAAGATGGAATTGCAATCGTTTGGATTCTATTACAGTAAACATCCAATTACGCTATTACGAAAAACACTGTCCTCAAAGATTCAACCAATTAATAAATTGATGACAACTTCAAACGAAAAATATATCCCTGCTCTCATTAATCACAAAAGAATTGTAAAAAAGGGAACTAGCATATTTGTATTTTTAGAAATTTCAGATGAAACAGGTTTAATCGATGTTTCAGTTCCCGTTGAATTGCATGACGAAAAGAAACCATTATTTAAAGAAAATTCAGTGGTCATGATAAAAGGGACAGTAGTTACAGATGACTACCGCAGGGGAAACTTAGAAGATGTTGGTATAAAAATAAGAGCCACAGATGTTATGCCGATTGAAGTTGCGCGAAAAACAGTAACTTCCAGAATCAGGTTAGATGTATCCAGAAAACAATTAAAAGAGCTAGGTAACGGTAAATTTGAAGAGCTTAAAAATCTGAACGACCCTGATGGAATTGACGTAGTGCTGAATTTAAAAGACGATGACTTGAATATATCAAGTCAAGTAAAAGTTGACACTTTTAAGATTTCTTTAGAGGATAGTACGTTCGAAAAAATTAACGAGTTATTTGGAGATGAGAGCTATAAGCTTTTTTAAAATATGGACCAACATTTAGATTTTGAGCAACCAATTTATACATGCCTTGAAAAAATTGAGGAACTCAAAAAAATTGTACCTGCCCCAGCAAACTTAGCAGATGAAATTGCTTTATTAGAACGTCAATCACAAGAAGAAACTGAAAAAATATATGCAAATCTTAGTCCCTGGCAAAAGGTTCTGGTTGCAAGACATCCAAACAGACCACATACACTGGATTATGTTGCCAATGTTTTTGATGGGTTTGAAGAAATGCATGGTGATCGTTTGAGTGAAGATGACAAAGCTATAGTTGGAGGATTTGCTTTTTTAGATAATTATCCAGTCGTCTTAATTGGTCATGAAAAAGGCAGAGAAACAGAAGATAGGGTCTCAAGAAACTTTGGCATGCCTCACCCATCAGGATTTAGAAAAGCTAACAGGTTAATGAAGTTAGCGGAAAAATTTTCTTTGCCAGTATTAACTTTAATTGATACACCCGGTGCTTATCCAGGAGTAAAAGCTGAACATTCCGGTCAACACGAAGCGATAGCTAAAAGCTTAGAAATTATGTCTGATTTACAGACCCCAGTCGTTAATTTAGTAATTGGAGAAGGTGGTTCAGGCGGTGGTTTTGGTATTGGTCTTGCAGATAGAATTGGTATGCTGGAATATTCAATTTATTCGGTGGCTTCTCCAGAGGCATGTGCTTCAATTTTATGGCGTACTGCAAAAAATGCTGAAGAAGCTGCAGAAGCTCTGAAATTAGATGCAGATAATTTAGTTGAACTTGGAATTATTGATCATGTAGTCAAAGAGCCGATTGGCGGAGCTCACAGAAATCATGAAGAAACTTATAAAGCCGTAAAAAGATATTTTTTAGATGAATTAAAGGGGCTTTCAAAACACTCTTTAGAGGACTTAACAGCTAAAAGATACGAAAAGTTCAAAAACATCGGTGTTTAAAGTGGACTTCTTCAATAAATCAGAACAATCAATTCTGCTGAACGCTGAAAATATAATTGTTGGTTTCAGTGGAGGAGTTGATTCTACTTTAGTATTAGCTGCAACAAGTCAATTTCTAGAAGCTCATAACAAAAAAAATTGTTTAACAGCGCTCCATGTAAATCACCAAACTCAGTCTGATAGCTCAAGCTGGGAAATACACTGTGAAAAATTTTGTAAAGAACATAATATTAATTTTTCATGTGAATCAGTAAAAATCAAAGAATCTGGTCAGGGATATGAGGCAGCAGCCAGATCAGCACGACTTGATATTTTTAATGCTTTTGATGAGGCGACTGTAATAATCTTAGGCCATCATCTAGACGATCAAGTAGAAACAGTTTTTTTTAGAGTTTTAAGAGGAACAGGGCTGAAGGGCTTAACTGGCATGCAAAGACACATAAAAATAGAAGATAAAGATTTTATTAGACCATTATTGCATTTAACAAAGGAAGAAATTTTTAAACAAGCTATTGAATACAAGCTAAGTTTTATTGAAGATCAATCCAATACTGATAATGCCTATAGTCGCAATTTTTTGAGGAACGAAATTATCCCTCAAATTTCAAAACGATGGCCGGGTGCAAAAAAAAATACTGCAAGAATGGCAAATCTGCTCGCAAAACAGAGTTCACTCTATCACCGTTTTTTACTGGAGAGGCTAGCAAATGTTTGCGATGAGGATGGGCTGCTTTTAGACAAATTATCCGAACTCGATTATTTTGAAAGATCAGAAATGATTCGTATCTGGTTAGATCAACAATCTTTTGCTTCTCCCAATGAAAGTCAAATGAAAGAGTTAGAAAAATCTTTCTTTCAATCAAGACAGGACGCGAAACCTACTATAAAATTCTATAGAGAAGATGCTCAGAAAACAGGAGTAATCTTAAGTAAGATAAACAACTACCTAATTGCGGAAAAAATAAATGAGTGAACCAAAAGTATTATTCGAGGATCATGGCAACATCGCTGTGATTAAACTAAACAGACCTGAAAAAAGAAATGCATTAGATCCGGAAACGGTCATGATGTTTAATGAATTCTCAGAAAAAGCAAAAGATCCTAAATTTAAAGCTGTAATAGTTACTGGAGATGAAAGTGCCTTCTGCGGTGGCGCTGATATTACTGCTGCAGCCTCTGAAGATGGCATGGGTTGGGAAAGTGTCGAGCAAGCACTTAACGAAGGCTATCATGTTGGTTTAAATAATATGATCTATATGGATAAGGTTGTTATCGCAGCTGTTGAAGGTGCTTGTGCAGGTATTGGTTGTGCTTATTACTTAAGTTCTGACATTACCGTGATGGCAAAATCAAGTTTTTTTCAAATTGGTTTTTCTAAAATAGCCTTGATTCCAGACGGCGGTTCTAATTGGTTATTAACTAAAGTGGTTGGTTATCAGCAAGCGTTTAGAATGGCGGCAGAGGCTAAAAGAGTTTCTGCTGAAGAGTGTCAGAGTTTAGGGATGTGTTCAGAAGTCTGCGAAGATGGCTCTGCCCTAGAAACAGCAATGGAATTAGCAAAGCATTACGCTGAGTTAGCGCCAAGGGCAATTTACAAGACCAAGCACTTGATGAGAGATAGTTTTAATAAATCCTATGAACAGAATCTTAAGGACGAAGCCAAGTTGCAAGAGGACATGGTTGGTCGAAAAGATAATATAGAAGGTGTGATGGCTTTTGTTGAAAAAAGAAAACCAAAATTCACAGGCGAATAACTACATAATAGAAAATTTTTCTGAACATCATTTAGATGATGTAATGGAAATTGAAATTCATGCCAACCCCACGCCTTGGTCAAAACATATTTTTGAAAAAATTCTTGAACAAAGGTCTTTAAGCTTTGTCATCATCTTAAATTCACAAATTGTTGGTTTTTGTATAGCTAACAAAGTATTAGATGAATGCCATTTGCAAAATATTTCTGTGCTTGAGGCTATGCGCAGACAAGGGGTGGGCAATTTTATGTTGGACATTCTAAAAAAGAGGATGAGTTTATCAGGTATTTCGACCATTTTGCTTGAAGTGAGGAGATCAAACAAAATTGCTCAGGATTTTTATCGAGAAAATGGCTTCCAAGAACTTTCAATCAGAAAAGATTACTACCAGACAAAGAATGGCAGGGAAGATGCTATTATCATGTGCCTAAAAGGGCTTTAATCTCGCTTTCTAAATTTTCAGGAAAATCCAGTGAACCATATCTTTTCACAACTTGACCATTCCTATTGACGAGAAACTTAGAAAAATTCCATTTTACAGATTCAGTGCCCAGAAAGCCTTTTATCTCTCGTTTCAAAAACTTAAAAAGTGGTTCGGCTTGATCGCCATTAATTTCGACCTTTCTAAAGATTGGAAAGGTTACAGCATAATTTTTGGTACAGAATTCTTTGATATCTTGTTCGCTGCCTTTTTCTTGTGAACCGAATTGATTACATGGGAAGGCAAGCACTTCAAAACCATCCTGAGAATATTTTTCGTATAAGTCTTGTAAACCTTTATACTGCGGAGTAAAGCCACAAGTTGAAGCCACGTTAACTATTAGTAAAACTTTATTTTTGTAGTCTGACATTGAGATAGCTTGACCATCTATATCTTTGACTTTGTAATCGTAAACAGTTTCTTTCATAATTTCTTTATGTCCAATCAAACAAGACCAGTCATAATAAAAAGTTTTGAGGAATTAAACAAGGCTGAACTCTACCAAATCATTCAGTTGCGAATAGCCGTCTTTATTGTCGAACAAGATTGTCCGTATCCTGATTTGGATGACATGGATCAAGATGCACATCATTTGTGGATTGAGGATGCAGGTGAGATAGTCTGTTACCTCAGACTAAACCCAGCTGGCTCAAGATTTGCAGAACCTTCTCTTGGGCGCATTGTTACAAAGAAGAGCCATAGAAAACAAGGTTTAGCAGAGTTACTAATCAACAAAGCTATAAATTTAGTCTGCGAGAAAGAATTCAGGGCTATCAGAATTTCTGCCCAATGTTATTTGGAAAAATATTACGAAAAATTTGGCTTTCTTAAAGCTAGTGAGGAATACTTAGAAGATGATATTCCACATATTGAGATGTTAAGAGATGTATAAAATTAGTAGATCAGCTGTTGAACAACACTTAAATTGCCAAAGATGTTTTTATTTAGCTTATAAACATAAAATTAGACCACCCAGCCTACCTTTTACTTTAAATAGTGCAGTAGATAATCTTTGTAAAAACGAATTTGATCACTATCGAGCTAAAGCAGAACCTCACCCCATGTTTATTGAGCATGATATAGATGCTGTACCTTTTGCTCACGAGAAAATGGACGAATGGCGAAATAATTTCAAAGGTATTAGACATATTGATGAGAGTGCTGGTTATAACTTTGGGGGTGCAGTAGATGATGTATGGCAAAAACCAAACGGAGACTTAATAGTAGTAGATGTTAAGTCTACGTCTAAGAATGTATTTGATTGGGAAGATACTTATTCAAAGTGGGAATATGCAAAAGGTTATCAAAGGCAACTAGAAATGTACCAATGGCTGTTCAGAAAAAATGGTTTTGAAGTTGCGCCTGAAGCTTACCTTGTCTATTACAACGGTAAAAAAAATGAGCCTATGTTCAATCAGAGATTAGAATTTGATTTACATCTAGTTAGATTAGAGTGCGATGATAGTTGGGTTGAAGATGCAATTCTAGCAGCAATTAAAACACTTGATAGTGACGTTATGCCAAAACCTTCACCAACTTGCGAGAATTGTAATTATCTAAGAAAACGTTGGGAAGTGTCTCAAAAAGACCCAAATAAGCTTCTTAAATAAAATGATCTCTAAAGTCTTTAAGAAAATATTAAATGAACTACCAAATGAGATTCATAATCCATTCAAAGGAAATCAGTTAGCAAACTTTATAACTGATGAAGCGGTAAAAATAATTAAGGATGCAACACCAGAAAGATTTAAAAATATGGCCTTTAAAGGTTCTGCTGGGATGGGAAGATGGGTGAGTAATAAAGATGCTTGGATAGCAATATTTAATAAAAAAATTACAACGGGAGCAAGCAAGGGGTATTATCCTGTATATGGATTTCCAATAAATTCTCAATTTGTTCGGTTTGGAATTGGTCAAGCTTTTGAAGAAGCACAAAAAAATTATGGAAAGGATTGGAAAGAAGCAATAAGCACTATTGCTAAAGCCTCTCAACTAAAAATACCTTCTTACTCAAATAGATTCAATACTGGAAGACCAAAATTAACTACAAGAGAAGGAAAAAGTTATTACACTCAAGGGTATGTCTATTATAAATTATATGATCTATATAATTTACCTGAAGAAACAGAATTAGTGGAAGACCTTGAAATTATGTTAGATGCATATGATGAGCTATTTATGAAAGCTGGCACCAGGCTGGATGCATCAAGAATTTTAAGTCCTGAAAATATCAGTACTGAGGAAATAGAAGAAATTTTAGGCTCAAAATCGATAGAAAATTATAAAGAAACAAGTAAATTTCATTCTTATAAATACAAGCACCCTAGGCTTAAGGATAACAAAATTGCACAAACCTATGTAAAAAGTGGTGTACAAAAGAGAAACCAATCTTTCAACAGTCATAAAGAGATGGAATCTGTGCTAGCAAAAATTCTAGATGAAAATGGATATAACCCAGAGCAAAGTCCAAATCCAAAAACAGACATCCATTGGAAGACAGATAAAGGAATAAGGATAATAGAAGTAAAAAGTGTAAGGCAAGAATTGCACCAAGTAAGACAAGGCATTGGGCAACTAATAGAATATTCTTATCAAATTTCATCAAAGGGAAATACAGTTGATAAGTGTTTTCTTTGTTTGACGTCAGAGCCTAAGCGTAAAATTTGGCGAGATATCCTAAAATCCGTTGGAATTACTTTAATTACTCCTCAAAATCTTGAAGATGTACTAAAGTAATTTTATTTTAGATTATTCATCCCACCATCAACACGAACAACTTGTCCAGTCATCCAGTTATTGTGAGCATCAAGTAAAAAATCAATTGTTTTAGCAATTTTCTTAGGATCACCAATCTCTTTCATTGGATTTCTCTCTTTACTTGCCTCAACCAGTCGGTCGGTTTTTAAAAGATTGGTTGAAAGATTGGTCTCTGTTAAAGATGGTGCAACCACATTAAAGCAGACTTTAGCGTTAGTGTATTCTGATGCCAGAGCTCTAGCCATACCTTCTAGGGCTGACTTAGAAGCACCTATACTGGCATGAAATGGTAAGCCAATGTTTGCTGCAACGCTTGATATGAATACTACACTTGCACCATCTGCCTCTTTGAGTTGATTGATAACTTTTTTCACGACTTTAGATGCACCAAGGACATTAATTTTAAAATCGTTGAGAAAATCTTCTTCCTTCAACATGGTGAAAGGTTTCAAATTTATTGTGCCAGGAAAATAAACTAAGCCATCTATATCAGATACACTATCAAGCTCTGATAAATCACCATCGAGATCTAAAGTCCCCTCTGATCGAGAAAAGGTCAAAAATTCCCTGTCGGAATTTTTCTGTAATGCTTGCGCTATTGTGGAGTTGGCGCCTATTAATAATGTTTTTGCCATCAATCAATTGTAAGGTCGTTTATTGTTTTTTAAAGGTCATTAAAGAACCGTCTTTAAAAACTAGTTCGTTAATTTCTTCAGTAATAAAAGGACAGAAGGGGTGCATCATGAGTAAAATTTTCTTTAACATTGGATGAAGATTTGCTGTTTCACCCGATGCTTTGCAATCTTCAATGTACTTATCGCAGAATTTGCCCCAGAAAAATTCATAAAGCTCATTGACCGCAAAATCCAAACGATAATCAGTAATATTTTTTTGTATTTGTTCGCTAACTTTATTAAATTCCTCTTCGATCCATTTATCTGAATCATTCTTAGCAACGAATTCCTTAGATTCCATAGGATAATTATTAATGAAACGGGCAGCATTCCAGATTTTATTACAGAAATTTCTATACCCTTTTAATCGACCAAGCTCAAAGCTGATATCTCTGGTATGAGTCGCTAGTGAATAAAATGTCATACGCACTGCGTCGGTACCATATGAATCGATACCATTAGGAAATTGTTTGCGGGTTTTACGCTCAATTTTTTCTGCTAAGCCTTCTTGCATCAAATTAGAAGTTCTTTTGGTAACCAAATCTTCTAGGTTAATCCCATAGATAAGATCAATCGGATCGATAATATTACCTTTAGATTTTGACATTTTTTGACCATTTTCATCTCTGATTAGACCAGTCACATAAACGTCTTTAAATGGGGCTTTACCTGTAAACTCTAAACTCATCATCATCATTCTGGCTACCCAGAAAAAGATAATGTCAAAACCAGTAACTAACAAAGTGGTTGGAAAAAACTTTTTAAAGTCCGCAGTATCTTCTGGCCAACCTAATGAACCAAAAGGCCATAGTGAGGCTGAGAACCAGGTATCTAAAACATCTTCTTCTTGCGTTAGTTCACGTGCATCAAGTTGATAAAATTCACGTACTTCATCTTCGTCGTATCCAACATAAGTATTACCTTCGTTATCATGCCAGGCAGGAATGCGGTGTCCCCACCAAATTTGTCTACTGATACACCAATCTTGAATATTATCCATCCAATTGAAGTAGGTTTTATCCCAATTACCTGGATGGAAAACTACTTCACCTTTATTTACAGCAGCATTGGCTTTTTGAGCCATTTCTTCTGTCTTCACGTACCATTGATAACTTAGTTTTGGCTCAATGACTATGTTAGATCTTTCTCCTCTAGGAACACTTATGTGATGTTTTTCTTCTTTAACCAGTAATTCTTTATTTTCAAGTTCTTCTAGAACAGCTTTTCTCACCTTGAAGCGGTCAAGGTTATTAAATGGCGCTGGAACCATATCATTTGAGAAGGCTTCGTCAGTAAAAATATTTATTGGGGCAAAATCCTCAAGCTTATCTGAGGTTTGTACTACACCGTCCACTTCATGCAAAGCATATTTCTTACCAATATCGTAATCGTTGAAGTCATGACCTGGTGTAATCTTTAAACAACCGGTTCCAAATTCCATATCAACGTATTCATCACCAATCACTGGAATTTTTCTGCCGACAAAGGGCAATTCAACGTACTTACCAATGTGTTGTTTAAATCTATCATCTTTGGGATTCACAGCTACGGCCATATCACCAAACATGGTTTCTGGTCTTGTCGTTGCGACAATAAGAACCTCATCTGAATCTGCTAGTGGATAGGAAATATGCCAAAGTACTCCATCTTTTTCTTGTCGGACTACTTCTAGATCTGAAACGGCGGTTTTCAAAGATGGATCCCAGTTAACCAAACGATAGCCGCGATAAATTTTATCTTTGCGGTAGAGTTCAACAAATGCTTTATTAACGCCTTTGCAAAAATCATCATCGTAAGTAAATCTGTATTTATCCCACTCTACGGTGATACCTAATCGTTTCATCTGAGCTGAAATTTCACCTTCTGAGTAATCTTTCCATTTCCATACTTCTTCTAGGAATTTTTCACGGCCTAAGTCATCTTTGGATTTGCCTTCATTTAGTAAATTATTTTCCACAACCATTTGCGTTGCTATCCCAGCATGGTCTGTCCCAACTTGCCAATATGAATCGGTGCCATTCATATGGTGGTATCTGGTGTAAAAATCCATGATGGCATATTGAAAGCTATGGCCCATGTGTAATGTGCCTGTCACATTTGGCGGAGGAATAATCTGAGAAAAGTGGTCTTCAGAACCTGGTTTTTCTAATTCACGATCAGCCCAAATTTTTGACCATTTTTCTTCAATTTGTATGGGTGAATATTGTGCTTCCATTAAACTGCTTCGTGAATTAAATCGAAATTATTCTTCTTCAGATTAGCATAAAGCTCACGCGATGCTTTAGTGATGTCTTCATCTGCTTTTGTTGTGTACACGTAAACATTTTCACAGACATTAGTTGGTAGTTCTAAAACCTTATCACTCAGAATGTGGATTTCATCAAATTCATCAATAGGTTTGGTATCTAATATTGAGATGTTTTCATCGTAAAGATACTCTATCTTGCCCTTTTCAAAATACTTTTGTTGTTGGGCTTTTTTAAACTCATCGTAATGTTTTTCATCTTTTAAGACCACGCATATGGAGCTTTGCATTTGAAAGCCCTCATAAATTTGTTCCAGCAAAAAAGCTAAGGCCGATTGTTCATCTTTAAAGCCTGAAAAAAAAGTTGCTGCCATTAACGATTACTATTAACGTACTCAAACAAGAGGCCGACTGGTTTACCAGTAGAGCCCTTATTTTTACCATCACCAATATCTGCAACTCCAGCTATGTCAATATGAGCCCACTTATAGTCTTCGGTAAATCTTGAGATGAAACAACCTCCCTCAATTGTTCCAGCTGCTCTCCCAGGAGCAATATTAGCTATATCCGCAAAATTTGAATCTAAATAGCTTTGGTATTCATCCCATAATGGTAATTGCCAAGCTTTTTCTCCAGATGCTTGTCCTGCTTCAAGAATTTTATCGACAAGTTTTTGATCGTTACCCATAACTCCTGCAGCAACACTCCCTAGAGCTACTATTACAGCTCCTGTTAAAGTTGCGGTATCAATCACAACCTTCGGATCATACTTTCCAATATAGGTCAGTACATCACATAAGACTAATCTGCCTTCAGCATCTGTATTTAACACTTCAATAGTTTGACCTGACATTGATGTCACAACATCACCAGGTTTAGTAGCGTTTCCAGCAGGCATATTTTCAGTAAGACCTACAGCACAAACTAAATTAACAGGGAGTTTTGACGCAGCAACTGCTGCCATTGTGCCAATCACTGATCCTGCACCAGACATATCCCATTTCATTTCATCCATTTTTGGGCTGGGTTTTAAGCTAATACCACCAGTATCGAAAGTTACACCTTTACCAACAAGCACGATAGGCTTTGCGCCTTTTTTACCACCTTTATATTCCATTGTTACTAACTTAGCAGGTTCGACACTTCCCTCTGAAACTGAAAGCAATGAACCCATCCCAAGTTTTTTCATATCCTTTTCCTCTAGGACATCAACCTTAAAACCACCAACAGCTTTACCCAGCTCAACTACTTGATTGGCAATATAAGTTGGAGTGGCATGATTGGCAGGCCTATTACCTAGATTCCTTGCAGTATTAGCTCCTCGTCCAACGTTGTAACCCAGCTCGACAGAACGCTTTAAAGTAGCACTACTTTTTTCGACACATATATCTAATTCTTTTAATTTGGCATCCTTCTTTGTATTAGGATTGGTATCGGTATATCGATATGCTGATTTTTCTGCATATTTTGCAATATTGAACGCAAAGTTTTTATCTTTAATGTGTGTTGAGGTATCGGCAAAAATACTTGCTGATTCAACACCGTATTTATCTAATTGACCAAAAACCCCCATTAGCCAGCTTTCTTTTTTATGTTCAGGTTTTTTCTTATCAAAATCTCTGACGAAAAGAACGTCTCGGGATAATCCAGAAAACTCTTTTGATACCATTAATGACCTTTTAGATTCATCTTCAAAAAAGTTTGAAACTTTTCCTTTGACTTCACTGTCAAATAGTTTTGTTGTTTTCAATGATCCTTTTGAATAAAAGACTACCCCAAAGTTATCATCAGATGCTTCTGAATATTTTTTCAGTTCGATTTTTTCAAGTGCTTTATAGAATGCCATTTTTTCTCCTTTTTGATATTCTTAAGAAGTGATTATTTCACGTTATATCAGTAAGGAAATTATAGTAAACATTTGCTGGGTTTCTCTAGTCCTTTTTGGATTAGTTTTGCTTTCTCGATTCAATATGTTCCTTTCGCAGGCAGAAGTAGGCAGAATTTCAGCTGAAAACATATTATTTGCCTTAGTTTTATTCTCTCCAGGTTTAATTAATTTAGTTTTTCCTGTAAGCGTTTTTTTGGCTATGGGTTTTGTTTTAACCCCAATTTTTAGAAACCATGAAGCTGTTCTAACTGCGGGTTCCATGACATCTGGTAGGCTGCTAGCTAGCCAAAAATACTTAATATTAGGCATATTTTCTATTTCCGTGCTTTTGAGCACATTTTTAGCACCTTACTTCACAAGTAAAGGCGAAGATTTACTGGATAAAGATAATTCATTTGCTTCAAAAATTCTTGCACCTAGTGGTTTGGTGTCTCTGCAGGCTGATACCTTCAATGTTTTTGGTGATAAAGATAATGATATTTATCGAGATTTAATTTTTATTAATTCTCAGTCTATAGAAACTTTTATCTATGGCACTACAGGTGTTATTGAAGATACCTCCTCAGGAGCTAGTTTAGTTTTATATGATGGTTTTCTATTTGATAACGAGAGAAATTTTATTTCTAAGTTTAAGAAAGCCGATATCCCATTTGCTGATTATTCTTCAGAAGAATATATTCCAACAATTGCATTGTTTAGCGAATTAACTCTGGAAAATGTCCAAGAAATCTTTGTAAGATTCACTTTGCCCATCTTCTGTGTAATTTCATTTATTTTTTCGGCTATATTTTCGAGTTACAGTGCCTTTTTTGGTAGAGAAAAGACTTATTTCTTTTTAGCAATTTTTAATATTCTTTACCTCCTGTCAGCAATATCAGCATTTGATGTAAGCGTAAATTCTTTCGAAGCTCTGATAATTAATTTTTATTGGATGCATTTAACAGTTTTAATTTTAATTTTTATCTTAACCAACAAAAACATAAAAAAAGGTTTTGGTTATGAAGGCATATAAATATATTTTTAAAAAATCCATGCTCTCATTTCTTGGGGCGCTCTTAATAATTTCAGCCATTGATTTTTCGTTTAATTTTTTCGCTGAGATTGACAACATAAATGAAAACTATAGCTTGCTAGATGCTTTGTTTTATTCAGTTGCAACAGAACCTTATCGAATGAGGAGCTTTATCTATCTTGCAGCTGTTGTTGGATTTCTTGCTATTTTTGTGGATGCTAGTTTTTTAAGAGCATTTAATACCGTTCGACAAGCAGGACTAAATAAAATTAAATATACATTAATAATTTTCCTACCTGTTATTTTATTAAGCCTAGCCTCACACGAATACGTTATTCCAGAACTAACGAAAAAAGCTGAAGATTTTAGAAAATCAAAAGTATCATCTTCCGGTAGCGAGCAACCTGTAATAATTGAGATAGAAAAAATAGATGACAGCAATTTTGTTATAGTTTCAGAACAACTTGCCATAAGTTTCAGTGATGAAGGTTCTTTGGAGCTTAAAGATAAATACAGTGGAGCATTCAGTGAATTAAATTACAATAGAAATGTAAAGCAGCTGTCATTTTCACAGTTAATACAAAACTCAGCCTCATCATTCGAAAAATTTAGTCTTGTTTCTAAAACAGAATTACTAAGAAGGGGCTTAAATTTTCTCTCCTATCTGGTAATTTTCTTAATTGGTTTGGAAATTCTGATGTCTTTCACAAAAGCTCTAAATGTAAATCGCATTTTAATTTATGGCTTTGGAGCTTGTCTGATCTATCAGTTTGTTGAATCTGTTTTTGCGGACTCAATCTCTGTATTTATGCTGCCATACTATCTGCAAGCGTTCCCAATATTGCTAATTTTGATGTATTTTTTGCTCAGGAAGCGACTCTTTTTTTAACAATTTTTAATTTGAGAATCCTATCTGGCAGACATTTATTTTCTTTATCAAATAATATCCAAAGCATTCCGACTGCACTCAAAAGCATGTAAAGCAAGAATCGTTTTAAAGCAGATGCTCTTGATAGCTTCAAGCCATCATCATTAATGATTTCATGATTCCATGTACTCATCCCCAGGGTATTTCGCCCATTAGACCAAAAATAGACGTAATAACTTGCTGTCGTTAAAAGAATTATTAAGGCCCCTATAGGTGGGGGGAAATAGTCGCTGTCGGAAATTATCAGTTTGTAAATTCCAAGAAAAATAAAACCAAATAAAAACCACAAAGCAGCTACTAGAAATATGTCATATGTAAACGACATAAGACGTGAAAAAATTCCTGGATATGTAAATTTATCTTCCATAATGTGCTAATGTAATTCCTACTTATGAGTAATCAAAAAAATCTTACAACAAACGATACATGGTTTTTTGGTCATCCGAAAGGGATGGTGACTTTATTCTTTACAGAAATGTGGGAGAGAATGTCTTATTACGGCATGAGAGCATTATTAGTTCTTTACATGACAGGTGCTGTGACTGGGTTTAATCCAGGTTTGGGCTGGTCTCAAGTTGACGCGCAAGCAATTTACGGTATTTACGTGGGTATGGTCTATTTTATGGTCATACCTGGCGGTTGGCTTGCAGATAATGTTTTAGGCCACCAAAAAGCTGTTCTTATAGGGGCAATCATTATTGCTCTTGGGCACTTTACTTTAGCATTGCCGCTGACTGAAACCTTTTTTCTTGGTTTGATATTAGTAGTATTGGGCACAGGCCTGCTGAAGGGAAATATCTCAACTATAGTTGGCCAACTATACAAGCCTGGTGACTCAAGAGTTCAAGCCGGATACACCATTTTTTATATGTCTATTAACATCGGCTCAACACTTGGGTTCTTAATTTGTTCTTGGCTTGGAGAAAAAATTGGCTGGCACTGGGGATTTGGTGCAGCAGGAATCGGGATGTTTTTTGGTGTACTGCAATATCTAAATTTCCGACATTTATTGGGTGAAGCTGGCAACAAACCAAATGATATGCCACAAGCTCAAAGAGATACATACATCAAATGGTCCAAAATAACTTCAGCTCTCATGGTGGTAGTGATTGGCCTAGGGCTTCTGGGAATCATCACAGTTGAACCTAAAGTTTTTGCTGAAAACTTTGCAATCTTTTTAACAGGCGTAGCATTTGTTTACTTTAGTTATTTATTCTTATTTGCAGGTTTAACTCAAGTTGAGAAAAAGAATCTTTTCTTACTCTTAATATTATTTATTGGTGCAGCAGCTTTTTGGTCAGGTTTTGACCAATCTGCTAGTTCATTGAGTATTTTTGCTCGCGATTATACTGATTTATCTGTAGGTGGTTATGAAATTCCAATAGGTTGGCTGCAATTCGCTAACCCAATATTCGTAGTAATTTTCGCTCCAATTTTTGCAGGTATTTGGATGCACTTAGGACGAATGAATTTAGATCCATCACTACCAGTCAAATTTGCTATTGGTTTATTCTTCATGGCATTAAGTTTCGTAGTCATGATTTATGCAGTCAATCTTGCTATGGAAGTGAGTCCAGTTGGGATGCAGTGGTTAATTATTACATACTTGCTTCAGACCTGGGGTGAATTGGCTTTATCACCAATTGGACTATCAGCTTTTTCACAATATGCTCCTAAGAAATACGTTGGGCAAATGTTTGGACTATGGTTCTTGGCATCCGCTATCGGTGGAGTCTTAGCAGGTCTACTAGGTGGCGAAGCATTGGGTGAAGGGCTGGAAAGCATCTCACCAGTATTTGAATTTATGATTCAATACTATGTGGTGATTGGTCTTGCGTTAGTAGCGGTTGCGGTTTTTGGCATTGCTAAAACAGCAGATCAGGTTAAAGCGAAGACCGCTAAAACCTAAAGTTTTTAAATTGGAAATAGGGCGGTTTGAGATGACTGCCCTTTTTTATACTCTTAAACAGAGTAGCAGATTTTTAATACGTTTCGATAGGTAAATATTTATGGAATTTCTTTTTACTGTCTTAGCATGGGGATTTTTTTCTGTTGCAGGCTTTTTCTTTCTACAAGCAAACCCAACAGTAAAAGAAAGGGTTCGTGACAAACTTCATATCTTCTTATTGTTTACATTAGTAGTTGTGATATTTGTGCGACTAATATTTTTTTATCCTTAGACTGACTAATTATCTAAGCATTAAATCTTAACGGAGTTTTGTATTAGAGAATAATTATATTAAGGCCACAAGCTTTTAGCTGCTATTAATTTGATTCGTTTGTTTGAATATAGAAGTCTAACGTGTTTAAATTAGTCTCAAGATTTAAGCCGCTTTTAATAGCAAAGATTGCATCAATATCAAAATCACTGTTGTAATCAACAAAGATTGTATGAGCATGTTCAGTCGGAACATTTTGCAAGCCAAGTTCTTCATTGTTAAGTGCCAGATATGAGTAGGTTGTTACATCGTCTTCGTCAGTAGTCTCTTGTTTTTCTATAATTAGGAAGCTTGCTGTAATATCTCCAAAGTCCTCAAAAGAATATAAGATATCGCCACCGTCAAAATCTTGATCGTAATCGGCCAGCACTACATGATTGTTCAAAGATGCTATTGCTTGATTAGTAAAGGTTATATCAACTTCATTTTCTAGAATATTCACTTCACCTGTTTCATAAACTTTTAAAGTTGAGGTCGCGCTGAGATCTATACCATTACTTGGGTTTTCATCACCCATAACAAGGACATCTATTTCTTCGTCTTGATCATAAACAATAGAGTCTATTCCTTTGATGTAGGGAATGTTCTCATACGTTAAAGCTTCGGCCCAATTAGTTCCATCTCCTGATCTTGGAACAGTCACAAATTTTCCGTTGCCGTCACTATCATAACCAGCAAAAACAATGTCTTCGTTTGAATCTGAATCAAAATCAAATTCAAGAAGATCTGTAAGAATTAGACTATCTAATACGCTATTATCATAATCGAATTCCTCAAATTTTGGACCATCTGTTGCTCCAACTTCTATCCAGTATTCTTTTGATTCCCCTAAAAGATAAATATCTAAGGCAACATTATTATTTCTGTCAATTAAGCCAGCAGCTCTAATACCACTATTGTTGAGATCTAAAGTTGTTTCATTTGTAACTAGCTCATTATCAAGCACTAACCCGAGGTTTGTGCCTTTAAAGATACATATCTTTGAAGTATTTAGATTTTGTCTCTCAAAGTCGGAAGATAATCCCATAACATCAGTTGAGCTATCTTGATCAAGATCTTTCGGAATAAGAGTGCTTATCGCATCGCATTCATCTGTCACAATTTCAGTGATAATCGGTAGTGGTCCTCCGAGCATTTGTAGTAATTTAGTTTGTACTATCGAATCATCTGTAGTGCTTCGTGTTTGTACCCCAAAAATAATATCTGGTATTGAGTCATCGTTAAAATCACCACGTGCTTGACTTGTAAAGACAACTTTTTCATTCGCACCATATTCGATAGTAAAATCTGGCTCTTCGCCTCTCTCGTCAAAGACAAAGTGATCAGCTGTACTTTTGACAATTGTTATTGCAACGGCCTGGTTAATAAATTCATTATTTCTTCTGCAATCTAGAACGAAAGAACTTATACCACCGCTTTTGATGGTAATTTCTTCTGTGCCTTGAACTGGTTTCTCACCGGACCATCTACCTGCGGCATAACATTGACTGGCATTGGAATTCCAGGTCAACGTAAAACTATCACCGTAATCAACATTTTCTGAACTTGCATCCAGCTCGAGAAAAAGTTCTTCTAGTGGTTCTTCTTTATCACTACATGCTGCAAGCAATAAAAGTGTAAAAAGGATAAGTAAATTTTTAACTCTCATATTTGACATTGTCTATTCTATACAAAAAGTTTAGCTATTTGTTTCTTCATTGAGATTTAATAAGATTTGATGGTAAATATCGGTTAATCGTTCCAATTCTACTTTCTCAATTTTTTCATCGATTTTATGAATGGTTTCAAATTTAGGTCCAAGCTCAACAATTTCACAACCTGTTTTTGAAATAAAACGTCCATCTGAAGTTCCACCTGAGCAAGATAAAGTCGTTTTAAAGCCCTGCACATCTTCTATACTTTGGCATACCACATCGGTAAATAATTTAGGCTCAGAATAGAATGGTTCGGCATTTATATCAAAGGACACTTTATGTTTGATTCCTTCACTTTTCAAAAAATTTTCAACCTTTTCTTGTATTGCTTCACCACTTATTTGAGTTGAAAACCTTAGATTAAATTTTAGATATAAATTATTGGGTGTGACGTTATGTGCACCAACTCCAGCTGTAATATTAGTAAGCTGTAAAGATGTTGGGGGGAAATGCTCATTACCTTCATCCCATACTTCTTTGAGAAGTTTATCCAAGAAAGGAACAACTTTATGAATTGGGTTGTCAACTCTTGCAGGGTAGGCGGCATGGCCTTGTTTTCCTAATACTTCAAGCTCGATGTTAATAGAACCTCTACGACCAATCCTTATGTTGTCGCCAACAGTTTCTAATGTTGATGGCTCACCAATTAAGCAGAAGTCAATTTTTTCATTTCTCTGGAGTAGCTCCTCTACTACTTTTACTGTGCCATCTTTGGATGGGCCTTCCTCATCGGCCGTAATTAAAAAACCTATGGAATAATTAAGGCTATCTACATCTATTCTTGATAGAGCTGACATAAAACAAGCAATACCTCCTTTCATATCTCCTGTACCTCTACCATTGATGAATGTACCATCATCATATCCAGAAAAAGGGTCGTGCTCCCATTCATTTTCAGGACCTGTTGGGACAACATCTACATGTCCCAAGAAAACGAGCAATGGGCCGTTATTTCTTTTCACACTCCACAGATTTTTTACTCTGCCAAATGTTAATGTTTCATTAATAAAGCCTCTTTGAGTTAAAAAATCTTCAATATAATGAAGGCATCCGGCATCATTCGGTGTGATGGATTTTTTTTGAACCAAATCTTGTGTTATCTGAATTTCCATAATTAATTATTCTCGTGTAAAGCTTTATTCAGTTTAAATTCGTCTTCTTTATTTTTTGCACACACCTTTCCAGAAACTGAATCTCGAAAATACAACATATTACTTTTCCCATTAAGCTCAAGGGCCTTCACAATTTTATCATTCTCATTCAGCAGAGTGATTTTTGTGCCTGCAGTGACATATAAACCTGCTTCAACCGTGCAATTATCTCCCAATGAAATCCCAATGCCTGAATTGGCACCCAAAAGACAATTTTCTCCTACAGTAATTATTTCTTTGTTGCCACCCGATAATGTTCCCATCGTTGAACTGCCCCCTCCTAAATCTGAATTTTTTTTGACGAAGACTCCTGCTGAAATTCTGCCTTCCACCATATTAGGACCCTCTGTGCCAGCATTATAATTTACAAAACCTTCATGCATAATCGTTGTGCCTTTACCAAGGTATGCACCTAATCTCACTCGAGAGCAATCTGCAATTCTTACACCTTCTGGCACAACATAATCAGTCATTGGGGGAAACTTATCGATCGAATAGACCCTGTAATTGTTCAAATCTGATGCGCTTTTCAGAACCTCTATTCTTTTAGGTCCTTTATCCGTCCAAGCGAGGTTTGGTAATACAGAAAAAATATTATCAAGATTTAATTGGTTTGGTTGAAAATGCCTCAATGATAATAAATATAATTTCAACCATGCTGTTGGTATATCTAAAATAGGTTCGTCTTTAATTAGATGTGTTGTTATCACATCGCCCTCGAGAGAATGCCCATTTGTTTGGTTATTCGATTCAGAAAAGCTATGGTAATTAATGCTTAGAAATCCCTTTTCGTCGTATAGGGCAACACCTTCAGCTTGAATTGGTAATTTCATCCCTCACTCACCTGCAGTTAATATTTCATAGCCATTATTGGTAACTGCAACTGTATGTTCCCATTGAGCGGATAGCTTCCCATCCTTTGTAACAACCGTCCAACCATCGCTTAGTACTTTTGAATGGTATTCACCTAAGTTGATCATGGGCTCAATTGTAAAACACATACCTTCTTTTAATTCCAGTCCTTGTCCCTTTTCGCCATAATGCATGACTTGAGGTTCCTCATGGTATGTTTTGCCAATGCCATGACCACAGTAATCTCGAACCACCGAATAGTGATTTTTTTCTGCTAGTTCTTGGATAGCAAATCCTACATCCCCAAGCTTTGCGCCAGGCTTAACTTGGTTGATGCCTGCAAATAGGCAATCTTTCGTGATATCAACCAATCTTTTTGCATGAGGAGCAACTTTTCCTACGAGAAACATTTGAGAAGTATCGCCGTGCCAACCCTCATGTACAACTGTGACATCAATGTTAACAATATCGCCATTTTTAAGAATTTTATCTTCACTGGGGATGCCATGGCAGATCACGTTATTTACAGACGTACATAAAGTTTTTGGAAAACCTCCGTAACCTATATTGGCCGGTATGCATTTGAGTTCTTCAGTAATGAATTTAAATGCAAGGTCATCGAGTTTTGCCGTGCTGACACCAGGCACCACATACTCTCTTAACATTTCCAGAACACTTGTTGCTTTTTGACCAGCAATTTTCATTTTTTCAATGTCTTTTTTGCTTTTAATTGAAATTGACATAGGGTTAATTCTAAATGATCTGTAAATTATCTTCTAACTTCTTTATAGTATTCGGAAGCGAAAATGAAGTTTGCAGCAAAGCTCCTACTAGAAAATGGAATTTCATTTGAAGGTATTGGTTTTGGGTTTCAAAAAATTGGTGTTGGTGAAGTAGTTTTTAATACAGCAATTACAGGCTATCAAGAAATTCTTACAGATCCATCTTACGACGGTCAAATCATAACTTTCACCTATCCTCATATTGGAAACACTGGAATTAATTTTGAAGATAATGAATCAAAAAAAATTGCAGCAAGAGGCTTAATTGTTAAAAATTTCTGCGATTTTCCAAGTAACTACCGTTCAAAAATGTCTTTGGAAGATTTTTTAGTTGAACAAAAAACGATTTGTATATCCGATATAGACACGAGACACCTTACAAGAATTTTAAGGGATGAGGGTTGTAAAATTGGAGCCATATATCCAACTAAACTTTTAACTGATGAAGAAGCTGTTTCAGAAATAAAGAAATTTGGTTCTATGTCAGATAATAGCTTTATTGAAAATGTAGCTGTTTCCGAGTCTTATGCTTATGGAGCTCCCAAAACCAAGAAAAAATTTAAAATTGCAGCAGTTGATTTTGGCATAAAGGAAAATATTTTGCGGATCATGAAAGATATGGGAGGGGATATTACCGTTATGCCGCCGACTACCACAGCAAATGAGATAGCCGCACTAAAACCCGATGGAATTTTTTTATCTAATGGTCCCGGCGATCCTAAAGTTTTAACTTCAGCTGTTGAGGAAGTGAAACAAATGATGAAACTGGAGATACCAATCTTTGGAATTTGTCTAGGTCATCAAATCATGTCATTGGCCTACGATTTGAAAATAGAAAAAATGCCTTTTGGTCACCATGGCGCCAATCACCCTGTTCATGATTTAAAAAATAATAAAGTTTTCATTACCTCTCAAAATCATAATTTTGCAGTTGCAAACATTGAAGACAGGAGTGATGTGGTTGTTACGCACAAGTCTTTATTTGATGGCTCTATACAAGGTATTGAGCATAATGACAAACCATTTTATTCAATTCAATGTCATCCTGAAGCAAGCCCAGGACCAAAAGAATTTGAGGTATTGTTTGAGAGATTTTTCGAGGATATGAATGCCTAAAAGAGAAGATATTAAAACAATATTGATTGTTGGTTCTGGCCCAATTGTTATTGGTCAAGCCTGCGAGTTTGATTATTCCGGCACCCAAGCTTGTAAAGCTCTTCGAGATAATGGATACAGAGTCATTTTAGTTAACTCCAATCCTGCAACAATAATGACTGATCCTGAAGTTGCAGATGCCACCTATATAGAGCCTGTTGATTGGCAAACACTCGAAAAGATTATTGAAAAAGAAAAACCTGATGCTATTTTGCCAACTATGGGAGGCCAGACGGGTTTAAATGTTTCATTAGATTTAGCTAAAAGAGGAATTCTTGAGAAACATTCAGTGGAAATGATCGGGGCAAATAGAGAAGCTATTGATAATGCAGAAGACCGGGAAAAATTTGATAAATGCATGAAAGAATTAGGTCTCGAAACACCAAGATCAGGCTTTGCACACTCTATGGAAGATGCATGGAGGATTCATAAAGACATTGGTTTGCCGTGTGTTATTAGACCTTCATTTACTTTAGGTGGCACGGGTGGAGGTATTGCTTACAACTTAAAAGAATTTGAAGAAATTTGCATGAATGGTCTCAAACTCTCACCCACAAAAGAACTTTTAATCGATGAATCCCTTGTTGGATGGAAAGAATTTGAGATGGAGGTTGTGAGAGACAAAAATGACAATTGCATTATTGTGTGCTCGATTGAAAATGTTGATCCAATGGGTGTCCATACTGGTGATTCTATTACCGTTGCACCAGCCCAAACTTTGACTGACAAGGAATATCAAGAAATGAGAGATGCTTCATTCAAAGTCTTGCGACGAATTGGAGTTGAAACCGGTGGATCAAATGTTCAATTCGCTCAAGATCCAAAGACTGGTCGCTTGGTTGTTATAGAAATGAATCCAAGAGTAAGCAGGTCTTCCGCATTAGCTTCGAAAGCAACAGGATTTCCTATTGCAAAAGTTGCGGCTCTCTTAGCAGTTGGCTATACCTTGGATGAATTAAAAAATGACATTACAGACGGCAAAACTCCTGCTTCATTTGAACCAACCATCGATTATGTGGTGACAAAAATCCCAAGATTTAACTTTGAAAAGTTTCCAGAGACTGATTCAAGACTTACAACACAAATGAAGTCGGTTGGAGAAGTCATGGCAATAGGTAGAAACTTCCAAGAATCATTTCAAAAAGCGATTAGATCAATGGAAAATGGATTGAATGGTTTATCAAGTATTCTGAAAAAAAATGAGGGGAATGGCGCTCTTAAACTTGAACTTTCTACGCCAGGTGAAAAAAGATTATGGTTCATTGCTGATGCATTTCGAAAAGGCTGGACTATCGAAGAAGTTTTTGTGTCTTGTAAAGTTGATTATTGGTTTTTGCATCAAATTAAAGACATTGTTGATGATGAAAAAATAATCCAAAACTCAAAATTAGAGCAAATTGATGCTAACACTTTGAAATCATATAAAAAGAAAGGATTCTCTGATGCACGAATTGCTGATCTTCTCGAAGTTGATGAACAGAGTGTAAGAGAACACAGATACAAATTAAATGTTCATCCAGTTTTTAAAAGAGTTGATTCTTGTGCTGCCGAGTTTGATAGTACGACAAACTATCTTTATTCAACTTACGAAGAATTTAATGAATCTGAAGTCTCTAATAATAAAAAAATTGTTGTGTTAGGCAGTGGGCCTAATCGTATTGGTCAAGGCATTGAATTTGATTATTGTTGCGTTCAAGCAGCATTAGCCTTCAGAGAAGAGAACATAGAAACAATAATGATTAACTCAAACCCTGAAACTGTTTCAACCGATTTTGACGTCTCAGATAAATTATATTTTGAGCCAATTGTGGCAGAGGACGTTTTTGAAATTATAAGACATGAAAACCCATACGGAGTTGTGGTTCAGTTCGGAGGTCAAACTCCTCTCAAGCTTACGGAAGTATTTGAAAAAAATGATATTAAGATACTTGGTACTCCTCCTTCATCAATTGATACTGCGGAAAATAGAGAGAAATTTAAAATATTTCTCTCAGAGTTTAATTTTCAGCAACCTGAAAATAGGATTGCTCAAAGTGTTGAGGATGCAAAAAAAGCAGTTGAGGAGTTGAGTTATCCCGTAATTGTTCGACCATCTTATGTGCTTGGAGGTAGGGCAATGGAACTTATTTATACTGACTCCGATTTGAATAACTATCTTACAAATGTTGCAAATATTTCAGCTGAAAACCCTTTGCTGATTGAAAAATTTTTGGATGATGCTGTTGAATTAGATATAGATGTAATATGCGATGGTGAAAAAACTTTAATAGGCGGCGTTTTACAACACATTGAGGAAGCTGGAATACATTCAGGAGACAGTTCATGTTCTTTTCCACCCTATAGTGTTGGTGATACACAATTACATGCACTAAAAAAAGAAATAAAAGCAGTTGCAAAAAAATTAAATGTTATAGGTTTAATGAACGCACAAGTAGCTATCAAAGATGACAAATTTTATATGATAGAGGTTAATCCAAGAGCTTCTAGAACTATACCTTTTCTCTCAAAGTGCATAGGAAATTCACTAGCTAAAATCGCATCTAAAGTCATAACAGGCAAATCACTTAAAGATTTAGGTTTAGAAGCTGAAATTATGCCAACAAATTATGCAGTAAAAGCTCCTGTTTTTCCATTTAATAAATTCAGGAAAGTAGATCCAATCCTAGGACCAGAAATGAAATCGACTGGCGAAGTAATGGGTAGAGGTGATTGTTTCGGGGAGGCTTTTGGTAAAGCAATGAAGGGCGCAGGAGAAGTAATCCCTAACCAAGGACGAGTATTTGTAAGCGTTAAAGATAATGATAAAAAATATCTTCCGGACCTCTGTTCTAAATTAGAGAAATTAGGTTTTCAAATTTATGCTACCAAAGGCACAGCCAAAGCTTTAGAAAAGAGTGATGTGAAAGTAAAAATTGTCAATAAAGTCCTAGAAGGCAGACCTCATATTGTTGATGCGATTCTGAATAAAGAAATTGATATGATCATAAATACTACTGAAGGCAGACAGTCTATTAAAGATTCATTTTCTATAAGGAGATCAGCATTAGAACACAGCATCTTTTTAACTACTACCATTTCAGGTGGCTTTGCAATTGTTGAATCTTTAGAGAAAGGAGTAGAGAATTGGGAATATAAACCACTTCAATTGTCTTAAATGGAAAAGAAACCGATAACACCAGAGGGCCAAACTAAGCTAAGGTCAGAATTAGATCACTTAAAAAACATTAAGAGACAGGAAATAATAGACGCCATTTCAGAAGCAAGAGCCCATGGTGACTTGAAAGAAAATGCAGAATATCATGCAGCTAGAGAAGAACAAGGACTTAATGAAGCCAGAATAAGAGAATTAGAGGAAGTGCTATCAATTTCACAAGTTGTTGAATATAAAACAATGGGCGTTGAAGATAGAGTAATTTTTGGTTCGACTGTAACGATTAAGGATCTTGAATCAGAGGAGATCAAAACTTATCAAATTGTTGGGGATGCTGAAGCAGATATTGAGAAAAATACAATTTCTTTTACTACGCCAATGGCAAGATCTTTAATTAAAAAAGAGCTTGGCGAATTTGTTGAAGTGGAAACTCCTGGTGGTATAAAAGAATACGAAATTACTGAAATCAAATTAATTTGAAAGAAATACAAGACACCTGGACTAAAAAAGCAAAAAAAGAAGGTTATAGGTCAAGGGCATCTTATAAATTGTTGCAAATAAATAAACCTCATAAATTAATTGAAAACTCGGATATGATCATTGAGCTTGGTTCTGCTCCTGGAGGATGGTCACAGGTGATTGCAAATCTCAAAAGAAAAAATACAAAGTGTTATGCATTTGATTTACTACCTATGGAAAATGTAGAGGGTATCCAATTTCATCATTTAGATCTCTTCTCAAATAAATTTAATAAATTTATCAACAATCTTAACACTAGAGCAGATTTGATATTAAGTGATATGTCGGTAAATCTGTCTGGAATAAAAGTAATTGATGATGAAGCAAATAAAGAATTGAACTTATTTTGTCTTGAGCTATCCAAAAAAATACTTAATAAAACAGGGGCGCTCCTAATAAAGACATTTACGAACCAAAATTTAAAGACATTAAAGAAAAGTTTTGAAAACACTTTTGAGCAAGTTTTTGTTGAAAAGCCACAGGCTTCAAAAACTTCTTCTGCTGAGGTTTATTTGTTAGGATTAATCCCTAAATAAAAAAGACATGAAAAACTTTGGGAGAAATATTCTTTTTTGGCTAGTGGCAGGAACTTTGATGTTTATGCTGCTCGATAACTATTCATCAAGCTCGCTTAAGGAAGAGTTAACATATTCTGAATTCAAACAGGAAGTCAAAGGCAAAAAGGTAAAATCTATTGTCTACAAGGGCGATCAGATGACTGTTGAAGTCGAAAGATTCAATGGAACAAAATATACAACACAAAAACCAGCTTACATTAGCGATCAAGATCTTAATGAAAGTCTAACTGAAGCAGATGTTGAAATTGCCTTCGAAGCTATTGAGAAACCAAGTGTTTGGTCTCAACTTCTCATCGGCGCATTCCCACTCTTATTACTATTAGCAATATTTTTTATTTTTATGAGAAATATGCAAGGTGGAGTTGGAGGTAAGGGAGGTCCAATGACTTTTGGTAGAAGTAAAGCAAAACTACTAGATGGTGGGCATGTGAAGACAAACTTTACAGATGTTGCTGGTTGCGAGGAAGCAAAGGAAGACGTGAAAGAGTTAGTAGACTTTCTCAAAGACCCAGCAAAGTTCATAAAAGTTGGAGGTAAAATACCACGAGGAATTTTGATGGTTGGCCCGCCTGGAACAGGTAAAACGCTTTTGGCAAGAGCAGTCGCTGGTGAAGCAAAAGTACCATTCTTTACTATTTCAGGTTCAGATTTTGTGGAAATGTTTGTTGGTGTTGGTGCTTCAAGAGTCAGAGACATGTTCGAACAGGCAAAGAAGCATTCCCCATGCATTGTTTTTATAGATGAAATTGATGCAGTTGGAAGACAAAGAGGCGCCGGTTTAGGCGGTGGTCACGATGAAAGAGAACAAACACTTAATCAATTACTTGTTGAAATGGATGGTTTTGAGGAAAATTTGGGTGTTATTGTCATTGCAGCAACTAACAGGCCAGATGTCTTGGATGCCGCACTATTAAGGCCAGGTAGATTCGATAGGCAAGTGATGGTTGGTTTGCCAGATATAAAGGGAAGAGAACACATCTTAAACGTTCATTTGAAAAAAGTGCCTGTTGATAAATCAGTTGAGCCTAGTGTAATAGCAAGAGGCACACCCGGTTTTTCAGGTGCAGATCTTGCCAACCTTGTAAATGAAGCTGCATTGTTGGCAGCTAGAAAAAATCTAAAAAAAGTATCACAAGCAGAATTAGATTTTGCGAAAGATAAGATAATGATGGGTTCTGAGAGAAAATCTATGATTCTCAATGAAGAGCAAAAGAAACTCACTGCTTATCATGAAGCAGGTCATGCAATAGTTGGTTTAAATCTTCCTGAACATAGTCCTGTATACAAAGTGACTATCATTCCAAGGGGTAGAGCTTTAGGTGTAACAATGTTCTTACCTGAAGAAGATGTTTACACATACTCAAAAACAGCCCTGATAAGCCAAATTACCAGCTTATTCGGTGGAAGGGTAGCTGAAGAGATAATCAACGGAAAAGATGGCATTACAACTGGAGCATCTAACGATATTGAAAGAGCAACAGATTTAGCCAGAAATATGGTCACTAAATGGGGTTTCTCTGACAAATTGGGGACACTAAAATACGATGACGAAGATGAAAATCCATTCTTAGGTAGATCAGCAGGAGCTAAAAAAAGAATTTTCTCTGAGGAGACCGCCAAACAAATTGATGATGAAGTCAGATCAATAATTCAAACATGTTATGAGAAGGCAGGATCAATTCTTGCCTCAAATCTTGATAAATTACACAACATGGCAGATGCATTATTGAAATACGAAACTATAGATCAAGATCAAATATCAGATATAATGGCAGGCGCACTTCCAAGAGATAAAAGTGATGATAATGATCAAGATAAAACAAATAAAACAAAAGTCTCAAGTTCCTCAAAACCTATCCAAGGAACATAAATGAAATTCGGCACTGACGGATTCAGAGGTCCGGCTGATAGTGTAATAACGCCTGATTTTTGTCTAAGGCTTGGATTTCATACTGGCGCAGTAATTAAAGAGAAAGGGTACGATTCTGTAATAATTGGTAAAGATACAAGGGTTTCTGGCTACATGCTCGAGGCAGCTTTAGAAGCAGGTTTTATTTCAGCAGGCATCGATGTAAAACTAGCAGGCCCAATACCAACGCCAGCAGTATCGTTTCTTACAGCTACTTATGCTGGACAATTTGGTGTTGTTATCAGTGCAAGTCATAATCCGTATTACGACAATGGTATTAAGTTCTTCAACAGACACGGCAGAAAAATTTCAGCAGACCTTGAGCAAGAGATCGAAAAGCGACTTGAAACTCCAAATGAACCTGTTAAAGCCAAACATCTAGGCAAAGCTTTTAGGATAGATAGTGCCTCAGGAAGATATGTAGAATATTGTAAAAGTACTTTGAAAGGAAATTACAGCCTACAGAATAAAACTATTCTCATTGATGCAGCTAATGGAGCAAACTATAAAATTACGCCCATGTTACTAAGGGAGCTAGGTGCCAAGACAATTAATATAAATTGTGATCCTGATGGTTTCAACATCAACTTTGATAGTGCTGTGTTAAAGCAAGAACTATTCGCAGAATATGCAAAAAATTATGAGTTTGATTATTGTGTAGCAGTTGACGGGGACGGAGACAGACTAGTTCTATCTGATGCTAAAGGCACAATTTTTACTGGTGATGACATTTTATATACCTTGGCCTCAAGAAATAAGATGATTGGTAAAGAGCAGTCAGATTCAGTCATTGGAACAACAATGTCTAACCAGGGTGTGGTGGAAGCACTTGGCAATCTAGGAATAAGTTTTTTAAGAACAGATGTTGGAGACAAATATATTTCTAGAGAATTAGTAAAGCGTGATTTAAATGTTGGTGCAGAGCCATCAGGCCACATTATTCAAAGAGAGTTTTCAGAGAGTGGCGATGCAAACATTGCATTAATTCAAACTTTAGCTGCACTTCAGGAACTCGACACCACTATCGAAGAAATAAAGAAGAACATAAATTACAAACCTCTGAGTTTAAGAAATTTCTTCGTTGCTGATAAAAAAGTTATCGAATCACAAATATTTATCGAAAGCATAGAAAAACTCCAAAAAAATTATCCTGATGCAAGAATTTCTGTGAGGAAATCAGGCACTGAGCCAATCATAAGAGCTATGGTAGAGGCAGAAACTGAGAATGACAAAGATTCTATTCTCAATGAAATTGAAAGCTTAATTTTGTAATGTCAAAGCTAGTAATCGCAAATTTTAAAATGAATGGGTCAAAAGAGTTCATTGAAAACTGGGCAAAAGATTTTCATGAAGAAAAAGAATCAAATAAAACAATAATAGTAGCGCTTCCATCTCTATATTTATCAAATTTTAAAGACAGTAATTTCAATTTGGCAGGTCAAAATGTTTCAAATCAATCATCCGGAGCTTTCACATCGCAACTCTCTGCGCAAATGTTAAAAGATTGTGGTGCAGAATATTGTTTAATAGGCCATTCTGAAGCAAGACAGTATTTAATGGAAACTAATGAAAATATTAAACAAAAATTTGATCAACTTGCTCAAGAATCAATTCAACAAGTATTATGCATTGGAGAACCACTTGAGATTAAAGAAGCTTCAAAAACAACGGATTATCTCTTAGAGCAGTTAGAATTGTTAAGCTCTGATCAGGAAAATATAATCATTGCTTATGAACCAATTTGGGCTATAGGAACAGGCTTGACTCCGGAAATAGAGGATATCCAATTGGCAGTTGATTGCATAAGAGGCAGATTTAATAAATCAATTAAGGTTCTTTACGGTGGAAGTGTGAACTCCTCAAACGCTGCTAATATTTCTGCGAAAACAGATATTGATGGCCTTTTAGTAGGTGGGGCTTCTCTAAACCCCAAAGAATTTGCTAAGATAGCGCAATTATGTTGATCAAGATTCTGTTAGTAATTTTAGCTGTCATGATTGTTGGCTCAATTATGTTGCAACAAGGTAAAGGATCAGACTTAGGGTCTGCGTTTGGCGGTGGAAGCTCAGATTCTTTATTTGGTCCGCTTGGGCCTTCAAACTTTTTCTCAAAATTAACTTGGGGCCTCATAACAGTTTTTTTTATTCTTTGCTTATTGCTTGCATATATATCAAAACAAGAACTTACATTAAATGTTAGTGAAGATTTGATTGAAGAAGTATTTGATGAACCACCTGTAGAATAAATGGTGCCGAAGGAGGGACTTGAACCCTCACAAGCATTGCTTACTACCCCCTCAAGATAGCGCGTCTACCAATTCCGCCACTTCGGCAAAGTTTGAGAAAGAATAAATTATAGTCTATAAATATTGACCATTCTAAGTCTTTTAACTATCCTTTAACGTCACTGCGGGGTAGAGCAGTCTGGTAGCTCGTCGGGCTCATAACCCGGAGGTCGATGGTTCAAATCCATCCCCCGCTACCAATTACGATGATAAAGAGAGATATTGAGGCCTTTTTAACTCCAATAATTGAGGAAACAGGATGCGAACTCTGGGGAATAGAGTTTGGCTCTGCAAAAGGAAAAGGGCGTTTATTAAGAATATATATTGATGCAATTCATGGAGTTGATATTAATGATTGCACAAAGGTGAGCAGAGAAATTGATTATTATTTTCAACACGAATCAATTTTTTCAGAATTTGCCTTTTTTGAAGTTTCATCTCCTGGATTGGATAGAAAACTATTTAATCAAAAACAATATAAAAAATTTGTTGGAGATGTAGTATCATTATCACTCTTCTCTAAGGTGAACAACCTTAGAAAATTAAAGGGCACTCTCCTAGAAGTTTTGGATTCAGAAATTTCTGTCAAAACAGAAGGAGAAACCTTATTGCTTGAATTAAGCAATATAGAAGTATGTAAACTTGATTTAGATGATCAAATAGAGAAAAAAAAGAATGAATAAACAGATTTTAGATGTTGTAGCTTCAGTCTCTATGGAGAAAGGAGTAGATAAAACAATAATATTTCAGGCGCTTGAAGAAGCAATTGCTAGTGCAACTAAAAAATTAGTTGATGATGAAGCGAATATTGATGTTGTTATAGACACAACTACAGGTGAATACAAAACATATAGAAAGTGGGATATCGTAAAAGAGATTGATGAAAGTGAAGTATTTCAAGTATTAGAATCAGATCTTGATGGATACGAAGTTGATGAAGCTACAGCAAGTAAAGAAATTGAGAATATAGATTTTGGAAGAATTTCAGCACAAGCAGCAAAACAAGTAATAATTCAAAAAGTAAGAGAAGCTGAAAGAAGCAAAATAACAAAAAAATATGAAAATTTGGTAGGTGAAGTAATATCTGGCCAAGTAAAAAGGATTAATAGAGATTTTTTATTGCTTGAAATTGAAGAAGATCTCAATGCTCAAATACCTAGAGATCAGATAATACCAGGTGAAATTTTTAAATTAAACGACCGAGTAAGAGCAGTAATTAAAGAGATTGTAAGCACACCCAGAGGTCCACAAATAATTTTAAGCAGAACAGATGAAAGATTAGTGGTTCAGCTTTTTACCCAAGAAGTGCCAGAAATCTCTGAAGGAACAATAGAAATAAAAGCAATCGCAAGAGACCCAGGCTATAGATCAAAAATTGCCGTAAAAACATATGATGGTCGAATCGATCCAGTCGGAGCATGTGTCGGAATGAGAGGATCAAGAGTTCAAGCTGTTTCAAATGAGATTGGCAATGAAAGAATAGACATATTTATACATAGCGATAATCCAGCTGAATTTGTGGTTAACTGTTTAGCCCCAGTAAAAATATACTCAATACTTGTTGATGAAAGAACTTCGACACTAATTCTAGAAGTCGAAGAAGAAAATCAAGCGCAAATTATTGGAAAGAACGGTCAAAACTTAAGACTAATGACACATATGATTGGTTGGTCATTTCAGGTTTTAAATAAAGAACAGTTTAAAGAATATCAAGACACAAGTTTAATCGAGAAATATGATGGATTAGCTAAAAGATTAGACCTTAGTGACAAAGAAAAAGAGGGGATTGTTTCCAAAGAATTAGATAGTTTAGAAAAAATTGTCGACCTTGATTTAAAAATACTTGCTGAGATTTTTGGAAATGAAAAAAGGACTACTGAACTATTAGATAAAGCGAATGAACTTCTTCTTCAAGACGCATTTAATGCAGATTTTAATGATCCGAATATGGAAGAGGATTTAGTTAATTTGAATGGAATAACCAATGAAGTGTTAAGTGCATTAAGCTCAAACAATATAAAAAAACTTGAAGATTTAGCAGAGATGTCTGTTGGAGAGTTGCAAGATATTTCAGATACAATTTCTGAAAAAGAAGCTTCAGCTCTTATAATGGAGGCTAGAAAGCCATGGTTTGAGTAGGAGATAGCGATTAATGGATATATCTGTAAAAAAACTTTCTGAAATTTTAAAGATAGACCCTAACGCTCTTCTGGAGAAAATGATCGCTGCAGGTCTCCCTCAAAAAGACATAGAAGACACAGTATCTACCGAAGATAAACAAACATTACTATCTTACATAAGAAGCTCAAAAGATTCTCCCGTCCAAGAAAAGAAAGTAGAAGTCCCCAAAGAACTTTCACCCAAAAAAGAAGCAAAAACTAAAATAGAAGAAAAACCTAAAAAAGAGGAAAAAAAAGAAGAAAAACCTCAACCTATTCAAGAAAATATTGCATCTACCGAAACTAAAGAAAAATCAAAAAAATCGGTAAATATTAACGGATCAATTAGAGTTAATGATCTTGCTAGAAAATTAGGAAAAAGAGGAAATGAGGTTGTAAAAAAACTTGTAGAGCTCGGGGAGATGGCTTCTTTAAATGATGAAGTTGATCAAGAAACAGCAGTCTTAGTCTCTGAAGAGTTTGGGTTTGAAGTTAAGTTTGAAGAAGAACAACAGCTAACAGAAGAAGTTGCTGATTACCCAAAAATTGAAAGCAATTATATAGACGTTAAAAGCCCACAAAATAGACATTCTGTTGTAACAGTTATGGGTCATGTTGATCATGGCAAAACATCACTTCTTGATGCAATTAAATCTACCAACGTAGTTGATGGTGAGTCAGGTGGAATTACTCAACACATTGCAGCTTATGAGGTAAAAACAAAGTCTGGAAAGATTACTTTTATTGATACTCCGGGTCATGAAGCTTTCACAGCCATGAGGGCAAGAGGTGCTAACACAACCGACATTGTCATATTAGTTGTTGCAGCAAATGATAGTGTTAAACCTCAAACAATTGAGGCTATAACACACGCAAAAGCGGCAGAAGTTCCAATCATTGTTGCTATTAATAAAATTGATTTAGAAGCTGCAGATATCGACAAAGTTAAGGGCGATTTAGCTAAATATGAACTTGTCCCAGAAGATTGGGGAGGAAAAAATCAGATGATTCCTGTTTCAGCAATATCAAAAGAAGGCATTGACTTGCTTTTGGATGCAATTGAACTTGAATCTGAATTACTTGAACTCAAAGCACCAGTAAAAGGATTAGCAGCTGGTGTTATATTGGAATCTGAGCTAGATAGATTCAAAGGTCCTTTAGGAACATTTTTGGTGCAAAAAGGAGTCCTAAAGGTAGGAGATATCATTGTTGCTGCAGAGAAAAAAGGAAAGATAAAATCATTAATCAATAGTTCAGGTGAAGCAATAAAAGAAGCTGGACCCTCAACTCCAGTAGAAGTACTGGGTCTTGAAGATTGTGTAGCTGCTGGAGAAGTTTTTAACGTTGTGGCATCCGAAAAAGATGCTCGCAATATTATTGATCAAAGAAATGCATTTTTAAAAGAACGAGCGGATAAGAATGTTATGACTTCACAATCTGCCTTCGATCTTTTAGATCAGGAAAAAATTAACAAATTAAGAATAATTATTAAATCTGATGTGGCGGGAACCAATGAAGCAATTAATGCATCATTATTAAAAATTGGTAATGAGGAAGTAGACGTTGATATTGTAAGTTCAGGAGTTGGAGGTATAACAGAATCCGATGTAAATCTAGCAATAACTACAGGTGCAAGAATTTTTGGTTTTAATGTTCGATCAGATAATAAAGCAAAAAAATTGTTAGAAGAACAGGGTATAGAGGTAAATTACTATAGTGTGATATATGATTTAATTGAAGATACCAAAAGATTACTATCAGGCCTACTAAAACCGATTTACTCGGAAAAAATACTTGGTTTAGCAGAAGTTAAGGAAGTATTTAAGTCACCAGAGTTTGGTTTAGTAGCTGGTTGCATGGTCACAGAAGGACTTGTCAGAAGAGAAAAGCATGTGCGTGTATTGAGAGATAATGTTGTAATTCACGAAGGGGAACTGGATTCACTTCGCAGGTTCAAAGACGATGTTAAAGAAGTAAATAATGGCACCGAATGCGGAATTGGCATAAAAAATTATTTAGATATAAAACCAGGTGATTTAATCGAAAATTTTGAGCAAAAAGAAGAAAAGAGATCACTTTAATTAATGGAAAAAGACAGAATAGTTAGGATAAATGATAACCTAAAGAAAGAAATTGCCTTTTTTATACAAAATTCAAGCCTCAGAGAGAATTGTGGTTTTTTAAGTATCAACCACGTTGACACCTCACGAGATTTATCAGGAGCAAAAGTATTTTTTTCCACAATAAATTCTCAATTATCAAACAAAGATCTTCAGAAGTTTCTAAACGAAAATTCTTGGAAAATTAGAAAAGGTTTATCAGACATTCTTCCTTTAAAAAAAGTTCCTGAGTTAAGGTTCATTTATGATGATCACATTGATAATGTAAGAAAGATTGATGATCTAATTGAGAAATTATAATCATGAGTATTTTGCTACTAAATAAAGAAAAGGATATGACATCCTTTTCTGCAGTAAAACAAGCACAGAAAGAGTTGGGTTTCAAAAAAGCAGGGCATGGGGGAACTCTTGACCCTTTAGCAACTGGCGTTTTACCAATTTTTTTTGAACAATCTACAAAGTTCCTGCAATTTTTTAATTCTGAAACCAAGGAGTATATTGCTGATTTCATATTTGGCATAAGCTCAAATACAGAGGATATAACAGGTATATTAACTTATGAGAAAATAAATAAAGAACCAAAAGAAATCGAAATTAAAAGAGCTTTAAAAAAATTTGAGGGTATTACTGAACAACTTCCACCTAAGTTTTCTGCTAAAAAGATAAATGGAGTTCAAATGTATAAACTGGCAAGAAAAGGACAGGATTTCAATCGAACACCTCAAAAGATAAATATTTATAATATTGAACTCCTTGGATATGAGTATCCAAGATTTCAGATAAAAGTTTCGTGTAGCAAAGGAACATACATTAGAACTCTAGGTGTTGATATTGGAAAATCGCTCGATCAATCGGTTTCGATGTGTGAATTGAAAAGAACAAAATTTGGTTCACTTGGCTTACATGAATCTGTCACATTAACTGAGTTAAAAAATTTGGACAAACAAGAAAAAATGCAGTATGTTAGGCGGGTTGAAGAAATTTTAATAGATATCCCACAGGTAGAAATAAGATCTTCTGAAGTAACGAAATTTCAAAATGGGTGCCAAATTAAGGCAAGGGAAATAGAAGATACCGGAAAACATTTTATTTTTAACAAGAAAGAACTATTGGGATTAGGTATAGTGGACGAAAATTTTATGATTAATCCACTAAAGGTTTTAACGAAAGGAGAAAAAATTAGAAATGAGCTTAAGTAAAGAACAAACTGAAGCAGTAATTAAAAAATTTGGAAAATCAGAAACAGATACAGGTTCTGCAGCTGTGCAAATTGCTTTATTAACAAAACGAATAGAAGAATTGCAGAGTCATTTTAAAGAGCACAAAAAAGATAACCATTCCAGAACTGGATTATTACAAATCGTAAGTGATAGAAAAAAACTTTTATCTTATCTGAAAAAGTCTGATTCAGCTGCTTATCAAAAGCTTGTAAAAGAATTAAATCTGAGAGACTAACTATGAAAAATATTGTAAGGAAAGAGATCCCAATGGGATCAAAAACACTTGTACTTGAAACAGGAAAAATCGCGAGACAGGCTACTGCCTCTGTAATAGCATCAATGGGTGGCACTGTTGTAATGTGTGCTGTAGTCACAAAACCTAGTGCTGAAGGAAGAGATTTCTTTCCCTTGAGTGTGCACTATATGGAAAAAACTTATGCTGCTGGGAAAATCCCTGGAGGTTATTTCAAACGAGAAGGTAAACCGACTGAAATAGAAACATTAACTTCAAGATTAATCGATAGACCATTAAGACCTCTATTTCCAGATTTTTATGTAGATGAAGTCCAGGTAAATTGTATGCTTTTATCGTTGGATAAAGACAATCCACCTGATGTCGTTGCTCTTATGGCTGCTTCAGCTGCTATGTCCATAGCAGATGTTCCATTCAGAGGCCCAATGGCTGCAGCGAGAGTAGGCTTTGTAAACGACGAGTATGTTTTAAATCCATCATTTGCTGAAATGGATGAATCAGATCTTGATATGGTAGTAGCTGGCTCTGAAAGTGCAGTTCTTATGGTTGAATCTGATGCAAATGAGTTAAGCGAAGATTTGATGATAGGAGCAATTCTTTATGGTCATCAAGAAATGAAACCAGTAATTAAACAAATAGATGAATTTGCCAAAGAAGTTCTTCCAGAGAAGTCAGATTTTACAAATCCAAATGAAGAAGAAGAGAAGAAAATCTTTGATGAAGTTAGTGAGAAATGTGGAGCTGGTCTCAGTGAAGCGTTCACGACAACTGACAAAAAAGAACGAGGTAAAAAAATTACTGCGGTAAAGGAAACCTTGTTGGATAGCCTTGATGAAGATTCACATAATGCTTATTTGAAGCAATTTAAAGAAGTCGAAAAACATATTGTTAGAGAGAATATTTTGGGTGCGCAAAAAAGGATTGATGGTAGAGGTCTCAATGAAGTTAGGGACATAAGTGTTGAGACTAATTTTTTACCTTCAGTACATGGTTCCGCCCTATTTACTAGAGGGGAAACTCAAGCAATCGTTACTGCAACACTTGGCTCAGGCAGAGATATTCAAACCGTTGATGCTCTAGCAGGTGAAATCAAAGATAATTTTATGCTTCACTATAATTTTCCAAGCTATAGTGTGGGTGAATTAGGTTTTCCAATGGGCCCTAAAAGAAGGGAAATTGGCCATGGAGCACTTGCAAAGAGATCACTACAATTTGCTGTTCCAAGTGTAGAGGAATTTCCATATGCAATAAGAGTAGTCAGTGAAATCACAGAATCAAATGGTTCTAGCTCAATGGCATCTGTTTGCGGTGGAAGTTTAGCTATGATGGCAGCTGGCGTACCAATTAAAGAGAATATAGCTGGTGTTGCAATGGGACTTGTCAAAGATGATAGTCGCTATGAAGTTCTAACCGATATTCTGGGTGATGAGGATCATTTAGGTGATATGGATTTTAAGGTTGCAGGAACAAAGAATGGTGTCTCAGGTCTTCAAATGGATATTAAAATTGAAGGCATAAATGAGGAGATACTTGAAAAAGCGTTAATGCAAGCAAAAGAAGCAAGAATGCATATTCTGGGAGAAATGGATAAAGTTCTTGCCAAGCCAAATGAATTGACAGGTTTAGCACCTTACTTCTGTAAATTTAAAGTTCACAAAGATAAAGTTAAAGTTGTGATTGGTAAAGGCGGTTCAACAATTAAAGGATTGCAAGAAGAGTTTGGTGTTACTATCGAACTTCAAGATACAGGTGAAGTAAATGTATTTGGCGAAAATAAAGAAGTTGCCGAAGCTGCTAAAGAAAAAATTGAATTACTCTGTGCAGAACCTGAAGTTGGTAAAGATTATGATGCAGTTGTAGCTAAGATTATGGAGTTTGGTGCCTTCGTTACATTCATGCCTGGCAAAGACGGCCTGCTACATATATCTCAATTTAAAGAAGATTTTGATCAGTTAACTGACGTCATAAATGAAGGCGATAAGATAAGAGTAAAAGTAACTGAAATAAGAAGAGACGGAAAAATTAAACTTGAGTTTTCAGACTCAGAATAGTTCAGCAAGCATACACCTTGCTGAGCCTCCTCCATATTTTTCTATGGTTGAGATATCAGAGTGTACGATCTTTTTAAAATGTTTTTCAATCTTTTCCTTTTGAATTTCTGTGTAAGCATTGAAAGCTGCAGTTGACATAGCTAATAATAAATTTCCATCTTTATCAGGTATTTCCAAGCAGTTTCCACAAAAATTTAATAATTGTTCTTTCCTAATTTCAATAACATCATGGAATCTCTCGACTCTTTCTTTTACGAGATCTCTATATTCAGGTTTAATGACTTCATAGCATATTCCTATAGCAGATGTGCCTATATACATTAAAACATCTGTATGATAGATCGGACTTCCAGTATGGCTTTCTGTTTCAAACATTACTAATTCATAATTATTTTCATTACACCATTCATTTGCTAATCCAGCATTTGCTCGGGGAGATATCGTTAAATATACAATTCTATTAACTCGATCAATAACCATACTGCTCGTTGATTCTAAAAATATATTTCTACTTTCATGAGAGCTAAGATCGCAAGTCAGCTTATATTCTTCTGAAAGTTTTTCAATCATCTTAGGTGCTTTTTCCTTTCTACGATTCTCTGCAAGCATACTAAAAATTTGAAATGTTTTATTTTCGAAGGTTATGAACCAATTTGGAAAAATGTGATCAGGACATTCTTTAGAACCTTTCATTGATAAAACAGATACTCCATTTTTAGTAAGAGCATTTTTAAAAGTATTAAATTCTTCTTTAGCTTGTTTCAAAATTTCATCAGTGCTGATTGAGTCATCATCAACTTGGTAATGATTGCTTGATGCAGTTTGAGGATTCATGAAAAATACTTCAGGCTCAACCATGAAAATTTTATTTGTGGATTGTTTGTCTTGCATTTTATAACTGGCAGTACAATTTTTTTGCTATTAGAATAACCCCAGTGGTAAATGATATTCAAAATAACTTAATAAAAAAAGAGTCAATTTTTGGGCCAGATAATTACAAACCTTTACCTGTTGTTTTATCAAAAGCAAAGGGAGTTTGGGCTTGGGATGTAAATGAAAAAAAATATCTTGATATGATGTCTGGATACTCTGCAGTAAGTCATGGACATGCACATCCAGAGCTACTGAGAGTATTTCATGAACAATCTAGCAAATTATCGCTTACTTCCAGAGCATTCTATACAGATACTTTAGGACCATACCTTGAAACAATAACTAAGATGAGTGGTTTTGAAATGTGCTTACCTATGAATTCAGGTGCTGAAGCAGTTGAAACAGCTATAAAATCTTCGAGAAGATGGGCTTATCGAACAAAAGGAGTTGAGCCTGGTAAAGCGGAAATAATAGTGGCTGAAGGAAATTTTCACGGAAGGACAACGACCATAATTAGTTTTTCAAGCGATGAAAATTCTAAAGATGATTTTGGGCCTCATACACCAGGTTTTATTACTGTTAAATATGGATGTTCAAAATCAATTGAATCCGCAATTAATAAAAATACTGCTGCAGTTTTAATAGAGCCTATTCAAGGAGAAGGTGGAATAATAGTGCCACCCGATAATTATTTAAAAGAAGTTAGAGAAATTTGTACAAAACATAATGTTTTGATGCTTTTAGATGAAATTCAATCTGGTTTAGGAAGAACAGGAAAATTATTTGCATATCAACACTCGTGCGGTGGTTGTAATTGCGATATAGGCTGTAATGAAGATCAATCAAGAGAATCTAAACCAGATGGTCTGATACTAGGAAAGGCTCTAGGTGGAGGTTTTATGCCAGTATCATGCTTTCTAACATCAAAAGAAGTAATGCAGTGGATGGATCCCGGCTCACATGGCTCAACTTTTGGTGGCAATCCGCTCGCAGCTGCACTAGCAAAAAGATCACTAGAATTGCTTGTTGAAGAAGATTTAATTGAAAATAGCAGAGCGATGGGCGATTACTTTAAGGAATGTTTGCTTAGTATGAATTCTAAAATCATTAAAGAAATTAGAGGTAAAGGTTTATGGCTAGGTGTAGAAATTGATCCTAATTATGTTTCTGGAAAGGAATTATCAAAAATGTGTTTAGAAGCAGGTATTTTATGTAAAGAGACACATGAAACAACAATCAGGTATGCTCCTCCATTGGTTATTACAAAAGAAGAGCTTGATTGGGGAATAGAAAAAATTAATGCAGTGTTCTCCAAGATAACTAGTTAGAGCCATTTCTAAATGATCATAAAAATAATTAAATATGCAGGCACAAATGGAGTTGCATTTGTAGCTGATTTCATTGTTCTAGTTTTATTAGATACTTATACAGATATCAATCGTTCCTATATTGCCTTTTTCTGTTATTTACTTGGAACTTGTGTGAGTTTTGTTTTGGCAAAAAACTTTGTTTTTGGTAGGGGCTGGTTAGCAGATAGGCCAGCGTTAGAATTTTCAGCATATTTTTTAGGTGGCATTATTGGAGCAATTATTACTGCTGTGGCATTTTTTTTACTTGCTGCAATAAATGTTAATAACATCCTTGTTCAAAAAATCATTGCTTCCGTATTTAGTTTCACAACTGTATTCATTTACAGGAATTTCATAGTATTTAATGATGACCGAAATAATTAAGAAGCTCATTAATTTACTAGGTGAGAAAAAAGTAAAGTTTTCTAAGGACTATTTAGAAAAATATGGAATAGATTGGTATAAGGAAATAAAACCTGATCCAACAGCTATTGTTTTTCCTTATAATGAAAATGACCTTCAAGAAATAGTTTTATTTGCAGAAAAAGAAGATCAAAAATTAGTTATTTCAGGTGGCAGAACTGGTTTATGCGGCGGAGCGACTGCTGCAAATAAAGAGATAGTAGTATCACTCGAAAAAATGAATGATATGAATTGGATTCCAAAAAAAAATCAAGTTGTATGCCAAGCTGGTGCAATTACAGACAACGTAAAAAACTTTGTTGCTGAACATGATCGATTGTTACCGATTTCTTTAGCTTCTTCATCCTCAAGTTCAATTGGAGGCAATGTTGCAACAAACGCAGCTGGCTCCAAATTTATAAAGTATGGCTCTACCAAAGATCACATAGCTAAGATTAAAGTAATGCTCGCTAATGGTGAAATGCTTACTTTAAAAAAGGAGATAAAAAAAGATGCAACTGGACCCAATCTCATGGAATTATTTTTTGGTTCTGAAGGCGTACTTGGAATTATTTATGAAGTTACTTTTAATACATGTGAACAACCGAAGTATATTGAAAATATATTGATAAGAACTGGTGAACTAAACTTTATAAGACAGCATATTTTGGCCCCGGAAGTAAAAAACATTATCTCATCCATTGAATATTGGGATGAAAATTGTCAGAAGCTTTTAGGAGATTCTCCAGAGTCAACTTATTTTGTTGTTGTAGAGCTTTCTTCAAGTTCTAAAGATGAGATAGATCTATGCTTAGAAACCTTAGCAGAAAAAAATATAAATATTGCATTATTAAACTCAAAACAATCTGATGAGATTTGGGCTAAAAGAGAAGACTTGCCAGTAAATTTAGCAAGTAAAGGTGCTTATAAAATGGATATATCAGTACCATTAGAAACTTTAGAAAATTTTTTAGATGAAATTAAAAAACTCAGTCCAAACGAAATGTTTTCGTTTGGTCATTTAGGCGATGGAAATATACATATCAATATTGTTTCAGAAAGCAATAAAGGCAAACTTATAGATGAGGTCTACGGTCTTCTAAAAATACATCATGGTTCTCCTAGTGCAGAACATGGCATAGGGCAAAGAAAAAAAGAAATTTGGACTAAATTTGAAGGTTATCAGGACAAGTATAAATTGCTTCAAACCCTTAAAAAATCAATGGATCCAAAGAATATATTGAGTCCAAAAGTTTTTTTTGAATAATTAAAATCCTCGAAAATACTATATCTAGTGTTTTTTCACAGAATCAACAAAATATAAGCCAAATTTATATCCGCCCATTTCCTTATTAAAACTGTAAAAACACGAATGTAAAATAATTTGTGAATTACCATCTATTTTGTACCATATTCGTAACTATTACATGGGGGAATTATGGATAGTATGATGAAAACTATTGTAGGATTCGTTAATGGTCTTACAGGTATTCTGGTAGCCGTTATTGGCTTAGGTATCGTTGGTTCTATTGCCGTCGGTGCTGATAATTTATTCTTTGTTGGCGATGTTATAGATAACCTCGTTATGTATGTCGGTATGTTGGGTGATTCAGGACTTGCAGGTCTAATCGTATTACTCATAATTATGGGTGTACTAAACATCAAATAGAGTATAATTTTGCATGAGGGGTAAAACCCTCATGCTTTTAATTATGAAATTTTTAGATTTTGACTTTCCTAAAATTAAAGGATTCTTAGAGAAGCTCACCGAAGTTCTACTTTTAGTGGTTGCAGTATCTCTCCTTTTAGGAGTTTTATTTGGGCCTGATACAGCTTTTATAGGCTCTGTTTACGAAAACTTTGCAACTATTCTAAATAGCATTGGACAGGATGGTGTAATAGCTCTAGTGTCTGTTGCAATAATTTTTGCAATCTTAAAGAAGTAAAAAACACTTTAATGGTGGCTATGCTTGGACTTGAACCAAGGACCTCAGCATTATGAATGCTGCGCTCTAACCAGCTGAGCTACATAGCCATTGCAGAAAGTAATTATAAATAATTAATTTTTAATTACATCAATTTACACATTAAATCTAAAGTGAATAACATCACCATCCTTAACGATGTAATCTTTGCCTTCAATTCTTAATTTGCCTTGTTCTTTTGCTTTAAGCTCACCACCGCAAGACATGTAATCATCAAAACCAATAACTTCTGCCTTGATAAATCCTTTTTCAAAATCCGTATGAATTTTACCAGCAGCCTGAGGGGCAGACGAGCCTGTCTTAACTGACCATGCTCTCACTTCTTTCGGGCCGGCAGTAAAGTATGAAAATAAATTAAGCATCTCATATCCCTTTCTAATTACTGCATTAAGTGCTGGTTCTTGAAGCCCAAGCATTTCAAGATATTCTATTTTTTCATTAGGCTCCAAATCAACCAATTCACCCTCAGCTTTGGCAAATACTTTTATTACTGGAAGGTCAGATTTAGCAGCATAATCTTCTAGAGCTGAATAATGAGTATTTTTGCCTTCATCCTCATGCAGATTAGCAATGAAAAAAAATGGTTTGGCAGTTACTAGCTGTATTTGTTTTAAAATTTCATTTTCATGAGCCTCAAAAGACAAATCCCTAATAGGTTTTGTTTCATTTAGATGGTTTTCAATCTTTTCCAATAAATCAAATTCAAATTGTGTTTCCTTATCTCCGTTTCTTAATTGTTTTCCAATACGCTCTTTGCGTTTAACAATTATCTCTAGATCTGCCAGTATTAGTTCTGTATCAATTGTTTCAAGATCCTCTAATGGAGACACTTTTCCCTCTACATGAATTACATTTTCATCATCAAAACATCTGATTACATGTGCAAAACATTGGGTTTCTCTAATATGTGATAAAAATTTGTTACCAAGACCTTCACCAGAGTGAGCTCCTTTAACTAAACCAGCAATATCAACAAATTCCATAAATGACGGAATAACTTTCTCAGGATTTACTAGTCCTGCGAGTTGATCCAATCTAGCATCAGGTATGTTTACACGAGCTATATTTGGTTCAATAGTACAGAATGGAAAATTTTCAGCATCAATTTTCTGTGAGGTTAATGCATTGAATAACGTAGATTTGCCAACGTTGGGTAATCCAACTATGCCACACTTGATACTCATTTTTTATGAAGTTCATTCATGGCAATTAGCCATTTCTTTTCGAGAATAAAATCTCTGGCACAATCTGCTTTTGCAAAAGATTCTTTTAAGCCCTGTTTTTCTTGTGGGTTTGGTTTTTTTATCACCCATGCATTTGTTTCTTTTTTGGTAGGTGGGTGGCCAATACCAAATCTTAAGCGAACAAAATCTTTACCAGCTTTTTCAATAATATCTTTAAGACCGTTGTGCCCGCCATGTCCACCACCTTCTTTAAGTTTGACCTCTCCAGGCTCAAGATCCATATCATCATGGATTACTAAAATGTCTGATAAATTTTTAACATGATATTTCTTAACGAGAAGAACTGATTTACCACTATTATTTATGTACTCATTAGATTTTAGAAAGCCAACCTTTAAATCATTAATGACAGCCTCTCCGTAATGACCATCAAGCTTTTTATTTGGGGTTAAAACAATACCCAGATCATTGCAAAGGTTTTCAAGATAGTCATAGCCAGCATTATGTCGGGTTTTAGAATGTTTATCACCTGGGTTTCCTAGACCAATAATGCAAAGATCTAACAAGTTATTCGGATTTTTCCTCAGAATTATCTGAGCTAGTTTCTTCAGAAGATTTCTCATCGCTTGCTTCAGTGCTCTCTGCTTCAGCACCCTCTTCAACATCATCGACCTCTTCATCTTCAAAATCAAGACCTCCACCTCTAGCTGTTAGAACTGAAACTAAAACAGGATCTTGATTCTTTAAACTTGAAGGAAAATCATAATCATTATTTTGGGATAAAGAACTTAACCTTACTTTTTCCTTCGCTTTAATTTCTTCCATATCAACTTCAATAGATTCAGGTATTGACTCTGGGTTTGCTAAAACTGAGATTTCTTTAAGTACATGATTTATTACCCCGCCCTCAATCTTCACTCCAAAGCATTTATCTTGATTTTTTAGTAGCACAGGAACAACAACATTAACCTTCGTGCCTTCAACTACTCTTTGTAAATCAATGTGGGTAAATATATTTTTAGATGGATGTTTTTGAACTTCTTTGAAAACAACATTTTCGGTTTTTTTATCTAGCTCCACTTCTACGACTGTATTAAAAAGACCTTCATTGTTTATAATTTTCAGAAGCTCATTGTTATTTACCAAGATTGGTAGTGGTTCATCTTTTCCACCATATATTATGCCTGGAATCTTGTTTTCCTTGTATACAGCTTTTTTGGAGCTTAATCCTCCAACTTTTTCTCTTTTTTCAGCTTTAAGTTTTAAATTTTCCATCTTTAACTAAATAATTCACTGATTGACTCGCCTGTCATAAGTCTTGTTATTGCCTGTGACAGTATTGGCGATATATCAAAGACGTCTATTTTAGGACATTTTTTAGATTTGTCACCAATATCTATAGAGTTTGATACTACCAACTTATCAATTGCGGAATTATTTAAATTTTCTATAGCATTTCCAGATAATACTGGGTGTGTAATGTAAGCAATAATCTCCTTGGCACCTTTTTCTTTAAGAGCATGACTTGCGTTGCTAAGTGTGCCTGCTGTATCAATCAAATCATCTGGAACTATGCAAACCTTATTTTTAACATCTCCAATTAAGTTTATCACCTCAGATTCGTTTGCTTTCTCCCTTCTTTTATCAATAATTGCAAGATCTTTTACTCCAAGAGTCTTAGCTACAGAACGAGCTCTAATTACCCCACCTGTATCTGGTGAAACAACTTGTAGATCCTCTACATTATGATTATCTAACAAGTCTTTAACCATTAAATTTGCAGTGTAAATATTGTCCATTGGAAAAGAGAAGAAACCTTGAATCTGCTCAGAATGAATATCTAATGTAATAATTCGGGTAACACCTGCATTAGAAAGCATATCAGCTACGACTTTTGCGCTTATTGGTACTCTGGCAGACCTAATTCTTCTATCTTGTCGTGAATAACCAAAGTACGGAATAACTGCTGTGATTGATCTAACCGATGCCCTTTTTAGCGCATCAATGATAAGTATTAACTCCATCAAGTTTTTTTCAGCAGGAAAATTAGTTGATTGAATTACAAATGTATCTTTTCCTCTTACATTTTCAGTAATTTCGACATTTATTTCACCATCACTGAAAGTACCTACTTTTATGGCACCTAAATTTGCATTAAGGTTTTCAGCAACTTTTGTTGCAAGCTGTGGATTGGAACCTCCTGTAAATAGTACTTTATTATCCATTATATATTATGGCTGGGGTGGTAGGATTCGAACCTACGCATGGAGGCATCAAAAGCCTCTGCCTTACCACTTGGCGACACCCCAATGTTCTAGTGATAGTATTCTAATGCTTTAACTTGAAAAACTCTAAAATTATTTTCAATTTTGTTAAAGATAATATCAATCTCTTCTTTGTCTGGATCTTGAATAAACATTGCAGAGCCAGAACCGCTAAGTTTTATCTTTTGAAAAGTATGTGCGCCTAATAAAGATTCAAGGCCAAAATAATGTTTTTTAAACATTTCATCTTCTAGCAGTAAAGCACTGAGTAAACTATTCTTTGATTTATCGACCTTTTTATCAAAGGAAAGGTGTTTAGAATTAAAAATTTTTGCGGTAGAGACAAAAATATTTGGAATTAAGAGCAAATAGGTTGAGGTTGATGAGTATTTATCTTTCAAGATCTCTCCACATCCTTCAGCATAAGAGCTTGAGCCTTTTAAGAAAACTGGAACGTCTGCTCCTAAACTAAAACAGATATCTTCTAAGTTCAAAGAATTGAGATTCTCACCATGATATTTACATAAAAATTTTAGTGTAGTTGCGCAATTTGAACTTCCACCACCTAAGCCAGCCCCAATTGGTATATTTTTCTTAAGCTTAACCTTGAACCTTTGATTTTTATTGAATTTATGGTTAAACCAATTTATAGCTTCAAATATTGAATTATTTTTAAGTCCCAAGTTTGCATTTGTTTCAATTTCGTCAATAGGATTTTCCTCATATTCAATCTCATCAAAAATATCAATTAACTGATAATGAGTAGTGATTTGGTGGTAGCCATTTGGCAATTTACGCAAAACATTTAAAAAACTATTAATTTTTCCGCAACTTTTATATCTAAACATTTCTTAAGATCATTTTAATTCTTGTATCTTTCTCATTATCGACAAAGTTTAATTCACAACTAGGTGTTTTTAGGCATTGGTTTAGTAAAAAGCTCTTAATTTGTAAGGGCTCAGGCATGGAATCCATAATATCTACATTTTTCATATTTATTTTGTTCCAATATTTTCCAGAACCTTGTAAATTCTCGATTAAATCCCCATTAATTGGATCGAATAGTAAGATTTGTAAGTTTTCTTCGTCACCAAAAATTTTTATTGAAAAAATTGCTGAAATTTCATCTGATACATAAGATAATTTTCCTTCAAGATTGTATGTTTGAACAGATGTATTTAAACTTGCACAGCTTGATAAAATAAATATTAAAAAAATAGGATAAAAAAATAATCTTGAAATAAAACCATGGAATTTCATTGTTGGGGAATAAGTCATAAATCTACCTCATTAGAGGTTAGAGAAAAATTTGCTTTTAATAAAGAGAAGATTGATGAAATTATTGCAAATTTGAAGAGCCTCACACCCTTTGAGAATGGCATATTTTTGTCAACATGTAATAGAACAGAATTCTATTCTTTCTGCAAAAGAACCGACATTAAAGTATTTGATCAGTATCTCGAGAACTTAACGGGAAAAAATATAAACCTCAGAAAGAATGACCAATATTTATTTTCAAATAATGACGCTTTTAAACATTTACTAAGAGTTATGACAGGCATCGATTCTATGATTGTTGGAGAACCGGATATTTTTGGACAAGTTAAAAAATCTTTTCAAAATTCTAAAGAATTTCTTTATTTAGGTTCTGAATTGGAAATTGTTTTCAATAGAGCTATAAATTTATCAAAAGATATTAGATCTGAAACACAATTATCAAAAAATCCTTTATCAATTGCTTCACTCGTTGAGAGCAAGATCTTAGAACTTGAAAAAAAGCCAATATTAATTATTGGTGGAGGCGATGTTGGCAGGGCACTGATAAAAAGACTTAATGAGAGAAATTATCAACTAAAGCTATTCAATAGATCGGAAATTACAATTGAAAAGATCAAATCAAATCCTTTAAAGGAATTAGACTCAAATATTTCTGATTTTCAAATAATTGTAATTGCTGCGTCAGCAGACTCACCTTTATTTGATTTAAATAATTTGCGTGATGATGCTGTTATTTTTGACCTTGCTATACCAAGGAATATATCTGAAGAACAAAAGAATAGTATGGGAATAAGTATCTTAACTCTTGATGAAATTAGTGAAATGGTGAAAGCGAATCTTAAAGGAAGGGAAGAAGCGGTCAAATTAGCAGAAGATTTAATTACCACAAATGCTGATAGCGAGTTTAGTAAACTCAAAAATAGAAAAAATATAAATAATGTACAGAAAAAGTTTCATCAAGAACAAAGCCAAATAAAAGATAATGCTGTAGAGAATGCATTAAAGAAATTAAAAGATGGTTCAAAGCCTGAAGATATTATTGAGGGTCTTGCTGAGGAGATTGCCTCAAAGAATGCATTTCATGTTTCTAAAATTTTAGATCAATCCTTTTCCTCTAAAAATAGAGACAATTAAAAATTATGAAAGATAGTATTAGAAGCTCCTTGGAGAGCCTACAAGAAAAAGCAAATTCATTAAGTAATAAGCTTTCAGATCCATCTATTACTTCAGATATCTCAAAATTAACTAATCTAAATAAAGAATTTGCTGAAATAAAAGATGTTGTTGAAAATTGGTCCGAATATCAAAATACCGAAAAAACTTTGACAGACTTAGAAAACCTTTTAAATGATGACGAAATGAAAGACATGGCAACAGAGGAGAAGTTAAATTGTGAAGAACGGTTAAGACAACTTGAATCTGAAATAATGATTCAACTTTTACCTAAAGATAAAGACGATTCTCGGAATTCATTTTTAGAGCTTAGGGCTGGTGCAGGTGGAGATGAGGCCGCAATATTTGTTGGAGATTTGTATAGAATGTTTTCTAGATATGCTGAACGAAGCAATTGGAAAACAGAACAAATTAAAGAAGTAGTCTCAGGTCCTGGAGGCTTTAAAGAAGTTGTCATTAAAATAATTGGGAATGATTCATATGGAAAATTAAAATTTGAATCTGGAGTTCATAGAGTTCAAAGAGTACCACTTACCGAATCTCAAGGCAGGATTCATACTTCCACAGCAACCGTGGCTGTTATGCCTGAAATGGATGATATTCAAGAAAAAGATTTAGATATGTCTGAAATAAGAGTGGATACTTATAGAGCCTCAGGAGCAGGAGGTCAGCATGTTAATAAAACAGATTCAGCGGTGCGATTAACTCATATCCCCTCAGGAATTGTAGTTGAGTGCCAAGATGATAGAAGCCAGCATAAAAATAAGGCTAAAGCTCTTGCATTGCTTTCTGCAAAAATATATGACGTTGAAAAACAAAAAATTGAGCAGGAAAAAGCTAATGAAAGAAAATCATTAGTTGGTACCGGCGACAGAAGTGAAAAAATTAGAACATATAATTTTCCTCAAGGTAGAGTAACTGACCATAGGTTAAAATTAACTTTGTATAACATCGAAAATTTTTTAGATGGTGATATAGATGAGATGCTTGATTCTTTAAAAGCACAAAGCAATGCAGAGAAACTTCTTGAAATCCAAGACGAGTGATTCACAAATAAGACTCCTTCAGGATGCTTGGCACACTGCTTATCAAAATACTTATGATGAGGGTCTAAAATTCTTAATCAAAGGCCTAGATTTTCCTGTAGACAGCCTTGATGATGTAATAGATAAAATACTAAAAAAAATTCCAATCCAATATATCCTAAAAAAATGGTCATTTTATCAGGGAGAATACTTTTTAAATGAAAATGTTTTAATTCCTCGGCCAGAAACTGAAATACTTGTAGATTACGTAATTTCAAAATTAAACGATAAAAAAAGAATTTTGGATCTTGGAACAGGTTCAGGCTGTATTGCAATTGAGCTTTCAAAAAAATTACCAACCGCCAGGATAACTGCTATAGATATATCTATAGAAGTTATAGAGCTAGCAAAAAAAAACAACTTTCAGACAGAAAACCCCGTTAAATTCTTCACTTCAAATTGGTTCACTGATGTAAATGAAAAATTTGATTTAATTATTTCCAACCCTCCTTACATTTCAAAAGATTCAAATTTAGATGAAAGTCTTAAATTTGAACCTCAGATCGCTTTGTATTCAAAAAATAATGGTTTAGCTGATTTATCAAAAATTATTATTGGTTCTAGAAAATATTTGAATGAAAATGGTGCACTTATGCTTGAGCATGGAATAGGGCAGGAAGATTATTTACAACAAAAAATGATCAAAGAAGGATTTAAAAAGATAGAATTAATAAAAGACTTTAAAGATATAAATCGATTCATCATTGGATACGGATAAAAAATGAAAAAAATTGGAGTTGTTGAGGGCTACTACGGAAAATCATCAAATTTTGATGATCGAAAAAAAATTATAGAAAGCTTAAATAGATATGATTTAAATTCTTATCTTTATGCACCAAAAGAAGATCCTTTTCTACGATCTCACATAGATATTGAGTATACAAAGGAATGGCTCACAGCTTTTCGCGATTTTGTTGATTTTTCGAAAGACCATTCAGTTAATGTTGGTGTCGGACTTGCGCCAGTTAAAACAGCAGATACTGCTGACCTAAAAGAAAAAATTAAAGTATTCGAAGAACAAGGTATAGGTTCTTTTTCTATTCTTTTTGATGACATTGAAGAAGGCTTTTGCTTCGAAAAACAATTAGAGATTTTTAATGATGTCAAAACTAGTTTTGCAGAAATTTCTTTTGATTTCTGTCCTACTGTATATTCTACTGAACTTATCAATAAAGATAGAAAACATAATGATTATTTCAATGACTTTGTCAGTCATTTTCCTAAATCAAGCAATTTTTTTTGGACAGGCGATAAAGTAATAAGTCTTGAAATGAATAAAGACAGCCAATCCTCTTTATCTGATTTTAATAATGAAAATATATTTATTTGGGATAACTATTTTACTACTGATTCTTGTCCCAAAAATATTAATTTATCTTTTTGCGATCATTTAAGTTTTGAATTTTTGGATTCAAAAAAATGTTATTTAATAAATTTAACTGGAATGCCCAGAACAGATAAATTAATAGTTGAATTATTCGGCTCTTTTAAGCAGGGAGAGAAAGATTGTTTCGAAAAAATACTGCTAAGACATGGGGTCGATGAGAGATTTCTAGACTTAATGCATGCACTGAATCCTAATTCCAAGAACAAACTGCATGATAATGATAAACATAAAATTCATGAAATTATGTTTTCATGGTTTCACCCACTCAAAAATGAATGGTATCCTTATCTACACAACTTAAAAAAAGGGGAAAATTTATGAGCAACATGCAATCTTGGAAACAAAATGTCGGAAGCATAATTAACTATGCAGAAAGAATTTTTCCAGAAGTAGAAATCGTTTCTAGAGCTTTATCTGGAGAAATAGTTAAATCAAACTACGGGCAAGTTGCCAAAAGAGCTAAAAAATTAGGATCTTCTCTTGAAGCATATGGAATTAAACATGGACAAAATGTTGGGTCACTAGCTTTAAATACTTATAGAAATATGGAGATGTATTATGGCATATCCGGTATGGGTGCCGTTATGCATACAATTAATTTTAGATTACACCCAGAACAAGTTGTTTATATCATCAATCATGCTGAAAACAGAATAATTTTTTTGGAGACTGTTTTTGCTCCTTTACTTGAAGCTATTCAAGCAAACTGTCCAACAGTAGAGAAATACGTGCTGCTTTGTTCAAAAGAGGAAATGCCTGAAACAACTCTGAAAGATGCAATTTCGTATGAGGAATTTATTGATGATGGTGACGAATCATATAAGTGGCCAGAACTTGAAGAAGATGCGCCCTGTGGATTGTGCTACACATCTGGAACAACAGGCAATCCAAAAGGAGTTTTATATTCTCATAAGTCTACGTTATTGCACGCATGGGCAGGTTCATCTGCTAACGGGCTTGGATTAGACAAAGACGATTCAATACTTATGGTTGTCCCAATGTTTCATGTAATGGGTTGGGGCTTACCTTATATTGGTGCAATGAACGGTATTAAGTTAGTTCTGCCTGGTATGGGCATGGACGGTGCTGCTCTTGTCGAGCTTATTGAAAAAGAAAAAGTTACTCTTGCTTTTGGCGTGCCTACTATTTGGCTGGGGCTTTTGAATTATTGCAAGGAGAATTCTATTACTTTAAATACAGTTAAACAAACTGTAATTGGGGGTTCAGCAGTTCCATATGCAATGATAAAACAATTTGATGAAGAACATGGAGTAAACGTCGTTCAAGGCTGGGGAATGACAGAAACAAGTCCATTAGCTACAGCTAATATCAAAACTAAAGAAATGGAAGCATTGCCAAAAGAAGAACTTTACAAGTTGCAAACTAAACAAGGCAAGCCTGTTTTTGGTGTTGAGCTTAAGATAATTGATGATGATGGCAATAAACTCCCTGAGGATGGTGAGGCCTATGGGAAGTTAATGATAAGAGGACCATGGATTAACAAAAGATACTATAAACACGATTCTGATGCAGTTGATAAAGATGGTTGGTTTGACACTGGCGATATTTCTTCAATTGATCCAGATGGATATATGACAATCGTTGATAGAGCTAAGGATGTCATTAAATCAGGAGGTGAGTGGATAAGCTCAGTTGATCTAGAAAATGCTGCACAAAGTCATCCTGATGTAATGCAAGCATGTGTAATAGGGGTTGCACATCCTAAGTGGGATGAGAGACCAGTATTACTGGTAGTACCAGCTAATGAAAAGAAAGATAAAGATTCAATTTACGCTTTTCTGGAAGATAAAATTGCCAAATGGTGGAAGCCAGACGATATTGTTTTTGTAGAGGAGTTGCCAATTGGCGCAACTGGTAAAGTTCTTAAGATTGAGCTAAGAGAAAAGTTTAAAGACCATTTAATGAAGTAAGGAGGAAAAATGGAAGCTATTAAACCACAAGATTTACATAACGAAGTAGGAAAGACACAAAGCACTTCATGGTTTGTTGTAAACCAAGAAATGATTAATACATTTGCTGATGTTACAGACGATCCACAGTTTATTCATGTTGATCCAGAAAGAGCTAAGCCTATTTTTGGGAGCACGATAGCACACGGAGCTTTAATGCTCTCTTTATCTGTTGGAAAAGGATATGAAACAGCAATACCTGTGGAGGGAACTAAGATGGCTATGAACTATGGCTACGATAAGATCAGATTCATAAGTCCGGTGCCAGTAGATTCAAAATGTCGTTATAACAGCACTCTGGTTGAGGTTACTGAAAAGCCTGGTGATAGGTGGCTGCTAAAATTTGCCATTGAACTGGAAATTGAAGGCCAAGAGAAACCAGGTTTTGTTGCTGAAAACCTAGCTATGATTTTTGTTTAATAAATTTTCGTACTTAATTTTTATATCGATAATATTCACTAGTTGTTCTAGTGAATATAAAAATATTAATGAATGCAAAAGCCTAGGCACCCTTGAACTAATCTGTGGCCTTCAGAACCCTGAAGATTTCGCAGGAATTCCTCATTCAAATTCAGTTGTTGTTTCCCAATTTGCCGGTTTACCAGAGTTAAACGAGGGAAGAGTGCTTGTAGGCAAACTTTCAAAGCTTAATTTAGAAACACAAGAAATTACAGATTATCAGATTGAATTCTTAGAGAACAATAATATTGGTATAGGTGATCAAACGTGTGAACCATATAAAGAATTTTATCCACATGGCATTGATATTTATGAAGATTTAAAGATAAAAGGAGATAATCTAAGCCCTTTTTTAGAGGAAGCTTCATTATTAGCTGTAGTTAATCATCAAAAAAAAAGCAGTATTGAATTTTTTCTAATTTTTCCAGATTTTGTAAATTTCTCAAATCAAGATGAGCCAACTTTGTTTTGGGTAGGGTGTACCGAAGCCCCAAAAGTAACTACCTATTTTAATGATGTTGTTATCAGTGATAAAAATGGATCATTTTACGCCACTCATCAATACGATAAGGACTTAGGGTTTTATCGTTTATTTTTTCTGAATATTTTTAAATTAAATACTGGTCACGTATATAGATGGAGTTCAAAGGATGGTTATTCTATTGTTCCTAATTCCCAAGGAACTTGGCCCAATGGTATTGATATGATTGATGATGATTTATATGTGAACTACAGAGGAAACGGAAAAATAACAAAATTTAGTTCAAATACTAGTAAAGATTTAATTCTCAGAACATATCTTAATGGTGGTCCTGATAATGTGACTGCTGTCAGTGATGAATTATGGATAGGAGGACAAAATACTGACCTTGGTGGCTTAAGTTGCATTCCTGAAGATGTTATTCAATGCTCAATGCCTTTTTTTATTATTAGAGCTGATAGGGACTTAAATATTTTAGAAGAATACAATTTTAAAGACGTTGCATATGGAGGAGCATCAGTTGCATACCCATTTGAAGATAAAATTTTTATAGGGGCCTATAAATCCGACAGAATAGCAATTTTTAAAAGATGAATATAAGAGTAATTTTATTGTTTTTCATTGTATCGGCAGCAACAGCTTCAACAAAACTGTTTGTATTGGGAACAGGAACTCCTAATCCTAATCCCGAAAGAATGGGATCATCATACTTGGTTCTAGCAAATGATGAGCCTTATCTTTTCGATTTTGGAACTGGAGTAATAAGAAGAATAGCCGCATTTTCTCCAAGTTGGGGAGGGGATTATAAAGCACTGGAAGTTGAAAATATAAAACATGCTTTTTTAACTCATATCCATTCAGATCATACTCTTGGATTAGCTGACTTAATAATTACGCCTTGGATTATGGGTAGATCAGACCCTTTAAAAATTTATGGTCCTAAAGGTGCTAAAAATATGCATACCAATATAATTGAAGCATACCAACCAGACATTGATTATCGAATCTATGGTACACAGCCGCAAAATAATACTGGATACAATGTAATTTTTACTGAATTGAAAGATAGATTTATTTTTGAAGACAAAAATATAAAAATTACCGCTTTCTTAAATGACCATGGAGATCTTCAAGAATCATATGGATTCTTTATTGAGACAGCTGATAAAAAAATTCTCATCTCTGGTGATACGGCCAAATCAAAAAATTTAATCTCTTATGGAAAAGATTTGGATTATTTGATTCATGAAATTTATTCTCAAAAAGGCTTCAATAATAAAACTCCAGACTGGCAAAAATATCATAAAGCCCATCATACTGGGCCAAAAGATGTAGCCGAAATTGCGAATTTATTAAAACCTAAAAATTTAATACTCTCACATATTTTATTTTGGGGGAGCTCAGAGCAAGAAATATTAGATGAGGTTAAAACTTTTTACTCTGGTACAGTAATTGTTGCAGAGGATGGAATGGTCTTTGATTAAACCTAAGAAAGTTTCTTCTTTAATAATTCATTAACTAAGCCGGGATTAGCTTTCCCTTGTGTGGCTTTCATAACTTGCCCAACAAAAAAACCAAATAACTTATCTTTACCAGACCTATAGGCATTCACTTGGTTATTATTCTCATTAAGAATGGTTTCAATTATATTTTCTAACTCCCCTTCATCTGAAATTTGCTGCATACCTTTGCTATCTATCACCTCAGACACTTTAGTTCCTGTTGCCCATATTTCTTCAAGAACTTCTTTAGCTATTTTGCCTGAGATTGTGTTGTCAGTGATCTTTTGAATAAGTTCAGAAAAGTTCGTTGCATCAATTTTACTTTCATCAAGACTAATATCATGTTTGTTCAACAGTGCATTAAGTTCACCAATAATCCATTTTGCAGCAAGCTGAATATCTGCATCTTTGACAACTTCTTCAAAAAAGTTTGCTATTTTTTTATCAGCGCAAATAACTCCAGCATCATATTCATTCAAATTATAAATACTCATGAATCTTTGTTGTTTTTCCTCTGGTAATTCATCCATATCTTTTCTGACACTCTCAATAAATTCTTTTGATATATTGGTTGGCACTAAATCTGGACATGGAAAATATCTGTAATCATTAGCAAATTCTTTTGTTCTCATTGATCTTGTTTCATCTTTTATGGAGTCATAAAGACGAGTTTCTTGCTCAACAGCTTCGTTAGCCTCTAAAATTTTAATTTGCCTTCTGATTTCAAAATTAATAGCTTTTTCAACAAATTTGAACGAATTGATATTTTTAATTTCAGCTCGTACGCCAAACTCTTTATCCTCTGGTTTCATAATAGAAACATTTGCATCACATCTCATTGAGCCTTGGGACATATTTCCATCCGATATATCAAGATAGGTAATTATTTGGTGTATTTTTTTTAGATAATCAACAGCTTCAGAAGCTGATCTAATGTCTGGTTCAGAAACAATTTCTAACAGAGGAACCCCTGATCTATTCAAATCAATTACTGATTTATCATCATATTTGTCATGAATTGATTTGCCTGCATCTTCTTCTAGGTGAGCTTGATGTATTCTTATTTTTTTACCGTTTACTTCAACAACTCCATCTCGAACAATTGGATAATGTAATTGTGTAATTTGGTAGCCTTTCGGTAGATCTGGGTAAAAATAATTTTTTCTATCAAAAATCATTGTTTCTGCAATCTTCGCATTCGTAGCTAAACCAAATTTGATGCCTTGTTTCATTGCTCCTTCATTCAAAACAGGCAAAACACCTGGCAGACCAAGATCAATTAAATCTACTAGAGTATTAGCATCTTCTCCAAATTGGTTTTTTGCAGGTGAAAATAGTTTTGTGTTGGTCATCAACTGAACATGTACTTCTAATCCAATAACAGGCTGCCAACCTTTAATTAAGGTGTCATTTTGTGCCAATCTGTCACCTCCTGTATTTTGTTGGTTGTGTTTAAAAGTAAATCTTCACCAAAATATTTCCCTATTAATTGACCTCCTATTGGTAAATTATTCTTAAAACCATTAGGAAATGAAATTGCAGGCAATCCTGCTAAATTTGCGGGTATAGTAAGAAGATCTTCTTTATACATTCTATTTGGATCATCTGATTTTCTATTTTTTTCAAAGGCTTGATCCAAAGTGGTAGGCATAAAAATTAAATCAACATGTTTAAAAAAGTCCTCAAATTTTACTTTTATCATTCTTCTAACTTTTTGAGCTTGTAAGTAATATGCATCATAAAAACCAGCTGAAAGAACATGAGTCCCGATCAGGATCCTTTTTTTAACTTCATCACCGAAGCCATCAGATCTTGTATTCATATATAAATTTGCAATATCTTTTTCACCTTCAGATCTATAACCATATTTCACTCCATCAAACCTAGATAAATTTGAAGAGCATTCTGCTGGAGCTATTACATAATACGAACAAATTCCAGATGATAATTCAGAAAAATCAACTTCAATCAACTTGTGTCCCAAACCAGTTAGTACTGTCTTTGAAGTTTCGTAGGCATTAATAACGTCTTCACTAATTCCTAGTTTCTCAATATTTTTAATAACGCCAATATTTAATGATCCAAAATCTTTTGATAAAGATTTTTCAAAATTTATATTATCTCTTTTTGTGCTCGTTGAGTCTTTTTCATCGTAACTAGCCATTGCATCTAGTAGAGCAGCACATCCAAAAGCATCCTTAGAGAAAGGGCCAGCTTGATCCATACTTGAACAAAATGCAATCATACCCCACCTTGAAACTAGTCCATAGGTAGGCTTTAGACCAGTAATACCGCATAAAGCAGCAGGTTGTCTTATTGATCCACCAGTATCTGTGCCGGTTGAGATAGTTGTTAAATTTGCTGAGACACATGCTGCTGCTCCTCCAGAGCTGCCTCCTGGTACCAAATTATGATTCCACGGATTTGAAACAGCACCAAAATAACTTGTTTCGTTTGAAGAACCCATCGCAAACTCATCCATATTTGTTTTAGCTACCATTATTGATCCAGCATCAAAACAGTTCTTAACAACCGTTGCGTCATAAGGAGCTATAAAATTTTCAAGCATCTTAGAACCACATGTAGTTGGTAAACCCTCAGTACAGAAAATGTCTTTGTGTGCTATCGGGACACCAGATAATGGCTTATCTTTAAAATCATCAAAGTTATTATCAATATACTCAGCATTGCTTAAGGCTTGTTTTTCAAAATTGTTTATGAAGATATTCAATTTATCGTCTTTAATTTTTTCTAACGAACTTTCCACAGCCTCCTTAGCTGATACCTTTTTCGCTCTAAATTTGCCTCTTAGCTCTTTAAAATTCATTCAATAATTTTTGGTACATTGAAATAGTCTTCATCAGCCTCTGGTGAATTATCTAAAAACTTTTTCTTTTCGTTACGATCTTTATCTTTATCTTCTCTTGAAACATTACTCAACTCTAAAGGATTATTTAACGGCTCTAAATCTGACAAATCTAAATCTTGCATTTCGTCTATTAAACCAAAAGTATTTTTTAGTTTTTCAATAATTTCAGGGTATTCTTCTTCTTTTGCATTAATTCGTGCAAGAAATAAAAGATTTTTTAACTCGATTTTATCCATTAAAAGCCTTATTCTATAAGATTCTGAATATTATAGAGATATATTAAGAATGTTTAAGTTTTTACGTGGTATTTTTTCAAATGACATATCCATTGATTTGGGTACTGCAAATACATTAATTTACACCAAAGAAGATGGTGTTGTTCTAGATGAGCCATCAGTTGTTGCTATACAAGAACGTAATGGTCAAAAAACTGTGGTTGCGGTCGGCCATGATGCAAAGAAAATGTTGGGAAGAACTCCAGGAAAAATGGAGGCAATAAGACCTCTGAGAGATGGGGTAATTGCTGATTTTAATGTTACAGAAAAAATGTTGCAGCATTTCATAAAAAAGGTATCAAATAACTCGATACTATCTCCAAGTCCTAGAGTGCTTGTTTGTGTTCCTTCAAAGGCAACTCAAGTTGAGAAAAGAGCCATACGTGAATCAGCACTGTCAGCTGGAGCTAGTGTAGTAAAACTAATAGAAGAACCAATTGCAGCTGCTTTGGGTGCAGGAGTTGCTATAGATAAGCCTAGAGGAAGTATGGTAATAGATATTGGTGGTGGCACATCAGAAATCGCCATTCTATCTTTGAATGGAATAGTTTATTCTGAGTCTCTGAAGGTGGGAGGCGATAAATTTGATGAGGCCATTCAAACTTATGTTAGAAGAAAATTTGGTGTTGTTATAGGTGAATCCACTGCTGAATTAATTAAGTTGCAAGTTGGTTGTGCAACTTTAAATTGCAAAAAAGAATTTGAGCCATACGAATTTAGAGGAAGAAATCTTGCCGAGGGAATACCAGAGCTTGTTATTTTTCAAAAAGAAGACGGATTTAAAGCATTAGAAAACCAAACATCAGCAATAGTAAGATCAGTAAGAACTGCTCTTGAATTATCACCTCCTGAATTAGCTGCAGATATATCGCAAGATGGAATAGTGATTACAGGTGGAGGAGCACTACTTCATTGTCTTGATACACTTATTGAGCAAGCTACTGGGATTCCTGCTAGGATTGCTGATGACCCACTAACCTGTGTAGCCAGAGGTGGCGGTATTGCTCTTGGCCTTATGGATAAAGATTTCGATTTATTTGCCGAAGAGTAATGGCTAAAGAAATTCTTCCATTTCAGAAGAAATTAAGTCTTACGTTTTTTTCATTTATTTTTGTAGTTTTATTAGTTTACTTATCGCAAAACTTTGCGCTAAACGAAAAGTCACAGAGGTTTTTAATTAAGACTTTAAATGTTCCTGGACAATTTATATCCAGATTCTTAAATGAATATCAAGAATTTGAGAATCAAAAAATAGCCCAACTTGAAGAAGAAATCCTTAATTTGCGAAATCAAATATATGAAAATGAACTTGAATTAAAATCATTAGAAAATTCACGACCCTATAACAACCTTGATATAAGTTTAAGAGGAAGTTCCGAAACCTTTATCAATTCATTCGATCAGATAAATTTTACATGCTGCAATAAACATAGAGTTTATATTAATAATCCAAATAATTTAGAAAATGGTATCTATGCAATTTCTCAGGGTAACTTTGCCTTAGGGAAAACAAAGAATATTTCAAAGCGTGAAATGGAAGTCAGACTATTAAGTGATCCAGATGAGTATATTTCAATTAAAAATATGACAGGGTTTTTTTGTATAGCTAAAGGAACTGGGAAAGCGAGGCTTATAAGCTGCTTAAACGAATCAAAAGCAGAGAGATACCAATTAGGTGATACCTTTTTTACTACTGGCTTTGATGGTATTTATCCTCCTGATTTAATTGTTGGAAGAATAGTAAATATATCAGCTAATCAATCGAATATATTTCAACACAATATAGAAATAGAACTTTTTTTTGATCCATATCAATCAATTAATAAAAAGGTAAATATCCATGAATGAAGTTATTCGATATTCAAGTTTTGTTTGTTTGATAATTCTCAATCAAATTTTGTTAGCAACAAATTTGTGGCCTATATCTCCAGATTTATTTTTGGTTCATACACTTATTTACACCACATTTGTAAATAAAATTCCAAATATTTATCTATTTATATTTATGGGTTTCTTGATTGATCTTTTTTTTAGCAATACTTCCGTTCCATATACAATAACTTATTTTCTTGTGGGGTTGTATCTAAATTTTTCGAGTTTAAAGTGGATTCAAAGATCACTTTTGGAACAATTAATTTTAATAATTTCAATTAGTTTTTGTTTAAACATTCTTCTTTTTTACGTAAATGATTTTTCTGATGAAATGAGTAAAAGGATATTTATAAATCCATTTTTAAATTCAATGATTTGGGTTTTAATTTTTATAAATCAAAGGCATAAATGGTTAAAAAATATCTAATTTGGCCTATAAGGTTTTTTCTATACCTTTTAGCTATTTTCATTTCAAACTTTTATATTTTTTGTCTATTTATCTCTACTGATTATGGTTCTAAGTTTATAACTAATTATTTGTTTGAAGATAATATTAAATATCAAGATATATCAATAGAACCAAGTTTACTTGGTATGCAGGTAGATATAGGAAATTTTCAATATACAGGAGCAGCTGATTTTTCTGGAGAGGAAATAAAATTAAAAATTAATTTTCTTAACTCTGTTGTTGGAAAAAAAATTCATGTTTCTATGTTTTCGTTAAAAAATGCAGAAGTAAAACTAAATGAGGCTGAGCAAAGCGACCAAATTGATCAAACTGAAGTTTTTATTGATCAATTATCAATAAATAATTTAAAAGTGGGGAATACTGTTTTCCAAGAATTAAGTTTATCTAACTTTTTAACTTTCAGAGATTCATTCGGTTTTAATTTCAAGAATTTAAATTTAGAGCTTCCTGGTAACCTTAATGTCATTAAAGGCTTAGACGGCAAGGGTTATTTTTATGATGGGAAATTATTTGCCGATCTTAATACAAAAGAGGGAGCATTATATTTTAGTTTTTTTGAAACTCCCCAGATACTTGAAAATCTGACTGGTGAAATCTATCTTGATTTTAATAATAAATTTAAAATTCCTTACTCAAACTTCTCAGCACAAGATAATGAGAAAGATTTAAAATTAACGTTTAAGTATGAGGAAGAATTTCAATTACAAATGTCTTCCAGAGGAAGTGAAAAAACATTTCTGAGTTACTTACCCAAATCTCAAAGAAACGTAAAAAAGTTTTTTCAAGAATCTAGCTTTAAAGCAAAACAATTAGATATTTTATTCTCGATTTCCTCATTCAATGAGAAGTTAAATTTCTCTTCAGTTTTAGTATCTGATGAAAATCGAATTGATATTGGGGGAACTGAGTTTAAAGTTAATTCTCTAAAAACTTACATAGATAATACTTCAATCAATCTATTTGGTGATGAATTCCATATTTCTGACTATTCTTTTGGCAACTTGTATTTAGTAAACAATTTTATATTTGAAAATAAATATGAACTCTTATTAGACGACAGAAGAATTTCACTTAAATTTGATAATGAAGGTGAATTTGAAAGTATATACGGAGATTTCTCATTAACGGAAAATCAAGACATTAAGCTAAATTTGAATGATAAGAATTTGCTTTTAAATTACAAGGATATTTTTATTGAATTCAATTTTCTAGATTCATATAAATTTCAAAACAATATTCTGACAATTTTCCCAAAAAACTTAAAATCAAATTTTTTTGGTTTTGATGAAAATGAACTAAATTCATTTGATTTTGATTTTGAAAATTTTGCATTGAAGAATATCAACTCTCAATTTTCAATAAAGAGTCAAGATGAAAATCCACTAAGAAATTCGAGCCTCAGTTTCAGTGAATTAAATTTTGGTTTTAAAAACAGTTATATCAATATTGGGAATGAAAATTTAGACTTTGGTGGTCTAATAGACATTTCAGGAGAGAATATTTCATATTCTGATACAACATTCACGATTGACGCTCTAAGGGTTTTATCTTTAATTGACATAAGATCAAGGTTACTTAATATTTTGAATGCTGATTTTAATAAACTTAATCAAAATAATTTTTTCATAAATACGTTAGATGGAAAAATTTTTGTTGATAGTTCTGGTTATGCAAATATTAATCAACTAAATATGAATTTTGATGTAGGAAATGCAGAACTTTCAGGAACTATTTCATCTAATAAAGATTCTTTTGATGATTTTAATTTGGAAATGATTTTTAACTCGACTGTGTCAGAAAGCATTCCTTGGTACGTTGCTATTCTTGGAGGATTGCCTGCAGCAGCGAGTGCCGTGGTTGTAACAGAAGTACTTGAAGAAGGATTGAGTGACGTTACAAGCTCAAAATATTCAATATCTGGAAATGTGGACAATCTCAATATTCAAGTTATGCAATAAGAAAGCTCACAATTCCTAGAAAACTTACAAAACCAATAATATCTGTGAATGTTGTGATAACAACACCTCCTGCTATTGCTGGATCATAACCAAATCTTCTTAGGAAGTGCGGGAACACAAATCCAAAAATAGCTGCTGCTAGTAAATTAAAAATCATTGCTAATGCAATTGCTAATGAAAGTGCGGTGTCAGCAAACCAGTATGATGTTATGCCATATATTAAGACTGAAAAAACAGAGCAATTTGCGAGAGCAACTATAAATTCTCTACGGAATAAATATCTGAAGTTTTTATGGTTTAATTGTCTCATTGCTTCTGCTCTAATATAGATACCAAGTGTTTGTGTAGCAGCAATACCCCCCATACTTGCAACTATTGGCATTAAAATCGCTGCATATACTACTTTTTGAATTACATCCTCAAAGAGACTAATTGAAGCTGCCGCAATAACTGCTGTAAGTAAATTAACCGATAGCCATAAAATTCTATTTTTTATAGATTTTTTTGGAGAGGCAAAAATATCCTCTTCAATTTGAGCAAATCCAATAAAATCTTGTTCAACTTCATCTACCGCAACTTCAATAATGTCATCAACAGTAATTCTCCCTAAAAGATGATTCTTATCATCAACAACTGGTGCTGAAAAAAGGTCTTTTGTTTTGAATTCATTGTATACGTCTATTTGATCAATTTTTATATTCAGGGGCTGAAACTCTGTATCCATTACTTCTCTAACTGTAAGATTTGGATCTGAGGTTAAGATTTTAGTAATTGGGAGTATCCCTAAATATTCATCATTTTTACTGACAACATATATATCATCAGTATTTTGTGGTAGTTCTTTAAGAAACCTTAAATAACGCATTACTAATTCAATAGAATTCTCAGCACGAACTGTAATCACATCAGTATTCATTAAACCACCAGCAGACTCTTCAGGATAATCAAGAATCTTTTCAACTCTGCCCCTGTCACGAGAATTCATTAAAGACAAAACCTCATTCGTCATTTTTTCAGGTAGGGTTTGTAAAATATCGGCTAAATCATCAACTTCAAGATCGCTAATAGCAGCTGAAATTTCTTCAGGATTCATGCCTTCAAGCAAATCTTCTCTGAGGTTTTCATCGAGCTCACCCAAAACTTCACCTTCTGTATCAAGTTGTATTAAGTCCCAAATAATTTTTCTTTCATGAGGGGGCGATGATTCAATAACATAAGCTAATTCACTTGGGGTCATTTCATTTAAAATTCGTCCAAGTTTTGTCTTAAATTCAGGATTTGAGAAGGTTTCTTGTATAAGCTCAAACCTTTTATCTAAATTTTCATTAGCCATTGGGCTATTCTACAAGAAAAACTTTTAATTCAGTTCGCCAAAATACAATTTCTTAGCTAACGAATTGTTTTTTACTTGATTTGGAGTGCCTTGTAGCAATAACTCTCCTTGATTTAGAAGGATGATTTCATCACAAACATTTATTACATCTCTAAAGTTATGATCGCTTATAAAAATACCCAAATCTTTTTTAAAATTTTTAAGTATTTTAATAATTTCTTCTACTGATATCGGGTCAACACCTGCAAAAGGTTCATCTAAAAGGATAAACTTTGAATCAAGTAAAATAGCTCTCAATATTTCAGTTTTTCTTTTTTCTCCTCCAGATAAAAATTTAGATTTTGTATTTTCTTTATCTGTTAACTTCATTAAATCTAATAGATTTTCAATCTGCTTAGATTTATCTGATGAAATTTCTTTAAATTTTAGCTCTACAATTGCTTCTAGATTTTCTTTAAGACTCAAATCATCAAACAAAGAGTTTTCTTGAGGCACATAATTTAATCCAGCATTTGATCTTTCTTCGAGAGTCATTAAGTGCAGATTTTCATGATAAAATTTTATTTTTCCTGAATCAATTTTTGAAAGTCCAGAAATAGCTTTAAATACGCTTGTTTTTCCTGCTCCATTTGCACCTAAAAGTCCAATTATTTTATTTTTAGGCAGATCAAATGAAATATTTTTAAAAAGAAATTTAGATCCTATTGATTTACTTATATTTTCAACTTTTATCATTGGATAACTTGATTATCATATTTTCAGAATTAATCTTGTTGCCTGATTTAATAATCGAAACATTTTTAGAAAGTTTTAGAAAGTCAGAGTCTATCTCAATTTTTTCTGCTTCACCTTCAATAAATTCTAAGCCGTCATAAAATTTAATTTTAATGGGAAAGCCATATGCTACAAAAGATTCATTTTTCTGATTAAGTTTCAACCTATCTGCTGTAAAAAAAATATCATCAGATTTAAAAACCACATCTTGTTCATAATTGATGGTATTGAGCTCCGTATCAATTTCTATATTTTTTGAAGTTATTTCGTATTCCTGTGAAGCCAGATTAAATGACAAAAGTAAAATGATTAATCTAAAGAACATTTGCCTCTAAAATATCATGCATTGTTAATATACCAACAACTTTTTTATTTTCTTCAACAACTAGAGTATACACTTTAAATGCTTTCATCATTTCTGCAGCTTTTACTACTAATTCATTTGATTTAATTCTTTTAAATTTTTTAGTTAGCACCGAAGAAAGTCTAACTTTATCTATTTCGACATTTTTTTGCAGATGTCTTCTCAAATCGCCATCTGAAAATACCCCAATAACTCTTGAACCCCTTTTAATAAGGGCAATTCCCTGTTTTTTTTCAGAGACTTCAAAAATTAAATCTTTAATGCTTTCTGAATCTTTAACAACTGCTGCTTTACTTATTGGCACCATCAAATCCTTTGTTCGCAATGTTAATTTTTTACCAAGCTTCCCTCCTGGGTGAGATTTTGCAAAATCTTCAGAGGTGAAACCTTTAACTTTTAGTAAAGCAACTGCAATTGCATCTCCAAGTGCAAGCGTAACAGTTGTGCTCGAAGTTGGCGCTAGGTCATAAGGGCAAGCCTCTCTTCTAACTTTCACCAATACATGGGTTTTTGAGGCTTTGGCTATTGTTGAATTAACATTTTCCGTGATAGAAAAAAGATCAATTTTCTTCATATTTATCGCAGGTAATAAATCACAGATTTCCTGACTTTCACCAGATTTAGAGATTGCTAAGATTGAGTCCTTCTTTTCTATCATTCCTAGATCACCATGTAATGCTTCAGCGGGATGAATAAAAAAAGCTGGCGTTCCAGTGCTGGAAAGAGTGGCAGCGAACTTGTTGGCGATATGTCCTGATTTTCCTACACCGGTTATAAATATTTTCCCCTTGCAATTTGAGATATTTGTACATAATTCTTCAACATTAAAGTTTTTAGACCTAGAAAAAGCCCTTAATTCCTCTAATTCAATTAAAAAAGCTTTTTTTGCTTCTTTTTGGAAAATATTTTTTTTCATTTCAAACTATAATTTACATATGTTACGATTTTTTTCATCAAAAATATTATTTGTCTTTTTTTTGGCACAAAATTTATTTTGCGACAAAATTCCTGATCTTCATGAATATATTGATTCAAATGCTCAATATTTTTTGACAGTTATAAAGGAAGAAGGTTCAAATTATGATGAGAACCCTGAAGCATTCAAAGAAAGGCTTAAAAACATTTGGGAACCAATGGTTGATGTAAAAGTTGTATCGAGATTAATTCTTTCATCGAAAATTTATACTTCTGCCACAGAAAGTCAGAAAAAATTATTTGAAGAAAGAACAAAAAAATTGTTGCTTGATACATATGTATCGACTTTATTGGAATTTGATAATTATCAAATTTTAACGGATGAAGATATTAAAGTTAATAAAAAAACATTTGAAGTTTCTATAAATTTTTTCTCGGATTCTAATTCATTTGTTACTAAATTGACTGTTTACAAAAATAGCCTTGGACAATATAGGATTGTAAATATAATTGTTGACGGAATTAACCTAGGCTTAATATTTAGAAATCAATTCCAAGATGCTTATCTAGAGAATAACTCTAACCTGGATATTGCTATTGAATCTTGGAAACCCACAACGCTCTAAATCATGGAAAGATTAATAATTAAGGGCGGAAACCATCTTCAAGGGGAAATAGACTGTTCCGGTGCTAAGAACGCTGGCTTACCTATCTTAGCCTCAACAATATTGCTTGACGGCTCAGCTTTAATAGGTAACTTGCCACATTTGCAAGATATAACAACAAAACTGGAATTGTTAAATTCTATGGGTTCTCAAATAAATTTTCACGAAGATGGTTATATTGCGATTAATTCTTCAAATATTCTTTTGCCTGAAGCTAGATATGAGCTCGTTAAAACAATGCGTGCCTCTATTTTAGTTATGGGTCCTTTAGTGGCGAAATATGGAAAAGCCAAAATCTCGCAGCCAGGTGGTTGTGATATTGGCACTCGGCCAATTGATTTCCATCTTTCTGGTTTAGAAAAAATGGGAGCTGAAATTAAGTCAGATTCAAAATATATTTATCTAAAAGCAAAAAAACTTAATCCCATAGACTTCTCTTTTCCCAAGGTTTCCGTTACTGGAACAGAAAATTTAATGATGGCCGCAACATTAATTGAGGGAACCACTACACTTAGAAACTGCGCAAAAGAACCAGAAGTATTGGAGCTCGCAAACTATCTTAATAACTGTGGTGCAAAGATTAGTGGGGCAGGAGAATCTGAAATTATAGTTCAGGGAGTAAAAAAATTAGAAGCAAGCAGGTGGAATGTTTTATTTGACAGGATTGAAGCTGGCACGTATCTGGTTGCAGGCGCTATTACAAATGGTCATGTAAAAGTAAATAAAATTAACCCCGAAACTATTAATATAGTTAGTGAAAAATTGATGAATATGGGCGTCGAAGTAAATATTGGCTCAGATTTTGTTGAAGTTGATGCAACTTCATCAGATTTGAAAGCCCAGGATATATTTACCGAACCATTTCCCGGTTTTCCTACAGATATGCAAGCTCAATTTATGACTTTAAACACAATTGCATCAGGTACATGCATGATTGAGGAAACAGTATTTGAAAATAGATTCCAGCATGTTAGTCAATTAAGAAAAATGGGAGCTGACATAACTTTAAATAAAAATAAAGCATCTGTCTCTGGTGTATCAAACTTAGTTGGAGCAAATGTGCGCGCATCTGACTTAAGAGCATCAGCTAGCTTAGTCTTAGCTGGATTAGTTGGTAAAAATAAAACAGAAATAAATGACATTTACCATATCGATAGAGGATATGAATGTATTGAAGAAAAACTCAATAAGTTAGGTGCAGAAATTATTAGAGAGCCTGTGGTCTATTAGGCCTTTCTTTTGTCACTAAATTTAAATCAAGCTGCTCATTAGATCTAATAATTTTTAGTTCAAGAATATCTCCGGGAGAAATGCTATTGACTGATGCTAACAATGTATTCCATCTTGCGTCTGCATCCTTAATTGAAATGATGATGTCACCATCTTCTAAACCATTTTCAAAGTTTGAATTATTATTTAAAGCAACTGTATAAAGTGCTGGAATTCTATTATTTGTTTCTGCATCTGTATAAAAACCTCTTCTAAACCTAAATTCTCCTATCCAGGCTCTACTTACTTTTCCATATTTAATTATTTCATTTGTTATTGATAAAACTTTTCCAGATGGTAGTGCAAAGCCTACTCCATCTGAACCTCCTGAAGCTGAAGCAATTAAAGTACTAAGTCCAATTAGCTCTCCAAATTCATTTATTAAAGCTCCACCAGAATTGCCTTTATTAATAGCAGCATCAGTTTGAATAATATCTAAATAGGGATTTCCAAAATTTCTCCCAGTTGCGCTTAAGATTCCTCTCGAAACAGATATTCCTATGTTATACGGATTTCCGATTGCATAGACTGTCTGACCAATCTCTAAATCTTCTTGATCAGAAAATTTAATATGATTCAGGTTTTCTTCATTGATTTTTAAAACAGCAAGATCAGCATACTCATCAAAACCTATTAGATTTGCTAGGTAAGTTTTTTCTGCGATTTTTACAGTGCTAAGGTTGCCAGAAAGATTATGAAAAGCAGTTATAATGTATCCATCTTCAGAAATAATCACTCCAGACCCAAAGCTTTTTCCACGATTATTTAAAGATTCAATTGTTACAATTGATGATGAAATTTCGTCAAAGTTTATTTTTTCTTCTTTGTTGTATCTATTTTCGAAATATACAAATTGTGCTCCAAAAAATAAGCCGAAAAATAATATTAACAAAAACAGGTTCTTCATGTTTCAAATCCTTTACCAATATATTAATATATAGCGGGTCAACTTTGAGCATTACATGAAAACTACAGCATTAAGAACTCAAGATATTGAGCAAAAATGGTACATACTTGATTGTACAGGAAAGAAACTTGGCAGATTATCTGTTCAAGTTGCCAATATATTAAGAGGAAAAAACAAACCAGAATATACGCCTAATTCTGATGTAGGAGATTTTGTAATTTTACTTAATGCAAAAAAAATTGAAGTTACTGGAAAGAAAGCAACAGATAAAATTTACTATAAACACTCTGGTTTTCCTGGCGGGATTAAGCAAATATCTTTTCAAGATCAGATGGAAAAAAATCCTGAAAAAGTAATAAGAGATGCAGTAAAGGGAATGTTGCCTAAAAATAGATTAAACAGACAAATTATTAAAAAATTGAAAGTATATGATGATGGTAATCATCCTCATGAAGCACAAAATCCTGAGGAGTTAAAATAGTGGGAACTGTTTCTGGAAGAAGGAAAGAAGCTACAGCTGTTGTTAAACTTACAAAAGGAACAGGTATTGTTACAGTAAACAAAAAGAGTATCGATGAATACTTTGGAAGAGATGTTGCTAAAATGATAGTTAGGCAACCACTTGTACTCACAAAGAATGATGGTTCATTTGATGTTGATGCAAAAGTACAAGGTGGCGGTTCTTTCGGACAAGCTGGAGCAATAAGACTAGCAATATCGAAGGCACTTCTAGAAGAAAATCCTGAGCTTAGGGCTGATCTCAAAAAAGCAGGATATCTGACCAGAGATTCAAGAGTTAAAGAAAGAAAGAAAGTTGGCCTCAAAAAAGCTAGAAAAAGTCCACAGTTTTCTAAACGTTAATTTTCTATTTTGAACACTCATAAATAATTATAAATTTTTTGTTCAAAATATAATTTTTTAATGTTTATTTATTAAAAACCTATATATTTTAAAAAAATTCTGTATATAATACGTCTCATAAGGATTTAAGAGGAATATGCTTATTCAGTTTCACCTAAATTTGAACACTGAATTAAATGTTCAAAATGTCTAAAAATAAGCAAGGAAAAAAACATATACACATACTAGATGGGATGTCTTTATATATTAGGGACAAGTCTCCCTTTTATTGGGGTTATTTAAATGTTGATGGTGAAATTCACAAAAAAAGCCTTAAAACTAAAGATAAGAAAGAAGCTGAAAAGCTCTTATTTGATTGGAAAAATGAATTGCTCTATAGCGATTCATTGAATGATTTAAATGAAAAATTAGACATGGATGTTAAAGATAAACCGAGAGTTGATAACACTAGAAGAAAAGCTTTAATGATTACTTCAAGTTTAATGGGGGCAGTAACAGTTGCTGGGTTTGCGGTTCCTTTTCTGAGTGCTTGGAATCCAAGTGAAAAAGCAAAAGCCCTAGGTGCTTCTGTTAAATTTGATTTATCAAAATTAGAGCCTGGTGCGATGGCAGTTGTAGAGTGGAGAAGAACACCAATTTTTGTTGTACACCAAACATCGAAAGCGTTAGAAAATCTACCAAAATTGAATGATAGGGTTACAGACCCTGTTTTGTCAGAAGGTGTTGCTAGATCAACCAATGATAAATTCACGGTTTTGAAAGGAGTTTGCACACATTTATCATGTGCGCCAAAATATCATCCTGAAATTGAACCGAAAGCTTGGGACGAACAGTGGTTAGGAGGTTTTTTCTGTCCATGTCATGGATCTAAATTTGATTTAGCAGGTAGAGTTTATAAAGGTGTGCCAGCACCAACAAATTTAGAAGTTCCCCCACATAAATTTGAGGGAGATACATTAATTATAGGAGAACCAACATAATGGCTAGTGAAAAAAGTACTGTAATGGGCTGGATAGATAGAAGGCTTCCAGTAACCGAAAATCTTGAAAGACATTTAACAAAACATCCTGTTCCAAAGAAAGTAAATTTCTTCTACCTTTTTGGAGCATTACTGATGGTTGTATTTATGATTCAAGTTGTAACAGGTATTTGGTTGATGATGTTTTATACAAACACCGAGGAAGGAGCTTTTGCAAGTGTTGAATACATTATGAGAGATGTCGAATATGGTTGGCTGATGAGATATATGCATAGTACAGGTGCTAGCGCATTTTTCTTTTTAATGTATTTTCATATGTTTAGAGGCCTTTTGTATGGCTCGTACCAAAAACCAAAAGAATTAGTGTGGTTATTTGGATGTTTTCTACTATTTTTGCTTATGGCAGAAGGGTTCTTAGGTTATGTGTTGCCTTGGGGTCAAATGTCTTACTGGGCAGCGAATGTTATTTTATCTTTATTCGGAGCGATTCCGTTTATTGGGCCAGACTTACAGGTTTGGATTCAAGGAGATTTTGTTCTTTCAGGAATAACTTTATCAAGATTTTTTGCATTACATGTTGTAGTAGTGCCTCTCTTAATGATTGCATTGGTAGTTTTTCATATTTTCGCACTTCATGAAGTCGGAGCAGGGAATCCTGAGGGAGTTGACATTGAGAAGTACAGAGATGAAAAAGGCATGCCGCTAGACGGAGCACCATTTCATCCATATAAGACTTTTGGCGCATTACCAGCAATTGGGATTTTCTTTATAGTGTTCTTTGCAATTGTTTTTTTTGCTCCTACAGGTGGCGGTTATTTTATAGAGAAGCCAAATTTTGAAGAAGCAAATTTTCTCAAAACTCCAGAACATATAGCACCAGTTTGGTATTATGCCCCTTTCTATTCGATTTTAAGGGCTGTTACTTTTGGGATTCCTTTTTTAGGCATAACAAGTAAATTTTTAGGGTTTATTGTTTTCGCTGCAAGTATAGCAATTCTTTTTGTAGTTCCTTGGCTGGATAGATCAAATGTGCAGAGCATTAGGTATAAAGGTATTTATAGTAAAATCGCAATGGTACTTTTTGCAGCTTCCTTTATAACGCTTGGTTACCTGGGCACAAAACCGGTAAATGAGTTAAGAACGCTTATAGCTCAAATATGCACTGTTCTATATTTTGCACCTTTCTTGCTTATGCCAATTTATACAAAATATGAAAAAACATTAAAAGTTCCTGACAGGTTATGAAAAAACTATTAATTACATTATTAATTTTTAGTGCATACAGCTATTCAGCAGGAGAAAATGATTGTGGCTCTCTAGAGAAGTGTGATGCTTTTTCATCGGATGTTCATGATTTATATTCTCTTCAAAGAGGCCTAGGTATTTACATGAATTATTGTGCAAGCTGTCACTCTCTAAAGCTTTTGAGGTGGAATAGGTTACAAAAAGATTTAGTCATTCCTGAAAATATTGTTACAGAAGAATTAATTCGAACTTCTGATACCAAAATAGCTGATCACATGACTTTTGGAATGCCTGAAATATCGCCAATTGGTGCTCCAGACCTTACTTTAAGAACAAGAGTCAGAGGCGATGAGTGGATTTATACCTATTTAAGAACTTTTTATGAGGATCCCTTGCAAACATCTGGATCAAATAATCTTGTTTATGTTGGAACGTCAATGCCAAATGTCTTGGTCGGATTGCAGGGCAATCAAGCCCTTGACAAGGATGGTAAGCTAGTAAAAATTTCAGAAGGTTCTTTGACTAAAGAAGAATTTGATAGATCTATGAAAGATTTAGTTAACTTTTTAGCTTATGCAGCTGAACCTGCACGTATAACTAGAGAGAAAAATGGTGTATTTGTTATATTGTTTTTTATAGTTTTTACTGCTGTTATGAACCTTCTATATAGAGAATACGCAAAGGAGCTTAAATGATTTTTTATTCAGAAGAAAAGGGACACTACAGTCATATGATTAGAATTGTGCTTGCAGAAAAAGATATAGCTTGTGAGATAAAAGAATTTGATCCTGAGGGTAAATTGCCCGAAGAACTTCCTACAATTAACCCCTACAACAAACTACCTGTTTTGGTTGATCGAGAGGTCACTATATATGAGCCAAGAGTAATTCTTGAATATTTAGATGAACGATTCCCTCATCCACCATTGATGCCTATTTATCCAAATGAAAAAGCAGAATGTCGATTATTAATTCATAGAATCGAAAAGGATTGGTTGCCGGTTGTTGACAAAATGATGAGTCCAAAAATTAGTCAAAAAGAATTTGATTCATTAAAAAAAGAACTTGTTGGATTGCTATCAGGAATAATTTTAGTTTTAAAAGAGAAACCATACTTCATGAGTGATGAGTTTACATTGGTTGATTGCTATATGTCTGCAATATTATATAGGCTACCTTATCTTGGAGTGAGTTTGCCAAATACTAAATCCTTCGCGAGCTTAAGTGCATATCAAGAAAAACTTTTCTCTAGACCAAGTTTTGACTTATCTCTTACAGACTCAGAAAGAGATTTAAAATATTCTTTTAATTAATATAAGATTTCGCAATCAACGCATCACTTGTGATTTGATAAATTCCAAGGAGCCCCCTAATTTCTCCTTTAACGTTATTTGCAATAGCATAACTAACAAGAAGTGCATCAAACCCTAAACAGTAACTTCGGCTTTTAGATAAATCGCTGTTAAATTTATTTTCATAAGTATGATCAATCAGCTTTACGTCATGCAATAAAATTTCATTTTTATCTATTTTTTGATCGAAATTTGAGGTGAGGGAGAAGATTTCGTAATCTAGCCCATAATTAAATCTTACTAGTGATGCTATTTCATACAATCTGCTCAAATCTTCTGTAAAAATTACTACTTGTGAAAAATCTTTTCTGGTTCGAGGAACAAACTCAACGTCAGAAAAACTTGCTTGATCTATATTGTTGAATCTTGCTTTGCTGTCAGAAACATCTAAAAAATTTTCAATTCTATTTGATGGATTGCTTTGAACTTTTATTGTTACAGCTTCTTTGTTTGCACTGAACCACTCATTTTTGAAGGTTTTAATTTGTTCTGCATTACTATTTTCATCCTCGATAAAGCCTATCCTTTCAGCCCTTTCATTTAATAGGTACTTTTGAAGCGTGTAGATTTGAGATTTCTGACTGAGTGAAATTGAATAATTATCTTCGGCATCATTTAAAAAAAGCGCTCTATTTTTTAAAAGTAAACCATCAATACTTGAAACAACTTCACTACTTAAAGGACCGATTAAAAAATTATTATTTGCCTCTGATAAATTTAAATTTTCTTGATTAATAAATTCCACTTCATTTGTAACTTTTAACTGATTCTTAGCCGCTAGAATGCCAAGTTGAAAAAAATTATTAAATTCGGAAAACTTTATATGGTCAGGAGATGCTACGATAAATTTATTTTGATAATTATTTCGCTCAAGATAATCTTCAATTTTAGTGATTCCTACAAATTTATATCCTTCAATATCTGGGACAAGTTTAGTTTTTGTAATACTTTCTTTAGGGGCGCTAGAGCAACTAGTTATAATAATTATTATTAATAATTGATAAAATTTTTTTTTAAACATGGATTTTTATATTATACCTTCTCCAATAGGTAATCTTGATGATATTACTATTAGAGCAATCAATGTAATAAAAGAAGTTGACTTTTTAGTAGTTGAAAACAAACTTACCACCAAGAAATTATTGAAGAATCTAAAACTTGAAACAAAAAAAATATTTACTTACAACGATCACTCAACGAAAGCTGATAGACGAAATATTTTAAGTCAATTAAAGGAGGGCTTAAGCGGTGGAATAATTTCAGATGCAGGGACACCATTGATATCAGATCCTGGCTATAAGCTGATTTCAGAGCTCATATTAAGTAATGTAAACATAATTTCTTTGCCAGGACCTACTGCACTTATAACAGCATTGACTGGAAGTGGTTTACCAACAGACAAATTTCAATTTCTCGGATTTCTTCCAAAAAAAAATAAAGAGTTAGTTGCTGCACTTGATGAATGCTCTGATTTCTCGGGCACTTCAATATTCTATGAAACACCACATAGGTTAATGGCGTCATTAGAGATAGTTGATCAAATTTTTGGATCTAAGGTTCATATTTGTGTGGCAAAAGAATTAACTAAATTACACGAAAATTTTTTTAGGGGTACCCCAAAAGAAGTTTTGCAAATATTTAGTGAAAAAAAAGACCTTATCAAAGGTGAATTTGTTTTAATGATATATTTTGATAATAAAGATCATGACTATTCAAATGCTGATAAAGTTTTTCAAAATTTAAAATCAAAATTTTCTATTAAAGAAATATCAATATTGGCTTCAGATTTAACAGGAATAAATAAAAATTTACTTTATAAAAGATTTTTGTCTTTTTCACAAAAGTCCTGATATCATATGGTCCTGAGTTGGTCGAGCTATCGCTTATTTTAATAAGAGGAAAGTCCGGACTTCAAAGAGCAAAGTGCCAGTTAATTGCTGGGAGACGCGAGTCTACGGCTAGTGCAACAGAAAATAAACCGCCATTTTATGGTAAGGGTGAAAAGGTAAGGTAAGAGCTTACCGCCTAAGTAAAATTAGGGCATGGCAAACCCCACTTGAAGCAATGCCAAATAGAGATCTAATTACGTTGCTCGCGTAAGATCAGGGTAGGCAGCATGAATGTTTTGGTGACAAAACATCTAGATAAATGATGGCTTAAAACAGAATCCGGCTTATAGACCAACTCACTCCTCTAATTTAAAATCATCATATGACTTGGCAAATTTTAGACTCAAATTATGAGCAGGCGAAAATTACAGTTATTGGTGTAGGTGGAGGTGGAGGTAATAGCATTCAACACATGATCAAATCTGATATAAAGGGAGTTGAATTTATTTGTGCAAATACAGATTCTCAAGACTTAACAAAGATTCAGAAAGCAAAAAAAATTAAATTGGGCCAAGAATTTACAAAAGGTTTAGGAGCTGGAAACGATCCAGAAAAAGGCAGGATTGCTGCAGAACTTAGTATACCTGAAATAAGAGAAGCACTTGAACATACTGAAATGCTTTTTATAGTTGCGGGTATGGGTGGAGGAACTGGGACGGGTGGTTCTCCTGTTATTGCAAAAGTTGCTAAAGAACTAGGAATTCTTACAGTTGCTGTCGTTACAACACCATTTAAATATGAACAAGAAAAAAGGGCTGAACAGGCAAGAGCTGGAATATCAAAATTAATGCAAAGTGTTGATTCATGTATTGAGATAGACAATGAAAAAATTTTTGAGATTTTCCCAGCTAATGCACAGTTTAATGAGGGTTTTAATGCAGTAAATGAAGTAATTACAAACGCTGTTAGAGGTGTTTCAAACGTAATTTTGAATCCTGCCACAATGAATGTAGATTTTGCAGATGTCCAAGCGGCAATGTCTCAAAAAGGTATGGCAATAATGTGCATAGGCAAAGCCAAAGGATTAAATCGTGCTATAGATGCAGTAAATAATGCACTCGATAACCCATTTTTTAACAAAGCTGAAGTTAAGAATGCTAAAGGCTTGCTGATTAATATATGTGGAGCGTCAGGAATGGAAATGCAAGAAATCAATGAAATAATGAAACAGGCACAAAGTATTAGCCAACAAGGTGTAGAAGCTATCCCAGGCCTTACAATAGATGAATCTTATGGTGATGAAATAGTTGTAACGATTATTGCTACAGGTCTTAGAAAATTTAATTTAGATGAATTTTCAAACTCTTACATAAGGCCTGTAAGAGATATAAGTCCAGTGAGAAAAGAATCAGAAGCATATGTTGATCCTGAGAGATTAAACCTAATTGACATACATAATGTAATACGGAGCATCGAGGATTAAACATACACCAATACTTCTGAAAGAATCTGTAGATAACCTAATTTCTGATCCAGATGGCTTTTATCTGGATTGCACATTTGGGAGAGGAGGGCATACAAAAAAAATCTTGGACAAACTTTCATCGAAAGGGCAACTAGTTTCATTTGATTTAGATGATTCAGCTATGGAAGCTGCTAAAAATATTAAGCATGAAAATTTTAGATTCATCAAAACAAATTTCTCAAAGATTGATGAATTTATTAAAGATAATTCTTTAACAGGAGTTTTGATTGATTGTGGGGTCTCATCACCACAGCTTGATGAGCCTCAAAGAGGATTTAGTTTTCAAAAGAAAGGGCCTTTGGATATGAGATTCAATCAAAAACAGAAACTTACATGCAAAGATGTAATTGAAAAATTTAGTGAAAAAGAAATTTCCACAATTCTTTGGAAGTTTGGTGAGGAAAAGGAATCTAGAAAAATAGCTAAATCAATCGTTAAATACAGAGAAAAAAACGTGATCAATAATACCCTAGATCTTGCAGAAATAATTAAAGCAGCCAAAACAATTAAAACAAAAAAACATCCGGCAACAAAGTCATTTCAAGCCTTAAGGATGGCTGTAAATTCAGAAATTGAAAATCTTTCAGTTTGCCTTGAAAAAATTAAAGATAAACTAATTAAATCCGGTAAATTAGTAATAATTTCATTTCATTCTCTTGAAGATAGGATTGCAAAACAAACATTTAAACCAAAAATCAATTTTTATGAAAAAGATATCCCTTTGAAACATCAAGAAGTATTAGATGAATTTAAGATAAGTAAAATTATTTATCCTTCTACTGAAGAAATTTCGCTGAACCCAAGAGCTAGAAGCGCTAAAATGAGGATTGTTGAAAAATTATGAAAATTTTAGATTACTTTTTAGCAATATTTTTTCTAGCTTTTTTAGCTCTTTCATTCTTAAAAGTTTTTCTTGTTTTTGAATATAAAAGAAACTTTATGCATCTTGATAATGTTCAAGAAAAAATCTTTAAATTACAGAATCAAAATTCAAAGTTAAATGTTGAAATAGCTCTCTTGAAATCATCTCCATATATTTATGATAAAGCTCTAGGTCTTGGAATGACCGATCCTGATATTGATGATGAGTAAGTTAAGATTTCTTTTCTTTATTTTTTTGATTCTTCTATCAATACCTGGTTATAGATATTATCAACTTAACCAAGAGCGAGATTTATTTCTTGAAGCTGCAGAAATTAGAAATACTGCATCTGAAATTAATCTGCAACCTAGAAAAAAAATATTAGATAGAAATGGAATAGAACTAGCAACTGATATTTTGAGGCCAACTTTATTGTTTAAAAATGAGAATGATAAAAATATTGCAAAAGATATTCTGGTCAAACAATCTCAAGAAATTTTTTTGAATACTAAAAGAAGAATCTATCTAGAAAATAATATTTCAAAATCAATACTATCAGAGATTCAAAAAGCATGCAGTTGTGTGCCAATAAGGGAAGACACATTCAAGAGGTATTATCCATTTGGCAGTATTTTTGGTCCTGTTATAGGTTTCTCTGGGACTGATGGAGGTCTTGAAGGTGTAGAAAAAGTAATGAATGAAAATCTAGTAATTGACGAAAGAAAATCAATATTCAGGCAAAGCGGAAGAGGTGAGAAACTCTACGGCCAATTAGAGGATTTTATAAACCTGGGAAATAATGAAAGTGTATCTCTTACTCTAGATACAAACTTACAATTTAAACTTTTTAATGAATTGAAAGAAGCAATTTCAACTTCAAAAGCTAAAGGGGGCTCTGCATTAATAATGAATGCTGAGTCAGGTGAAATACTAGCAATGGTAAGTTATCCAACATTCAATCCAAATAACCCTGAAAGAGTTATTGAAAGAAATAAAGTAGTTGACGATTTTTTTGAGCCAGGTTCATTAATTAAACCTGTAACTGTAGCTGGAGCACTAAAACTAGGCCATATTCAAAAAGATAGTGTTATTAATACAAACCCTGGCTTTGTAACACTTTCTGGTTTTAAAAGGAGTGAGGCAGGAGGCAAAAATTTTGGCAGAATAAATCCTTTAGAAACTATTTCAAAATCATCTCAAGTTGGAATAGCAAAGATTGCTATCAAATTTTCATCATCTGAGATGCGAGATAATCTTGGTCAATTTGGTTTCGGAAAAGAGCTTAAAATGCAATGGATTAATAATTCTACTGGAAAAATTATTGATAACCCTAAACTCTACGATATTGACAAAGCATCATTAGGTTATGGGTATAGTTTGACCTCTAACTCACTACAAATAGCTAGGGCTTACAGCGTTTTTGCTAATGAAGGTGTAATGGTAGAGCCTAGGATCTTGCCAGACATTCAATCTAAAAGAGTGAGAGTTCTTAGTAAATCTACTGCTTCATTTATATTAGACTCACTAAGAATGACAGTCTTAGATGGTACAGCATCAAACCTTAAGAATGAGAGAGTAGAAATAGCAGGGAAAACAGGAACATCAGAAAAATATATTGAGGGTGTTGGCTACGCTTCTGAAAAATACATCTCAAGTTTTGCTTCTATTTTCCCTTATAACAACCCAAAATTTATTATGATTGTCTCAATTGATGAACCTGATCCTAATAAATATTTTGGAGGTGATGTATCTGCACCTGTTGTAGGGAAACTATCTAAATTTATGATGAGGTTAAAGTATCTATGAAAAACCCTTTTTTAAATCTCAGTTCAAATGAAAATCTGGTTACAAATTCAAAATATTTAAGAAAAAATGATATCTTTTTATCCTTAAGAGGTGGAGCAAAATACCTTACAACTGAACATGTAAATCTTGTTAAACATATTTTTCTCGATAGTAATGAAAATATTGATTTGCCAAAAGTTTCCAAAATAAAGGATCTTAATAGTTCATATTTAAAATGGATAGATGAGTACTTTCAGATTGATCATTCATATTTTAATAATCTTTTCATTACAGGCACGAATGGAAAAACTACAACTCTAAGCTTTTTAAGCCAAATTCTGGAAAATAATGGTATCAAACATGCTTCATCTGGTACATTAGGAACTTTCATAAATGAACAAAAGATTTTTAACAATGAGCTCACTACGGAAGAGCCCGTTTTCATTAGAAATCTTATGTCAAAATGTTTTCGATCAAGTATCAAGAATATTATTTTTGAAGCTTCATCCATTGGAGTTGATAAAAATAGATTACAGGGCTTAAAGGTCAATCATGCCATATTTACCAATATTTCCAGAGACCATCTTGATTATCATGGCTCATTGCAAAATTATATTAATGCTAAGTTTAAGTTAGTTAGCAATGCAGAAGTTAAGACAGTAGCTATAAATTTTGACGATGAAATAATATCTAGTCAACTGAAAAAGATATGCTCAAAGAAGACATTTAAGATTTCGTCTAGAAATAATAAATCAGATATTTTTTTTAAAGTTCTAAAGTCCTATGAGGATGGAAATATTGAATATTTAGTAGAAACACCTTGGGGAAAATTTCAAGCTGCTTCTAAAATTGAATCCAAATTTAATTTATATAATTTATTTTTAACTTTACCTTATTATCAATTTATCAATGATAATTGCGAAGATTTTTTTGCTAAAGCTCAGGATCTCTCATTGCCATTTGGTAGATTAAATAAAACTGAAAAAGGGAATGTGTATATTGATTATGCTCATACACCCAAAGCTTTAGAATCCGTATGTGAATGTCTGTACAAAAAGAAAAAAAATAAATTAATAATTGTTTTCGGAGCTGGAGGAGAAAGAGACAAAGGTAAAAGGGCTTTGATGGGAGAAGTCGCAGATAAATATTGTGAAAAAATTTATATAACTTCTGATAACCCTAGAAATGAGGATCCTCAGCTAATAGCAAATATGATAGTAGAAGGAATAGAAGAATTGGATAAGATTTGTATGGAACTTGATAGATCTCGCGCAATTAAAAATGCTATAAATGAGCTTAGCGAAGGAGACATACTCCTTATTGCTGGTAAGGGCCATGAAAATAAACAAATTATTGGTGATGTATGTTTAGATTTTTCTGATTATGAGGAAGTAAAAAAGTGTATGTTTTGAGTAGAAATAAATCTTTAAGAGAATTATCTGAAATTCTTGGGTTTGAGAATGTTCAAACCGATACAAAAATTGAAAGAATTATTTTTGACTCAAAAATAGCCAAAGAAGGCGATCTATTTATTCCATTAAAAGGAAATAATCATAATGCTGAAGACTTCATTGAGGAAGTAATGCAAAAAGGCGCATCTGTAATAACAAAACAAAAAATTTTTGGTACTTCGATTGTGGTTGATGATGTTTACAATTCTTTGTTAGATATATGCGCAAATAAAATAACTGAAAGTAGAGCTAAAGTGATCTTTATTACTGGCAGCTATGGTAAAACAACTCTTAAAGATATGTTGAAAAGTTTGTTAGGTGATAAATGTCATGCAAGCAAAGATAATGAAAATAACGAATTTGGTATTCCTTTCACCATACTTAGCATGCCAAAAAATACAAAATACCTTGTGGTTGAATGCGGTGCAAGAAATGTTGGAGATTTTGATTTAATTTCTAAAAAGCTTTCTTGTGATGTATTTGTGCTAACAGCTGTAGCTTCAAACCACCTAAGCACATTTAAAAATATAGAAAATATATCTAAAACAAAATTAAAACTAAAAGAATGTCTTAAGAATAAAGATAATTTTGTTGATGGAAGGGATATTAAAATTAAAAATATCTTAGAAAAGAACAAAGAAATTATTCAAAGAATCTTAAATCTATTATCGATCGATAAAGATCTAAATAAAATTACTTTCACACCTTCTTCTGGAAGAGGCAACATAATTAAATTACACGGCAGTGAAATTATAGATCAAACCTATAATGCCCACCCAGATACTGTTATAGCTACTGCAATGGAAGAAGATTCAAGTAAAACTATTTTAGTTTTGGGGGATATGGCCGAATTAGGTGAAGATGAAAATAAAAAACATGAAAACTTGTTAAGCCAACTTGAAGATTTTCAGATTTTTATAACAGGAAAAATTTTTAAAGAAGTTCTCAAGAAAAAATCTAGCAAAAATATTAATTTTTTTGAAAATAAACAAGATTTTCCAAAAAATTATTTGATAAAACAGCTTAAGGCAGGCAAAAAAGTCTATTTTAAAGGCTCTAGGTCTAGTAAAATGGAATCCTATCTTGAGTTGTTGGTAAATGATTGAATTTCTTCTTAATTTATTTTTAGAAAAAAGCCCATTCCTTAATCTATTTTCGTATTTAAGCACAAGAACATTCTTATCTACATTATCAGGTCTATTAATTGTTGTTTTATTTGGAGAATTTTTTATTCAAAAAATAAGATCATTTCAATTTCAACAAACGATTGGTGATAGAGGGCCAGATTCACACAAAGTAAAAGATGGTACTCCAACAATGGGAGGCCTTTTAATTATCGGTAGTGTGGTATTTTCAAGTATTCTTTGGGGGGATTTTTCAAATAGGTTCTTATTAGTAGCTCTATTATGTTTAATCCTCTTCGCACTGTTAGGTTTTGCAGATGACTTCAAAAAAGTAACTGAAAAAAATTCAAAAGGCATTTCTTCATGGACTAAAATTTCTTTTCAATTCTTGTTTTCATTAATTATTTCCGCAGTTCTTTATTTTTATGTTTTTGAATTGGATGAGCTGAATTACATAGTACCTTTCTTTAAAGATGTCTCTATTTCACTAGGAATATTATTTATACCGGTATCAATATTTATAATTGTTGGGAGTTCAAATGCAGTAAATTTAACAGATGGTCTAGATGGTTTGGCAATTCTTCCGGTAATTCTTATTACTTCAGCACTTGGCTTAATTGCCTGGGCAGCAGGAAATACAATTGTCTCAGACTATTTATATATACCTTACGTACAAGGTACAGGAGAATTATTAGTTATTTGTGGAGCCTTAATTGGGGCTGGAATTGGTTTTTTGTGGTTTAATGCTTATCCTGCACAGATTTTCATGGGTGACGTAGGCTCACTTTCAATGGGGGCATTCATCGCACTGGTAGCAATAATTGTAAGGCATGAAATAGTCTTTGCCGTAATGTCGATGGTTTTTATAATGGAAGCTTTGAGCGTAATCCTGCAAGTTTCATCTTTCAAAATAAGAAAAAAAAGAATCTTTAAAATGGCCCCCATTCATCATCATTTTGAGTTATCAGGCTGGAAAGAACCAAAAATAATTGTCAGATTTTGGATCTTAACTTTTATATTTGTTTTGGTTGGTTTATCTCTCTTAAAAATTAGGTAATGAAATCTCTAATTATTGGTTATGGAACAACTGGAAAATCTTTTGAAAAATTCCTTGTATCAAATTCTATTTCTTTTGATATTTTTGATGAAGATAAAACAAAATTAGAAAATAAAAAAAATATATTAAATTGTTTAAATGATGAAAGTATTTCCGATTATGTGAATTTATATATTTCTCCTGGAATACAGTTAAAAAAATATTTTTCTACTTCATGCATTGGAAAGCTCAATTATATTTCTGATTTAGACCTTTTTTTTCAAAATAATAAATCAATAAAAATTGGAGTTACAGGAACTAATGGCAAAAGCACATTGGTTAATTACCTTAATCAAACTTTGAATTGTGTAAGTTCTTCAATTGCACTTGGAAATATTGGCAATCCATTATTAGATAATGTTAATCACGCAAATAAATATACAGTTATAGAAGCATCAAGTTTTCAGTTAGAGAAAATGAAAAAAAATCATTTTGATTTTTCAATAATTACAAATATTCAAAATGATCATATTGATTTCCATGGAAATTATGAGAATTATAAAAAAGCAAAATTGAAAATATGTACTGAGAAGGGAAAAACAATTTTTTGTGCAACAGATGATTACAAAGAATTTGCAATAGCTTTTGTATCTGGCATTGAACCGAAATTGAACGTTGATGATCTTAATTTATCTGATCTGCCATTAAGATTGCAGAAGATATCACCGGGAATAATCAATGATTCTAAATCAACAAATTCAGCGTCTCTTTTATACGCTATAAATAAATTAAATTTTAGAGGAGACTTAATTATTTGCGGTAATCCAAATAAAGAAAATTACAAAGAATTATATATTGAGGGCCCTAGAAGAGTTTTTATTTTTGGAAAGCATCGAAATGAATTACTCAACATTTTAAAACATGAAAATATCTCGACATTTGAAAATCTAGATGAAATTTTTAATATTTTAAAAAAAGATAAACACAAAGACATTTTATTTAGTCCTGGTAATCCAAGCGGCGCAGATTATTCAAATTTTATCGAAAGAGGGCAACATTTTAATAATTTAAAAGAAAAATATTTTGATTAATAAAAAAGAAAAATTATTCGATTTAACTTTACTAGTTCCATTCATGATTATTACTGGCATAAGTCTTATTTTTATTTATTCATCTTCAAATGTTATTGCAAATGCAGACTTTGGTAATCCATTCTTTTTCTTACAAAGACAAATAATCGCTTTATCAATTTCACTGGTTGCATGTTCGATATTTCTTTTTATTCCAATATCTTTTTATAAGGAAAACGGTCTTATTTTGCTTGTATTAAGTTCGCTACTTTTGGGCTTAGTTTTGATACCAGGTTTTGGTCAAGAGGTAAATGGAGCTCGAAGGTGGTTAGCTATTGGCCCAATAAATATTCAACCTTCAGAAATAATCAAGATATTTCTCCCTTTGTATTTATGTAGTTATTGTTTAAGAAGAAAAGACCAGCTTGAGACTAGTGTAAAGGGCTTCATCAAGCCAATAGTTATTACAACATTAATTGCCTTGCTTCTATTTCTTGAACCTGATTATGGTAATACCGCAATATTATTTTCGATAGCGATATGTATTCTTTTTATAGGAGGTGCAAAGATTTCACAGCTTGCTATTTTAACTATAATTTTCTTTATTTTTCTCTCTGTTGCAATTTATTTCAATCCTGAAAGGCTCGATAGAGTTTTATCTTTTGCAAATCCTTGGGATGATATGACTGGCTCAGATTATCAACTAATAAATGCACTAATTGCATCTGTTCAAGGAGGTATTTCTGGTCTTGGAATTGGGGAAAGTACACAAAAATATTTTTTTCTTCCTGAAGCCCACACTGATTTTATTTTTTCAATTTATTTGGAAGAAACTGGAGCAATTGGTTTTCTTATCCTGTTCAGTTGTTATCTTGTAATTTTGTGGAGGCTATTCAAACTTGCTGAAAATGCAAAAAATCAAAATTATTTCTTTAATAGCTTAATTATTACATCGTTCGCATTATTATTTTTTGTTCAAACTTCACTCAATATTTTTGTAAACCTTGGTGTCATTCCAACAAAAGGTCTGACCTTGCCTTTTATAAGCTATGGAAGAAGTAGTGTTATCATGAATTTTATTGCTTTAGCTATCACACTGCGAGCAAGCTGGGAGTTCAGAAATAAAATAAAATGAAAATTGCAATTTTTGCAGCTGGAACAGGAGGCCATATTTATCCTGCATTATCTATAGCTGAAAAGTTTGGGAAAGAAAATGTAATTTTTATTGCCTCTAACAGGGAAATAGAGAGAAAAATTTACAAAAATTCAGGTTTCAAAGTTAGTCATTTAAATATTTCAGGGTTCAGAGGGAAAAACCTTCTTGAAAAAATACTATGGCCTTTTAATCTTACGAGTTGTGTATTGATTTCAATTTTTCTGTTAATTAAATATAGACCCCAGAATGTTCTACTAATGGGTAATTATATTTCTGTAATTGGTTTAATAGCATCAATTTTTCTGTTAAAAGATATTTACATTCATGAGCAGAATGCAATTTTAGGTTCAGCCAATAAATTTAGTTTAATATTTGCAAAAAAATTATTCACAACATTTCCTCTAAACGAAAAAAAAGAACATAATTTTGGCCAACCAGTTAGATCTGCGTTCAACTCACTAAGCTATACTACTCATTCTGAAAAAGAACATATTCTTGTTCTAGGAGGCAGTCAAGGAGCCCTTTTTTTTAACAATCAAATTAGTGAAATATTAGGTGATTTAAATTTGAATGAAAAAATATTATTTCAAACTGGTGAGCATGATGTAAAAACATCTACAGAAAAAATTGAATATATAAAGTTCATTGAAAATATGCCAGAAGTTATGGCTAAATCAAAATTTATAATTTGCAGAGCTGGCGCATCAACTGTTGCCGAAGTGCAAAGCATTGGTTTGCCCGCAGTATTTATTCCATTGCCTAACTCAATAGATGACCATCAAATGAAGAATGCCAAATTAGCATGTAATGATGGTGGAGGAATTGTACTAAATGAAAAGAGTTTCAATGAGGAGGAATTCTCTCAAAAAATTAGCGAATTTAATCAACAAAATTTTCAAGAATTAAGTAAAAAAATGGGTAAAAGTATACACTTGAAATCGGCAGAAAAAATAGTTCATGAAATTAAGTAATATCAAAAAAATACACTTCATAGGCATTGGGGGTGTGGGAATGGTTGGCATTGCAGAGATGCTTATAAATCAAGGCTTTTACGTTAGTGGGAGTGATCTAGTTAAAAATAAAAATACTATCAGGTTGAATTCCTTGGGTGCAAAAATTTTTATAGGGCATAACGAGAAAAACGTAAGAAATTCAGATGTTGTTGTTTATTCTTCTGCAGTTAATATTTCTAATCCTGAAATGAAGGCTGCTAAGTCTTTAAATATTACTTTAATACCAAGAGCTGAAATGTTATCAAGTTTAATGAGGGGATTTCAAAGTATTGCGGTCGCAGGCTCACATGGAAAAACAACCACTACGAGTTTAATTGCTGACATTTTTGTCAGAGCAAAGCTTGATCCCACATTTATTATTGGTGGGAAAATTTTAGGTCAGGAAAACAATAGTATTTTAGGAACGGGCGAACATTTAATAGTTGAGGCTGATGAAAGTGATGCATCTTTTTTGCATTTGAATCCAGAAATTAGTGTCGTTACAAATATTGATAATGATCATCTTGATTATTATGAGAATAATCTTGAAAAATTGGACTCTACTTTTCTACAGTTTCTTGAAAATTTACCTTTTTTTGGAAGTGCAATAATTTGTACAGATTCTGAAAGATCGAAAAAAGTATTCGAAAACTTATCAAGACCAAAAATATCTTATGGATTTGATAAAAAAGCAGATTATTCTATTAAAGATTTGAAACAACAAGCCAAGTTTCAGAAATTTAAAATAATTCGAAATTCTACAGGCAAGGAAATATCGTTAGAATTAACATTACCTGGAAAGCATAATGCGCTTAACGCGACAGCAGCTTTCATAGTTGCTCAGAAGGCAGGAATAAATACAAAAGTTATTAAAGATTCTTTCAAAAATTTTGGTGGAGTATCAAGAAGGCTTGAGTATAAAGCAGATTTAAAAATTGGTGGTAAATCCTTAACTCTTATTGATGATTACGGACATCATCCAACTGAATTAAAAGCCACAATTGAAGCACTAAAATCAACTAACCCCAACAAAAAAATCTGCATGATTTTTCAACCACACAGATATTCTCGTTCAAATTTATTTTTCAAAGAGTTTATAGAATGTTTAAGAGATGTAGATACTTCAATAATCCTTGATATCTATTCAGCAGGTGAGCAAAATTTACAAAAAATAAGTTCATATGACTTTGTAAATGCACTCATTGAAAAAAAGAAAAATGCCTTCTTTGCTAAAAATTTAAAAGAAATTTGTAAAATTTTAGAATCTGAGATCAAGGGTAATGAAATAATAGTTACACAAGGCGCAGGTAATATTGTAGATATATCAAACTCTATAAAAGCCATATACAAATGAAAAATGTAATTATTCTATACGGAGGCGATTCTGTTGAAAGTGAAATCTCTCTACAAAGCGCTCAAGGAATCATAAAAAATATTGATCAAACAAAATTTTCTGCAACGATGCAAGACATAAAAGATTTTGATGTTAAGTCCATAAATAAGGAAGCTTTAATATTTATTGCTGTCCACGGTAAAGATGGTGAGGATGGGAACACACAAAAATTATTAAGTAAGAATAATATTAAGTTTACAGGTTCAGATGAAATCTCAACAAAGAAATGTTGGGACAAAATTTCTTCAAAAATCTTGATGGTTGAGAATCAAATACCTACTCCAGAATTCCAAGTTATCAGTACGAATCAAAAATTAGATCTTAAGGATGAGTTCTTTATAAAAAATAATTCCTTTTTCGTTAAACCGAATAATAATGGATCAAGTTTTGGTGTTTCAAAGGTCGATCATAAAAAAAACCTAGAAGAAGCAGTTAAAGAAGCAAGAAAATACTCTAAAGACGTAATAATTGAGAAGGCTTACAATTCTGCTGAGTATACCGTCGGAATATTAAAAGGTGAGGCTCTTCAGCCTCTTGAAATAATTGCAGAGGATAAAGACGGTTTTTATGACTACGAAGCAAAGTACTTAAGCAAAGGAACAAAAAAGGTTGAAGTAGTTGATAAAACTATAAAAAAGCAACTAAAAAATATAGCACTAAAAGCTTTTTATAAACATGGCTGTCAAACATGGGGAAGAGTTGATTTTGTCTATGATGGAAAAGATTTAGGTGTTTTGGAAATAAATACTGTCCCAGGATTTACAGAAAAAAGCTTATTTCCTTTAGCTGCTAAAATGTCTGGAATAAATTATCAGGAGTTAATTACAAATATAATTGAAGATTCTCTTTAGAATTGCATTACTAGCAATATTGGTTTTTTCCATAATATTTATTGTGAATATTGCGAATAATAAGCACAAAAAAATTGAAGTAAAATTAATGCTTTCATCAAGTTGTGAAATATGTGTAGATGAGCTAGAGAAAAGCCTGTACAAAGATAAGTATTTTGAAACTTATGTAAAAAATAAAGATTGGGTGAAAGGTTTTATTCAAACAACAACTAAACAAAAAACGAAATATACAATTTCATTAAAAAAACCTATTTTCAAAATTAATAATAATATTTATTACGATGAAGATTTTAAAAAATTTTTTATGCCTAAAAAACTCAACCTACCTATACTATTGATTGAAAAGACTGACTTAAAAAGTGAAGTAATTAAACAAGCTAAATTAATTAAAAAAGATATTAAAAATTTAAAAAGTCTTAATTACTCAAATCTTTCAGGGTGGCAGGTTACTACTGATAAAGCAATCGTAAAAATAGGTAAAAGTGATATTGGTGAAAGATTAAAGTTATTTAAAAAAATCACCGATAATTTAAATCAAAATAATTTAAACGTTGTCAATCTAGACTTAAGATACCAACAGGGATATGTATTAAAGATTTGATTAAATGATATGTTTTTTGGACTTAGGCACCTCCAAAGTAAGCGGGCTTCTCATTGATGATTTATCAACTTCTACAATTCATGCCTTTTCAAGTATTGAAACTTCAGGAGTTAAAAAAGGTTCAATAATAAATATATCTGCCACAGCTTCTTCAATCTCGGAATGTTTAAGGGATATCGAGCAACAATCAGGTCTTAAGATAAAAGAAATACTTGTTTCTATTTCAGGGGAAGAAGTATCAAGCACAAATTCAGTAGGTCAAGCAGCAATATCTGAAAATGAGATTTCTGCAAGAGACATAGAAAATGCATTAAATATGTCATCAACTTTGAAAATTCCCAACGATAAAACACTATTGTATGTAGTGCCTATTAGTTTCTTTATTGATGGCCAAGGCAACATAGATGATCCATTAGGGATGAATGGTATAAAATTAGAAGCTAGGTCTCATCTGATACATTGTTCTAAAAACACAAAAGATAATATAAAAAAATGTCTGAAAGTAAGCTCATCAGGCATTGGAATAAGAAAGTATTTTTACAGTCAATTAGGAGTAGCTCATAGTGTCTTAACAGATTATCAAAAGAAGTTGGGTGTTTGCATTTTAGATATAGGAGCTGGGACTACAGATATATCTGTATATCAGAATGGATCTATAACTTTTTCTAAAGTTTTGCCTTATGCAGGGGATTATATTACTGAGATAATTGCATCTGCCTTGGATATTCAATCAAGCGATGCTGAGGCCATAAAAAAGAAATATGGATCTGCTTTTTCAGATAATATCAATGACGAAATGTTAAAAATTTCAGTTGAAAATGGAAAAAAATCCATTTCTCGAAAAGCTCTAGCAGGACTGATCGAAAATTCTATGTCTAAAATCCTTAGACACTGCTTAAACAGTCTAGAAGAAAATAATCTTTTAAATAATATATCTGATGGAATAGTTATTACTGGCGGTTCTGCAAATATGGAAGGAATGGTGAAACTTGGAGAAAAATTATCTAATCTCAACTTTAAAATCGGAATCCCAAAATATAATTTACCTAGAAAATCTGACAATCTAATTAAGCCTGAAAATAGTGTGATTCTGGGTATGACTAAATTTTATGCTTTAGAACAAGATAAAGAGTTTACCTTTAATCAATCCAAGGGTATTATAGCCCGAGTGCTTGAATGGATTAGAACTGAATTGTAATGCAAAAATATGAATTAATGCTTCTTTTGAATCCAAATACAATGGACGAAGTTGACGATTTTATTAGCAGTTTAGAAAAACTTATCTCAGATAATAAAGGTGATTTGATAGACACAAAGCTTTTAGGCAAAAGACAACTAGCTTATCCAATTAATAATATGAACTATGCCAACTATGTTCATTTAGATGTGAATATAGAGCCTGAGACACTTGGTCTGTTAGAGGAAAAATTCCGATTCGACCAAAATGTTTTTAGACACTTAACTGTTAAACTTACTTAATAATGACTGAAGAAAAAAAAGTAAATATCGATTACAAAGATGCTGATACTTTGAAAGGATTTATTTCAGAAAATGGAAAAATTCTTTCGTCAAGGTACACAAGGCTGAATGCAAAAGAACAAAGAAAACTAACTAAAGCAATTAAAAAAGCACGTTTATTGGGCTTATTACCTTTTACTGACAAACATAAAATCGAAGAAAAAAAATGAAGGTAGTTTTAGTAACTAAGATTAAGAACTTAGGTAATATTGGCGACATTGTTGATGTCAAATCTGGATTTGCTCGTAATTTTTTATTGCCCTATCACAAAGCTTTGCCAGCTACGGATGAATACATAAAAGATTTTGAAGAAAAAAAAGAAGAATACCTTAAAAAAGCGAAAGATGAATTATCCTTGGCTGAAGCAAATGCAATTCATTTAGAAGACCTAAAATTAACCATCTCAGCAAATGCTCAAGAGAGCGGAGCTTTATTTGGCTCTGTTGGTGTTTCAGAAGTTTTAGAGGCATTGCATGCTGAAGGACATGATTTTGTAACTAAAGCATCAATTATTTTATTATCCGGACCGTTAAAAGAGGTCGGAGAATTCACTGTAAACGTTGAACTTCATCCAGAAATAGTTAAATCTATATCTATAGAAGTAAAACCAACGTAATGCCGAATAGTATAGAAGTAGAGCAAGCAGTTTTAGGCGCCTTGTTATTATCTAGAGAAAAATATCCTGAGGTCGATGCCTTAATAAGTTCCGTTGACTTTGAATCTGACGTTCATAAAGAAATTTATGAATGCATTAAAGAGCTCGCTGATCAAGATAAAGCCATTGACCACATAACAGTGTCTAAACTTTTGGACAGAAAAAATTCTCTCAAGAGAATTGGAGGAGTAGATTATTTAAAAGAATTGCAAACTATTCCAATTTCAGCGTTGAATGCTGATAGCTATGCAAATACAGTTAAAGATCAATCCATAGATAGAAACCTACGAAAAGTTCTTGATGAGTTAATAAGACTAGCAAAGGATCCACAAGGCAAAACAAGTGACGATCTATTAAATGAAGCTGAAACTAAAATTTTTGAACTATCAGAAAACCGTTCAAAAACCGATTCGCTCAAAAAAATTGATGAATACGTTGGACAAACTCTTGATAGATTAGGAGAACTTGCAAAAAAACAAGGCGAGCTTATAGGGCTTTCGTCTGGATTCAAAGCAATAGATGGTCTCACTCAAGGCCTTCAAAAAGAAGACCTAATTGTAATAGCTGGAAGACCTAGTATGGGGAAAACTTCTCTTGCTATGAATATTGCCGAAAATGTAGCAAAAAATGAGGACGGATGTGTCGCAGTATTCAGTTTAGAAATGTCTTCTCAATCATTAACTTCTAGAATGATGGCTTCAATGGCTGGCATCTCTCAATCGAATGTTAAATCTGCTAATTTAACAGATAGGCAGTGGGAAAAAATTGCAAAACAATCAGCCAGAATGAAAGAGTTAAACCTTTTTGTTGATGACACTCCAAATATTTCTCCTGTCGAAATTAGAGCTAAGTGTAGAAGGCTTGCTAAACAGTTTAGAAATAACGGAGGAGTTAGTCTTGTTGTTGTGGATTATATTCAGCTGATGCAAATGCCTGGACGAAATGAAAATAGAGTCAATGAGTTATCGGATATTTCAAGATCTTTGAAATATTTAGCAAAAGAAGTGGAAGCACCTGTTCTTGTTCTTTCTCAGCTTAATAGGGGAGTTGAACAACGGCCAAATAAAAGACCGCAGATGTCAGATTTAAGAGACTCTGGTGCTATCGAGCAGGATGCAGATTTAATCTTTATGTTATACAGAGATTTTGTATACAACAAGAATGAAGAATGGAAAAACGTCGCTGAGCTAAATTTAGTTAAGCATAGAAACGGTCCAACAAAGAGAGTTCTTTTATCATTTAGAGATGAACTTACTAGATTTGGTGATCTTGCTCCAGAAATAATGAATAGTTATGCGCAAGACCGAACTGAAGATTAATTTATCAAATCTAAAACACAATATAAATCTAATAAAGAAATTTACAGACGCAGACATTCAAGCTGTAGTAAAAGCAAACAGCTACGGATTAAATGTGTCTAAAGTTTTAAAGACGATAGAAGATGACGTTGAGTCATTTTCAGTTATAACCTTAACTGAAGCTGAAGAAGTCAGAAAACTTACCGCAAAACCAATTCTGTTATTGCAGGGTATTCATGAGCTAAATGATTATGAATTGATTGAAAAACATAAATTGGATTTTGTTATTCATTCCAGTTGGCAGCTTGATAAGATTGAAAAATACAATTTATCCAACTCAAGGGTTTGGTTGAAAATAAATACAGGGATGAATCGATTAGGTGTAAATCTTGATGATTTTGAGGAATTATTTAAAAAGATTGAATCTCTGGAAGCAAGGGAAATTATCTTAATGTCTCATCTCTCTGCATCTAGTCTTAAAGGTGATCCTCATACTCTAAGTCAGATAAAAATATTCAATAATTTGGTAGATGGAATTTCTTGTAAAAAAAGCTTATCTAATTCAGGAGCTGTTTTTAATATGCCTGAGGCTGAACATGATATTGTTCGGCCAGGAATGGCTATATATGGTGGAAAATATAATGAATTTGGTACAAAGAATGTATCTTCATTAACTTCTCAAATTATTTCATTACGTAATATTAAAGCTGGAGAAAGAGTTGGATATGATGGGTCATGGGAAGCAAAGGAAGACTGTATCATTGGCTCTATACCAATAGGTTATGCGGATGGGCTACCTTACTTTAAGAAACCCATCACTGTAAGCGTAAATGGAAAGGAATTCAAAACAGCGGGTAAGCTTAATATGGACTTAACTTTAATAAATCTTGAACAAGACAGTACCATTAAAATTGGAGATACTGTAAAGCTTTGGGACTTTGATTCTGATCTTTCAAAGGTTTCTGAAGAATTTAATACAATTTCTTATAACTTATTAACCAATATCTCGAGTAGAGTTACAAAAAATTATTTAGAATAGCGTAAGGATTTTATTTTGCTTAAAGATACGAGGTTTATTTTCGTCACAGGAGGTGTTGTTTCATCCCTAGGGAAAGGAATCGCTTCTGCATCTATTGGTGCAATCCTAGAATCAAAAGGCTATAAAGTAGAAGTTATAAAGCTCGATCCATATTTTAATGTCGATCCTGGAACTATGAGTCCCTTCCAACATGGAGAGGTGTTTGTTTTAGAAGATGGCACAGAGACAGACCTAGATCTTGGTCACTATGAAAGATTCATAAATAGCACTTGTACCAAAAAAAATAATTTTACAGCAGGAAAAATCTATTATTCAGTACTGAGAAAAGAAAGAAAGGGCGAATATTTAGGTAAGACAGTTCAAATTATTCCACATATTACAGATGAAATTAAAAGGAGAATAATTGAAGCATCAAAAGATTGTGATATTGCAATTATTGAGATAGGTGGAACAGTTGGTGATATTGAAAGTCAGTCATTTATTGAAGCAATAAGACAATTAGGTCTTGAATTAAAGAATTATCAAACAGCATTTCTTCATCTTACTCTTGTTCCATACCTTTCAAATGCAGGCGAATTAAAAACAAAACCTACACAACACTCTGTAAAAGAATTTAGAAGTCTTGGTGTGCAACCGGATATTCTTATTTGCCGATCAGAATTTGAACTTACTGCTGAGAGTAAAGATAAGATTGGATTATTCTGCTCGATGCCTAAGGGAACAGTAATATCTTTACCCAATATGGAAACTATCTATGAGGTGCCGGTTTTTCTAGCAAAAGAGGGTTTAGATGAAATACTTACAGACAAACTTTTGTTAGAAAAAAATACTCCTAACCTGAGAGAATGGAAAAAAGTTGTTAAAAGAAAGCTAGAGCCAACTAAAGAAGTAAATATTTCTTTTGTTGGAAAATATGTAGATTTAAAAGATGCATATTTTTCTTTAATTGAGGCTTTAGATCATGCAGGAATTCATAATGACACAAAAGTATCAATAAATTTTGTTAATTCTGAAAAACTTGATACGAAAAACTATAAAAGAGCTCTGAAAAACTCTGATGCAATTCTTGTTCCCGGAGGTTTTGGTGATCGTGGAATAGAGGGAATGGTTTTGGCTGCAAAATATGCAAGAGAATCAAAAACACCTTATTTTGGGATATGTTTAGGGTTACAAATCGCAATTATTGAAATGACAAGAAGTCTATTAAAATTAAAAGATGCCAATAGTACAGAGTTTAAGAAAAGAGTCAAAAATAATGTAATTTCACTTGTGACAGAATGGAAAAATGAAGATGGCACTATTGAGAAAAGAAATCATAAATCTGATAAGGGAGGCACTATGAGGCTTGGAGCTCAAGTTGCTTTTCTTAAAAATGGAACATTAGCAAAGAGTCTTTACAAGAAAAACTCAATTTTTGAAAGACATAGACATAGGTATGAAGTGAATCCAAGTTATGTGCCTGAGCTAGAAAAACATGGTTTAATAGTCTCAGCTAGATCAGAAATGCACAACCTTGTTGAAATGATAGAGCTAAAAAATCATCCTTGGTTTGTTGCGTGCCAATTCCATCCAGAATTTACATCAAAACCAAAGAAAGGGCATCCTCTTTTTAATGATTTTATCAAAGCTGCAGAGATTAAAAGGAATAAGAAATGAAAATTAACGGAAGAGACGTATCAAATGAAAGTAAATTAACAGTTTTTGGGGGTATTAATGTTATTGAGTCTGATGATTTATTGCTCTCCGTAGCAGAGAAATTTAAAACATTATCAGAAAAATTAGGTTTCAATTATGTCTTTAAAGCTTCATTCGATAAAGCAAATAGATCTTCTCTTGATTCTTTTAGGGGTCCTGGGCTAGATGAAGGCCTTAAAAGTTTAGAAAAAATTAAAAATGAATTTAATTTGCCTGTAATTACAGATATTCACGAACCTGATCAAGCTGTGCCAGTTTCTGAGGTTTGTGAAGTTCTTCAGATTCCAGCCTTTTTGTGCAGACAAACCGATTTAATTGTTGCAGCAGCTAAGACTAAAAAAGTGATCAATATAAAAAAACCACAATTTTCTTCAGCAAAAGAAATGTTTCATGCTGTTGATAAATGTAGTGCGGTTGGAAATGAAGATGTAATACTTTGCGAGAGAGGAAATATTTTTGGCTATAACAACCTAGTCGTTGATCCGTTAAATTTTCAAATTTTAAAGGAAAGAGGAAATCCTGTATTTTTTGATGTTACACATTCTTTACAGCAACCTGGAATGTTAGAAAAAAGCACTGGAGGAAGGGGGCAATATGTTTTTGAATTAGCTAAAGTTGGCATTTCACAGAATATAGCTGGACTTTTTCTAGAGACTCATCCAGATCCAAGCAAAGCGAAATGCGATGGCCCTTGTGCACTTAAATTATCTGATTTAGACATTTTCATGGAAAAAATTATTTCATTAGATGAATTTGTAAAAAATAGTAAATGAAAATATCAAAAATTAAATCGATTGAAGTATTAGATTCAAGAGCCAGACCCACGTTATGTACAACTGTTTATTTAGATGATGGAAGTACCGGTCAAGCAATGGTTCCAAGTGGTGCGTCTACAGGCCAACTTGAAGCATACGAATTGAGAGACAAAAATGATCAAAGGTATTGTGGTTTAGGAGTACAAAATGCAGTGAAGAATTCTGAGGAGGCATTAAAAATATTGAAAGGTGTTTCTTCTGAAGATCAATTAATAATAGACAACAAGCTTATTGAGCTTGATGCAACTGAGAATAAATCAAAACTTGGAGCAAATGCGATCTTATCAGTTTCATTAGCTTGTGCAAGGGCAGCTTCGAATTCAATGAGTATATCTTTATATGAATATCTAAACATTATGTATAAAGGTATATCCAACAAAAATTCTACTATGTCACTTCCAGTTCCAATGCTTAATATAATGAATGGTGGTTGTCACGCTAATAATAATATTGATATTCAAGAGTTCATGATAATTCCATCGAACAAATTTAATTTCAAAGATGGATTAATGAAATCTGTGGAAGTTTATACTAACTTGAAAAGTATTTTAAAGGAAAAAGGGCTCAGCGTTTCCGTGGGCGATGAAGGGGGCTTTGCTCCAAATTTAAAAACATCTGAAGAAGTTCTAGACTTAATAATTCTATCCATAGAAAGAACAGGCTTAATTTATCTAGATGATATGTCAATTGCACTTGATTGTGCAGCATCCGAATTATTTAGTAAAGATTCATATAAATTGACAGGAGAAAATAAAAAATTTTCGTCAGACGAGATGGTTTTTTATATGCAGGCACTAGTCGATAAATATGAAATAAAATCAGTTGAAGATCCATTTGATGAAAAAGATTGGGATGCTTGGAAAACTTTTACAAAAAATAATAATGATCTCCAAATTGTAGGAGACGACATATTCGTAACTCAAGAAAAAATACTTAGAAAAGGTATAGAAAGCAAAGTTGCTAATTCTATCTTGGTAAAACTAAATCAAGTTGGAACATTATCTGAAACAATGCAAGCAATTAGTCTTGCCAAGAACAGTGGCTTCAAGACCATTATCTCTCACAGATCCGGTGAAACTGAAGATAGTTTTATTGCTGATTTTGCTGTGGCTGTAGATGCTGGTCAAATTAAGACTGGTGCTCCTGCTAGGTCAGACAGAACTTCTAAATATAATCGTCTACTTCTCATTGAAGACGAACTATATCCATGAGCACCTTAAAAAAATTTTTTAGATATTTAGCTTTAGTTTTACTTATCATTATTTTAATAAGTTTAATAAGAGATATTTTTTTTGGTCAATTCAGTTTCCAGGAAAATGAAAAGTTAGAAACTTTAATCGACAAAAAAGAAGATGAATTGATAAAAATCTCGGAGGAAAATGAGACACTCAAAGATGAAATTAAGTTACTAAAAAATAATGATGAGTATGTAGAGCATGTAGCAAGAGAAAATTTAGGTCTCATAAAAGAAGGTGAGGAATACATTGATGAAGAACCAGATTAAAAAAGCGTATGCAATAATCCCATCTGCCGGCTCTGGTACACGATTTGATGCAGCTATTCCAAAACAATATTTCAACATTAATGAAGAACTAATAATAGAAAAAACTATTAATCATTTTTTAGAAATTGACGAGATTAAAAAAATTATTATTCCTCTTGGAGAGCAAGATGAAATTTTTTCAAATTTGGACATTGCAAAAAATGAAAAAATTCAGACTGTGCAAGGAGGTAAAACCAGAGCTGAGTCTGTTTTAAATGCTTTGGAAACAATCAAAGAAAACAGTCTGGTAGTTGTGCATGATTCAGTTAGACCCTTTATAAATTCTGACATGATTAGAGATCTTATGAGAGATTTTGATGAAGAAACAGATGATGCACTTATTTATGGGATTCCTATTTATGAAGCACTAAAAAAAATCAATCCCGATAATTTATCAATCAAAAAAAGTGTAGATAGGAATAAATATTATTTAGCTCAAACACCCCAGATATGTCTCTCTAGTGTTTTAAAAGAATCAATCGATTATTGTTTAAAGGATGATTACAATCCTGGTGATGAATCAGAAGCGATAGAAAAAACTGGAGGAAAAATCAGGTTTCTTCCCGGAAATAGATCAAATATCAAGATTACTGTGCAAGAAGATCTGCTAAATGAAAAAATAGGTAATGGTTTTGATAGTCATCGATTTATGACCGGTGATGGGCTCATGATCGGTGGCTATAAAGTGCCATGTGAACATAAATTCGATGCACATTCAGATGGTGATATTGTCTTACATGCATTAATTGACTCTATGCTTGGTGCACTTGGTCTTGGTGACATAGGTACTCACTTCCCCAATACAGAAAAATGGAAAGATAGTGAAGGTGAGTATTTATTTAAATTAACCAATGAAATGATTCTTGAAAAAGGGTATTCGCTTAATCAGATTGATATAATTGTCATATTGGAAGAGCCCAAATTAAATACTTTCAGAAAAAATATAATAGCTAGCTTAAAAAATATAACAGGTTTAGAAGAGTCTAATATTGGTTTTAAAGCAAAGACTTCTGAAAAGATGGGCTTCATTGGAAATAATAAGGGAGCTGCATGTTTTGTGATGGCTAAGTTAACGAAATGAAAATTTTACTTACAAATGACGATGGAATAGGGTCAAAAATTACTAGAGCATTATTTGATAAGTTGCGAGAAAATCATGACGTTAGTTTAATTGCACCCAAAAAAGATAAAAGCGGTCAAGGTGCTGCGATTACTCTAAGAACTTCAGTACAAATTGAAAAGCAAGATGACAATATTTATGCAGTTGATGGAACCCCTGCAGATTGTGTATTTATGGGGTTAATGGCCATAATGAAAGATATTCCAGATATTATTATTTCAGGTATTAACAAAGGAGCTAATATGGGTGATGATGTTATTCACTCAGGAACTTTGGGAGCAGCATTCACTGGAAGAAAATTAAAATATCCACCTATTGCAACCTCAATTTCTGGAAGATCTTTTGAACATTTTGAATCAGCAGTCTTAGCAACTGAACTTATGCTTAATTATGTTTCAGATAATTATCTTGAAAATGAGCATACTGGATTAGTCTTTAATGTAAACATTCCAAATTTACCTTTTAATAAGATTGAGGGCTTCACTTTTACACACCTAGGGAATAGAGGAGTTCCATTAGCTCCTGAATTTGATGGAGATGATAAAACAGTAAGTTATAAGATTGGAAAATCTGGTGATCCTGATGGAGACTTAACTGGCACAGATTTCGAAGCAATTGCAAATAAAAATATTTCTGTAACTCCACTATTTTGGGACATGACAAATCTTGAAAAAGTGAAAGGCAAATTGCCTAGTGTCTAAATTTTCATACAAATTTTTTGCAGGATTTTGCATGGGTATAGCAGAAATTACACCAGGTATTTCTGGTGCAACCATAGCCGGATTGTTTAATGTTTACAAAGATTTTGTAAATTTTTTAAATGTTTTTAATCCCTTTAAAATAAAGCCTAATTTAAGTTATTTTTATAAAGAGATTAATTTTAGTTTTATCATTCCTTTGCTTCTTGGCATGGCAATTTCAATATATTTATCTGCTTTTGCAATAGATTATTTCAGAAAAAGTTATTTATATGAATTAAAAATTTTTCTTTCAGCTGTTATGTTAATTGCAGTTATAAAGAATTGTGGATTAGATCAGTCTTTGAATGATTCATTTAAATATATTTTAAATTTTATCTTAGGATTATTGATAGCAATAGTTATTGCTTTATCTCTAGTGGAATTAGATTTTAATAATTCATTTCTTCTAGTTTTTGCAGGGCTGCTGGCTTTTACGGCATTTCTTTTGCCTGGCATCTCTGGCTCTTTAGTTCTTATAATTCTCGGAGTATATGGGAATATCACAACAGCAATAAAAGACATCGATGTGATATTTTTAATGCCCTTTATTATTGGGATGGCTGTATCTTTCCTCGTTATCCCAGCTCAAATAATAAAAAGAATTAATGATAATGAAGTTAAAACTAAAGTGTTTTTCTCAGGACTTATATTAGGATCAATTCCTGCAGTTTGGTTGTACTTGATTTAAACTTCTTTGAGCAAATTAAGTTTTTCTTTTTGCTGTGCAAACTTTTTAGCTTCTGGTAAAGCTTCTTTTTTTTCTGAAATATTACGCCATTCTCGTGAAAGTCTCTCATTTATTTCTATAAAAGGAATTTGATCAGACGGCAACTCATCCTCGGAAAAAATCGCATCTACTGGGCATTCAGGCTCACATAAACCGCAGTCAATACATTCATCAGGATTAATAACAAGAAAATTCTCTCCCTCATAAAAGCAATCAACTGGACAAACCTCCACACAATCTGTGTGTTTGCACTCAATGCATGATTCTGTAACTATAAAAGCCATAAAAGTATTTTACTTAAATAATAAGGTTGCAATTAATTATTAAAAGTTAAAAAATTTATAAATGTCTAGACTATATAAAATTTATATGATCTAATACTGTATATATATACACCATAGGATTAAAAATGGCAGATACTAAAAAACAATCTCTCGATACAGCTTTAAAACAAATTGAAAGCCAATTTGGTAAAGGAACAATTATGAAATTAGGAACCAGGGAAACTATTGAAGTTCCCTCTATACCAACTGGGTCCTTTGGATTAGATAATGCTTTAGGAATTGGTGGTCTTCCAAAAGGGAGAGTGGTCGAGATATATGGCCCTGAATCTTCAGGTAAAACAACCCTCACGCTTCAAATAATAGCAGAGTGTCAAAAAGCAGGTGGCAGCGCTGCATTTATTGATGCAGAACATGCATTAGATCCTGAATATGCAAAAGCTCTCGGAGTAGATATTGATGAACTGCTTCTATCTCAACCTGATACTGGAGAACAAGCCCTTGAAGTGACTGATATGCTAGTAAAAAGTGGCAGTTTGGATGTAATTGTAGTTGATAGTGTGGCTGCATTAGTTCCAAGAGCTGAGTTAGAGGGAGATATGGGTGATTCACATGTCGGTCTACAGGCAAGATTAATGTCACAAGCACTTAGAAAAATTACTGGAAGCATCCAGAAATCAAATACTTTAGTAATCTTCATCAATCAAATTAGAATGAAAATTGGTGTAATGTTTGGAAGCCCTGAAACTACTACGGGAGGTAATGCACTTAAATTTTACTCAAGTGTAAGGTTGGACATTAGACGAATTGGTGCAATCAAAGATGGGGACGAAGTTATTGGAAATGAAACAAGGGTAAAAGTAGTTAAAAATAAGATGGCACCTCCTTTCAAAGTTGTAGAGTTTCAGATTCTTTACGGAAAAGGGATAAATAAAAACGCAGAGATAATTGAATTTGCAGTGAAAAAAGGAATCATAGAAAAAGCAGGGGCTTGGTATAGTTACAAAGGCGATAAAATTGGTCAAGGCATAGCTAAAACTTCAGAGTTTTTGAAAGAGAACCCAAAAGTTCTCGAAGCAATCGAAGCATCTGTTTTAGCAGACTAACTATTCTCTTTGATGTACTGATCTACTAGAGCCTCTAATACAGTTAGAGGCAAGATCCCATTCATCAAAACGACTGAATGAAAATCTTTAATATTAAATCTATTTCCTAGTTCAGCTTTAGCCCTTTCTCTTAGTTCCATAATTTTAATTCTTCCAATCATGTAAGAAGTAGCTTGACCTGGCCAGACAATATATCTTTCAATCTCTGATTCAGATTCACTTCTAACTTCACCAGCATTATCCATCATATAAATAATAGCTTCCTCTCTTGTCCATTTTTTTGAATGAAGACCAGTATCGACAACTAATCTTGCAGCTCTAAAAAGTTCAGATTGTAGCGAGCCAATCTGCTCATATGGGTCTCTTAATAAACCAGCTTCAACTGCTAATCTTTCCGCATATAGTGCCCAACCTTCAGAAAAAGCTGAAGTCCTATATCCAAATTTGTTCCATAGAGTTTGGTTTTGGTTTTCTTGATTCAAAGCTATCTGTAAGTGATGGCCAGGAACTGCTTCATGGAAAGATAGTGCTGGCATTTTGAATGTTTGTGTTGCATTAATGTCATATAAATTGGCATACCATGCAGCTGGCCTTGAGCCATCCAATGAAGAACCTTGATAATACCCTCCAGCAGCACTTTTCTCTGAAAAAATTGGAACCCTTTTGACTACAACTTTTGCTTTAGGCAACTCATTAAAATAATCAGGCAGCATTGCATACGTTTCTTCATTGATTCTTCTATATTCATCTAGAATTGCTTCTCTACCTTCATCAGAGTCCTCGAATAAGAATCTTGGATCGTTATTTAATTCAACAAAAAGATCAGCTAATGGTCGGTTAATGTCATAACCTTCCTCTGAAAGTATTCTCTTAATTTCTGATTGAATTTCTTCGACCATTTGTAAACCTAATTCATGAATTTCATCGGCAGTTAAATCCGTTGTGGTGAAGATTTGTAAGCGATGTTTATAGTAATCATCACCATTAGGTAAGCTCCATACTCCATCAAACTCCCTAGCGTTTTGAGAATTTTCCTCTACAAGAATTTTAAGCCTTGCGTAAGAAGATTTAAATTTTTCGATATTATCTTTGAGGCTAAGAAACATGCTTTCTTTTTTATCAGTCTCTAAATCCATTGATTCGGAGGCATCTTTAAAGCTCATAAATAATGGATGTTGATCAGTTGGAGTTTCAATTAGAGAAGTGAGTTGTAACAGGGTCTTTTCATATACAAATTTAGGCGAATAGATTCCTGCTTCAGCTCTCCTTTTCTCAAATATCATGAGCTGATCAATGGCATCTGGGATTTTTGCTATTCGCTTTATATAGTCTTCTGCATCTTTTTCAGAAACCAATTTATGAGTGTCTGTCATAAAATTTACGAAACTTAAATGCGTTCCATAAAATTGAATAAATGGGCCCATGTAATATCTAAAATTTTCAAAGCCTCTCTTTTCAATATTTGCTGCAAATTTTGCGACTTCTAAATTAAGTTTTGCTGACTCAGGCAATTTAGTTTCATCAAAATTATTTAACTTTTCATAATAGACAAGAAATTTTTCATGATCTGATTCTGATTTTTCAACAGAATAATCATCTAAGTTTTCATTGTGATTTGTAAGAAAGTCTAGCTGATGTAATCCTAAGCTAGTTAAAGTTTGAGGGCTATCTAAGATAGGCTCTAAGACAGAATCATCAAGAAACTTATCAAGACTATTGGTAGCCGGTTGAGCAATACTTTTTGCAAAATCTTTCAGCATAACTTTCGCAAAAAAATTAGGGTTAAACGAAATGGTCAATAAAAATGCAAGTAGAAGCGCACCTAATAAAAAACCTCCAATTGATGTAAAAAATCTAATCACTTTTCTTCCTCCAGTCTTTGTTTTATTTCATCTATGTTTAAATACAACTTTTTATTTGTTTTTCTGGGTACAAATTCAAAGCTATTATTTGAAAAATTCTTTGGACCAATAACAATAGAATAAGGAATTCCTAAAATTTCGTTATCGGTAAACTTCTGACCAGCACGTATATCCCTATCATCAAGAAGCACATCATGACCAGCATCCTTGATTATTTGGTAAACACTTTCACACTCTTTTAGGACCTCTTCTTTCTTAGGATCAAGACAAATTACATTCACATTAAAAGGAGCAATTGCATATGGCCAAATTATTCCTTTGTCGTCATGATTTTGCTCTATAGATGCAGCAACAATTCTTGATACACCTACTCCGTAACAACCCATGAAAACATCTATACCTTTTCCAGATGAGTCTTTAATTGATACAGACATCTTTTCGCTATATTTTTGTCCAAGTTGAAAAATATGACCAACTTCTATACCTCTTTTGATCATTAATTTCCCTTTTCCATCTGGTGAAGGCTCTCCATCTAATTCGCTCGGGTCTTTCTCGTATTCCAAAACTTCAACATTAGCAGCAAAATCGCTCGAATCACTTATTGCTAATAAATCTTCGCCAGAGTCAGCAATAATATGAAATTCTTCACTTACATCTCCGCCTATATTGCCAGCGTCTGCTTTCACAATTCGATAATCGAGCCCTATGTCGTTAAAAATACTCACATAAGCATCTTTCATATTTTCATAACTTTTTTCCATTCCCTTTTCATCAATATCAAAGCTATATGCATCTTTCATTAAAAACTCTCTACATCGCATTACACCGAATCTGGGACGTATTTCGTCTCGAAATTTTGTTTGAATTTGGTATAGATTAATCGGCAGTTCTTTATAACTTATTGGATAACTTCTAAATATTTCACAGATTATTTCTTCATGCGTAGGCCCTAAAACAAAATCTCTATCAGACCTATCTTTAAACTTTAAAAGCTCTTTACCGTACTGATCAAATCTTAGTGACTCTTTCCATAGTTCAGCTGGCTGAACCATGGGCATTAGAATTTCTTGTGCACCAAAGTTATCGAGATTTTTTCTAACTATATTCTCAACTTTTTTTAAGACTTTATATCCAAGTGGCAGCCAATTATAAATGCCTGCAGCAGTTTTTTTAATCATGCCACTTCTGACCATTAATTTATGGCTAATTAGTTCAGCATCTGATGGATCTTGTCTGGTCGTGGGGACGAATAATTTTGAGAAATACACTATAATCTCCTGAATTAATTATATGGTAATTTAGTAAGGAATATGCCCATTTACGAGTATTATTGCGAAGTATGTAATTCAAATTTTGAAGTTTTTCAAAAAATTAGTGAAAAACCTCTTAAAGAGTGCATTCAATGTAACAAATCTTCTAAAGTGGTAAAATTACTATCTGCTCCAGGATTTAGATTGAAAGGCAGCGGTTGGTATGAAACAGATTTTAAAGATAAAGGCAAAAAAAAACCTTCATTCCAACGATAATGCAAATGAAAATAAAAAAAAAGGATCTGAAAAAAAATGAGAAGTCATCATTGCGGTAATTTGAATATCAAAAATCTTAATCAAGAGGTAACTATTTGTGGCTGGATACACAGAAGAAGAGATCATGGTGGAGTAATTTTTCTTGATGTCAGAGATACCACTGGTATTGTGCAAGTTGTTGTAAATCCTGAAAATGTCGAAGCCTTCAAGATAGCAGAAGATTTAAGGTCTGAATACGTGATAAAAGCATTTGGACAAGTTGAAGGAAGGCCTGAAGATTCACAAAACGATCAATTAACAACCGGTGATATTGAAATTAAATGTAGTTCAATTGAATTACTAAATGAAGCAGAGACGCCAGCATTTCCATTAGATCAATCATCGGAAGTTGGTGAGGATGTAAGATTAAAAAACAGGACTTTAGATCTTAGAAGACCTGAGATGCAAAAAAATTTTAGACTAAAATCTGACCTAACAAAATCTATCAGAGATTATTTAGAGAGTAATAATTTTGTAGATATTGAAACTCCAATACTGACTAAAGCCACACCAGAAGGTGCTCGAGATTATCTTGTTCCTAGTAGAACAAGTGCAGGGAATTTTTTTGCTCTTCCACAATCACCACAATTATTTAAACAAATGTTAATGATTGCTGGTTTTGATAAGTATTATCAGATTGCTAGATGTTTTAGGGACGAAGATCTTAGGGCTGATAGACAACCAGAGTTCTCGCAAATTGACATTGAAGCATCTTTTGTTGAAGAACAGGATGTAATGAATTTTGCTGAGGAAATGATTAGCGAATCTTTTGAGAAGATTTTAGATAAAAAACTTGGAAAGTTACCAAAATTAAAATGGCATGATGCTATGGAGAAATTTGGATGTGATAAACCAGACTTAAGGAACCCTTTGCAGCTGGTTGAGTTATCTGACATTTTCAAAAACGAAGAGTTTAAAGTTTTTTCAGAACCTGCTAATGACAAAAACTCAAGGATTGCTGCTTTGATAGTTCCTGAGGGCGAAAAAATCGGAAGAGGGCAAATAGATAGATATACAGATTTTGTAAAAGAATTTGGAGCTAAAGGTTTGGCCTACATAAAAGTTGATGGTGAAAGTATTGCAGATCTTTCATCACCTATACTTAAGTATCTATCTGAAGAATGCTTAAAAAATATTTTGACTGCATTGAAAGTTAAAAAAGGCGACTTAATATTTTTTGGTGCCGGTAAAGAAAAAATTGTAAATGACTATATGAGTAGACTAATAGCTAAGATTGGTATCGATTTAAATCTCTTGAAAGATGGTTTTGAAGCTTGTTGGATTACAGATTTTCCAATGTTCGAGGAAACTTCTGATGGATCTTTAACTTCATTGCATCACCCGTTTACCTGTCCTGTTGAAACAGAATTAGAAAAGCTTGGGAAATTAAGTCCATTAGAAATTAATTCAAAAGCCTATGACATGGTTATAAATGGGGTGGAAATTGGTGGAGGATCTATTCGTATACATAAAAAAGCTCTTCAGGAAAAAGTCTTTGAATTACTGGGATTGTCGGAAGATGAAGCACAGAAAAAATTTGGATTCTTTTTAAAAACTTTAACAACTGGTTGTCCGCCACATGGTGGGATAGCATTTGGTCTAGATAGGTTAGCGATGTTAATGGTGGGTGCCGAATCTATAAGAGATGTCATAGCTTTTCCAAAGACGCAATCAGCATTATGTTTACTAACAGAAGCACCCGGATCCGTTACAGACGAAAGTCTTGATGAACTTCATATATCAAGAAAGGAGGACTAATGGCAGGACACTCTAAATGGGCAAATATAAAGCATAGAAAGGCAAGACAAGATGCAAAAAGGGGCGCAGTCTTTACAAAAATAATAAGAGAACTTACCGTTGCGGCGAAAGATGGTGGTCCTATTGTCGAAGATAATCCAAGATTAAGGCTTGCTTATGACAAAGCTCTTTCAGCCAATATGACAAAGGATACAATAAATAGAGCAATTCAAAGAGGGGCTGGAGGCCAAGAAGGCCAAAATCTTGAGGAAGTAATTTATGAAGGATATGCTCCAGGCGGCGTTGCAGTTTTTATCAAAACATTAACAGACAATAAGAATAGAACTGTTTCAGAAATTAGACATGCATTTACAAAATATGGAGGCAATCTTGGAACATCGGGTAGTGTTGCATACTTATTTGAAGCAAAAGGAAAATTACTTGTAGATTCTGATTTATCTGATGAAAAACTTTATGATCTAGCAGCTGAAAATGGAGCAAATGATATTAATGAACTTGATGGAACTAAGACAGAAATCGTTTGTG
>CACIDC010000003.1 GCA_902585315.1 uncultured SAR86 cluster bacterium
TATGGCAGTGATAGAAGTTTCTGACCCTGAGAAGAAAGCAGATATAAATATTAATACTATTAGAACTAAAATCAGTACTATGCCAAAATTATCCATTTGTGTAATAAATAAAATTAATCAAAAAAATAAGAAATAATTTGTGAATCTTCGATAGAAAAGGTGTAAAATGCCATTTTCAAATATTATACAGCAAAAAATGGTAGTAATTAGACTTTCAAGAGCAGGGGCAAAAAAACGCCCTTTTTATCACATATGTGTATCTGATAGAAGAAATAAAAGAGATGGTAAATTTATAGAAAGAATAGGATTTTATAATCCAATAGCCAAAGACACAGAAGAAAAAATTAGATTCGATCATGAAAGATATGACCATTGGTTGTCTGTAGGCGCAAAACCCAGCGATACAGTGGTAATGCTTTTAAAAAGATCAAAGATGTCTGAAGAAGAAATTAATAAGATTGAAGAAAAGAAAGTCGCACAGCAAGAAAAAAAGAAACAAGAGGCCATACTGAAGAAGCAAGAAGAGGCTGCTAAAGAAGCCGAAGAAGCTCCTGCTGAAGAAGCACCGGCCGAAGAAGCATCAGGTGAAGAGACACCGGCCGAAGAAGCACCAGCTGAAGAGACACCGGCCGAAGAAGCACCGGCTGAAGAAGCACCGGCTGAAGAAGCACCGGCCGAAGAAAAAGAATCAGACGATAAACAAGATAAATAATATCGAAACTATTCCTGTTGCAAAATTTGGAAAAACTCACGGCTTAAAAGGTGAGATCAAAGTAATTTCATATTGTGATCCTTTAGAAAATATTCTTTCCTACTCAAACTTTTTCCTTAAAGATAAATCTCCTTTAGATCTAAGATTTATGAGCTCTAATCAACCTTTTATTGCAAAAATTGAAAATATTAATTCCATCGACGATATAAAAGAATTTGTAAATAAAGAGATTTTTATTTCTATAGAAGAAATGCGTCAAGACGAGGATGCTATTTACTGGAGTGATTTAATTGGATGTAAGGTTGTTGATCAAAACTCAAAAGTACTGGGAGAAATTTACAAGTTAGAAAACCATGGAGCATCTGACTTAGCATTCATCAAAACAAATGATGAAGATATTATTATCCCATTAGAGCAGCAATTTCTTGGCAAATTTGAATTAGAGAAAAATATCCTTAATGTAGATTGGGAGTAAAGTAATTAAATTTGCATGATTGAAAATGTTGACCACATAATTATTGCTGTTGAAGACTTAGAATCAGCAGAAGATAACTACACAAAAATTTTTGGTATAGAGCCAGTTTGGAGAGGATTTCACAATGAACTAGGAACCTCAAACGTGCTTTTTAATTTTGAAAATACATATTTGGAGCTGCTTGCAGCAACTGGATCTGGTATTGGTGCTGACATGGTAAATAATACTGTTGAAAAAAAAGGTGACGGTTTGTTAGGTTTGGTCCTAGGAACTAAAAACATAAAAGCTTTTAGAGAGAGGGTTAGTGGATTTGGATTTCCTTTGTCAGAATCTGCTGAAGGTGAAGGGGAGAGTGAGCAAAATGAGAGAAGAAAATGGTTGTATCAATTTTTGCCACCAGAAATAACAAGGGGAATTTTCTCTTTTGTGATTGAGCATAAATCCAAGGGTTTACCATTCTTTGAACGCGATAAAAGCTCTGTAAGAAAGTTAGAACAAGTTGTAGTAAAAACTAGTGACTGTGATGGATTTATTAAAGTATATAAAGACCTTTTTGGTATCAGACTCGCTTTGGATAGTTTTATTGAAGCTTGGAAAAAAAGAATGTTATTTTTCAGGTTAAACAAAACAACAATTGAAGTTATTGAGGAAAAGAATGGTGAAGTTGTGCCAATTGATTCATTATGGGGTCTAGCTTGGGGTGTTAGAGATATTAATCTAGCAAGGGAAAGATTGATAGAGCAAAATATTGAAGTTTCAGATATAAAACCAGGAGTTAAAAAAGATACTCTAGTTGCAACAATAAAGTCTCACACAAATAATGTTCCAACTCTCTTGATAGAGCATATAAAAAGATCATAAATTAAAGCATATGAATATAAATGTAATTTCAATTTTTCCAGAAATATTAGAGTCCTCTTTTAAAGGGCTTACTGGTAAAGCTTTAGAAAAAAATATTGCAGAGTTGAAACTAATTGATTTAAAAGAATTTTCTAATAATGGCTATGGGGCTGTTGATGACGCTCCATACGGTGGTGGAGAAGGAATGGTAATTGGTATTGAACCTTTAGAAAAAAGTCTTGAAAGCATTAAAAAACCTGGCCATGTTATATGTTTGACCCCACAAGGTAGTGTTTTTAATCAAACTAAAGCAATCGAACTCTCAAAATTAAAGGATTTAACTTTTATATGTGGCAGATACGAAGGAATTGATCAAAGATTCATCGAAAACTATGTGGATGAGGAAATATCAATAGGTGATTATGTATTAAGTGGAGGCGAGATAGCAGCTTCAGTGGTCATAGATGCAATTTTAAGAAACATTGATGATGTAATAGGCAACAAAGACTCAGTTAACAAAGACAGTCATAGTGAAGGAAAGTTAAAAGGACATGTATATACTCGACCTAGTGAATACAAAGGAAAAAAAGTGCCAGAAATTTTGTTATCTGGAGACCATAAAAAAGTTAATGAGTGGAAATTAGCCAATAGTTTGTGGGTAACAAGAGAAAAACGTCCTGATTTATTTAAACAATTGCAACTTTCAGAAAAAGAAATGATATTATTACGTCAATACGGGGACTTTCTTACAAAAAAACATGAGTAAACAAACTATTCAGAAAATCGAAGAAGAACAACTTAAAGATCATCCAGAGTTTAGAACAGGAGATACAGTTGTGGTGAAAGTCAAAGTTACTGAAGGCTCGAGAACCAGACTCCAAGCGTTCGAAGGACTAGTAATAAGCAAAAAGAATAGAGGAGTAAACTCATCTTTTATTGTAAGAAAGATTTCAAATGGAGTTGGTGTCGAAAGAACATTTCAAACCCATAGTACACTTATTGATTCTATATCTGTTAAAAGAAAGGGTTTAGTCAGACAATCAAAACTCTATTACATTCGTGAAAGATCAGGAAAATCTGCAAGGATTAAAGAAAAAATTAGTTAGTGCAGTCTGAGTCAAAATTACTTATAGAAACTTTTTTGGATTCACTCTGGTTAGAGAAGAATCTTTCTCAAAATACACTTGAATCTTATAAAAATGATCTAAATAAATTTAGAAATTTTTTAGAAAAAAATAATAAATCAGTTCTTAAGGCCGACCATTTCTTGATACTATCGTTTCTTAGTTATCTCTTGGATGAGGGTTTTTCATCTAAAACGGTTTCTAGGAATATATCCTCTTTAAAGAGTTTTTTTAAATATCTTATAGCGGTAGAACACATAAAGATAAATCCTATGCTAAATATTGATGCTCCAAAATCAGGATTATTTTTACCTACGACTCTGACAGTAGATGAAACTCAACTAATACTAGATGCTCCAAATGAATTAAGGCCAATTGAGATGAGAGATAAAGCAATGTTGTATACCTTGTATGCCACAGGAATGAGGATAAGTGAATTAATAAGCTTAAATATGCACAATGTTGATCTGACGAGAGGTTCTGTACAAGTAGTTGGTAAAGGCGGTAAAGAAAGATTAATACCTCTAACGAATGATGCAATTATTATGATAAAAAAATATTTGAGAGAATCTAGAGAAAAACTCTCAAAGGGAAAAGATCATAACAATATATTTGTTTCTACACATGGTAAACAAATAAGTAGACAAAGCTTTTGGCATAGAATTAAAGCTTACTTAAAAAAAGTCGATGTTAAAAAAGAAGTTCATCCCCATACTTTGAGACATGCCTTTGCAACACATATGTTAAATAACGGAGCTGATTTAAGATCTGTTCAGTTACTATTAGGGCATTCAGATTTAGCCACAACTCAGATCTATACCCATGTAGCGCAAGCAGAAGTAAAAAATTTACACAAAAAACACCATCCCAGAGGCTAATGAAACATTTAAAAATATTATTTTTTTTATCTTTTTTTATTTTAAGTGACGACGAAGGCATAAAAGACAAGATTCAAAAGATACTTCCGCCAGGCCTACCAATAAATTTTATTGAGACTTCTCAAATTCCAGAATTCTATGTGGTGAATGTGGCTAACAATCAAATCTTATATGTATCAAAATCTTTTGAATTTGTATTAGCTGGAGAAGTAATTCAACTCAAAGAAGGACAAATAACTAGTTTGAACGATCAATATCAGACAAAGCTTATAAAAAATATACTCACGACCATTGATGTCAATGAGAGCATCAGCTTTATCTCAGATAATGAGAAGTATAAATTGACTGTTTTTACAGACATTTCATGTAGTTATTGCAGACTACTTCACAGTGAAATAGATAGTTATCTTGATGAAGGCCTAACAATAAATTATCTAGCATTTCCAAGAGATGGTTTAACTGGCAATGTTTATAAGGATATGGTTAGTGCGTGGTGTAGCCAAAATCCCAAACAATCTTTAACCAATTTAAAGAAAGGAGAAGAAATTAAAGAATTAGAATGCAGCAATCCAGTGAGTGATCACTTTAGAAAAGGAAGTTTGCTTGGTATAACAGGAACACCTACAATAATTTTAGAGGATGGGAGAACGTTTTCTGGTTACATACCGGCAAATGAATTAATAAATATTATCGAAAATGGATAAAGCTGAACTAAATTTATTTCTACAAAAAACAAAAGATAGAGTAAATGATCTTAGGGGGTTCCTTTGACCCAGAAAAATTATCAAGTGATTTATCAGCGATAGAAAACAAGCTGCAAGATCCAGAAATTTGGAAAGATCACAAAAAGCTAAATGAATTCAATAAGCAGAAGACTGTTTTAGAAACAAAAGTAAATGAATTTAGTGTTATTGAAGAAAAAATAGCAGACATTATTGACCTAGTTTCAATATCAATCGAGCTAAACGATAGCGATGAACTAAAAAACCAAGGCATTGCACTCACCGAATTAAATTCAGAAATAGATTCGCTTGAAACCAAAAAATATTTTTCAAAGGAAAACGATATAAATAATGCTTACCTTGATATTCAATCAGGCTCAGGCGGAACAGAAGCACAGGATTGGGCAGAAATGCTGTATAGGATGTATATGCGATGGTCAGAAGATATGGGCTTTAAAGTTAAGATAGAGGAATATTCTGTAGGTGATGTAGCAGGTATTAAAAGTGCAAGTATTCATATAAGTGGTCAATATGCATATGGATGGCTTAGAACAGAAACGGGTATTCATAGACTTGTACGGAAATCACCCTTTGATTCAGGGAATAGAAGACACACTTCCTTTGCTGCAGTTTTTGTTTCTCCTGAAATAGATGACGATATTGAGATTGATCTTGATATGTCGCAAGTACGAATAGATACATATAGAGCTTCTGGAGCTGGAGGACAGCATGTAAATAAAACTGATTCAGCTGTCAGGCTTACACATATCCCAACAGGGCTGGTTGTTCAATGCCAATCACAGAGATCACAACATCAAAATAAAGATAGGGCAATTAAGCAGTTGAAATCAAGATTATACGAAATGGAGTTGCAAAAAAAAGAAGAAGAAATAAAGAAAATTGAAGATTCTAAGACTGATATAGGATGGGGAAATCAGATAAGATCTTATGTTCTTGATCAGTCAAGAATTAAAGATATAAGAACAAAGCATGAGGAAACAAATACTCAGTCAGTATTAGATGGTAAAATTAATAACTTCATCAAAGAGAGTTTGAAGCATGGATACTAAAGATTTATCAAAAGTTCAAAAGGATAGAAATGTTAAATTAGAGAAACTTCGTTCAGAAGGTTTTGATTATCCAAATGATTTTGAAAAAAAATACGATATTTCATATCTAGTTGAAAAGTTTGGAAATTTTTCTAAAAGTGAATTAGAAAAGAAAAACCAAATGGCCTCTAATGCTGGAAGAGTAGTTCTCAAAAGGGAAATGGGCAAAGTTGTATTTATTACAATTGAAGATTTTTCTGGTCGTATACAAGCTTATTTTTCGAAAAATAATTTAGAGGAAAGGCTAGAAGAGGTTAAAGATTTAGATTTAGGCGATATTATCGGTATCGAGGGAATATTATTCAGAACAAAGACCGACGAGCTTACTATTGAAGTTAAAGATTTTAAACTTTTAACAAAATCTTTAAATCCTATGCCCGAAAAACATGCAGGATTAACTGATATAGAGACTATCTACAGACAGAGATATGTAGATTTGATGAGCAATAAAGATTCAAGGGAAGTTTTTGTAAAAAGAAATAAAATTGTTCAATCTATACGAAAAAATTTAGAAGAAGCAGGATTCTTAGAGGTTGAAACCCCAATGATGCATCCTATTCCAGGAGGTGCCAATGCTAAACCATTTAAAACACATCACAATGCACTTGATAAAGAATTATTTTTGAGAATAGCTCCAGAATTATATTTAAAAAGATTGCTGGTTGGAGGATTTGAGAAAGTTTTTGAAATTAATAGAAATTTTAGAAACGAAGGCTTATCAACAATACATAATCCAGAATTCACTATGCTTGAATTCTATGAGGCATATGGATCTTTGGATAGAACAACTCGATTTGTTCAGAAATTAGTACAAGACAGCATTTCTGCAGTGAATGACTCACTTAGCATCATTTATGAAGATAAGGAACTCAATTTAGAGAGTGACTTTGAGGTTAAATCTTTAAAGGATTTAGTGCAGGAAAAATTAAACATGGCACTTGATACAGAAAAACAAATCTATGATGCCGCTAAAAAAACTGGATTGAAAGTAAAAAGTGATTGGGGGTGGGGTAAAATTCTTTTAGAGCTTTTCGAAGAACATGTTGAGAAAAATTTATGGAGCCCTACGTTTGTAAAAGACTATCCATATGAAGTATCACCATTATCAAGAAGAAAAAATGAAAACAAGGATTACACAGATCGAATTGAGCTATTTATAGCAGGCAGAGAGTTTGCTAACTTCTTCTGTGAGTTAAACGACCCGATTGATCAAGAAGAAAGATTTGATATGCAACTCAAACAAAAAGATTTGGGTGATCAAGAGGCAATGGCTTTTGATGATGATTATATCAACGCGTTAAAGTATGGAATGCCACCAGCGACTGGTGTTGGGTTAGGCATTGATAGGTTAGTAATGCTTGCTACAAATAAAAGCTCTATAAGAGATGTCGTCCTTTTTCCCACTCTGAAGTAAAAATGAATTTGAGAAATCTATTTTCAGTTTTCTCCATCTTACTTTTAACTGCATGTGGCGGTGGAGGAGGAGAAGGAACTTCAGCACCAACCCCAACTCCAACACCTGCACCAACACCTGCACCAACTCCTTCAGTAAGCCTCAGTTCAAATCTTACTGAAATTGATGCAACTAACCAAATTAGATTAACTTGGGACTCATACGGTGTTAACAATTGTTTGGCTGGTATAGTTGCTGATGGAGGTTCTATGGGGACTGGCTACTATGAATTGTTTAATATTTCTGAATGGAGCGGACCAAAAAATTCATCTGGAACAGAAGATTTGGTAATAAATTATAGTGGAATTTATGATTTTGGTCTTAGGTGTTCAATTGAAAATGATGAAGATCAATTTCTAGAAGCCACACAAAGAGTAATTGTTAATCAATTAGGAGTAAGAACTGATACTGATTTAGAGCCAGTAAATTATCCAAATGACTCAGCAAGCTACTGTTATAGATATTGGACAGACAAATACAACTATCGAGGAGGAGAAACACAAGGTCTAAATGATAATTGTGAAATTAAAATTAACGAAAATGAAATATTTTATGCCGATATCATTAACAACGATAACGATTCACTTAATTCAGAGATAGATATGAGAATAGAATATTCAGATTTTTGTTTAAGAGCACGTGACACAGATTCTGGAAATTTTGTCTGCGTATCAGCTTTCATAGGAAATCAAAATGACATAGAAGAAAAATGGAATCCATTCATTAATCTTTTCTATGGTAATGTTGATGGTTCTGATATAGTGCTTGGTGAAGGAAACTGGACATTTGATTCTTCCGATCCCTCCAAATTGATCTCTAACATTATCATTCCTACAGGATCAAAACTTTTAATTTTAGATCATGAAATTTTTAGTGAGAATAGTTCTAAACTGATAATTAGAGGGGGGAGTTTAGAAATATTAAACTCCAGAATGCAGAATATTATAATTCAGATTGATTATTTAGATGACAGTAACTTAGGAGTCTTGGATATCCAAGGCTCTTCATTAATTAACGTTGATATAGCAGAAATAAGTGATGAGGAATCGAACAGAGCACATTTCAAATTTTATAGGAATTGGCTTGAGAATGTAAACAAAGGTCTCAGTAAAACTGACAAACTGAATTTCAATTATCCAGCGCATATTTTTTTTATTGAGAACGTTATGTACAATTCTGCAAATATTGAATTGAGTTTTGTTTCACCTTATTTTGAGGGAGAAAGTGTACAAAACAAAAAGATCATTCCAGATGAAGACATTTTTAATTCATTTGATTTGCCATGTGATTATACAAATAGGTTTACAAATCAAGCTTGTGCACCTTCAGGGGATAATAATAAACATAGACCCATAATTTCTGGAAATATTTTTGTATCGAGTGAAATTTCACCACCAGATTGTGATGGTTATGAGGTTTATATTTGTACAAGAGATATGCTTGTAAAGTTATGGGAAGAAATGCCTGATAAAACAACATTAAAATACCATCCTTCAATAGAAAAGAATGCGTTCACTCAAAATATATCTGGTGTTCTTGCCTTTTCAAGTAATATTGTTGATATCTCAAAAGTTCTTTCTTTTGGACCTTTAGTAGGCTCTGCTGTGAATCAAAACATATGTCAAAAAAAATATTTTATGGAAGACGATGGTCCGTTTGTTGATTTGGATGATGCAGATGGACTATCGTGTACGTATGAAAATATTATTGTAGGTCTAAACCCTTCCTGGGATTACTTTCGACCAAGATTATATTTTGATGACCAGCGTATAGTATCTGATGTAAAGCCTGTTTTTAGAACTTCTCTATATGATTGTTCCCGTACACCTGATATATGTAATAACTGGCAAACAAAATGGGAATATAGTCTTTTTGTAAGAGATTATGGGAACAGCTATTATCCTCCACCATATAAATTAAAAATTATAGATATTCTTGAAGCGAATAATTAACAAATGAATATAAGAAATCTATTTTCAGTTTTCTCCATCTTGCTTTTGTCGGCTTGTGGCAGTGGTGGAGGTGATTCAACTTCAACACCTACTCAAGCCCCAACACCTGCTCCAACACCTGCTCCAACACCTGCTCCAACTCCTGAACCAACTCCAGCTCCAACTGGTATCTATGAAATGGATGAAAATTGTCCAACACACGTTAAAGCAGCATTTTTAGATGTGAGTCAGGCTCCTGGGCCTGGAGAGCAGTATAATATGATGCCAAGATTGCAAGTTTCATGCACAAATGGAAACCTAGTTATAAATTCGAACTCTGTGCCGCATTATAGCTTTATACCAATGACTCCAAATGATTTGGTTGAAAGAGATGAGGAATGGCGTGTGCCCCTTGAGCCGACTCTTGATCCATCTAGAGAGCCCACAAATATTGGTGCTAATGGTCCAGTTGTGCTTGGCTATATGGGCTTTACAAATACCGGGTTAAATATTTTTGGACCGACTGAAGGAGGTCAACCAGCGAACCAAGCTTATGGCGATCCTGTCTATAACAATATTCTAGATGATTGTGGTGGTCATACTGCCTTTGCTTATCACAATCATGCACTTAATATTAGATGTTTTAATCCAAATGGATTAAGTTCTAATCCAGTAACTGACCCACAACCTGAAATTATATATTTTTCGCTTATTATGGGTTATGCCCCAGATGGATTCCCAATATTTGGACCACATGAGTATGCAAATAATGACGGGGTAAATGTTGTAGTTCCAGAAAGTAGTTATGAACTAATTGATGGTGAAAATCCTCAAAGAAACGTGTGGGATGCATATGAGTATGTTGAGAAAGATAACTTAGAAATTTATCTTGATGAGTGCAATGGCCACAGCCATGAAAACCCCCATGGATATCAATATCATTACCACACAACATCAAGTTTTCCCTATATTTTTGGATGTATAAAGGGTGAGCCATTCGGGCTTGGTGGAGGTCAGGGTGGTTAAAGTTCTTAGAGTTTTTGTAATTTTATTATTTTCAAATTTTTTGATAACTGAAAGTATAGAAACTTTTTATAAAACTGGAGAATTGATGGAAAGATATACAACAAAAAATGGTGTTCGAGATGGAACTTATCAAAAATGGTATCTTAATGGTCAAATTGGAAAACAATCCCATTATAAAAATGGAGTATTAGATGGACAGCTTATTACTTGGTATCCGAATGGGATTGTGAAAGCAACTTATCCTATTACTAATGGCAGCTTAGAAGGGACTGCAAAATACTACGATGAAAATGGAAATTTAAGCTGGCAAGTATACGAAACAAATCGACCAAATCTGCAGAATAAAATAGATTTATCTGGTTGGTGTTTAAATTAAATCTTTAACTAAATTTTTTTCTTCAAGCAGCTCATCTGCTGTTTTCTTAAGACCGTTTTTTGCAAAATCACTGAGCACATAATCTCGAACTATATCTACATTGCCAGCACCATCTGATATCAGTGGAAAACCCGAAAATATTCCGGCAGGAATGTCATATGCACCATCACTCATAATTGCTGCATTAAACACATCCCCAGACCTTGTAGGATGCTCTACAGCCCTAACTGTTTCGCATGCTGCTCTTGCGGCCGATGAAGCAGACGAAGCACCTCTGGCTTTGATTATTTCAGCACCACGCTGCTGAACCCTTGGTAAAAATTCATTTTCTACCCATTGATGATCATTTACAGTCTGATAGGCATTTTTTCCGTCAATAAATGTATTTTCAAGATCTGGAAACATAGTTGGACTATGGTTGCCAAATACTGCTAACCGATAAATATCATCTACATGACAATTTAACTTTTGTGCAAGTTGAGCTTTTGCTCTTAAAGCATCAAGCATTGTCATAGCCATCCAAAGCTGATCGTCGTTGTTTGAATTTATTTTTCCAATAAGTGCATTTGTATTAGCAGGATTCCCCACAACTAAAATCTTACAAGAGGATTTTGCATTTTTGCCTATTGCAGCGCCTTGTTCGGTAAAAATTCCACCATTAATTTTAAGCAAATCTGAACGTTCTTTAATTTCTTTACCATTTAGCACTATACCCCTGGGAATTGATCCAACCAATAAACACCAATCAGCGTCAATTGTTGCATCGTGAATATTGTCAAAGGTTGAAATTGAGTTAACAGTTGAATATGCAGAATCTTCGAGTTCTTTGACAAAACCATTAAGTCTCTCCATAGCCTGAGGAATTTCAACTAATTTTAGATCAATTTTTTGTGATGAACTGAAAACGCCGTCCTCACACAAAAAAGGCACAAGTGAATATGCTATTTGACCTGCTGCTCCCGTAACTACTACCTTCATATGTTTAAAAAATAATCTTTATTCTATGTTTACTTGTTTCTTATTTCCATTAGAATTTACACTCTAACAGTTTATTTAATAGGAGTCAGAGAATGTCATTAGATTTTGAAGGAAAAGTCGCAATTGTAACAGGTTCAGGTGGGGGCATTGGTAAAGGTTATGCTCTAGAATTAGCTAAGAGAGGAGCTAAAGTAGTTGTTAACGATTTAGGCGGTGCTGTAGATGGTTCTGGAGGGTCTTTATCAGCAGCTGAAACAGTCGTTAATGAAATTGAAGCTGCTGGTGGCGAAGCCATCGCTAATGGAGCTAACGTTTGTTCAGAAGATGATGTTAAGAACATGGTTAAAGAAACCATGGAAAAATGGGGCAGAGTAGACATTCTTATAAACAATGCCGGCATTCTCAGAGATAAATCATTCGCGAAGATGGAATGGAGTGACTTTGTCACAGTTGTTAATGTTCACTTACTGGGTTCTGCGCTTTGCGCTCATACAGTGTTTCCCATTATGAAGGAACAAGAATACGGCAGAATAATCATGACAAGCTCGTCTTCTGGTCTATTTGGAAATTTTGGACAGACAAATTATGGCGCTGCCAAAATGGGAGTCGTGGGGTTAATGAATACTTTGAAACTTGAGGGAGCTAAATACAACATTCACACAAACTCCGTCGCACCAACTGCCACAACAAGAATGACTGAGCACTTATTTCCACCAGAGTTTGCTGAGAAACTTGATCCAAAATTAATTATTCCGGGTGTAATTTTCCTGGCTAGTGAAAAAGCTCCAAATGGTGAAATCCTTGAAGTAGGAGGAGGGGTCGTTGCAAATACTTATGTGATGGAGACAATGGGTAAGTATTTTGGTACCGATGAAAATTTCACTGCTGAGGCTGTTGCTGAGCATTGGGCAGAAGTTACTGACACATCAGATGCCAAGAGACCTTTTCAGGGCGGTGATGTTGCATTGAAACACCTTGAAACAATTGGAAAATCAGAAAAATAATTTCTCCATTTTTTTAGATTAATTTAATTAATTTCGTTTCCGTATTTTGAAAGTGCCCATTCCCAAAAACTTCCAGAATTTATAGGCATATTTTCCCATTGTTTTCGATGTATATGGATGCCTAAGTGCTTTGAATTATTTATTAGGTCTTCAAAATTTACTTTTTGAAATAATCTGTTTGTTTCATTACCAGTCCAATGAAAGAAAAGATCTTTATTTAAGGCTTCTTTAAAACAGTTATGTCTTTTTGTTAATCTTGAAAATCCGTCGTTACCATAGATTGTAATGCCTAGATCTGATGGTGAAAATTTTTGTCTCAGTAACGTCCAGATAAAAGGTCTTAACTTGCCTCTTATAAATCCCAGCCAATTCGGCATCAAAGTATCCTGTAATAAAAGGTTTTCATATTCTTCTATTATTGGGTGATTTGATGGTAAATATATGACAGGATATCCAATTCTTCCTTTACCTTCGTGACAAAAATAAACTTTATCTAAGTTATATGTAAAAGGGCGAAATATAAAAACATCGGTATCTAACCAAAGACCTTTGCTTTTCTTTTGAAGGATTATTCTAAAAAAATCACTGAATTGAGCTATAGGTATCTGCGGATTATGTTCTTTTTTTTTAATACACTGAAGCCTATCTAAGAGAGACAGATCCAAAATCTCAGAAGCATCAGCTAATTTTACCCCTTTGGGTAAGTTAGTTATCGGTTCATAGTGATAGAGTGTTACATCTAAATTGTTGGCCACCATTGAAGCTAAACATACATGATCGATGTTTCTTATCCTACCCTTTAGCCACAGGGTTGAAACTTTATTGCTTTGAATGTTTTTCATAGACTTTCCCTAATTGCAAGGGTATTAAATTGTAAATTTTTTTGAAAGTCTAGTAAAAAAAGCACCACCAATAACTGCAGATTAAAGGCAGTGCAAACGTCAGTCGTCGAACTTTAAAGAACCGCCGACCTGATATTCGATCACACGGGTTTCAAAAAAGTTCTTCTCTTTTCTAAGATCCATGATTTCTGACATCCACGGAAATGGATTATCAGCTCCTGGATAGGCTTCTGGAAGATTTATTTGAGTTAAGCGTCTGTTACAAACGTATTTTAGATATTCCTCCATAGTTTTTGCATTCATACCTAAGACACCTCTTGGCATAGTATCTCTTGCATAATCTATTTCTAGTTGAGTTCCCTCAACAATCATATCAGAGGCTCTTTTCTTCATTTCCTCGTCCCATAGACTAGGATTTTCATTAATAATTGAATTGATTACATCAATACCGAAGTTCACATGCATTGATTCATCACGCATTATGTATTGAAACTGTTCTGAAACTCCTGTCATTTTGTTTCTTCTGCCCATAGAAAGAATTTGGGAGAAGCCACAATAAAAGAACATACCTTCAAGAACACAATAATATGCAATTAGATTAGCAAGAAACTCCTTATCCTTTTCTGGTGTTCCGGTTTCAAATGTAGGGTCTTCCAACGCTTGTGTATATTTGAGTCCCCATGCCGCCTTGGCTTCTACACAAGGCACTTCTCTATACATATTAAATATTTCACCTTCATCCATACCAAGCGATTCTACGCAGTATTGATATGCGTGTGTGTGAATTGCTTCCTCAAATGCTTGTCTAAGAAGATACTGTCTGCATTCAGGATTCGTGATATGTTTGTACACAGCAAGTACAATGTTGTTGGCTACCAATGAATCTGCTGTAGAGAAGAAACCTAGACTTCTTTTGACTATTGTTCTTTCGTCTTCAGTCAGCCCATCATCTGATTTCCATAAGGCTATGTCAGCTGTCATATTAATTTCTTGTGGCATCCAATGGTTGGCTGTGCCATCAAGATATTTTTCCCAGGCCCATTTATATTTAAAGGGGACAAGCTGGTTGAGATCTGCTTTTGAATTAATCATAGCTTTTTGACCAACCTGTACCCTACCTTCAAGTGCATTAGCCATTCTTTCACGAACTTTCTCAAGCTCAGCTTCAGTAGGCTCTTTCATAGTTGTATAGTTTTCTAAATTCTGCATTGCTTCCGAATTCATATCTTCAGTAACAAGAGTTTCACTTTCAGGTGCTGTCACCGTTTCAGTTTGAACAGTTTGTTCTTGAACTGTTTTGGTTTCAGTTACCTCTGATAGCCTCGGTTCAGGTTTATTCGTTTCTTCCTTTTTTACCGGGGCCTCGTCTTTATAATAATCTTCCCAACTTAACATAATTTTCCTCCGTTATTGGCATGCCTCACAATCTGGATCAAGTATGCTACAAGCACTTGGTACCTGTGATGCAGCTTGCACCTCTTGATTTGATTGCACAGCGTTTAAGCTGCTCCTCTCCACCGTTGATTTTTCTGTAGCTGTGGCTCCCATAGATCTTAGATAATAAGTTGTCTTGAGACCCTTATACCACGCCATTCTGTAAGTTATATCTAGCTTTTTCCCATCGACGTTTGCAATGTACAAATTCAGGGATTGAGCTTGATCAATCCATTTTTGTCTTCTGCTTGCAGCTTCGACAATAAATTTTGGTTCGACTTCGAATGCAGTTTTAAATTTATTCTTGATGTGTTCTGGCACTCTGTTAATCTGTTTTAAAGAGCCTTCAAAATATTTTAAGTCGCTAAGCATCACTTCATCCCATAAACCTTCTTTTTTTAATTCCTCAATTAAGTAAGGATTGACTACAGTAAACTCACCAGATAAGTTCGATTTAACAAATAGATTTTGATACGTTGGTTCTATAGATTGAGAGACTCCCGTAATGTTAGCAATTGTTGCTGTTGGAGCGATTGCCATTACATTTGAATTTCTAATACCATGTTTCGACATTTTTTCTTTTAATTTGTCCCAATCAAGAGTTTTTTCGGTATTTTGATCAATAAAATCACTACCTCTTTGTTCTGCTAATAGATTTATAGAATCAAGTGGAAAGATGCCATTATCCCAGAGAGATCCTTTGTATGTTTCGTATGTTCCTCTTTCCTCAGCAAGAGCACAGGAAGCTTCAATAGCGAAATAACTAATTAGTTCCATCGATTTGTCAGCAAACTCGACTGCTTCCTCTGAATCATATGAAATGCCGAGCTTGTATAGAGCATCTTGAAAACCCATAAGACCCAAACCAATTGGTCTGTGTTTTTTATTAGAGTTTTCCGCTTGTGGAACTGGGTAATAATTAATATCGATTACATTATCTAGCATTCTGATAGCAGTTGTTACAGAACTTTTAAGTTGCTCGACGTTAATTTTTCCTTCGTCTATATGTTGGGGTAGGTTGATGCTTCCCAAATTGCAAACAGCTATTTCATCTTCATTCGTATTAAGAGTTATCTCTGTACATAAATTTGATGAGTGTACTGTACCAACATGGCCCTGAGGAGACCTTATGTTGCATGGATCTTTAAACGTAACCCATGGGTGTCCGGTTTCAAAGAGCATTGAAAGTATTTTTCTCCACAAATCTTTTGCTTCAACTGTTTTAAAATGTTTTATTTCCCCTGTCTCTGCCTTCTTCTCATATTCTGTATATTTAGTTTCAAACTCTTTTCCATAGATATCATGAAGTTCTGGAACATCTGATGGTGAAAAAAGAGTCCATTTTTCTCCTTTCTCTAATCTTTTCATAAACAGATCTGGAATCCAGTTAGCTGTATTCATATCATGTGTCCTTCTTCTATCGTCCCCGGTGTTTTTTCGTAAATCTAAGAATTCTTCGACATCTAGATGCCAGCATTCTAGATAAGCACAGAAGGCTCCTTTTCTTTTGCCGCCCTGGTTTACCGCTACTGCAGTATCATTCGAAACTTTCAAAAATGGAACAATACCTTGGCTTTTTCCGTTTGTCCCTTTGATTTTTGAGCCCAACGCTCTGACGTTTGTCCAATCATTCCCTAAACCCCCAGCCCACTTAGATAGCAAAGCATTATCTCTGATTGCTCCATATATCCCAGACAAGTCGTCAGGAACGGTTGTTAGGTAACAAGAGGAAAGTTGTGGTCGTTTGGTTCCAGAATTAAATAAGGTTGGAGTAGAGCTCATATAATCAAAGCTTGATAAAAGCTTATAGAACTCAAGAGCCCTTTCATCTTTATTTTCTTCATTCAAAGCTAACCCCATAGCAACCCTCATGAAAAACACCTGAGGCAATTCATATCTTGTTTCATCGCTTGTGATGAAGTATCTGTCGTATAGAGTTTGTAGTCCTAGGTAAGTAAATTGAAAGTCTCTCTCTTCGAGAATAGCTTGGCCAAGCTTGTCTAGATCATATGATTTAAGATCCTCGTTTAGAAAGTCCAATTCGATTCCTTTCTCAATTGTTTTCGTCAGAGCTTCCTTATACATTTTGTTTCGGTCTTTTTTCTCTTCTACGCCCAAGAAAGTACAAACCTCTTTTTCTAAATTGTTTAGTAATAGTCTTGCTGTTACAAAAGAATAATTTGGCTCTTTTTCAACCATTGTTCTTGCAGTCATAAGCATACTTTCAGCTAAGTCTTTCTCCGAAATTCCTTCGTAAGTCGCGCTTTTTATTTCGGCTGCAAGTAGTTTTTCATCAACGTTATCCATGCCTAAACATGCCTTTGTAACTGCTGACTCGATTACTTCTTGAACATTCTTCTCTACACCTTGCTCTTCTTTTTCTTCAACCCTTTCATTTTTTCGTGCCTCTCTATAAAGCACATAAGTTCTGGCAACTTTATGATGCTCGTTTCTCATGAGCTGTAGTTCTACTTGATCTTGTATTTCTTCTATGTGAACAGTTCCGCCTGAAGGCATCCTTCTCTCGAAGACCTTGATTATATCTTGTGCCATTAGATCGACTTCTTCATGGATTCTAGAAGAACCGGCAGCAGAACCTCCCTCTACTGCAAGAAAAGCTTTCATTATTGCTACTTTGATTTTTTCGTCTTCGAAAGAAACAACTTTTCCATTCCTTTTAATGACTCTCATTTTCCCGGGAGACATAACTAGATTAGGAGAAACTTCTTCTTTTCCCTTTGATTTATTTTGTGTTACTTGTTGTTCCATACCCTTTGGTATTTTTCTACATGTAGTGCCGACATTCAAGCATTTCAACACAATATGTTGTGTTATTTTTAAATTTTCCTACTATATGCTGTAATTTTCTTGTTGATAACTTATGGATAAAATGTTCTTTAATTGATGTAATCCGTTTCAATAGTGCGTTTAAATGTGTATTCTTTTAAATTCAAAAATGAAACTACAAATCTTAAATAACATTGCTCAGCAAGGTTTAGATGTTTTGCAGGAAAACGATTTTTCCTTGTCTGAAAACTACGCAGACGTTAATGGAATTGTACTAAGAAGCCATAATTTAACAGAGCTTAAGATTTCAAATAGTCTTTTGGCGATTGCTAGAGCCGGAGCTGGCACCAATAATATCGATATTGAAAATTGCTCAAAATATGGTGTTGTTGTCTTCAATACCCCAGGTGCTAATGCCAATGCTGTAAAAGAAATGGTTATATGTTCTTTAATTCTCTCAAAAAGAGACCTTGTTTCTGGAAATAGAAATTTAGACTCAATAGACATTGACTCAAAAGACGATTCAGAAATTAGCAAAGAAATAGAGGGGATGAAGAAGCAATTTGTTGGTGAAGAGGTTTACGGTAAAACCCTAGGTATCATTGGTCTTGGTGCAATTGGTTCTATGGTTGCTGAGCAAGCAATGGCACTTGGAATGAATATAGTTGCTTTTGATCCTGGTCTAACTGTTGATAATGCACTTCGATTGCCAAGTAGCCTGAAAAGATGCACTGCAATTGAGGAGGTTTTATCTGAGTCCGATTATGTATCGCTGCATTTGCCCCTAAACCAGAGTACAAAAAATTCAATCGATTCTGAAAAATTAAAACTTATGAAAGAAGGATCAGTGCTAATTAATTTTTCAAGAGGTGGCATAGTTAATGAACAAGATCTTCTGGAAGTTTTAGAAAAAAATCATTTGCACAAGTACGTAACAGACTTTCCAACAAAGAATCTACTTAAGAGAGTAAATATTAGCAAAGATGTAATGATATTTCCTCATCTTGGAGCGAGTACAAAGGAAAGTGAAATTAACTGCGCAGTGATGGCTTGCAGTCAATTAAGCGATTTCTTAAAAAGCGGAAAAATTGTCAATAGCGTCAATTTCCCAAACATAAATTCAGAAAAATTTGGAACACATCGACTTTTTATAGCAAATAATAATGAACCTGGAATCATTAGCAAAATAGCAGAGTGTTTAGCAACTAATAAAATCAATATTTCTGAATTTGTTAATAAAAGTAGGGGTGATTTGGCTTGCAATATCATAGATACTGATGATGAAATCCCTATTGATATAGTCTTAAAGCTAGAGAAAATCAGTGGTGTTTCAAAAGCAAGACTTTGTTACTAAAAAAAACCTGTTTTTTTTACTTAAACTATTGATTTTCACACAATTATAAGCATCGATGACATTTTTCGGTAAGTATGAGTTAATTGATACTCATTTTATTTTGTATCTGCTGAAAGCCTCATTTTTACTGGTTAGAGATATATTGTATATTTTTTATACAATCGCATGAAAGCTTTCATGTATATGGGATCTACTAAATTTTATGTTAGTTTTCCCCAAAGTTATCCACAGTTTCTGTGGATAAAAAAAATGTGTTATTTTTATGGAAATGAACAACCATGAAACGTGGAAAAGTTTTATAAATTTTGAGACAAAAAAACCTTATTTTAAAAAGATAAAAGATCATCTCATTTCGGATAATGCTGAAGGTAAAATTGTTTTACCAGAACCAAAAAATTTCTTTAGAGCTTTTGATTTATGTGAATTAAATAAAGTAAAAGTTGTAATAATAGGTCAAGACCCATACCACACACCGGGTGTTCCAAATGGACTTGCATTTTCTGTAAATAAAAATCATAAATTACCCCCATCCCTCATCAATATTTTTAGAGAAATTGAATCTGACCTGGGTATAAAAAACTATATTGGTGATCTATCAGCATGGTCTAGACAAGGTGTTTTATTATTGAATACTTGTCTTTCTGTTTGTGCAGGGCTGCCAGCATCTCATTCAAATATTGGTTGGGAAAATTTCACAAATGCAGCGATTGAGGAAATTCAAAAAAAGGAAAATATAATTTTTCTGCTTTGGGGAAAACACGCACAACAAAAAAAGGCTTTTATTCAAGAAGATAATTTTATTTTAGAGGCTGCACACCCATCTCCTCTGTCAGCTAATAATGGTTTTTTTGGTTGTAATCATTTTTCTAAGACAAACAATTTATTAACTAGTCTCGGATCAGATCCCATTGATTGGCAATTGGAATAATTTTATTTCCATTGAAATAGTATTCAGATTTTTCAACAAAAAACTGTGTTTGTTGATCGCTTTTGTGCTTAGTTTCAAAAATTTTCTTCCCTATGTCTTTTCCATCCATATTTGACAAGGATTCTATTGAGCCAGAAAAGATTACGGCTTTTTTTGTGGTTTTGCCTAAATACTTTAGTCGAGCAATTATCTCTTGGCCTCTGTAACAGCCTTTTTCATATGAAACAAATTTTTCAGCAATGTAGCCAGTTTCATTAAGGCGATATTTTCCTGAATAATTAGCACTAATATCGAAACAAAAGTTACGCATTGTTTCTGTTTCCCAATCAACTTCATCAAAATTTGACTCTGCTTTTCCTAGATGTTTGCTAAATGAATCGTTTGATTGTTTACCATATATATCTTGAGGAGCTATGTTGATACCGCAATCATAAAATTTTGAAAATTTCTCAAGCTCTTCCAAAAGCAAAGGTGCAACATCTTCTCTCAATAAAATAACAAAGCCATCATTTTTGATGACTACAGAATTTGTAATTATGTAACCCTTTTCATTGCAAAATAAGCCATCAAAGTATTCTTGTTGTTTTGTTAGATCACAAGATATTTGACCTTGAAGAAATTCTTCAGAATCAGGCCCTTTCACTATTATCGAAGTATAATTTGGAAGAGAAAATATTTTTGCCATGGATAACGAGCTATTAATTAAAAAATTAAATTTTAAATCAAGAAGAGGTATGAAGGAAACAACCTTCGTCGTAAAAAATTTTTTAAAGAATTTTAGTAAAATGAATAAAGATGAAAAGTCAGAACTAATTGAATTGTTAGAGATGAATGATCAAGATTTATTTGATCTAATTTTCAGAAAGAAAGAATTGTTTGTCTCGAAATTTCCTAATTTGAAAAAGTTTGCTTATTAAATGAACTTAATAAAGAATTGTTAATCTAAGAAAAAAAAATGAAAAAAAACAGTATTCCTCAATTAGTCGAACTCTCACAAAAGGGAGATTCAAACGCTTTTGAGCTTCTTTTTACATCATTTAAAACAAGGCTACACCATTCTTTATTCAAAATTTTAAGAAATTATCATGAAACTGAAGATATTGTTCAACAAGCTTTCTTAAGAGCTTGGGAAAAAATTGGAACTTTTAAAGGAAATTCTAGTTTTTACACATGGCTGTACAGAATTGGTTTTAATTTAGCTATAACAAAAATTAATTCTTCCAGAGAAAATCAAATTGATGAAAATTTTGAAAGCACACTAACAGCCCCAGGTAATGTCGAATCAACAATTGAAAATAATGAACTCTTTGAATCGGTACAATCATTACTAGATGAACTGCCTGAGGAACAAAGAACCGCTTATATTCTTTGTGAAGTTGATACGAAAAACTACGATGAAATAGCAAATATTACCGGAGTCCCTGTAGGGACCGTCAGGTCAAGAATATTTAGAGCAAGACAATATTTAATGGAGAATTTAAAAGAAAGATTATGAAAAATATTTCAGATTATGATTTCAGCAGAATCTCTGCTTTTGTAGATGGAGAACTTGAGACTATTGAGGTTAATTCTCTCATAGCAGATATGCAAACAAAACCGGAACTGAAAGACCTATACTTTAATTTACTTGAACTTAGTGAAGTTTCTGAAAATCTTAAATCATTAGGCTTTAAAGAAAAATTAGCTAAACTTTCTTTACAAGATTTACTGGCTGCATTTACACAGAAAGTTGTCATGCCAATGACTATATTCTCTGTTGGTGCTTTATTAAGTTACTCAATTTTGAATAACGCGCTTTTTAATGATAGTGAGAACAGAGCTAATATGCTTTTAAATCAAACAATCGCTTCTTCAGAAGCAAAACAAATTTTAGAAAACATAAGGTCTGATGAAATATTGCAATTTGCATCGAGACATTATGTCCCTGATAATTCAAGAAACATTGTACCAGTAGCTTATCAGCCGAACTGGTTGCCTCGAGGCTTTTACTCTGACAGAAAAATACAAAATAGATTCATTAATAATACAGACAAAAAACAGTTTTCCATCTTTGTTGATAAACCCAAGAATTTCGGTCTTCCTGACGGTGTATATCAGAAAGAAAATTTTATTCTAATCAGAAAGACACATTTACATGGTAATCAAGCACACACCATAACGATATTTGGTGATATTGATGTTGAATCAGGAAAAAAGATCCTTAATTCTATTAGAGCTAACAACTAAAACAATTTATGAAAAATTTCCTTTACGCTTTGCTATTGACACTGTTTACAGTTCAAGCACACGAATTTGATTTTTCAGAACTTGTTAAAGATCAGTCTGAATCTGTAGTCAATATTCAATCGGTAAGAAAAGTAAAGTTATCACAAAGATCCATGAACTCTTTTCCAGAGGAATTGTTTAGAGAATTTGGATTTCCTTTTCCAGAAATGGACATACCAAGACAGCAAGAAAGAGAATCTATCAGCACAGGATCAGGTTTTGTCATAGATAGAAATGGTTATGTGATTACAAACTATCATGTTGTGCAAGGAGCCGATGAAGTACTTGTTAAATTTTTAGATAGAAGAGAATTCAAGGCGGAAATCGTTGGTATGGATGAACTTAGTGACTTGGCTCTTCTGAAAATTGAATCAGAAGATTTAGATCCTGTAGAAATAGGTGATTCTGATGAAGTAGAGCAGGGGGATGGAGTTATTGCAATTGGTTCACCATACAACTACGACTTTTCTGTAACATTTGGAATTATAAGTGCTACCGGTAGAGGAATAACCTCTGGTCAGGGAATTGGAGACTATGTTCCATACTTACAAACCGATGCTGCTGTCAACAGAGGAAATTCTGGGGGCCCATTGTTTAATACAGACGGTGAAGTAATTGGCATCAATTCTCAAATTTTTTCTAGATCAGGCGGTAATGAAGGATTGGCTTTTGCTATTCCAATTAATATCGCTTTAGAAGTTGTTGATCAACTTAAGGAAAACGGAAAATTCTCAAGAGGTTATTTAGGTGTGCAAGGTGGTGAAGTATCAAGCGATTTAGCAGAGGCGCTTGGAATGGATAAACCAGTAGGAGCATTGGTTAGAGCAGTTGTAAAAGATAGTGCAGCTGATAATGGAGGTGTCAAACCAGGAGATGTGATAGTTCAAGTTGGCTCAAAAGAAGTTATATACTTTAAGGATCTTCAACATACTGTTGGAATGACTAAACCAAACACAAACTTGAAGCTTCGACTATTTAGAGACGGAGATTATAAAAATCTTTACGTAAAGGTTGGTGAACTTCCCTCCTTAAACCAAGCAGAACCTGAGACTAGAGAGCCGGAAGTGCCTGATTATCCTCTTGGATTACAACTTGAAAATCTTAATGACGAAGATTCAAATGAAGAAAATTTAGGTGTTAGGGTAATCCAAGTTACATCTAATTCTCCTGCTTTTGGGGAAATATTTAGAGGCGATATAATTACTAAAATCAAGTCAAGCAATATAACTTATGACATCTCAAATGTCGAAGATTTTGTAGATGCACTTGATTCATTTGCTGTAGGTGACAAAATAGCGATATTTGGAACAAGAGAGGGTTCCAACTTTTTTGTCGCAGTTACAGTTGAATAAGATAAGAAATTTCTCAATCATTGCTCATATTGACCATGGGAAGTCTACCCTGTCGGATAGAATTATAGAATTTTGCGGAGGGCTGTCTAAAAGAGAAATGAAATCTCAAGTTTTGGATACCCTTGAACTTGAAAGAGAAAGAGGAATAACGATTAAAGCACAATCTGTTGCTTTAAATTATGTTGATGAGGAGAGAGAATATCAATTTAATTTGATTGATACCCCAGGCCATGTTGATTTTTCATATGAAGTTTCTAGATCTCTAGCAGCTTGTGAAGGAGCTCTGCTGGTGGTTGACGGTTCACAAGGTGTTGAAGCACAAACATTATCAACTTGCTATAAAGCAATAGATCTTGGATTAGAAGTAATACCAGTAATAAATAAAATTGACCTACCTCAAGCTGAACCAGAGCGCGTAAAGAGAGAAATTGAGGAAATCATAGGAATTGATGCATCAGAAGCACTATCTGTGAGCGCTAAGGATGGTACAAACTTAAATGAGCTGATGAAACAAATTGCAAAAAAAATTCCTGCTCCCAAAAAAAGTAAAGAAGCAAACTTGCAGGCATTAATTATTGACTCTTGGTACGACAATTTTTTAGGAGTCATTTCTTTAATAAGAATCTTTAGTGGCTCCTTGAAGAAAGGAGAAAAATTTATCGTAAAATCAACTGGACAAACATATACAGCAGATACAATTGGTAAATTTACTCCCAAAAAAGTTCCCTGTACTGAATTATCTGAAGGTGAAGTTGGTTATTTAGTTGCAAGTGTTAAAGATTTAAAATCTGTACCGGTAGGAGATACATTAATATCTGCAAAAAATCCAGAAACAGAAGAACTAGATGGCTTTGAAGAAGTTAAGCCACAGGTTTTTGCCTCCTTTTTCCCGATTGACTCAAACGATTATCAGGCTTTTAGAGAGGCACTTCAAAAACTGAATTTGAATGATGCCTCGCTAATTTTTGAACCAGAAAATTCAGATATATTAGGCAGTGGTTTTAGGTGTGGTTTTTTGGGCACATTACACATGGAAGTGGTCAAAGAGAGACTGGAAAGAGAGTATGATCTCGATTTGATAACAACAGCACCAAGCGTTGCATATGAAATACTTAAAACAAATGGTGAAGAGACTACAATCAGTTCACCTGCTGAACTACCCACTGTTAACGAAATTGCAGAAATTAGAGAACCAATTATTAAATCTACAATACTATGTCCAGATAAATACGTAGGGGATGTTATTGAGCTAGCTATGGCAAAAAGAGGAGTTCAAAAAGACTTGCAGTATCTAGGTGGACAAGTTTCAATTATTTTTGAGATGCCTCTTTCAGAAATTGTTATGGATTTCTTTGATACCTTAAAATCAAAGAGTCAGGGATATGCTTCAGTAGATTTTGTCTTTGATAGATTCCAAAATGCAGAGTTAGTAAAGGTTGATGTGGCAATAAATGGATTAGTAGTAGGCTCATTATCTTCAATTATGCATAAGTCTGAAGCTGCAAGAAAAGGCAGAGAAATTGCAAAACGTCTTCGTGAAGTAATTCCAAGACAGATGTTTGAAATACCAATTCAAATAATGCTTGGAAGTAAAATAATAGCAAGGGAGAGTGTAAAAGCGTTTAGAAAAAATGTTACCGCTAAACTATATGGTGGAGACGTCACCAGGAAGAAAAAACTTTTAGAAAAGCAGAAAGCAGGAAAAAAGAAAATGAAACAAATAGGAAAAGTTGCTTTACCTCAAGAAGCTTTTTTGAGCTTTCTTTCAACGGATAAGAAATGAATACATTCTTTAATTTGATTCAGCCAATTTCTAATTTGCCAACATTTATATTTTTGAATTTGTGCATTTGTTTAATTGCTGTTCATTGGTATTGGATGAAGTCTTCTAATAATTTTAGTGAAAAATTACACAGAAATATGCAAAGGATAGGTCTCTTTTTGTCAGTATTGATAATTGGTATTCTTTTTGTTAAGCAGTGGAATATTGGTGATTTACTGGCTTTCTATTCAATATTTTCTTTGATATTTTTGATAGTAGCTTTAATCAACAATAAAACAGAAATTATTAATGAAAGCAGGGGATGGTTTATAAACATATTTCTGGTTTTTTTCTTGAGAGGTTATGTTTATGAGCCTTGGCAAATACCATCTGAATCAATGCGCCCCAATTTAGAGATAGGAGACTTTGTTCTTGTTAATAGAAATGCATATGGTTTAGAAATTCCATTTACAGGAAGAGAAAAATTGTTATCAAAAGGTCCAGAAATAGGTGAGATTGTTGTATTCTTTCCGCCGCATAAACCAACAGTTCCTTTTGTGAAGAGAGTAATTGCTAAAGGTGGAGACACAGTCACGTATGTAAATAAAAAATACTACGTAAATGGCGTTGAACTGCCTCAGGAAGAGCTTGATCAAAATATAAATAATAATTTGCTAATGGAATCTAATGGTGGAAAAGATTATTTAATCAGGCATATGACAAGAGGAGGGCAAAATGGAAACTGGACAATCCCGGAAGGGATGTATTTTGTGAGCGGAGATAACAGAGATAATTCTAGCGATAGTCGTGCATGGGGTTATATAAGTGAAAATGTTATTTGGGGTAGGGCAGATTACATATGGATGTCATGGAAACCAGGTGAGTGGCCTAACTTTGAAAGGGCAGGGGAAATTAAATAATGACTAAATGTGGTTATGTAACAATAATTGGCAAAACTAATGTTGGTAAATCTACTTTTTTAAATAAATTTTTAGAGAAAAAGGTCACAATTACTGCAAATAAATCACAAACAACCAGATCTAATATTTATGCCATTAAGACCCTAAAAACTACGCAAATAATTTTTATTGACACGCCTGGCATTCACAAAAAAAGTGAAAAAACTATCAACAAAGTCCTAAGAAAGAAACCAGCTGAAGTCATTCATGATGTGGATGTGATTATTTTTATGGTTTCTGGCACAAAATTTGATGCAATAGATAAAGAAAGCTTAAATCTGGCAAATGAATCACAAGCAAAAAAAATTCTTGTGATCAATAAAATTGATCTTGTAAAAAACAAACAAGACCTCTTTTCCTTTGTAGAAAATACATTTAACAAAAAAGATTTTTATTCAATTATTCCTATTTCAGCAAAAAATAATGATGGTATTGATCTTGTTCAGCAAGAGCTTGAAAAGGTTTTGCCTAATAATGAGTTTTTTTATCCAAAAGAAATAGAATTTCAAAGCAATACATTTGAAATTAGTGAAACCATCAGAGAAAAGGTGATCCGTTTGTTAGGAGACGAGCTTCCTTATGAAACAGCAGTTGTGATTGAATTATTAAAAGAAAAAAAAGATAAATATGAAATAGATGCAAACATTTATGTTTCTAAACAAAGCCAAAAAAGCATAGTAATAGGAAAAAACGGAGACAAAATAAAGTCTATAGGCACTGCTGCAAGGATAGATCTTGAAAAAAAATTGAACAAGAAAGTATTCCTCAGATTATGGTGTAAGGTCCAAAAAAATTGGGTTAATAACCCTATAAGTCTAGAAAGTTTTGGTATCAAAAGTTAATGATTTCTAATTTGCAAAAAGCATATGTCATCCACTCGAGACCTTATAAGGAGACAAGCCTAATAGTAACATTCCTTACGGAAAAAAAAGGCAAAATTACTGCAGTTGCAAAAGGTGCAAAAAGAAAAAACTCCAGACTTTCTGGTAACCTAGAGCCATTCCAAAGTTTAAATATTGATTTTCGAGGAAAATCTGACTTGAAGTCACTCGTTCTTGCAGAACCTTCTGAAGTTTTTGAGGATTTCTGTGGAAGTGAAAATTTATATTCAGCTTTTTATATTAATGAATTAATTAATTATCTTATTGCTCAAGCAGATGAAACTGTTGAAATATTTGATTTGTATAAAAAGTGCATTGCAAATCTAAAAAAAAATAATTCAATTGAAAAGACTCTAAGAAATTTTGAGTTAGATATTTTGTGTGTTTTGGGTTATCAAATAAATTTTCAAAGTGATTACGATAACAATGAACAAATAATAAATGGCTGTAATTATAAATATTCTCCTCAGTCAGGATTTATGAAAAGTAAAAATGGATATGATGGTAAGATGTTGAATGAAATAAATAAAAGAGAATTCTCAAAAGACTCTTTGCGAGTATGTAAAGAAATTAATAGGTCAACAATAAATTATTATTTTGAGGAATTGAACATTAAAAGTAGGATATTTTTTAAATGATTTTAGGTATAGGAACTGATTTAGTAACTAACACAAGAGTGAAAAAACTTTATGAGAAGTATGGCGACAGATTTTTAAACAAAATTCTCTCAGCCGATGAAAAATCAAAGTTTCTAAATTTAAAAAATTCCGAAAAATTGAAATTTCTGTGTTCATCGTTTGCTGCTAAAGAAGCTCTTGTTAAAGCTTTTGGGACTGGTTTTCGTGGTATCTATCCACCTGATATCTCAATGCAGAAGAATAAGCTAGGTAAACCAGAGCTCCTAAATGATAAATTAGAGAATATCAAACATCATCTATCAATCACTAATACTGAAAGTTATACTTTGTCTTTTGTAGTTTTAGAGAAATGAATTTAATACTTTTAGGCATGCCAGGAGCAGGCAAAGGGACTCAAGCAGAGTTCATTCAAAAAGACTATGGTCTGGCAAACATCTCCACTGGTGCGATGATGAGAGAGGTCAGCAGATCAGAAAGTAAATTAGCAAGCAAAGTTCAAACCTATCTTTCATCAGGTACTCTTGTCCCCAATGAAATCATAATAGAAATGCTTGTTGAAAGAATTCAAAAAGATGATTGTTCAAATGGGTTTTTGTTAGATGGATTCCCAAGAAACCTTGATCAAGGAAAGGCTTTAGATGATGCCAACATTTCTATAGATTTGGTACTATATTTAAGCATTAAAGAGGAAGAGATCATTTCAAGAATGTCTGGAAGAAGAGTTCATTTAGCATCTGGTCGTTCTTATCACATATTACATAATCCTCCAAAAAAAGATGGTTTTGACGATGTTACTGGTGAAGCATTAATTCAAAGAGAAGACGACAATCCTGAAGTAATTAAAAAAAGATTGTCGGTCTATTACAATGAAACAGAACCATTGCTTGAATTTTACAAAAATAAAGATTTAAAATTCATTGAAATAGATGCATCAAAATCGGTTGATGCGGTAACCGACTCAATTCGCCAAAGCATTTCAACTTGAACAGCATTGTCATAGACCTCACTTCAGATAAGCATTATATGGCTTTGAATTATGATGAAAAGGGGTATTTTTTTAAATTTGAAGAAGAATCTATCAAGAAAAGAAATGATTGGGAATACAAGATCTCTACAATAAGAGACAATGTGCCTGGATTTGAATTTGAGCACATTGAAAAAATGGCCTATGCAGCAGGGCCAGGCTCTTATACAGGTGCCAGGCTAGCCTTCACATTTTTAGATACTCTAAACTTGATTATAAATAAGAAGTTTTATGCGTTTTCTAATTTAGCAGCATTACAACACAATCATCCCAATAAGGTTGCAATTATGAAAGGCAGTAAGAACGATTATTTCTATAGACATAATGATATTGATTATTATTGCGAAACCCTAGATCAGATCCCGCAGCATGCAGCTTATGTAGTTTTAAGAAACGATCAATTAAAACTTGATAATATGATTGAGTTAAATTGTGAAGTTATCTCAAAAAATATTCTTGACTTAGTTATGGGATCGGAAAATAAAGCACTTTCATCAAATTATCCAAATTACATAAAAGAATTAAACTATGTAAAAAGTAGATGATGGAACTATCTTTACTACAAATAATCATACTGAGCATTATTCAAGCTGTAACTGAATTTTTACCCATTTCAAGCTCAGCACACTTATTGCTTCCTAGCAAAGTACTGGGATGGCCTGATCAAGGTATTATTTTTGACATAACGGTACATTTTGCAACTTTGATGGCTGTCCTTATTTATTTCAGAGATGAATTTTTAAGATTTAGCTTCTATAGTTCTAAAATATTCGTGTTCTTGGTTATTAGCACCTTGCCAATTATGTTGATTGCATTGTTAGTTGAAGGTGTGGGTGATTACAGGTGGTCTTTGACGTCAATAGCATATGCGAACATCTTTTTTGCCTTATTGCTTTATATATCGGAAAAGACAAGCCAGCAACAATACTCAAATTCAGACATGACAGCAAAACATGCAATCGTAATTGGTTTATTCCAAACATTTAGCTTGATATCAGGTGCATCTAGATCAGGAACTGCTATCACTGGTTCATTATTTTTGAGTTATAAGAAGTCTGAAGCTGCAAAATACTCTCTAATGTTATCAATTCCAACTATACTTGGAGCTCTAATTTTCAGTTTTTCTGAATATAACACTTTAAAAGAAGATATAAACATTTTAACGACTTTTATAGCATTTTTAACAACATTTATAGTATCTTATTTATCAATATCTTTATTTCTTGGCTTAGTAAAAAAGCTTGGCTATATGCCATTTATTGTCTACAGGCTGATTTTAGGAATAACATTGTTGTGGCTGATATAGAGGGAATAAAAATATTAAATCTTAGTTCCAAAAAAAGAGCTAAAAATTTATCAAAAAAATATGACATTCCATTAATTAACTCAAAATCTGCAAAAACTTTTATTTCTATGGGTGATAAGTCAATTTTACATTTTGAGAACAATAAATTAGAAAATTCGTTTATTGCAGGTAAATTTAATACGAGGATTAAACAGCATCAAAGCGAAACCATACTAAAAAAAGCAGTTGGTTGGCAATCATCAGTGCAAAAACATATCTTAGACGCTACTGGTGGGTTGGGGCATGATTCCTTTATTCTTGCATTGCTAGGACAAAAAATTACTTTATTGGAAAAGAATACAGGGTTATGTATTTTGATTGAGGAGGCATTAAACAATTTGCCTAATTTGCCATATTTCAACAATGCTAGAGATAACATATCAATTATAAATAAGGATAGTCGTGCTTTTTTAACATCCGCAGAACACTTCGATGTTATTTACATAGATCCAATGTTCAATTCAGACAAAAAACTAAAGAGATCAAAGCAAATGGAATTTTTAGCTAATTATCTTGCGGAATATGATGATCCATCAATTGATTTTTACCAAACTAAATTCAAAAGAATGGTTATAAAAAAAGAATTTAGGTCTTCATCTGGTATTAAAGATGACCCTGCTATATCATTTAAAGGCGCATCTATTAAATATGATGTTTATCTTTAAGGAGAAGTATGAATTTCAGTCAAGCAATTAAATCTTCATTAATTGAAAAGTACGCTACATTTAAAGGGAGAGCATGTAGAGCAGAGTGGTGGTATTTTAATCTCTTCATAATATTAGTTGCTATTGCGGTTAGTGCTGTGGTTGCTTTTGCAACATTTGGCAGCGTTGATTGGGAATATGTTGCAACGTTAAATGAAACACAGGCAACAGAATTTATTTTAGATACTAATTTTGGAACTGCTACTAAATTAACTTCAGTAATATTGGCTTTAATTTTTTTCATACCTTCAATGTCAGTTACCATAAGACGACTACAGGATTTAGATGCAAGTTACTATTGGGTCGCACCTTACTTTTTAGCAAGCCTTACAGGAATTTGGATGGCATTGTTTCCTTCTATAGAGCCCTCAGCAGTGAGATTAGACGCAGCCGGCAACTTAATTTTTATAATTTATTGTTTAGCTTTTCTAAGGCCTGGGGGTTATGAAGATAACAGGTTTGGACCAAATCCTCTCGAAGAAGATACCTATTAATCTAAGTTTTCTGTAATAACACCTGTGCCATAGGCAACAACTTCTGATGCACCTTGGGCGATTGTGCTGCTTTGAATTCTAAAGCAAATTATCGCATTAGCTCCCTTTTTTTCTGCATCTGCAATCATTCTTTCCACTGCTTGATCTCTTGTTTGCTGAAGTAATCTTGAATACTCTTCTACTTCTCCCCCAACTATGTTTTTCAGGCTCGCGAATACATCTGCTACCGCATGTCTGGCTCGTGCTGAACTACCTTTCACATAACCTATAGTGCTTAAAACTTTTTTTCCAGGTATATTTTCTGAGGTTGTAACTAACATATTTAGATATTATCAAAATTTTAAATTATTTTTTATGCTTCACAAGAAGTATTAAAAGATTTAAAATGCTTGCTTCATGGCTGTACAAAAAAGTAAAAAAACAAGAAGCAGAGTTGGGATGAGGCGCTCACATGATGCATTGAGCACAAACTCTTTATCTACTGACCCCGTTTCAGGCGAAAGACATTTAAGACACAATATGTCTGCTGATGGTTTCTACAAAGGTAGATTGATCAAAGATCTCAAAAAGAAATCTAAAGAATCAGAAGAAGAAACCCAGCAATAATTTTAAATGGCTTTTTCGTTCTTATTTCCCGGTCAAGGGTCTCAATATACAGGAATGTTCGAAAATCATTTCGAGGAATTTGAGGAATTCCAAAAAAATTTATCAATAGCGGAAGAATTTTACAAAGAAGATCTAAAAAGCATCATTTTTCAAGAAGATACAAGGTTAAACGATACTTATTATACTCAACCTCTTTTGATGTTAATGAGCTACTCACTCTTCCAAGTTTGGAAAAATCATAACTGCCCACTTCCAAAAGTTGCTGCTGGACATAGTCTAGGTGAAGTCTCAGCTTTTTTGTGTGCTGGAGGCTTAAATCTTAAAGATGCTTTAAGATTCATTAAATTTAGAGCAACCTTCATGGTTGAAGGTAAAGGGAATACCAAAACTAAAATGTCAGCAGTCTTAGGAATGGACGTGGAAAACATAAAAAAAATTCTCTCAGATAAGAAAGCCAAATTTCTTGAAGCTGTCAATATGAACTCCCCGTTACAAACTGTTATTGCAGGAAATACCGATGAAATAGAGTCTGTTAAAAATGAACTTAAAGAGAAAGGCGCTAAAAAAGTAATAGATCTTTCAGTATCAGTGCCATCTCACTCAAGCTTGATGAGAATTGCTACTTCAAAATTAAAGTTAGTGCTTGATGAAATGAAACTTGAAATGCCTGACTTTCCAGTCATTCAGAATTTACATGCAAAAATTCCTCTAACAGCCAAAGAAATTTGCAACAATCTCGCAGAGCAAATATCCAATCCAGTTCAGTGGGTTTCTTCTATGAACAGATTGAAAAAATATGGTCTAGAGGAGCATTATGAAATAGGACCTAGTAAAGTGCTTTCTAGTTTAGCTAAACAAAATAGAGTAAGAGGGTCGTTTTCATCTCTTGATAATATTGATACATTTAAGGAGTTATTGGAAAGATATGGAAAGTAAAAAAGTAATAGTTACAGGAGGAAATAGAGGGATTGGTAAAGGAATTGTTCTGTCTCTCTTAGAGCAAAGTTATCATGTGCTAACTACCTCTAGAGATATAAAAAAATTTGATATTTCTCATCCAAATTTAAAATTGGCAGATTTGGATGTTTGTGATGATGAATCAGTTTCAAAGTTTCAAGATATTGTAAACAAATATGATCCAGATATTTTGATAAATAATGCTGGTGTTACTAAAGATAACCTTTTCTTAAGGATGACCGAGGATGATTGGAATGAAGTTATCGATACTAATTTAAATAGTGTATTTAAAATCACTAAATTAGTAGTGAAAGGGATGTTAAAAAAGAAATGGGGAAGAATAATCAACATTAGCTCTATTTCAGGTTCTATGGGAAATTCTGGTCAAACAAATTATTCTGCATCAAAAGCAGGCGTTGATGCTTTTACAAGATCACTGGCAAAAGAGCTTGGATCAAGGAATATTACTGTTAATTCCATTGCTCCTGGATTTATTCAAACTGATATGACCGAAAGCCTAATTAATGAGGATTTAGTAATGAAAATTCCTTTGAAAAGGGTAGGCAATGTTGATGATGTTGCTTCAATAGTAAACTTTTTGGCATCAGAAGAGTCTAATTACATAACAGGACAAACATTAGTAGTTGATGGCGGGCTATTTATGAAGTAATGTATGTTTTACAAATTTACTGAGGAGTAATAATGAGCGAAGTTCAAGATAAAGTTGTTGAAATTGTGTGTAACCAGTTAGAGATAAGTAAAGAAGACGTAACACCTGATTCTTCTTTAGTTGAAGATCTTGGAGCAGATTCTCTTGACACAGTAGAATTAGTGATGGCATTTGAGGAAGAATTTGGTCTTGAAATCCCAGATGATGAGGCTGAAAATATTACAACGATTAAAAGTGCCGTGGATTGGATCGAAAAAAATAGCTAAGAAGTCTTTTTTTTTAATCCTGATTTTAAGTTTTATAATAATTTTTTTAAAACTTCAGTTTGCCTTGCTGCAAAAGATACCCATAAATGATACGAATCAAACCTTTATTGTAAAAAAAGGGGACAGTCTCTATGGGATTCTATCAAGCCTTGAAGAGGAATATAATTTATCTAATACGTGGTGGATAAAGTTTAAATATATTTTTAAACGAGACCCAATAATTAAAGCTGGTCGTTATAATATTTATCCAGACACTGCAATTTCTGAGCTTATTGAGCGGTTTGAGGATGGAGATGTCCAGCTTTTTAAACTAGCAATCATTGAGGGTACTGTTGCAAAAGATAACTTGAATTATCTAGAAAAAATAATTGAGGATGAAAAACTGAATTTTGATGTCCCTCAAAGTGTTAGAGATTTATTTGCTGAAGAAGCCTTGGTAATGCCAGATACCTATTTTTTCAGTGATCAACAAGATTTAATTAAAGTTTTGAGCAACTCAAGAATGTACCTAAAACGTTATCTGAGTGATTCATGGGCTAAAAAATCTAAAGATAATCCCCTCGAAACACCTTATGAGGCTTTGATTTTAGCTTCAATAATCGAAAGAGAAGCGGTATTGCCCTCAGAGCAAGAGAAAATAGCCTCTGTATTTCTTTCAAGGTTAAAAATTGATATGAAACTACAAGCCGATCCAACGTCCTCGTATGGTTTTTATGGGTCTTATGGAAAGAAAATAGGCAGAGCGGTGTTAGATGACGAAAACCCTTATAACACTTACCAAAATAAAGGATTGCCTCCAGGACCAATTTGTTACCCATCAAAAGGGGCGATCGACGCAGCTATAAAATCCTCTCCAGGAGACTTTTATTATTTTGTTGCGAAAGGCGATGGTTCTCATATCTTTTCAAAGACATATGAAGAACATAATAAAGCTGTAAAAAAATACATTTACAGTAAATAATATATATTGTGTTTATATCATTCGAAGGCATTGAGGGATCAGGAAAATCCACACAAATTAATTTATTAGAATCTTCGCTCAAGGATCTAGGTCACAGTGTAAAAAAACTTAGAGAGCCTGGCACTACTTTGCTTGGCGAGAGGATAAGAGAAATTTTTCTTGAAGATACTAATGAGTGTATTGATCCTATCACAGAAGCATTTTTGCTTTACGCATCTAGAAAGCACTTAGATCAAAATATTTTAAGAAAAAATCTGGATAATGGTTTTGTTGTAATTGCTGATAGATATGCTGATGCAACTTTAGCTTATCAATGTTATGGAAAGGGCTTAAGTGCCGATTTTATAGATTATATACATGAAGAATCTAAACTTTTGACTCCAGATTTAACATTCTATATGGATATTTCAGCAAAAAAGTCCAAAGAAAGAATTTCACACAGAGAGATGGATAGAATGGAAAGTGAGTCATTAGAATTTTTTGAAAAAGTTAGACAAGGATACCTTGAAATAGCTGTTAAAAGTCCAGGTAGAGTTGTATGTCTTGACGCTAATAAAAGCATAGAGGAATTAAAAACAGAAATATTAAATAAAACTTTGGAAAAGATAAATGATGCCATGGAATAACAAATTTTTAAAAAATCAGGGCAGCATCAAACCTAAAACTATAATTTGTGGTTCTGACGGTCAAGACATCAAGACAGTTGCTCGAGAAATTGCAAAAAGCTTTATTTCTAATGTTGATGGTAAAGATTACAGTAACTTTGAGTTGGAAAATATAGCATCTCATAATTTTTATTTTTTAAAAAAAGACCCAGAAAAAAATAATATACCTATTGCCGAATTGCGAGCACCAAAAGATTTTTTATCTTTAAGTTCATCTGGCAAGAGATTGCTTTTTATCCAAGGAGGAGAAGATATTAGGATTGATGGTTACAACTCATTATTAAAGGTTGCAGAAGATTCTGGTGATGATACTTACATAATTATTGCGACCAATGATTTATCTTCAATCCCAGCGACTATTAAGAGTAGATTTTATATATCAAGAATTCCTCGGCCATCTGTTCAAGAAGTGAAAGTTTTTCTATCTGAGAGTAATGAAAACCTCTCAAGATCTGCAATTGGGTTTTTATCTGAGAATCCAAAAGAGCTTGAATTATCTTTTACTGAGGCCGTAAAAAAAATGGAAAAGTATGACTTGTTTTTGAGCAAGAGAGACATTCAGTCAAAAGATAGGGAAGAAATTTCTGGCTTTGCCGATTACTTAATTTATCTCCAAAAGTTGAATATTAGCACTACAGCAAAAATTTCTCTGAAAAATTTAGACGAGTTAATCGATATAAAAAAATCAATAAATCTTACTAATAATTTAAGTTTAGATGTTATTAAGTTAAGAATTAATTCTTGCTTATAGTTGGTTTTGGAAAAAAATTATTTTTTTGTTCAAAAGAGTAAGCAAGATTAATTAAGTTCACTTCATCCCAAGCAGTTCCCATAAATGAAAGCCCCGTTGGAAAACCGTCAACAAGAGCTAAGGGTATTGTTATATGGGGATATCCAGAAATAGCAGATAGTGCACCATTTCCCCAACCATTTTCGAAATTATCACCATTTTGATAATCAATTTTCCACGCAGTATTTCTTGTTAAGCCAACAATAGCATCCAATTTATTTTCAATTAAAATTTTATCTAAATAGCTTCTTGAAAATTCAACAATTTCTAATGCGTCCTGATAGATCTGATCTGTATTTTCATCTCCCATTTTTTTCCCAGGGCCTGCTGCAATGCTACTTAAAAAATATTCTTGCCCATAAAAACTCATTGTTTCTTTTTTATTGGCATTATTAAAATCGACTATTGATTGCATATTTTTCATGGACGATTTTGATTTTCTCAAATAATCATTAAGTCCGATAAAGAATTCATGTTCTAGGATAAAGAGCGCAGACGACCAAAAGTTGTTTGGTAAGGGTTCTAGAGTTATTGGGACAATTTCAGCGCCTGCCCTCAAAAGAACCTCTTTTGCCTTATTTGTTAGGGTAAAAGTTATCTCTAAATCTTCATTACTTGGGAGGATTAGGCCAATTCTCTTTCCTTTAAGAAAATTGCTATTTAAATTTACTAATCCAGAAAAATCAAAATTCGAAGGTATCTTGCTAGTGGCTTTATCCTTTGGGTCTTTACCTGAAATTGTTTTAAGAACTACAGCTGCATCATAGACGTTTCTAGCCATTGGTCCAGCTGTATCCTGTGTAGAGGAAATTGGGATTATTCCATGCCTGCTTACTAAGCCCACGGTTGGTTTTATGCCAACAACTCCGTTAATGGATGCAGGACAAGTTATAGAGCCATTTGTTTCTGTTCCTATTGAAACCGGCACCAAACCTAATGCTACTGCAGCAGCGCTGCCAGAACTTGAACCACATGGGTTATAGTCAAGGTTATATGGGTTTCTTGTTTGCCCGCCATAGCTTGACCAGCCACTCACCGAATTCCTTCCTCTAAAATTTGCCCATTCGGAGAGGTTTGTCTTTCCGATAACTAAAAATCCTGACTTTTTCAATTTAGTCACAAGATTTGCATCTCTACGAGGGAAATTATCAAGCATTGAGAGGGAGCCAGCAGTATTTGCCAATCCCAGCGAATCTATATTATCTTTAATTAAGATTGGTATACCTTGCCACTCTTTATTTCTACTGTATACATAGGATTTATAAATTTCTGCCGTATCGTAAAGTGAGACAATCGAATTAACCTCACTATCAAGATAATTAATATCTTTTATATATTCTTCTATGAAAGCTTTTTTATTTTGGCTTATATCAAAAGATTCTTTGAATTCTTCTATTGAGTGAAATTGCAGTGAACCAGCACTACAAAATAACAGTGGGAATAAAAGAAAAAAGATGATTTTATTTTGCATAAAACCATCTTAAAGGATTTTTATAATTTAGATTAAGTTTGAGCGAGAAAAAAAACTAAAAGTTTATAGGGGTAAAAACATGAGAGTAGTAAGTTTTTTCCCTCGCTCATACTAAATTAAAATTCTGGGTATGCCTCTATACCAATTTCTTCAGCATCCAGTCCTTTTTTCTGAATTGCATCAGAAGCTCTGACAGGAACTATAAAATTGAGTAAAAACAAAAATGCATAAGTTAATGCAAAACCCCAGAGAGCTATGCACATTACACCATATGCTTGAGAACCAAATGTTGCTTCAGCATTGGTGAATGGCACAACCATAACTCCAAAAATTCCTGCTGTTCCGTGTGCAGATATTGCTCCTACAGGATCATCCACCTTAAAGAATTGCTCAAGTGCAACAAGCGATCCGTAGCAAAGTAATCCTCCGCATGCTCCTATAAGAGTTGCCTCATAGCCACTTGGTGATAATGGATCAGCTGTAATAGATACTAACCCTGATATTGCACCATTTAATGCATAAAGAATATTTGTTTTACCAAAAAATACTCTTGATACAACTAAACAGGCCATAGCACCACCACCTGCAGCAGCATTAGTATTTAAGAAAATTTGAGCTACTGCATTTGCATTTTCTACACCATTAATTGCAAGTTGTGAGCCTCCATTGAATCCAAACCAGCCTAGCCATAGGATAAAAGTACCTAAAGCTGCCACAGGTATATTAGCTCCATAGAGTTTATTTGTTTTAGCTACTGGAAATACACCCATAGCTTTGCCGGTCACTTTTCCATATTTACCCACTCTTGGTCCGATAAACATTGCAGCAGCAAGAGCACATGCGGCTCCAGCAAGATGAACTGTTCCCGAACCAGCAAAATCTGAATAGCCATCGACTTTTAAAAAGCCTCCGCCCCAATTCCAAAAACCTTGAACTGGGTAAATGAAAGCTGCTATGAAGACTACAAGCACAAAGAAAGGCCACTGATTCATTCTTTCAGCAACTGCACCCGATACTATCGAACAAGCTGTTGCTACAAAAACTACTTGAAAAAAGAAATCAGCAGACTCTGCATACCCATAGCCATCAACAACTGTATCAGCAACTGTGTCACCAAAACCAAAGTCAAAAGCAGGCATCCAGCCGCCGGCAAAATCATCTCCCGGATACATGGCCAAATAACCACACAACAAGAACATAAAACACGAAATTGAATAGAGACCAACGTTTTTCGTTACTATTTCAGCAGTATTTCTTCTTCTTACTAACCCTGCTTCAAGCATTGTGAATCCTGCAGCCATCCACATCACTAATGCAGCAGTTAGAAGCATATATAAAGTATTTAACGAATAACTTAATTCTTCCATGACTAACTCCAAATTTTCTAGAAAGAAGCTCCTAGCGTAAAGAATACGCTATCTTCGTCTTCCATTTCACTTCCTTCCTCAGCTGAAAAATCGCTGTAGCCTACAGAAGCATCATATCCAAATAGTGGGAAAGCATATGCTACTAAGAAGTTTGTGCCATAACCATTATAGTCACCGTAAGAAATACTTACGTAATCATCAGAATAAAAAGCTTCCATATAATTAGCATCGCCTTCTAGAGGCTCATAGTATGAAAAACCCATGCCTTCATATGAAGCTGAGATATAGAATTCTTCAAAATCACCGCTAGTACCTGGGTAGGCGTAGTCAATATACCCTATGTCATAATCAATTACACCTTCGAAAACACCTGTGAAACCAGCATAAGTGTCAAGCTCTAATCCAGCACCACCAAAAGCAACGTTGGATCCCCATGTTCCAGCGTAAAAGCCTGATTCATGTGAGTAATCAAAACCACCACTGTAGCCAGGGTCATCCATAGTCTGAGTCATTCCTCGCCAAATATAGTTTGACGAAAAAGTAAAGTTTCCTGATAGTTCAGCAAACATTGGTAAAGTTAGAAACATGACTAAAGTCATCATTCCCTTTTTCATAAACATCTCCTTAAAAATGCGAAATATAAAAAAAAGGGTCAAACCTTTCATAGAAAATCAAGCGCGTTCCTTCAGCTGGTGCCTACTTCCGTCCGTAATGGATGAACGATTCCGCTCCTTTTTTACCATGGAGATGGTTTAACTTTTAACCCATGTTAAATGGGCTCCTTTTATCCCATGGAGTATGGGTTATAAACACAATTTATAAATTAACATTATCCAAATTAATACCCTGTAATGAAAAAGTCAACAGAAAAAAACGAATAAGGTATAATTAGAGTTAATGAAAGGTAGAATTCAGATTCAAGATCATGATTCGTGCGGAACAGGAGTTTTATTCAGTAAAAATAACGAATTCAATCATTCTATAATTAAAAGAGCACTCTTATCACTGTCCAACATGAAACACAGGGGTGCTTTAAGTTATGACGGAGTGACCACAGACGGATGCGGAATACTACTTGATATTGACCGAAAATTTTACCAAAAAAAGCTACTGGAAGAGCAAAATTTCATATTACCAAATAATTTTTCTATAGCGGTTTTAATGGTACAGGATAATTTTGATTACAAAAAAAAATTTTCAGAAATTTGTTCAAAATTTGACCTAAAAATTTCAGCTGAAAGGGAACTTAATGTCGACAGAAATTTACTTGGAGAATTAGCTAAAAAATCTTGCCCAAGAATAATTCACGCTTTCATTTCTCCAAAAAAAAACAACGACACTGAAAACTTAGAAGTATCATTTTTTAAGATAAAAAAATACCTCGATAATAATTTTTGTGCAGAAAAAGAACTATATTGTGTAAGTTTCTCTGCCAAGACGATTGTATATAAGGGGCTCATTCATCCAGATGTATTTTCAAGTTTTTATTCTGATCTTGCTGACGAGAGACATAAATCAGCATCCTCAACTTTCCATATTAGATTCTCGACTAATACCTCGCCTAAATGGCACTTAGCACAACCATACAGACTTATCGCGCATAATGGGGAGATTAATACAATTTCGGGCAATAGAAATTGGGCAACAGCCAGAATCCAAAATTTTAAATCAAAGCATCTTGGAGATTTAAAAGATTATTACCCTCTAATTAATCAAAAAGGCTCTGATTCTTCCTCCCTTGATAATATCCTTGAGTTATTCACTCTAGGAGGCATAAATGTCGGAAGGGCAGCAAGAATGCTTATTCCCCCATCTTGGCAAAATACTGATTTGATGGATCCTGATGAAAAAGCATTTCACGAGTACAATTCAATGCATATGGAAGCTTGGGATGGGCCTGCATTAATATGCTTTCAAAATAACAACTATGTGTCATGTTTTCTTGATAGAAATGGATTAAGACCAGCCAGAATTGAATATTTTGACGATAACACAATATGTGTTTCATCTGAAGTAGGATCAAATGAAATGAAAGGTCTAAAGCGCATTGAAACTGGAAGACTTGGACCAGGAGGATTGATTCTCTTTGATAGAAACGCCAAAGAATTACTAATGAACGATCAAGTAGATAAAAAGCTTTCAACTTCAAAACCTTACAGAGAATGGCTGAAGGAAAATTCTAAACACCTTGAAGCAAATTTACATACTTATTCAGGCCCTGAAATGAGAGAGGTTTCTGAAAAATATTTTCAACAATCCTGCAATAGTTTCTTATTGAACAAAGAAGAAATGGAAATGTTAAGAGTCTATGCAATGGAAAGTAACGAACCTACAGGTTCAATGGGTGACGATACTCCTATATCTCCGATAAGTAAAAAAATAAGATCACTATATGATAATTGCAGACAAAAATTTGCCCAAGTAACAAATCCCCCAATCGATTCTCTTAGAGAAAAATCAGTAATGTCACTGGAAACTTGTATTGGACCAGAACTGAACATATTTGAAGAAACATCAGAACACGCAAATAGAATTGTTGTTAATTCTCCAATACTGTCTCACAAAAAATTTAATCTTTTACTAAAAAATAAAAAGTTTCCTTGTAAAAGATTCTCACTTGAATACAGAGAATTAGAAGGGTTAGAAGAAGCAATATTAAGAGTTCTTGATGATGTTGTAAAATCAGTAAAATTAGGGACAAACTTGGTTGTTCTGGATGAAAAACAGTCAAGTAGCAAAATCCCCGTTATACCAGCACTTCTAGCAACTTCTGCTTTACACAACAGACTTATAAATGAAAACTTAAGAACTAAATGTAATTTAATAATTAATACAGCTTCAGCAAGAGATAATCACCAAATTGCTTGTCTTATAGCTTTTGGTGCTACATGTGTTCATCCATGGCTAGGTTTGCAAGCAATACTAAAAGTCTCAAATAATTCTATGGACCTTACATCTAATGAGCTGTGTGTCGCTTATAGAAAGTGCTTGAATAAAGGTCTTTTAAAGATTATGTCTAAAATGGGCATTTCGAATGTTTCGAGTTATAGAGGTTCTGGTCTGTTTGAAGTAATTGGGTTCTCTGATGAAGTAAATAGTCTTTGTTTTCCCAAAAATGATTCATTAATAAAAGGAGAATCTTTTGAGGATCTGCATAAAAAAAACATGCTTTCTATTTCTTTTGATGGTAGTGATGATCGGGTTGCAAAAGGCCTACACAAATTTAAACACAATGGAGAAGAACATGCTTTCAATCCTGACGTTGTTATGAATTTACAAAATTCCCTTAAATCTGGTTCTTTCAAGGAATTTAAAAATTATTCTTCATATGTCAATTCAAGAAAACCCCTAGCTATTAGAGATTATTTTGAGCTTTGCTCAAATAATAAACCAATAAATCTTGAAGAAGTTGAGCCAATAGAGTCAATCCTATCAAGGTTTGACTCAGCTGGTATGAGCTTAGGGTCCATGTCTCCACATGCACATGAAACTCTAGCTGCTGCTATGAACGGATTGGGCTGTCGTTCAAATTCTGGTGAGGGAGGTGAAGATCCAAAAAGATATGGAACAAATTTAGAATCAAAAATTAAACAAGTTGCTTCTGGTAGATTTGGAGTTACACCTCATTATTTAAGAAATGCAGAAGTTCTTCAAATTAAAATTGCGCAAGGTGCAAAGCCTGGAGAGGGCGGCCAATTACCTGGTTCTAAAGTTGATTCTTACATTGCAGAGTTACGATATTCAAAGCCTGGAATAACTTTAATCTCTCCACCTCCGCATCATGATATTTATTCAATTGAAGATCTCGCTCAATTAATTTATGACTTGAAACAGGTAAACCCAAAAGCATTAGTTTCAGTAAAGCTTGTTTCTGAACCAGGAGTAGGTATTGTTGCAGCCGGTGTTGTAAAAGCTAATGCAGATTTTATTACTATATCTGGTCACGATGGAGGGACTGGTGCAAGCCCAATATCTTCTATTAGGCATGCAGGTTCACCTTGGGAAACAGGAATGTATGAAACTCAAAATACCCTACTTCAAAGCAACTTAAGATCTTATGTAAGGCTCCAGACAGATGGCGGGCTTAAAACTGCAGAGGATGTAATAAAGGCTGCAGTATTTGGTGCTGATTCTTTTGGTTTTGGTACAGCACCTATGATAGCTATGGGCTGCAAGTATTTAAGAATATGTCATTTGAATAATTGTGCTACTGGTGTGGCAACTCAACAACTAAGAATTATTAATGATCATTTTCTAGGAGAAGTAGAAAAAGTGCAGAAGTTCTTTGAGTTTACTGCTCATGAAGTCAGAGAAAAGCTAGCAAAACTAGGTTTAAAGTCTTTAGAAGATGCAATAGGAGACACCTCTTTAATGATACTTAAAAAAGATTACAAGGATGAATCTGTAAAATTAGGATTTGATAGATTGCTTGACAGGTACAGACCAAATAAAAAGCAATCTAACGAACTCAAAAAGAATCTAATTAACAATTCCCTAAGCGATGAATCATTAAATAATTTGATTACAAAAAAGTTAAAAACTAATTTAGCCAAAGGAAAAGGGGGGTCATTTAATTTTGAAATTAAAAATACTCAAAGATCTGTTGGTGCTCGTTTGGCAGGAGATATAGCGGAAAAATTTGGTAGGGAAGGATTTCCAGAAAAAATAATTTTGAATTTTAAAGGAAATGCTGGACAAAGTTTTGGTTGTTGGAATTCAAAAGGTGTTGAATTGAAATTAAATGGATTGGCAAATGATTACGTTGGAAAGGGTATGAACGGCGGAAAGATTGTAATAACTAAAAATAAACATCTTAATCAGGAAAGACCAGTTTTAGTGGGGAACACATGTTTATTTGGTGCCACAGGAGGAGAATTTTATGCTACAGGTGTAGCAGGTGAGAGGTTTGCTGTAAGAAATTCAGGGGCAAAAGCAATTATTGAAGGAACTGGAGATCATTGCTGCGAGTATATGACTGGAGGCGAAGTTATAGTATTAGGGCCCGTTGGAAATAACTTTGGTGCTGGCATGACTGGTGGTTTTGCCTATGTTTTTGATCAGGATAGAAGCTTTGTTGATAAATGTAATAAAGATTTAGTTTCATTTAATAGAATCACTTCTCAAGAAATGGAAGCTCATAGGTCTTATCTAAAAGATAGAATCGCTAATTTCATAAAAGAGACTAACAGCAACATTGGTAATGAAATTTTAGAGGATTTTGAAAAGTATCAGAGCCTCTTTTGGATAGTAACTCCATATGCTGAAAACCTATCTAGAATTATTCGAAAAACACGAGAGGATGCTGCCTAATGTCATCAAATTTTGAATTCATAGACATAAAACGAATTGAACCTGAAACGAAATCAATCAAAGTAAGAAAAATTGAATTTGGAGAAATTTATCAAACACAAAACCTTGAATCTGTTAAAGAGCAATCAAGCAGGTGTTTGGACTGCGGAAATCCATATTGCGAGTGGAAATGCCCACTTCATAATTACATACCTGATTGGCTTAAATTAGCTCAAATAGGCTCAATTCATGAAGCAGCTGATCTGTGCCATGAGACAAATTCTTTTCCAGAAATATGTGGCAGGATTTGTCCGCAGGAAAAATTATGTGAGGGTGCTTGTACGTTAAATACTGGATATGAGGCAGTAACGATCGGTCAAATTGAAAAATATATTACGGATAAAGCATTATCTGAGGGCTGGAAACCAAAAAAACTGGTAGAAAGCTCCTCAAAAAAAACTGTTTCAATTATTGGTGCTGGACCAGCAGGACTTGCATGTGCTGAAAATTTAATAAGAAGGGGAGTCAAATGTATCGTTTATGATAGGTATTCGCAAATAGGAGGGCTTTTAACTTATGGTATTCCTGAGTTTAAATTGGAAAAAAACATAGTCATTAAACGTCGAGAAATTCTTGAAGAATTGGGGGTTGAGTTTGTGCTTAATTTTGAAGTGGATGAAAAAAGAATGAATGAAATTGAAAAAAATAGTGATGCAATATTTTTAGGGCTCGGTACATATGAATCAATAAAAGGCAATATAAATGGTCTAAGTAAAGATGGTGTAGTAGAAGCACTTCCTTATTTAATTAAAAATACCGAATATTTAATGTCTGAAGAAGATGCTGAAAATATCGATTTTAGAGATAAAAAAGTTGTGGTTTTGGGTGGTGGAGATACTGCTATGGATTGTGTGAGAACCGCAATTAGACAGCAAGCTAAAAGCGTATATTGTGTGTACAGAAGGGATAAAGAAAATATGCCTGGATCAGTAAAAGAAATTAAGCATGCTATGGAAGAGGGAGTAGAGTTTTTATTCAATTCTCAACCACTTGAAATCATTGGAAATGGAACAGTAAGACAACTCAAAATAGGCAAGACTAAATTAGGTAAAGCTGATGGCTCTGGAAGAAGAAAACCAGTTTTAATAAAAAATTCTGAGAAAATTCTTGATGTTGATAAACTCGTAATTGCCTTCGGATACGAGGCGGACCCACAAAGTTTTATTGCTGAAAATAACATAAAAGTTTCAGACAGAGGTCTTATCTCACTCGATAATAAAAATTACAAATATCAAACGTCAAATCCTAAATTTTTTGCTGGTGGTGACATGATAATAGGTTCAAGTTTGGCTGTTCATGCGATTGCTCATGGCAGAGATGCTGCAAAAGAAATTATAAAATTCCTTGAAACTTAAAGTTTTGCCTGAATTATGGTTCTATTCTGGCTGAGGTTCCCAGCCCTGAACCATAAACAACCGCATTAAGCCATAATCTGTTAGTACCTAAAGCTGCGCCTCTAAAGTTTGGTTCCCCTGCAAATAAAATAACTTGTCCTCGGCCTATTCGTTCTCTAGTCAAATACGCTGAATTCGCTATTCTTTGTGAAGCTTCTGGCCAAACAAGACCACTCATCCTCACATTTAAATCCTTATTTGGTGGCATATCTGACCAGTTAATTGTTCTATAGGTTTCTTCATCACTCTGTACTATTTCACCTATACGAACTGCTGCTTCTGAATTGCCTCCAGTCATGAGCACAGGGAGATTAGAATATAAGACGGGAAGGGTATCTGTAGTTCCAAAGGTTAGCCAATGTTCATCATCTATTCTTCCAGCAACAAAAGCACCTGATGGCATAAAGAGTGATTGCCACTCATCTCTTTTTTCAAGTTGAGCTTTACTGTATTTATTTGAGCTTCCTTCCCAAGGATACTCAACATCATAATCTACTCTATTTTTATTGGTCTCCTCCATATCAATCTCAATATTTAAGGCTCCAAATTCTCTTTGCAAATCCATATTGTATTCCTCACTTTTATCAAAAGTGCCTGATACTTGTCTTACAGAACCAATCCCATTTTCATAGCTTAAGCTCCTAGAGCTGGCATTGTGTGCGATCAGTGTACCTCCTTGTCTGATCCATTCTTTTAAACTATTCATTTCGGAATTTGAGAGGTTTTGATAACCGCTTGGCATAATAATTGTGTTATACCTTCTTAAGTCGCCATAATTCAATGAAGAGCCATTGACCATGCTATGTCTTATCCCAAGATGATGGTCAAGTGACCACCAACTAACACCAACATCGTAGGAACTAAAATCTTGATGGCCCATAAGCGCTATTTGTGGCCGCTCTAATAGTCTGAAGTGTCTGCCACCCCAGTCCGGCAATTCTTCTGCTCCAAAGCCTGAAGATATCGACAGAACAGATAAGTTTAATCCTGATGCAACTGAACTAATAACAGAGCTTAAATCTTGATAATTAGGGTTATCCATACCAATGACTACTACACTTCCACGTGGCAAAGATTGTTCAGATAAAACCGCATTTTTATCAATAATTCTTACTTCAACCCCAAGTTCCATTAATCTTGCTGCAAAAGCAACTGAACGATCGTCGTGGCCGTTAACTGCCCACATGAGAGCATCTTTATCCACATTTATTTCTGCTTTTATAGGTTTCCATTTCTTTATATTTTTTTGAATATTTTCTGGCACAGTTACAGCATCAAGTCCGTACATCATGGTCAAATTAAATGCCGTTGTATCGTACATTATGGATGAACTATTTTTTAAAGTTTGTCTTCTTTCTTCTTCAAGTACTGATTCAATAATCTCAGCATCAAACTCAAGAATTGCAGCTATCAATGGTGCTTCCGGTTGAAGGTTTGGGATAATCATACTTCCTGAGGGGATTGTGAAGTTTTCTATCGAATCTCCGGTCTGTTTAAGGGCAGACTTAGTTTGAATAGGGGAGGTACTAATATAAACTTCAATATCCTGGGCTTTGAGTTTTTCAGCTAAAGTATTTAACCTTCCATTATTGTTTGTTGGTAGTATCACAAATGATTGATTCGCGTATTCACTATTTTTTGAGACATTGTATTTTCTGCCTTCCCAAAAATCTTGATACATTGCCTTAGAGTGTTTTTGAAGAGTTTTGAGGTTGGCAATTGTGCTTATAAACTGATGATGAACAGATTCTTTGTATGATTGAATAGTGCCTTCAGGTCTTCTTACACCATCTTCTGACATTCTTGATTGTTCATATAATATCCCTAAGCTTCCTCTAAATTGAATGTAGAAAGAGTATCCAGGATAGAGGTCCTCATGCCATTCTCCAGTGTAAAAACGCCAATTGTTGTCATCAAATGCTCTTGCTTGGTCATCGGCAAAAATATTTCCCCATTTAATCAAATCTCTATCAATATTTGCGTTAATTGGTTCTCTTGGAGGGCCGGTCATAAAAGTATCCTGAGCACCCATTTCATGACCATCAACCAAAATTTGAGGTCTCCATTCATTGATTAAAGGCACTCTGCCTTGTGTTTCAGGTTGGGTGAGATAGAACCAGTCTCTGTTTAGATCAAAATAATAGTGATTTGTTCTAGCATATGGCCAATCACCAGTATGTAATAGCGCTTGATCATCATAATTAGGGGCTGTACCTCTATATTGTTCTAGCGATTTTACAAATCTATCTCGACCATCAGGATTCATCATTGGGTCGACAATTACAACCATATCTTCGAGCATGTTTACTACATCTTGATCTTGGCTTGCTAAAAGATGATAAATTATCCCTAATGCTGCATCAGCTCCTGATGTTTCATTTCCATGAATTGAATACGCCATCCATGCTACTGCAGGCAATGAATTAATTATAGATCTTGCCTTATTGTCGTTAGTTTTTCTTGCATCTGACAATTCAGCTAAAGATTTTTTAAATTTATCAAGGTTGTCTATGTTATAAGGAGATGAGATGAAAACTGCATATAAAGACCTACCTTCATGAGTTTTACCATACTCTACGACTTTTATACGGTCTGATTGTCTTGCGTAGTTAAGAACAGCTTTTTCTATCTGTGCAGGACTGGCCACTCTTGTACCGTATTCAAAATCTAAAAATTCATCAGGATGAGAGATATTCTCGATGTAATTACCATCAAGAATTTCGACATCATACAAATCCTTAGAAAGTGAGGTAGGTTTCATAAGTGGTTCAGAAAATACAAAACTAGTTAAAAGTAGGGCAGATAAAAATAAAAAACGTTTGCACATAAAAAATCCTTAATAAAAAACTATAAATAGATATTAATACAAAAAATCCCAGATAGAGCTTAAATATCGCATATAAAGCAAATTTTATATTTTTAAGGTATGAGTTCGTCATACATGACACAAAAACGCTTACAGAGGTGAGAAATAAGGGAAATTAGTCTGGTTTTGGGAACCAAATCATAGCCATTTGAAAAATAACTATAAATATATGAAATGTATAGATAATTGTACTGGATATAAAATTTAATGAGAGGTGAGCATACATAAATAGTGATGCTACAAAAATACAGAATATAGAACAGAATAACTTCGCTATATTTCTGACAGTTTGTCCGTTATTTATTGCTGACCTCAATGATTGAGCAAGGTAAAAAGACATTAAAGTCAAAATTGTCATACTCAAAAAATAAATTTCCATAAAAATAAAAAATTACAATTCTAAGAATAGGGCATTTAAAATTTTTTTGCACCTTAATTCTCAACATATTTTACTACATATTTAACTACGCATAATATATATTATGTTAAATTAATAAGGTAAAATAAAAGCCTAATTGTGTAACCTTAAAGTCTTTACTTATGAGGGATATAGAGATTTAGTAATTTAGAAGATTAAATTTATTTAACATAATATATGAGATATTATGAATACCATGCATGTTTTCCGAATTTATTCTTTTCTACCCTGGTCTTAGTATCAATATATTCGGAAAAACCTCCTACAACATTCTCTAGGTATGTTTTTAACATGTATTTGACGTAGAAATGCCATAAAAAGAACTTAATAATTGGATTTTTATAAGGCAGTACAGGAGAAACTCTAATTTTTAGTGATGAACTATTATCGTTTCCTTCAACTAGCCATTCTACTTGTGCTAATTTTTTCTTTACACCGATATTCAGTACATAGCCTGTATCATCCCATTTTATAAACTCTCTGCGATATTTAAGACCATTTAGGTACTTCACATAGTCTATAGATCCAATTCCTGGCCATTTATCTGTTTTATTTTCAGAACAAAATGGATGATAATTTTCTAAATTACCGCTTTTGCGTATTTCTGTTAAAACTTCATCCTTGCTTTTATTGATATTTCTTTTTGCTTCAATTTGCATTTCTCTCCATATAAACTACTTTATAATTTTCATTTAATAATTTCTCTGAAACCCTTTTAAAATCATGCTTCTCATGAAATAAAATAGATGCTTTATTCATTGGTTTTATATTGATTTCCGCGCATAATTTTAAGTTTTTGCCGAAATTTTCAATTATGTATTTATATAAAATCGTACCTAAACCGTTATTTTCAAGACCTTTTAGCACACCTATTCTGTCTACGTAGAGAAATTGGTCATGTTTTTCATTGAAGTAATGATAGTTTCTTGATTCATATGGAGTATTTTCCCTAAAACATATCATGAAAGCAGCAATTTTCCCTTTTATTTTAAGGGCTTTGGAACAATCACTCATTTCGATGAGTCTTTCTAAATGTTGGGTATTAAGTAAGGAACCTAATTTTGGTGTAAGACTTTGGTTAAGATCATAAACCTCGCCTAAATCACTATTTGTAAGACTTTTGAGATCTTCTAATTCTATGTTTTGCATTTTACTAATACCATTTTAACTTAGCTAAAAATAAATGTGACTTTTCTCAATAAGTCAGTAAAATAGCCTCAATGGCAGGAAAAGATACGATTGAAATGCAAGGAACTGTAATAGAAGTTCTTCCAAACACTGTTTTTAGGGTGAAATTAGAAAATGATCATGTCATCACTGCACATATTTCTGGTCGTATGAGAAAGAATTATATACGTATTCTTAATGGAGATTCTGTTACCGTTGAGATATCCCCTTATGACCTTTCAAAAGGTCGTATTACTTTTAGATCTAAGTAATTTTCTCTTTTGAATTTGAGGCTTTGACTACTATTTTTTCGTCTTTTACTGAGAGTTTAACTGAACTTCCTCTTTTGATTTTATCCTCAATCAACATTGCTGAGATAGGCTTTTTCACGAGCTTATCTACTGCTCTTGATAGGGGTCTTGCACCTAATTTTGAATCATAACCCTGCTCTAAAATTAACTTCACAACATCACTGTCAAAATCAATATCTATACCCTTTTCATTCAATTTTGCTTCAACATCAATAATCAATTTTTCAACTACTGATTCTAAGTTTTGATTCGAGAGGTTGTTGAAATTTATAATCCCATCAAGTCTGTTTCTAAACTCAGGTGTAAATGCTTTTGAAACTGCCTTTTCAAACTTATCTTCGGTCCCCTGCTCTATAAAGCCTACTGACTCACCATCTGCCTCAACAGCACCTGTATTTGAGGTCATGACAATGATGGTATTTTTAAAGTTTATACTTCGACCATTGCTATCTGCCAAGTTTCCATAGTCAAGGATTTGAAGCAATATATTAAAGATATCAGGGTGAGCCTTTTCAATTTCATCAAGCAACAAAACAGAGTGCGGTTTTTTGTTTACTTCCTCTGTCAAATAACCACCTTGCTCATAACCCACATAACCTGGAGGCGATCCTATTAGCTTTGAAATACTGTGTTTTTCCATGAATTCCGACATATCAAGTCTAATAAACTCAATGCCAAGGAAAAAAGCTAATTGTTTGGTAAGTTCTGTTTTACCAACACCTGTAGGTCCTGTGAATAAGAAAGAGCAGATCGGCTTTTCATCATTACCAATGCCTGCTTTTGAGGTTTTCACAGCTGAAACTACGTCATTTATTGCATGGTCTTGACCAAAAATTACAGATTTTAAGTTTCCTTCGAGGCTGTTTAAGTTCTCTTTGCTAGAGGCATTCAGCTGCATTGTAGGTATTTTTGTAATCTTGGATATGAGGGCTTCAATATCTGATTTTCTGATAGTTTTTCCTTTAGTTTTTGATAGTTTTTTCTGAGAGCCAGCTTCATCTATCAAATCAATTGCCTTATCAGGAAGTTTTGAGTCTTGTAAATACTTATTCGAGAGCTCTACAGCTGATTTAAGCGCTTCTTTTGAGTAAGTTATGCCATGATACTCCTCAAACTTATTTTTCAAGCCTTCAAGGATTTCAACAGCTTGATCAATTGATGGTTCTTCAATCTGCACTTTTTGAAATCTTCTTGATAACGAGTTATTTCTTTCAAAGATTTGTCGATACTCTTTGTAAGTGGTGGCCCCAATACATTTTATATCTCCTCTTGCTAATGCAGGTTTCAAAAGGTTCGATGCATCTAAAGCACCTCCTGAAGCAGAACCGGCACCGATAATTGTATGTATCTCGTCAACGAATAGAATTATTTTTTCTGATTTTTTTAAATAATCCATCATAGACTTCATTTTCTTTTCAAAATCTCCTCTGTACTTTGTTCCGGCAACAAGGCTTCCTACATCGAGGGACATAACTTGATATTCATTAAAAATTTCTGGTGCTTTGCCATCCGCTATGGCTTTAGCAAGACCCTCTGCTATTGCAGTTTTGCCCACTCCAGATTCACCAACCAAAATTGGATTATTCTTTCGCCTTCTACCCAAAACTTGAAACAATCTTGCTAAAGTGTCGGTCCTTCCAATCAATGGATCAATCTCTCCATCTTTGGCTAGGTTATTCAGATTTGTTAAAAACTCAGGATGAGATTCTTTTTCTTTTGGAGCTTCTTCAACACTTTCTTCGGTCTCAACAGCAGTATTCTTACCATGAGATATGTACTCAACTACATCAAGTCTTGATATGTTTCTTCTGCTCAGCATATAAACTGCATAACTTTCTTTTTCAGAAAACAATGCTGCTAGTAAGTTCTCACCATTCACTTCAGATTTGCCACTTGATTGAACATGAAAAATTGCTCTTTGTAAGACTCTTTGAAAAGCTAGAGTAGGTTGAATTTCTTTCTTCTCAACAGATTTTGGCACATTTTTTTTAATATATTCTTTGATTTCTTTCTGCAGGCTTTCAATATCGATAGACAGATGATCAAAAACTCTCCTTGAAGAATCTTCTTTGGTTAAAACAAGAAGGAGGTGTTCTATAGTAACGAATTCGTCGTTATTATCAGAGCATTCTTTGAACAATGAATTAAGTGTATTTTCTAAGTCTTTTGAAAGCATATAATTACTATATCTAATCTTTTCCTAATTCTTCAATATCTGATTTCAAAGGATGTTCATTTTCTTTAGAAAATTGATTGATTTGTTGTGATTTTGTTTCGGCTATTTCTTGAGAAAATGCACCACAAAACCCTCTGCCCTTACTGTGTATTTCGAGCATGATTTCTGTAGATTTCGCATGATCGTATCCAAAAAATTTTTGAATAACATACACAACAAACTCCATAGGTGTGAAATCATCATTGAAGATTACCACTGTAAATAAGGGAGGTCTGTCTATTTTAACTTCTGCTTCTTCTAACTCTACTGTTCCAGTAGAAAAATCATCTTGTGCCATTTATCTTAATCAAATTTCTTGATTAATAGTCTACCAAACTCAGAGCAGCTTACCTCTTTTGCGTCATCAATTAAACGTGCAAAATCATATGTAACTTTTTTCTTCTGAATTGTTTTTTCCATAGCATTAATGATTAAATCAGCTGCTTCAACCCAACCCATATGTCTAAGCATCATTTCAGCGGATAAAATAAGCGATCCTGGATTAACTTTATCTTGGCCTGCGTATTTGGGTGCAGTTCCATGTGTGGCCTCGAAGACAGCCGTGGTATCTCCTAAATTAGCTCCGGGTGCAATTCCTATCCCTCCAACTTGAGCTGCTAAAGCATCAGAGATGTAATCGCCATTTAAGTTTGGAGAAGCTAAAACATCGTATTCAGCTGGTCTATGCAAAATTTGTTGAAGAAATGCGTCACAAATAACGTCTTTGACAATAATATCTTTACCGTTGTTTGGGTTTTTGAAAATATGCCAAGGTCCACCATCTAGTGGTTTCCCACCAAATTCATCCCTAGCTAATTCATACCCCCAGTCTCTAAAAGCACCTTCAGTAAATTTCTGAATATTTCCCTTATGAATCAAAGAAACTGAGTCTCGATCATTTTGAATTGCATACTCAAAAGATTTTCTTATTAATCTTTTGCTGCCTTCAGATGATATAGGTTTAATTCCAATTCCACAGTTTTCTGTGAACCGAATTTTCTCAACTCCAAAATCCTTACCCAAAATATCGATCAGTTTATTTGCTTCTTCTGTATTTGCTTCGAATTCTACTCCAGCATAAATATCCTCAGAGTTCTCTCTAAATATGACCATATCTACTAGATCTGGTCGTTTTACAGGGCTAGGAGTACCTGCAAAATACTTTACAGGTCTAAGACAAACATATAAATCTAACTTTTGTCTGATTGCTACATTAAGAGATCTTATTCCTCCTCCAACCGGAGTTGTAAGCGGTCCTTTAATTGAAACGTTGTATTCTTTGCAAGCATCAAGAGTCTCTTGAGGCATCCACTCGTCATCCCCATAGACCTTGACTGCTTTTTCACCACAATAAATTTCCATCCAACTTATTTCTCTTTTTCCCTTGTAGGCGGATTTCACTGCAGCATTTACAACGTCAATCATCACTGGCGTAATATCTACGCCAATACCGTCTCCTTCGATGAATGGAATAATTGGATTATCCGGTACAACTAATTGATTATTTTTGTAAGAAATCTTTTCGCCTTTGGAAGGAACTTTAATTTTTGATGATGACATAGCTAAAATTTGGCTTGATTATACTTACATTTACATTAAATATTAAGACTCTATCAGCAATAAAGTATGGGAAAACAAAAAAAGGTAATAGTTGGCATTTCTGGAGGAGTAGATTCTTCTGTTACTGCGTTGCTTCTTAAATCAGCTGGATACGACGTTCAAGGCATTTTTATGAAGAATTGGACCAACAACGCACCAAACATAGAATGTACATCTGAAGAGGATTTTATGGATGCTGAAAAGGTCTGTGATCAAATAGGTATACCTCTGCATCAAGCAAATTTCTCAGCGGATTATTGGGATAAAGTATTTGCAAAATTCTTGTCAGATCACAATGCTGGTTTAACACCAAACCCAGACATTCTCTGCAATAAAGAAATTAAATTTGGCGCTTTTTTAGATTATTGCTTAGATACTGGGGCTGACTATATTGCTACTGGCCACTATGCAAGGATTGAGTGCGCTGGCGATAATATTCAATTAATGAGGGGTTTAGATAAATCTAAAGACCAGTCTTATTTTTTGCATCAAGTAAGTGGGATTGATCTCAATAGGGCTTTATTTCCTCTTGGTGAGCTTTCAAAAGAACAGGTTCGATCTATTGCTAGAGATAACAATTTAATTAATGCCAATAAAAAAGATTCCGTTGGAATATGTTTTATTGGTAAGAATAATTACAACGATTTCATCTCAAATTTTCTCGGCAAGAACCCTGGTGAAATAGTTGATGAGAACGGAACAAAATTAGGTAGTCATGAAGGGTTGATGTATTTCACTCTTGGGCAAAGACAAGGGATTGGTATTGGAGGCGTAAAAGGGAGAGAACAGGCATCTTGGTATGTTGCTCACAAAGATCAAAATTCAAATCAACTTGTTGTAGTACAAGGAGCAGATAATGATCTTTTATTTAGTGAAGGTTGTTATCTAGACGAAATGCACTGGATAAATGAAAAATTAATTAGCGAATCAGACTGTGAAGTTCAAATTAGATATCAATCTGAGCCTGTCTCAGCAAAAATAATTCAAACTAAACAAGGTTATAAAATTAACTTTTCTGAACCCATTTCGGCTGTTACTCCTGGACAGTCAGCAGTTATATATCAGGGCGAAGTATGTTTAGGTGGTGCAGTAATTAAAGAGAGAATTTCAGAAAATTATTTTAACTGGGCAGAAAATCGAGGGTATAATTACGAAGTCTATGAATGACAGTCTTAAAAATTTGTCTCCATTAGACGGAAGATATCAAAATAAAACCAAACAAACTCGCGAAATATTTTCTGAGCATGCTCTTATAAAGGAGAGGATTAGAGTTGAAATTCAATGGCTCAACTATTTTTTAACTCATTTTAAGCCTGAACTACTATCAGAACAGACAAAGAAAAAAATCAATGCATTAGACAAAAATGTTTCAGAAACCTTAATTGAGAGAGTAAAAGAAATTGAAAATGTAACAAATCACGACGTAAAGGCGGTTGAACTTGCTGTTGCAGAACAATTTGAAGAATCTGAGGAAATCCAAAGTTTAGTTCATATTTTTTTAACATCTGAGGACGTAAATAGCTTGAGTTACGCATTAATACTTAAAAATGCACATTTTGTGCTTATAGAGTGGATCGAACAAATTATTTCAGCTCTTGAGGATTTGGTTGAAAAAAACAAAGAAGTTGCAATGTTAGCTAGAACCCATGGGCAGCCTGCCTCCCCCACTACTTTAGGTAAAGAATTGAATGTTTTTGCAACTAGATTAAAGAAAGAAAAAAGTTCTTTAAGTAAAAAGAAGTTTTATGCAAAATGGGGTGGTGCTACTGCCAATTATAATCCACACCTGCTAGCTTACCCTGAGGAAGATTGGGTGAATCATTCCAAAGATTTCTTGAGTAATTTGGGTGTTGAGCTTACGAAGGTAGCTACACAAATAGAACCGCACGACTATATGGCTGATCTATTTCAAAACATCCAAAGAATAAACAATATTATGCTTGATTTAACTCAGGATATTTGGAGCTATATTGCTTTTGATTATTTCTCACTCAAAATGAAAAATAATGAGGTCGGTTCATCAACTATGCCTCACAAGATCAACCCGATTGATTTTGAAAATGCTGAGGGAAATCTTGGCCTTTCGAATGCAATTTTAAATCACTTAACACACAAGTTGACAGTCTCAAGATTACAAAGAGATTTATCTGATTCTACTGTATTGAGAAATATCGGAACTGGATATGGATATTTAGAGATTGCAGTTTCTTCAACCCTTACGGGCTTATCAAAACTTGAAGCCAATACCTTGGAAATTTCAAAAGATCTTGATGAAAGGTATGAATTACTGGCGGAAGCTCTACAAAGTTTTTTGAGACTTGAAGGAAAAAAAGACGGTTACGATCAAGTAAAAAAATTATCAAGAGGAATGAAAATGGATAAAGATATCTATTTAAAAGCAGTTGAAGACCTCATAGAAAATGAAGATTATAAGGAGATACTAAAAAGACTAACCCCTAGGGAATACCTAGGTATTGCCAGTGAATTAGCAGAGAAAGATGATGAAATTTAAAAATAAAAACCCCGAAAATACCGAAATTATTTTCACAGATGAAGCAAACAAATTTGTTCAAGATTTGCACAGCAAATTTAGTTCTAGGATTGAGGATTTGCTTGAGGAACGTTTGAAGAAACAAGCAAAATTCAATGCCGGTGACTTGCCGGATTTCCTGGATGAAACAAAAGAAGTTAGAACGAGTGAGTGGAAAGTAAGAGATATTCCAGCCGACCTGCTAGATAGAAGAGTTGAAATTACCGGACCTGTTGATAGAAAGATGATAATAAATGCCCTAAATGCTGATGTGAAAGTCTTCATGGCAGATTTTGAGGACTCATTGAGTCCAACATGGGATAACGTTGCTAACGGCCAAAAAAATCTATACGACGCGATAAGAAGAACTATTACGTTTGAAAATCCTTCAAATGGAAAGAAATATGCTCTCAATGACGAAACAGCTACGTTGATGTGTAGGGTTAGAGGATTACATTTAAAAGAGAAAGGTATTGAGATTAATGGTGTGAACCCTCACGGTTGTTTGTGTGATTTTGGTTATTATCTTTTTCATAACGCGAAAGAACTAGTCAATAGAGGTTCAGGACCATATTTTTATATTCCAAAACTACAAACACATCTTGAGGCACGGCTTTGGAATGAGGTCATTGATTATGCAGAGGATCAGTTAAATTTACCCAGAGGGACAGTGAGGGTTACTTGTTTAATTGAAACTTTACCTGCAGTCTTTGAAATGGACGAAATTCTTTTTGAACTTAAAGACCACATTGTCGGATTAAATTGTGGAAGATGGGATTACATTTTTAGTTATATAAAAACTTTTCAAAACCATAGCGACAGGCTGCTTCCGGATAGATATCAAGTCGGCATGGCTCAACCTTTTCTTAATGCTTACTCTCGCCTTTTGATTAAGACGTGCCATAGAAGAGGCGCTTTTGCTATGGGAGGTATGGCAGCTTTTATTCCTTCAAAAGATCCAGAAGAAAATGCCATTGTTACTGAAAAAGTTCTTAGTGATAAAACTCTCGAAACAGAGAATGGACATGATGGCACATGGATCGCTCACCCTGGATTGGCAGATATAGCTAATAATGTTTTTACAAACGCTTTTGAAATCGATAGCACAAATCAGCTTCATATTCTCCGTGAAGACGATCAAATAACCCAAAAAGACTTAATTGAGCCTTGTGAAGGCAGTTTTACTGAAGAATGCTTCCGAACCAACATAAGAGTTACATTGCGTTACATCGAGGCTTGGCTTAGAGGAGTGGGTTGTGTGCCGATCTATGGTTTAATGGAAGATGCTGCAACAGCCGAAATTTCTAGAAGCTCATTATGGCAATTGGTTAAACACAATGTCGAGCTAGATACTGGATTAATGTCCACCAAAGACACATTTGAAAAACTATTAGATGAAGAATACAATGTTGTCCTAGAAGAGGTTGGGCAAGACTCTTTGAACTCAGGTAAGTTCGTTGAAGCTAAGTCGCTATTAAAAGACTTGGTGTTGAGCGACGAATTAACTGATTTTCTCACACTGCCCGCATACAGGAGTATATAAATGAATTTAAGTGACCAGGTCGCGGCATTAGAAAAAGATTGGGCTGAAAATCCAAGATGGAAGCACGTTAAAAGACCATACACAGCTGAAGAAGTTGTTAAGTTGAGAGGTTCTCTACAACCAGAATGTACATTAGCTAGAAAAGGAGCAGAAAAGCTTTGGAACTATCTATTTACAGAGGAATACATTAATTGCTTGGGCGCGTTGACTGGTGGTCAAGCTGTTCAGCAAGTCAAAGCAGGAGTTAAAGCTATTTATTTGTCAGGATGGCAAGTTGCTGCTGATAATAACTCGGCTGGAACAATGTATCCTGATCAATCGCTTTATCCTGTAGATTCTGTACCAAAAGTTATATCCAGAATAAATAATGCATTTCGAAGAGCAGACCAAATAGAATGGATGAATACCAATGGAAAACCAAAAGTGGACTATTTTGCGCCCATCATTGCTGATGCGGAAGCCGGCTTTGGTGGAAACTTAAATGCATTTGAATTAATGAAAAAAATGATTGCGGCTGGTGCAGCAGGAGTGCATTTTGAAGATCAATTAGCAAGTGTCAAAAAATGCGGACATTTAGGAGGAAAAGTTTTAGTACCTACTCAAGAGGCTGTTCAAAAACTTATTGCAGCAAGATTGGCAGCAGATGTATCTGGGACACCTACAATATTAGTAGCAAGGACAGACGCCGACGCTGCTGACTTAGTTACTTCAGATATTGATCCACTGGATAAGCCTTTTTTAACAGGTGAGAGAACTTCTGAAGGTTTCTTTAGAAGTAATGCTGGATTAGATCAAGCAATTGCTAGAGGGCTTGCATATGCGCCCTACTCTGATCTTGTATGGTGTGAAACCTCAAAGCCTGATCTTGAACAAGCTAAAACTTTTGCTGAAGCGATCAAGAAAGACCACCCAGAAATCATGTTGGCTTATAACTGTTCTCCTTCCTTCAACTGGAAAAAGAATCTTGATGAACAGACCATTGCTAAATTCCAAAAAGAACTTGGAGCAATGGGTTATAAATTTCAATTCATTACACTAGCTGGAATACATTCTATGTGGCACAGTATGTTCAGTTTATCGAAAGAATATGTAACTGATGGCATGTCAGCCTATGTAAAACTACAGGAGCAAGAATTTGCTGATGCTGATAAAGGCTATACATTTGTATCCCACCAACAAGAAGTTGGCACTGGATATTTCGATGCTGTAAATAACTGTATTCAAGGAGAAGAAAGTTCAACTTCAGCATTACGAGGTTCTACAGAAGAGGATCAGTTTTAGAAAAAATCTCTTTCTTAACTTGCAGTTTTTCCAAGTTATTTTAAAGTAAAACTTTTAGGAGAAAATATGTTGAATTTCAAAAATTTAGTTTTAACTTTTGTTTTTATTGCTGGTTCGCTATTTGCTGAAGATCATGGTGCGATGAAAGCAAAAAAAGATGGTTACTCTGTCAAATGGCAAATAAAAGCTTTTTCAAGTGCAGCACCTGATTTCATTGCCGACTATGCAACAGTCATCGGTGTAGACGGTAGCGTATTAAAAGAAGGAACAAACGGCTGGACATGCGAGTCTTTCATGCCAATGCCAGAAGGTGGTTTTCCAAGTGCCCACCATGCAGCACCTGCATGTTCTGACAAGAATGCAGTAGCATGGGCAACAGCTTATAAGGCTAATGAGGTCCCAAAACTTGAGGCTGACGGTTGGATTTGGATGCTACATGGTGATCTAGGAGTAGATAACTTTACTCTTGGTACAGATGGGCAGAAAGATGCTGGTCATGAACATTATATTGAATCTGGACCGCACATGATGTTGATGCCCAAAGATCCTTCTTCTCTAGACGGATTATCGACTGATTATACAACTGGTGCCCCATATGTCATGTACAGTGGTACGCCTTATGTGCACATGATGATTCCACTTGAAAATTATTACGATTATCAGCCAGAATCAAACCCAAAAAATAATTAGTATCAATTATTTTTATAATAAAGCCGCTTTTAGTAGCGGCTTTTTCATGTATATTAAAAAGACAGATATGAAAAAATTTGTTTCCTTTTTTATAATTTTTTTACTGTCGGCTTGTGGTGGAGGTGGCGAATCCTCTGCACCAACACCAGTACCAACACCAACGCCTACTCCAGCACCTACCCCAGCACCAACACCGTCCCCTACCCCAGCACCATCAATTGCAACTGGAAAATATGTAAAGAGTGATGGTTCAATAATTTATGTAGAGAATAATTTAAATACCCTCTTTAACACTCCAGTTGAAGCAACCTTTTCTTTGAGAAAACACGGGGGTTATACCTATCCTGGATCTGCTAATGGTGAGGTAATTGAATTTCCTCCTGGTTGGTATGGTGATCAAATTCTAACTTGCAGAAATGCAGATCTTAACGGTGATGAATATCCTGACATAGTTGCACAATCCACTAGCGGTTGGCAAGCACAACCAACTTCGCCCGATGAGGATAAAGCTAACCCTGAAAGACGTCCACGAGTTCACCTAATGGTTAATGATGGAAATGGCTTTTTTAAAAGCGGCTTATCTCTAATGTCAAATAATGATTATTATCGAATACATAGCTACAAAGATGTATTTCTGGCAGATCTTAATAATGATGGTCTAGACGATATTCTTACTGGCTCAGGAGGTGGTGGGCCTCTGTTATATGAAACAATCGATGATGGAATTTTAATATTAATGAGTGATGCTGAAACAGGAAAATACTCCGACCAAACCAGCCTCATCGATTTTCCACGAATAACAAGGGACAGGGGGGAATTTACTGAAGAAGTACTAGCTCTCGCTGGTGTTGATTTATTTGTAGCTGCAGATATCAACAACGATGGTTGGAAAGACCTTGTTACCATGGCCGTAGCAGGTGGAGAGCGTGGTGCTTTTCCATTGGTTTTATTAAATCAAGAGGGAGCTGGATTTGTACCTTGGACTAGATTTACAAATGATGATGACCCTATAAAACCAAATCAGTGGACATCTTCACGAGGCGGCAAGGTGGTTGATTTTGATAATGACGGTGACGATGATGTTATCGTGCTTTGCTACTCAGATTGCTGGAATAGTCAATCTGAGTTTTATGATGAAAGCCGTAATAATGGTTTTATTTTAATTAACAATAATGGCAATCTTTTAAAAGAAGATATTATTCATTTTCCTGTTGGTACTTTAGGTCAAGTTAACAAAAATGATGCCCTTGATGTTGGAGATATTAACGGAGATGGTTTTCCAGATATTGTCATATCACAAGGCAAGCTAGACCCCTACTACATTGATAGAGATTTACAAATACTAATTAATCAAAATGGCGAGTCCCTAATTGACGAAACTAGTGAAAGGATTGTGAACTTGAGGAATGATTATAATGGCCATCCGGAGGGACATACTTATCTTCTAGATTATGATAGTGATGGGGATTTAGATATCTTTGATTTTCAAGCAAACGTACGTAATGGCATCTCACAATGGAATACAAATGCTCCAACTCAAGAAGATCAGACTTACCCATATTGGAAGAATGGTGGTGTCTTATTTATCAATGACGGAAATGGTTTTTTTTCAAGTCTTGAGGACGATCAAACATCTACAGGCGAATTACCGAATTTGTTTGAACCATGGCAATTTTCCACATTCAATGAGCCATATTTTGTTTGTCCTGTAAATTTTGGGGGTTCCTTTGGTTACGGATTTGGTTTTTCTGGGAGTGCTGGAGAACAAGCATCAAACATTATTTATCCTGAAGGAGAAATGTATGAAGATTATAATGCCAGTAGTTTCGCAACTGGGCGCAAATTATCCGAGGAAGATGACTATCAATCTTGGTATTATTGATAAGCTTTAATCTTTGACTTTGCCACAAACTTGGCAAGTCTCACCCTTTGATAGGTACACCCCACCACAACTTGGGCTTAGAGGCTTATTTTTAACAATCAAACCTATAGCCATCCCACAAATTGATAAGGCAACTACTAGAAAAGCTAAAATGGTGTTAATCATAGGGATATCATACTCCAATTGGTTGATTGAATGGAATCACCACTATTCGTTATGAAAAATACTCCTAAGTTATTCTTCTCTGCAATATCTAACCCTTTTTCTTTACCGAGAACGTATAAAGCTGTTGCCCAGGCATCTGCTGACGCAGCATCACTTGACGCCACTGTTACAGATATTAAATCTCTTGGACCCTTCCCCCAAATGTGATTTGGTTCACGGTATTCTCCTGAAGTTGCTATTGAAATACCTTTTGAGGGGACATTAAACGCAATATAAGGGCTTTTTTTACTATCTGATGGTTGTTCTATACCAAAAATCCATTCGTCGCTAAATTTCAGCCCTTTTGCTCTAATCTCACCACCAATTTCAATGAAATAGTTGTTTACGCCATTTTTCTCGATAAGTTCAGCAATTTTATCGATTGCATATCCTTTTCCGATCGCAGAAAAATCAAAACCATTGGCATCATTTGGTGAAAACGCACCTTCACTTAGGTTGCTTATCTCATTGGATAAATTAAATAAATTTCTAAATTCGTCAGACCAAACCCTGCTAGGGTCTTCGTTTATTAGTGAAATTTCAGATGTGTTTTTATAAGTTGAAAAGACATAGTCAATTCTGTTTAATTCTGCCTTAATCTGAGTATCCAAAAAACTGTAACTTTTATTTTCAGCTATTTTTATTGAATAAGTGGTGCCGTAAATTTCTCCTCCAAAATTTTGCATTATTGGAGCAGAGCAGCTTGTTACTAACAATAAGATAAGAAAACTTAATGTTCTAGCCACCAAAGTCATCAAGCATTATATTTTCTGGTTCAACGCCAAGGTCTGTTAGCATTTTAATACAGCTAGAATTCATGATTGGCGGACCACAAAGATAATATTCACAATCCTCAGGAGCATCATGTTTAGCTAAGTACTCATCTTGTGTGACTTGGTGAATAAAACCTGTTAACCCTTCCCAATTATCCTCTGGCAATGCATCCGATAGAGCTATGTGGAAGGAAAAATTTTCGTGCTCTTCTGCAAGTTTTTCAAAATCCTCTTTGTAAAAAATTTCTTTCATACTTCGTGCACCGTACCAGTAGGAAATTTTCCTATTGGAATTCAGTCTAATTAACTGATCAAAGATATGTGACCTCATTGGGGCCATACCTGCACCACCACCAATGAAGACCATTTCATTCTCTGTTTCTCTCGCAAAAAATTCTCCAAAAGGACCAAATACTCTGACTTTGTCGCCCGGTTTCAGACTGAAGACATAAGAAGACATAACACCAGGAGGAAAGTCTGTACCCGGTGGTGGAGATGCCACTCTAATGTTAAATTTTAGCACCCCTTCTTCGAGTGGAAAATTAGCCATGGAGTAAGCTCTTATTAGTGGCTCCGGATTGGTTGCCACATTATCCCAAATTTTGAATCTATCCCAATCTTCATGATATTCCTCTGCAATATCGAAATCTTTGTAGTTTATTGCTTCAAAGGCAGGAGCTTCCAACTGTACGTAACCACCTGCTCTAAATTTTACGTTTTCGCCTTCTGGCAATTTAAGAACTAGTTCTTTTATAAAAGTAGCAACATTATCATTTGAAACTACTTCACACTCCCATTCTTTAACTCCAAAAACTTCTTCTGGTATTTGAATTTTCATATCGCTTTTGACAGCAACCTGGCAAGACAAACGCCAGTTATCTGTTTGTTGTTTATAGTTGAAATGTGATTGTTCGGTCGACAAAATTGAACCACCACCATCTGTAACCTGACACTTGCATTCAGCACAGGTGCCACCTCCACCGCATGCTGATGCTAAGTAGATATTTTTTGATGCCAGAGTACTAAGAAGCTTTCCACCAGCTGGGACAGAAATGCTTTTTTCAGGATCACCATTTATTTCAATTGTCACTTCTCCTGTTGAAACTAATTGCGATCTTGCAAACATTACAAATGCCACAAGAATAGCAACAATCAATGTGAAAGATAAAATTCCTAAATAAATATCCATTAGAGCAGAATCCCTCCAAATGACATAAAACCAAAACTCATTAAACCAACTATTATAAAAGTTATACCTAGTCCTCTTAACCCCTCTGGTATATCACTATATTTTAACTTTTCTCTGATTCCTGCCAAGAGCACAATTGCTAAAGCCCATCCAAATCCAGCACCGAAACCATAAACTACACTCTCAGAGAAGTTATAGTTCTTTTCAATCATAAATAAAGATGCTCCCAAAATTGCGCAGTTTACTGTGATTAATGGCAAAAATATACCAAGGGCGTTATAAAGAGCTGGAACATACTTATCCAAGAACATCTCAAGTATTTGCACAGCTGCAGCTATAACACCAATGTATGTTATCAGCCCGACAAATTGTAAATTGGTATTTTCTAATCCTGCCCACGATAATGCACCTTCTTTCAAAACAAAGTTATAAATTAAATTATTCAAAGGGACAGTAATGGTTAAGACAACAATGACTGCTATACCTAAACCAAATGCAGCTTTTACTTGTTTCGAAATTGCAAAGAATGTACACATGCCTAAAAACAGTGACAGTGCTATATTTTCAATAAATACTGTTCTAACAAACAAACTTAATAAGTCAGCCACTTTGCACCTCTTTCTTTACCGTTAATGGTTTAAATGTATGAGCTTTGAGTGGATTTTCATCCTCTTCAACCTGACTTTTACTAAAAGATCTAATCACCCAAATCATTATTCCAATAATAATGAATGAGCTTGGTGGTAATAATAAAAAATTATTTACCTGATAGCTGTCTGGCATTACTTGTACACCAAAGAATGTACCATTACCAAAAATTTCTCTTACAGTAGCCACAACAAGCAATACAAAGCTATAACCTAAACCATTACCAAAACCATCCAACATACTTTTAATTGGCGGGTTTTTCATGGCATATGCTTCAGCTCTTCCCATTACAATACAATTTGTGATGATAAGGCCAACAAACACCGATAATTCCTTACTAGCTTCATAGGCATAAGCCTTTAGCAACTCGTCAACGATAATGACTAAGGAAGAGATGATAGTCATTTGTACGATTATTCTTATGCTATCTGGTATGTAGTGTCTAATTAAAGAGATAAAAAAGTTTGAGAGCGTTATAACAGACGTTAATGCTATGCACATTATCAAAGTTACATCCATTTTTACGGTTACTGCTAAAGCAGAACATATTCCCAAGATTTGAAGTGCTATAGGATTATTTTCAATTATAGGTGTAAATAAAAGCTTTCTTGTTTCTTTAGCAGGTATAGCCTTCATATCTTCTCAATTTCCTCATTCAAGTTTTTAATAATTGGCCCATATCCATTATCTCCAAGCCAATATTTGATCATGTTAGATACACCATTGGTAGTTAAAGTCGCTCCTGATATTCCATCGATTTCATAGTCTGTTGAGGAAGCTCCTTTGGTTACATATAGAGCAACGCTTCCATCATCGTTATAAATCCTTTTACCATACCAGTCAGATTTCCAATTGGGATTATCGACCTCTCCCCCTAATCCAGGTGTTTCTTTGTGGTCGTAGTATTCAATACCGCGCACAGTATTTAAATCTGAATCTAAAGACAAATATCCATATAAAGTGCCCCATAAACCATATCCTCTTATTGGTAATACTAATTTTTCTATCGCATTTTTTTCATCAACCCAAACGTAGATTGTTCCAATGTTTTCCCTTCGTTTTAACACAGCAATATCGTCTGCTTTAGGAATAACCGTTGATAAATTTGGGTTTGATGCTGCTTTAATATGATCATAAGCCGGATCAATTGTTACTAGTTTGTCCGTTTCAAAATCAACGAATACTGTTTTAATTCGCGAAAATTCTTCATCAACCTTATCGGTTTCAATTCCTGCTGCAGCAAGAATTTTAATTTTTTTCTCATTCTCTATATTTAAGTTTTGTTCAGGCCTCACAGATACAGCAGTAACTGACACAATGATTGCACAAGCAATACAGGCTACAAGTGGAATGATTAACTTATTCATGAATTGTATCTCTCCATTCTTCTGCTTGTATTATATGAGGTCACACAATAGTCAATTGCTGGAGCAAGCAAATTAGCGAAAAGTATGGCCAACATCATTCCTTCTGGAAAGGCAGGATTTATGACTCTAATGAGTATTACCAAGATTCCTATCGAGAATCCATATACCCATCTGCCCATATTAGTATTAGCAGCAGATACAGGCTCTGTTGCCATAAATACTAATCCAAAAGCAAAGCTACCAATTGTAAGATGCCACCACCATGGAACAGTGAACATAGCGTTTGTTTCTGATCCAACAAGATTTAAAAAACTACTCATAAGAATCATACCAATTAAGGTAGCAAGTATGATCCTCCAGGAAGCTATTTTTGCGTAAACCATATACGCCCCGGCTAAAAGAATTAACAAGGTAGAGGTTTCACCAATGGAGCCCGGCATTTGCCCCAAGAATGTTTGAGACCATGTGAAGTTTGCTTGTATGCCCGAAATGCCTTCCTGAGCACCAATTCCTAATGCAGTAGCTCCTGAATAGCCGTCTATTGCGCCATTATCAACTAGAGACGATACCCACACCATGTCACCAGAAAGTTCTGTAGGGTAAGCAAAATATATAAACGCTCTCCCTGTTAGGGCTGGGTTAAGAAAGTTTTTTCCTGTTCCACCAAAAAATTCTTTACCTACAACTATTCCAAAAGCTATACCTGTTGCTGCCTGCCAAAGAGGTATATCTGGAGGACAGCTTAGAGAAAACAAAACAGTTGACACGAACGCACCTTCATTAATTTCATGCCTTCTGATGGTCGCAAAGATTGCCTCACATGCAATACCAACTATAAAGACAGTCAAATATATTGGAACAAAATATACCAAGCCAAACCAAAACCTATGTAAGTGATTCCCAGGATCTGTGCCAACGATTTGTATAAGACCATTATGCCAGTCCCCCGTAGAATCAAATCCTCCTCTTTGCATGTAATCGAGACCCCAAAAGCCCATGTTGTACATGCCCCAAAACATTGCTGGAAATGTCGCAAGCCAAACAACGACCATAACCCTTTGAATATCTAATTTATCCCTTATATGAGTTTTGCCAGTTGTTGCAACCTTTGATGAAAAAAAGAAGTTCTGTATCACTTCAAAAAGGTAAAAGTAATTGTTGTCCTTCGAGGGTCTATTTTTGTCAAAGAATTTCTCTAAAAATTTCATGATGTTTCTTCTTTCCAAATCATTTCCATACAATCATTAAATAGTGCCACATAATCATATTTACTAGGGCAAACATAAGAAAAAATGCCCATATCTTCATCCGATAGATCAAAGATTCCTAATTCTCTTAAAGCTACTAAATCGCCTATTGCCAAAGATTTTAGAAAAAGGGTTGAATCAATTTCATATGGATTAACCTCGTCGAATACACCGATTGGCACAATTGCTCTATAACCACCATTAATATTGGTATCAAAATTAAACTTTTCAGGTTTCAAAAAGCTTGATAAAAAAACATTTGAATTACTGTGATTTTCTAAACCAGGTTGCAGCCAATTAAAAAATGTTGCTTTCCTTTCATCAGAAACTAGAGATATCTGATTCGAGTATCTAGTTAAATAATCTGAATAACTGTCACCACTTCTTCCATAAAGCAAACTTCCCGATACTTTTCTTAAATTAGTAGATAGAATACCGGCTGTCAGTTCTTCCATATTGGCTCCAAGATTTGTTTTTACAATCTTTGGTTCTTCACATGCTGGACCACAAATACTCACATATTTGTCAAAACAAAAATTTCCACTTTTTACCGAGTTTCCTATTCTCACAACATCTTGCCAGTTAATTGTCCATGTTTTGGTATTTTTTGTTAGAGGCTTAATATTTTGAATATGAATTGAACTATTGCCTGCAGGATATTTACCTTCAACAACGTATTGGTTTACATCTAATTCGCCAATGTAAATATTTGAATATGAACATAGGTTTATTTCACAACCTAATGCATCTACAAGAAATTTTATTCCTGCAAGAAAATTTTCAGCTTCAACTTCTAATATTTGATTAGGGCTAGCTTCTAAACCATCGGCTTTGCAGGCATTAATAAATAGAAAATCAGGCCTAGTATTAATGTTTGGAACTCTGTTAAAAGGCCTTTCTCTAAAACTATCCCATAAGCTAGCATTTCTCAAATTTTCAAGCTTATTATTACTTTGATCAAATGCTACAGAATCGTCATTTGTTTTATTTATAACTATTGAAACTAAGGCCCTTTTTTCGCCACGATTTATTTCATGAATTACTCCGTTTACTGGAGAATTGACAGTGAATCCAGGATTAGTTTTATCTTCTAATAATGGAGCACCTTTTAAAACATGATCTCCCTCTCGAACAAGAATTTTTGGTTTTAAACCAAAGTAATCGTCCGCAAGAACTGCTGAAAACTTAGTGTAGATCGTATCAAGATTATTGTTTTTTACAGAGCCGTGAAGAGGTACGTCCAGGCCCCCTTTCATTTTAATTTTTTTCATTTACTGTTTTGGGTATCTAATTAAATTAACACCAAGAACTTTTTTCAAAAGCCTTACAACTTGTCTGGAGTAACCATACTCGTTATCGTACCAGACGTAAATAGTTACACAGTTAAAATTACTAATTGTTGCTTGTGCATCATATACACAAGCAAATTCATTGCTGTAAAAGTCAGAAGAAACACCGTCAATCGAGTTTGAATAGTCGATTATTGTTCTTAGGTTTGAATGAAATGCAGCTTGCTTAAATAAGTCGTTAAGCTCTTCAACTCCAACGCTTTTTTTCAAATTTAGGTTCATTATTGCCAAACTTACATTTGGAATAGGAACTCTAATAGCATTTGCTGTTAATTTGCCCTTAAGTTCTGGAATGACGTCAGAGACGGCTTTAGCTGCTCCAGTATCTGTTATTACGAGGTTCAATGCTGCACCCCTGCCCCTTCTATCAGATTTGTGGTAATTATCTACTAAATTTTGATCATTTGTGTAAGCGTGAATGGTTTCGATATGACCACTTTGTATTTTAAATCCTTCATCAATAAGTTTAAGAGGTGGAGTTATTGCATTAGTTGTACAAGAAGCTGCTCCAACGATTTTTTCATCACCCTTCAGTCTTTCATCATTGATACCGTACACAATGTTTTTTATTTTGCCTTTTGCTGGTGCAGTCAGGATTGCTCTCTCCACAGAAGGGTTTTTGATATGTTGGTTCAAGCCCTCTTCATCAGTCCAAGCACCTGTGTTATCAATAAGAGTGGCTTTTTTTATGCCGAATTGTTTGTAATTTACTTTTCTAGGATCGTTTGAGTAAATAATAAAGATTTCATTACCATTCACTATCAAGGAATTGTTGCTTTTATTTACTCTGATAGTGCCCGGGAATGTGCCATGAACACTATCATTTCTAAGTAAGCTAGCCCTTTTTATCAAATCGTCTTCATGATCTGACTCTCTCACAACAACTGCCCTTAATCGCCACTTGGTACCTGCTCCCGTATCAGAAACCAATATTCTAGTAAGCAATCTACCGATTCTTCCGAACCCATAGAGAACAACGTCCTTTGGTCTTAATGGATAAGATCTCTTGGTTCTTCGTTGGCCCTCCAACATTTTATTGACATAATGCTCGGCATCTAATTCTTTATTTTCAAGAAGGTGCACAACCATTTCACCAATATCAATCTCACATGGCATGAGTTTCATTTTTGCTATCTGTTCTATTATTGGATAAGTTTCAAGTTCGCTTAACTCATTGCCCTCAGCTTCCCTGACAAATCTATGAAGCTTCATGATTTCAATTGCTGAGCAATTTATAAGAGGTCTGCCATACATTAAAAGATGTACACCATTACGGAAAAGTTTACCAATGATAGGAACCATTGATTCTGCCAGGGCCTCTCGCCATTTCCAATCACCAAAATAATCGTCGACCCGAGGTCTTCTACGCTTATCTGGATTGAATCTCTTGACCAATTTAACTTTCGATGTATTTATCTAGGAAGTAGTCAGAATTACCAAATAGGTTAGTAATTACCAGCAGTCTTTTTAAATAATGACCTACTGACATTTCTTCGGTGACACCCATTCCACCATGAAGTTGAACAGCTTCTTCCCCAACATATTTCCCTGCTTTAGCTATCTGATTTTTTAAACCATAAATAAGTTTAGTTCTCTCATTTTCATCATCAGTCGCAAGAACTTTTAACAGGAAAGATTTACTAAATTCTGTCTCCATAAACATGTCAACCATTCTGTGTTGAAGTGCCTGAAATTTTGACAGAGATTGACCAAATTGTTCTCTTTGCTGCGTGTATTCGATAGTTAATTTGTAACAGGTTTCCATCGCGCCTATGGCTTCCGAGCTTACACAAATAATTCCTTCAAGTATTGCTTGATGTAATACATCAAGTGCATCCGATTTTGAAAATACTGCATCAGCTTTACAATTTTCTAGATGTAGATCTCCTGAAACAAAACCATCATAAGTCTTATAGGACGTGACTTTGGAACCGGCTGCATCTTTCGATACAAGAGCAAAAGCATGGCCTGCTTGGTGTTTGCCAAATACTAGGAAAAAATCTGCATTTGGCGCGTTTAAGACTGTTGTTTTTAATCCATTAACGCTACCGTCCTCAGAAATTTCACAATCAACGTTATCAAGATTAAAACCTTTTTGTGGCTCATAATTTGCCAGAGATATCTGCTTTTCACCTGTTATAAGGTGTTCTATAAGATCAGTTTTTTCTTCGAGATCACTTCGTTTAAGTACGCCTCCAGATAGTACTACATTTGCTAGATATGGCTCAACAACAATGGATTTGCCGAACTCTTCGAACATTAAGCTTAGATCAACATCTCCACCATCAAGTCCACCTAGATCCTCTGAAAAAGGAATTGCAAGCCACCCTAACTCAGCAAATAATTTCCAATGTTCAGGGTTATGTCCACTATCTGAATTTACACTTTTCATTCGTGTTTCAAAATCATAATCTGAACCACAGAATTTTGAGACGCTATCCCTTAAAAGGTTTTGCTCATCTGTAAAACTTAAGTTCATACTTCCCTTTTTATATTCCTAGCACAGCTTTAGCAATGATATTTTTCTGAATTTCATTTGTACCACCGTAGATTGTTACTTTTCTGAAATTAAGATATTTTGGTGCAGAAAGTTGGTCAGATTTTGTCGCAGCAACCTCAACATCTGAGAATCCATAAGGACCTCCATAGGGCATGCCTTCATGTCCAGCCATTTCGACTGCAATAGTCGAAAGTCTTTGCTGCAATTCTGTGCCCTTAATCTTTAGAAGTGAAGATTCAGCCCCTGGACTTTTTCCCTCTCTCATAGCGGCCAAGCCTCTTAATTCTGTCATTTCCAATGCATCAAGATCTAATTCAAACTGTGCAACTTTAGATTGAAAATTCTTATCTTCTGATAGAGGTTTGTCTGTGTGATAAGTATTTTTTGCTCTAATTTTTAAGCTATTAAGCACTCTCCTCATGTTAGGTGCTCCTGCAATCGAGCTTCTCTCATGAAATAGGAGGAATTTAGCGTAAGTCCAGCCTTGACCTTCCTCTCCAACGACATTTTCTGCTGGTACTCTCACATTATCAAACCAAACCTCATTCACTTCATGATCACCATCAAGCGTAATAATTGGTTTAACTTCAATACCTGGGGTTTTCATATCAACAAGGATAAAAGTGATCCCTTCTTGTTTCTTCCCAGAATCATCTGTTCTTACTAGAACAAAAATCCAGTCAGCATGTTGACCGAGCGTTGTCCATGTTTTTTGACCATTTAGAACATATTCATCGCCTTCACGAACAGCTTTACACTTTAGTGAGGCAAGATCTGAACCAGAACCAGGTTCTGAGTAACCTTGGCACCACCAATCATCAAAATTTAAGATTCTAGGTAAAAATTTCTTTTTTTGCTCTTCTGAACCAAATGTCCATATTACTGGCGCAACCATTTGCAGACCAAACGGTACAAACGTCGGGCATCCTGCCAGGGCTAATTCTCTAAGGTATATGTATACCTTAGTAGCATCCCAACCAGTACCACCATGCTCAACCGGCCAAGAATGACCCATCCAGCCTTTCTTAGCCACAGCTTTATGCCATTCGACAACCTCTTCTCTAGAGAGCTCGTCTCCATTATTCATTTTTTCTTTGATATGTTTTGGATATTCTTTATCCAAGAACTCTCTTACTTCATCGCGAAATTCTAAGTCTTCTTTCGAAAAATTTAGATCCATAATTTACCCTCTTCCATTCGTTAAATAAAATCTTGTATTATCTAAGTAAGTTTATGATTAAACTCAATTGGTATTAAAAACTTTATGCGCCTATTTTTCAAGTTTATAGCGGTTTTTCTAGCCCTCTCTTTACAAATTTTTCCTGAGGAAGAGATAAAGTACGTAAAAGTTGAAGTTGCTTCAATAGTTTGGAAAAATCAAACGACAAATGAATCATTTCCAAAAGTAAAAAATTATTCACTTGCCAGCGAAATTCTAGATCTTGAAATAATGAAAGAACCTGAGATTAATCTGGACACCATTGAGCTTGCTGAAGGCCAAGTAAAAATTGATTTTGAATTTGTTGAACAGATATTTGATGACAATGAGGATGACGAGCTACTTCAAGATCAAATAATTGACCCACCAAAACTTTATAGAGTTATCGACAGAAAAGAGCATGAATTGAACGGAACAATGCGCAGAATATCTCAAATTAAAGACTTAGTATTAACTAATCACAAATCCTGGTTTCAACCGTTAGATATTGAGGAGAATGTGCCTTTTATTTTGGTATCTGAAAATGAAAACCAATGCATTGTTAAAGTCTTTCAATCGAGATACCCAAGGATACATGCTAAATGCGCACTCGGTACTAATGTGCTTAAAAATTCATATTTGATGAGCAAATCTGAATTTAATGTGAAGCCTCTGGTTGGTAATTTTGAAATAAAGAAAAATGAAGATGGAGAAGAGGATAATGTTGAAACTGAACTATTTATCTTAGATGAACAAAGAAGAATCTCACTGGATCAATTTCACTATTTCGATCACCCAAAAATAGGATTACTTGTAGGTGTTTACAGTTATCCAAAAACTGAAGATTGATACTATTTATAGTAGGCGTTTTCGTTATCAGTGTGATCGGTTATATCTTTCACGCCTTTAAGTTCTGGTATTTTTTCAAGAAGAGTTTTTTCAATTCCCTCTTTTAATGTGACATCTACCATTCCACAGCCTTGACAACCACCACCAAATTGAAGAACAACGTAGTTGTCTTTAGTAATGCAATCAAGGTGAACGTTGCCACCATGAGATGCTAATTGAGGGTTTATTTCGTCATATAAAATATAGTTCACTTTTTCTTCAAGCGTAGCGTTTTCTCCAATATTTGGAACCCTTGAACTTGGAGCTTTTATTGTTAGCTGACCACCAAAGTTATCTTTATCATAATTTACTTCAGCGTCATCAAGAAAAGCTAGGCTTTTTTCTTCAATGAATAATATAAAATTTTTGTATTTTATCTTGTGATCCGTTGGTTCTGACTCATCTTCTTTACAGAAAGCCAAACACGTCTCAGCTCTTGGAGTGCCTGGATCCGACACAAAAATTCTAATATCGCATTTAAAATCTTTTTTACTTATAAGCTCAGAGAGATATTCTTCGGCTGTTGCAGTTACGTTTATCATAATTAATATGTAAGTTTACTATGAAATTATTAAATGACTTATTTTTCTCTTATCTCAGGAACAGGAAAAAAAGATAATCTTGAGGATATGATTGAAGATAATCCATTGAGAATTCTCATTGCTTTAGTTTGTGTGTTGATAGTTTTCTTGGCGGTTGTAGGTCTTATTGTTGCATCAATTATTTAGAGTTTTGATTCTAAATCTGGAAGAGCCTCAAAAAGATCAGCCACAAGACCATAATCAGCAACTTTGAAGATAGGTGCTTCCTCATCTTTGTTTATAGCAACAATTGTTTTTGAATCTTTCATGCCTGCTAAATGTTGTATAGCTCCTGATATACCAACGGCTATGTAGAGGTTTGGTGCGACGGATTTTCCAGTTTGTCCAACTTGATAATCATTTGGTACAAAACCAGAATCAACAGCAGCTCTAGATGCTCCCACTGCAGCATTTAATTTTGTTGCAACCGCTTCTAACAAAGCAAAATTCTCCCCATTTTGCATGCCTCTTCCACCTGATACTACAATGTCTGCAGATGTCAATTCAGGCCTATCCGATACAGTGAGCTCATTTTTTACAAAACCAGATTTTCTTGATTCTGTTTCAGGCACATCTTTTGTTATTACATTTGCAGAACCACCAGCCCCACTAGCTTTCTCAAACGAAGTTGTTCTAATTGTTAGAGCATTTTTTTCTTGTGTGGATTGGACGGTAGCAATGCAAGATCCTGCATATATTGGTTTCTTGAATGTTTTTTCATCTAGAATTTCAGTGACTTCAGAAATTTGTTGAATATCTAACAAAGCAGCAACCCTTGGAAGATTGTTCTTACCAGATGTGCTTGAACTGGTTAAGAAAAAATCATAGTCATCTTTCACTGAAACTACACAAGCTGCTATATCTTCTGCAATTTCATTTGCAAATTTCTCGTGACTAAAATCTAGTACAGTGCTAACACCTTCAACTGATTTTGCTTCATCTAAAACACTTGAACACGAATTGTTAGCAACCAGTAAATCAATATCTCTGCCTAACTTTTTGGCTGCATCTACTACACTTAGAGTGGCAGCTGATAAGTTTTGGTTATTATGTTCCGCTATAACTAAAGTTTTCATATTACTTTTGCCTCGTTCTTTAATTTATCTACCAACTGATCAACAGTTTCAACTTTGACACCTTCTTGTCTTTCAGGTGGTGATTCGACCTTTATGGTGTTTACCTTGGTTGCAACGTCTAAACCTAATTCTCCAAGAGAAAGTTCTTCAAGCGGTTTTCTTTTAGCTTTCATTATATTTGGTAAAGATGCATATCTTGGCTCGTTAAGTCTAAGATCTGTAGTAATAACTGCCGGCATTTCTGCAGTCAAAGTTTCAAGTCCACCATCTATTTCTCTAGTTACCTGAACATTATTGCCATCAATCTCAACTTTTGAAGCAAATGTTGCTTGTGGCAAGTTAGTTAAAGCTGCAAACATTTGTCCAGTTTGATTATGATCTCCATCAATTCCAACCTTGCCCATAATGACGAGATCAGCTGCTTCCTTTTCGTAGACTTTTGTTAATATTTTAGCAACATCTAACGGTTGCAATATTGTGTCTGTTTTAACTAGTAATGCTCTATCAGCTCCCAACGCTAAAGCAGTTCTTAATTGTTCTTGATGTTTGTCATCTCCAATAGTGACAACAACTATTTCCTCCGCTTTCCCTGATTCTTTTAACCTTATGGCTTCCTCGACAGCTATTTCACAAAAAGGATTCATTGCCATTTTTACGTTACTAAGATCAACATCGGTGTTAGCTTGATTTGGTCTAACCTTGACGTTGTAGTCATTTACTCTTTTAATGGGAATCAGAATTTTCATATATTTAAATTTCGTCAGTTAGTAATATATAGGAAATAGATAAAAATTAAACACCTTGGTAGAGAATATGGAAAGAGAATCAATGGATTATGACGTTGTCATTATTGGCGGTGGTCCATCTGGTCTGGCAACAGCTATTAAGCTGGCACAAACCTTCAAAGAAAAAAATTTAGAGAAATCAATCTGCTTGCTTGAAAAAAGTGCAGAAATTGGTGGTCATATCCTCTCAGGTAACGTTTTTGAAACGACTGCACTTGATGAGCTAATTCCTGACTGGAAAGAGAAAGGTGCGCCATTAGACGTAAAAGTCAAAAGAGATGCAATTAAGTTTCTGATTAACGACAAATATAGTTTACCAGTACCATCTTTTGTTATGCCAACAATGCAGAACCACGGTAATTATATTCTTAGCTTGGGCAACTTATGTAGATGGCTTGCAGAACAAGCAGAAGCGCTAGGAGTTGATATTTTTCCTGGATTTCCTGCTGCCGAGGTAATATTCAAGGACGACAAAGTTGCTGGCGTGATTACAGGTGATATGGGTGTGGATGCTGATGGTAATCCAAAAGACTCATTCCAACCAGGCATGGAAATAATTGCTAACGAGGCAACAGTGTTTGCTGAAGGTTGCAGAGGACATCTTGGAAAACAACTCATTAAAAAATTTGAATTAGACAAAGGAAAAGATCCTCAACATTATGGTATTGGCTTCAAAGAAATTTGGGAAGTTGATAATGACCTTCATGAAGAAGGCTTAGTGATGCACACCAATGGTTGGCCTCTACCCGATGACACTCCTGGAGGGTCTTATATGTATCACACAGACAAGAAACAAATTTTATTGGGACTTGTTATACCTCTTGATTATAAAAACCCTTACTTGAGTCCTTACGATGAATTTCAGAAATGGAAATCACATCCAGCAATCAAAAAATACTTAAAGAATGGTAGAAGGATTTCTTATGGTGCTAGAGCCTTGATAAAAGGGGGATTACAGAGTTTGCCCAGCATGGAGTTTCCAGGTGGATATCTCATTGGTTGTAATGCTGGTACTATGAATTTTTCCAAGATTAAAGGATCTCATACAGCTATGAAATCTGGAATTGAAGCTGCAAAGGTAATTGTCTCAAATATTGAAGGAGATACAAAAAGCTTAGATGAAGAAGTCAAAAAAAGCTGGTTGTACACAGAACTTTACAGATCTAGAAACTTCAATCCCTTTTTCCATAAATTTGGGGGTTTAATAGGTGCTGCAATGAATGTAATAGATCAATTTATTTTTAGAGGCAATCTGCCCTTCACATTGAATCATCCCACCCCTGATCATGAATCGTTAAAATTTGCCAAAGATTGTAAGAAAATTGATTATCCTAAATATGACAACGAGATTACTTTCGACAAGCTAAGTTCAGTGTACCTATCAAATACTTATCATGAAGAAGAGCAACCCTGTCATCTGGTGCTAAAAGACCCGGACCTGCCAATAGCTAAAACCCTTGAATTATATGATGAGCCTGCACAGAGATATTGTCCTGCTGGAGTTTATGAAATAGTTGAGGAAGATGGGAAGAAAAGATTTCAAATTAATTCTCAAAACTGCATTCACTGTAAAACATGTGACATAAAAGAGCCATCGCAAAATATCAATTGGGTTTCACCAGAGGGTGGTGGTGGCCCTAATTACCCAAATATGTAGTAATCTATTACTACTATGAAATTTGGACAATTATTAAGCGTCGTACTTATTGCTGGCATTGTAGGTATAGCAACTAATGTAGGTTATGAATACTTTACTACAGAGAAACCACATCCAGATCAGAAGAAATTTAAAGAATTTTTAGATAAAAATTGGCAAGATTCTTTAGAGAAAAGCCCGCTTTTTGCCTCGCTTTTAGGCGATAAACGATATGACGAAAAAGTATCCAGTAACTCAATTGAAGATTTCTTTATCGAAAAAGAGTACGAAAGCTATGTTTTAGATGTCTTAAGTCAAATAGACCCCAATAATCTTAGTGAAGAAGACCAACTCAATTACCGACTGCTAAAGTCAGATTATGAAATTAGTTTGGAAGGTAGAGAATTTCCAGGTTATTACATGCGCTTAAATCAGAGAGGTGGCGTTCAGGATTACTATTTGTATGGAAACAGATTAAATTTTACCGATCTGCAAAGCTATAAGAATTGGTTTGAACGAGTGAAAGGTTACACTCAGAATGTAAGAAATTCACTTGAAATCAATAAAGAAGGTTTAGAGCTTGGATACACCCAACCTAAATTAGTAACTCGTGGTGTTTCAGCTCAAATTGGAGCTATGCTCGAGAAAGACCTTGAAGATCATCCATACTTCAAGATCTTCAAAAATGTAGGTGATGTCGCATCTTCGGAGGATGCGCTTGCATTACAGAATGAAGTCAAAGAATACATTCAAAATGTGTTAAATCCTACCTATCAAGAACTTTACGATTTCCTCGTTAATGAGTATTTACCAGAATCAAGAGATACCATAGGAATCAGCGATGTACCAAATGGTAAAGAATGGTATGAGTATTTAGCTCGATATCACACAACCACAGACCTTACCCCGGACGAAATACATGAAATTGGTTTAAGAGAAGTCGCCAAGATTAGAGCTGAGATGGAAGGCATCATCGAGCAAGTTGGTTGGGAGGGAGATTTTAACTCCTTCTTACAATATTTAAGAACAGATCCAAGGTTCTACTATGAGACTGGCGAAGAGCTTTTACAAGCTTACAGGGCAATGTCTAAAGAAATTGACGCTTACATGCCTACTCTTTTTAATAAACTCCCTAGAGCACCTTATGGCGTAATTCCAATTCCTATGGAATCAGCACCATTTACTACAACCGCATATTACAACGCACCAAGTAAAGGCAGACCGGGATATTACTATGCCAACTTATATATGCCTGAAGTTAGACCGAAATATGAAATTCCAGTGCTATCTGTGCATGAAGCAGTACCTGGGCACCACCATCAAATTTCATTAGCTCAGGAAATGGAAAATGTTCCAAATTTTCGAAAATATCTCAGCATTACAGCTTTTGTGGAGGGTTGGGGGCTTTATAGTGAACAGCTTGGAGAAAGTATGGGCATATACGACGATCCATACGATAAGTTTGGTCAATTAACATACGATATGTGGAGAGCGGTACGATTGGTTGTAGATACTGGTATGCATTATAAAAACTGGTCTAGAGAAGATGCTGTCAATCTCTTCTTAGAAAATACTGCTAAAACCGAACAAGATATTAATAATGAGGTCGATAGATACATTGCCTGGCCTGGCCAAGCTCTAGCCTACAAAATTGGACAACTCAAAATAATGGAATTAAGAGATCAATCTAAAGAAGCTTTAGGAGACGATTTTGACATCAAAGATTTTCATGACCATATTCTCAGTTTTGGCTCAATCCCTTTAAACATTCTTGAAGAAAAGGTTGACGAGTTTATTGAAGCAAAAAGCAAATGAGACTAATTTTATTGCTTTTACCCTTAAGTTTCTTCACGAAAGCTGACATGGACAACGTGTGCTATGTTGATGAAAACAATGCACCTTATGAATTTATTGCTGAAAACTGCCAAAGAAATAACGTCATAGTTTACACATCGACACCATACGAAAATCAAATCTTTTATATTTCAGATTTTTGTAGGTTTGATAGAAATGTTGTGAGAGATAAAACTTCTTTCACTTGTGTACTATATGATAAAAAACCTCGTAGCCACATTCATTCTAATTAATTCAAGTAAAAATATTTACCGTCTGATTCAAGATACATTGACATTCCGTCTTGCTTAGATTCAGCGATAATCTTGTAGAAAACATTTCTACTCAATAAACCATAGATTTGGTTTTTAAGCTTAAGTTTTGGATATGGCTGGTTGTCTATCATCTCAACGGTTAACTCATTCTCTGAGCTCAATTTAACCCACTCCTCGGTATTAGTTTGAAAGAAGTAATCATTATCTTCTCGTTTGTAATCAATTATGGAAAATATCTCTTTTTCTACCTTAATAGGAATTTTTTCAACGGGTGTAACCGCGTAATATTGTCCATTCTCATATTTAACCAATTTTGAGAAAAGTTTGACCATTGCAGGCCTGTCAATTTTTGAGCCATTGAAAAACCAGTTAGCATCTGAATCTATACTAAACTTAACCCCCTCACAAATTTTTGGATTCCAATCATCAATTGGATAGTCATCAAGTGTTAAGATACTTTTTTCTAATTCTCTCAAGTCCATACGTAAACTCCTAAACCAAACCCTATAGCTATTAGAAAGCAGGAAGATATTTTTGATATTGCTCTTTGCACGGAATGATTTAATAATGACTTAAAACCTCTGTTAAGAATAAAGCTCAAGACCACAAACCAAATTCCTGTGGCAATAAAAAAATATATAGAAATACTAAGTTGAAAAAAGGTTGAGGTATTAAGTACTACACCACTGAATAATGAAACAAAAAAGATAAAAGCCTTTACATTAAAAATATTTACCATTAAGCCACCAGTAAAACTTTGCCAGACGTTAATTTTTTGTTTTTCTTTAATTGCTAAATCCCTAATTTCAGGATCGGCAAATATTCCACCGACACCTAGATAAATGAGGTACCCTGCTCCAACTGTACCTATTATGGTGTAAAGACTAGGTATTTTTTGGTAGAGGAAATCCAAGCCTACTATGGCGAATAAACAATGGAGAAAGACTCCAAAGCCAATGCCAATTGATGAAATAACTGAACTTCTTAAACCCTTCTCAAAGCTACTTTTTATTATGTAGAAGAAGTCAGGACCAGGTGAAGTAACGGCCACTAAATGAGCAAATGCCAGCGATAAGAATAATGAAATATTCATAAATATATTGGTTCACGTTCAAGCTCAACACCATAATGTTCCAACACCATATTTCTCAAAATATCTTCAACGTACTTGATATCTTTAGCTGCTGCTATACCGGTGCTTGTAAGAACTAAAGCATGTTTAGTCGATAAACCTACATTTCTAATTTTCATTCCTTTTAGAGATAATCTATCAAGCATCTCACCAGCTGAGAACTTTATCATTTCATTAGGCATTTCATAATGCTTGAGATCTTTAAGTTTATGATTGCTATTGCACTCTACTTTGGCCATTATTGGATTTTTAAAAAAGCTTCCCAGATTTGGAAAATCCAAAGGATTAGGAATTTTAGTATTCCTAATTGCTCTTATTCCATCAATCATGTCTGAAGCTTTCCTGTAAGTTTTATCTTGAATGCTTTCATGGTTTAAGACTGGATTAAATTCTTTTTGAAGTTTCAATCCTATGGCGGTTACTATCAAATCTGTGTCTTCTTGAAATACGCTTTTTCGGTAAGCAAAATCACAGTTTTCATTTCTGATCTTCCTAGTAATTTTGAGATTTGTATCAAAACACTCTACATATTCAATAAGATCTGAAATTTCTACACCGTATGCCCCAATATTTTGAATTGGTGCAGCGCCAACTGTACCTGGTATCCCTGCAAGATTTTCTAGCCCATGGAGATTTTTGCTGCAACAGAAATCTATTAAATCATCCCATATTACTGCAGCACCAACTTCGAGTTTTGCTACGTCGCCTTCCTCTAAAAATTTGAAATTATTATTGGTTGACTTAATAACAATATTTGAAAAGTGTCTTGGAAAAATTGTGTTTGTTCCAGATCCAATTACCTGTATCTTTTTTTCGATCGTTTCAGCGTGCTTCAGAATTTTGTGGAGATCTTTCTCACATTCAAATAAGAAAAATTCTGATGCTTCAGATTTTAAATTTAAGCCATTATTTTTAGTCAAATCCATGATCAATTAAATTTGTGATGTTTTCTTAATTTTTTTAAGTCTTCTTCTGTATCAATGCCCCATGAATCTTTAACTTCAAGCTCAAGAACATTTATTGGAAAACCGTTATCAATTGCTCTGAGCTGTTCTAATTTTAGTTCTTGCTCATTGGCTGTTTGAGGCATTTTTGCAAAATGATTCAAGAATCCTGCTGTGAAGGCATAAACACCAATGTGATGCAAAATTTTGCCATTTCCATCTGAGTTATTGGGGCTTGTTCTATAAAAGTCTAGACCCTTATTTCCATCAACTAAAACTTTCACTTTATTACTGTCATTAAAATCGTCATCGTGGCTGAAAGTCTTCGCTAAAGTCCCATAATCAAAACGATTATCTATCATAAAAGAACCTAGTTTATTTATTGCTTCAACTTCAATCAGGGGCTCATCACCTTGAACATTAATAATTAATTTTTCATCACTTAATTTTAGTTCTTCAACGTACTCTTGGATTCGATCAGTACCTGAATTATGTTCTTTTTTTGATTTAAAAATAGAGCCTCCCAAATTATTTATTAACTCGAATATTTCATCAGAATCAGTAACAACAACTACTTCTTCTGCATCAGTTTTTAAACATGCCTCCCAGGTCATTTGAATTATGGTTTTATAGTCTACTTTCTCAAGCAATTTTCTTTTTAATCTTTGTGAGTTTAGTCTTGCTGGAATTAGAATTTTATACATGCTTTTTTTCTAACTTTTCAGTAATTAGCTTGCTTATATTAGTATTAAGTTTCACACCCATTTTTATGTACCAAACATTTTTTTCCGTAAACTTTTCTCCCATTCTAGCTGCATCTTTCTCTGTGGTAAGTATGGGTCTTTCGAAATCAAACTTCAGATCTTTCTCACTAAAATAATGATGATCTGGGAACAGCCTATAATCAAAGTTTATTTTCAAATTATTCAGTGTTCTTAAGAATCTATTAGGATTTGCGATACCACAGATTACATTAGCAGTGCGACCAAATGGATACTCATCTATTTGATATGTGTCTCCTGTTTGAAGATTCACCCATGATTCAGGTTCTAATTCAAAGAAATTATCATTTGTTTCTCTTCTTCCGCTGTAGATAAACAGATCAACTTTTTTAGCTTTCCATATATTGTCTCTTAATGGGCCAGCAGGCAAAAATAATTGATTACCAAAATTACGATTTGCATCTTCTACTATAATCTCGAAATCCCTTCTGAGAGAGGTATGTTGCAAACCATCATCTGATATCACTATATTGCAATCTGTATTTCGCTCTAAATAAGAAAGGGCCCTTGATCTGTCCCTATCAACAACGACATTAAAACCTCTATTAAAATGAAAAATTGCTTCATCGCCGACTTCTTTTGCTGTTGTATTATCATTTACAAGCTTTGTGCCTGTGAAACTGCCTTTATAACCTCTTAAGATTATTCCTGGTTTAAAACCAAGATTTTTAAGGTCTAGAGCAATTTGGCTAACAAGAGGTGTCTTACCATTACCGCCTACAGTCACATTACCTACAACTACCACAGGTACCTCACCTTCATTGGAAGCTTTAGGTATAAAAAATATATTTTTAAATGTACTAACAGACCAATAGACAAAGCTCAGTGGGGTTAATGCGATATTTCCGAAATTAAATTCATCCCAAAAGCTTTTCTTTTCGTTGATTAGGGTTGGTACAAAATCTTTCTCAAGATCAATAGTTTTACTATCTTCTATTAGTTCTGGTTTGCCCTGAAGTAAGTTGTAGAGACCCTCCTCTTTGATCAATTCATTATGAGTACCACTTTGAGTTATTATTCCATTTTCTAGGACACAAATTTGATCAGCTTTTTCAACTGTACTCAGTCTATGTGCGATGATAAAAGTAGTTTTATCCTTTGAAGCTTTTTCAATTGCTGATTGAATCTCTTTTTCAGATTCATTGTCTAACGCTGAAGTTGCTTCATCAAAGATTAATATAGAGGATTTCTTAAGCAAGGCTCTTGCTATTGCAACTCTCTGCTTCTCACCACCGGATAATGATGCTCCTTTGTCTCCAATAATTGTGTTGAAACCATCTGGTAAACTCATAATAAATTCATAAGCATTTGCCTCTCTAGCAACTTGAAAAACCTCGGAATCTGAAACTTCACCTAAACCATAAGCAATGTTATTTCTGACCGTATCATTAAATAAAGTTGGATCTTGAGAAACATAAGAAATTGAGTTTCTTAAATCGGTTAATTTAACTTTTCTAATGTCATACCCATCAATAGTAATTTTACCTTCATAGTCGTCATAAAACCTGTTCAAAAGATTTACTATTGTAGATTTTCCGCTGCCTGATTTTCCTACTAGAGCAACAGTTTCTCCTTTAGAAGCTTTAATAGATATGTTGTTTAAAACTGGCTCTGAATCGTGCGAGTAAGAGAAAGAGACATTATCAATTTGAACTTCTCCATCAAGAGTTTTATTTAAATCTAAGCCCTCGTTATATTTTTCGGGAGAATTGTCGATTGCTTTAAAAATGTCTTCTGCAGCAGCAAGCCCTCTTTGAATAATTCCATTCAAATTTGAAAGTTGTCTAATTGGCCTAGCCATAAGTCCTGCGGCTGTGAAAAAAGCTACGAATGACTCTGAGGGTAAATTCAATTCATCAAGGTTTGTTAAAGCTAAATAGCTCATGGCTGCAAGAGCAAATGCCACAAAAACTTGAATTAGTGGAGTTGCAATATTTCCAGTGCTTTCCATCTTTAAATTTTGTTTCAGATTTTCATCATTAGCTTTTTGAAACCTTTCTTTCTCGCCACTTTCATTATTGAAAGATTTTATTTCTCTAGCTCCAGAAGCAATCTCATTACTTACTTGTGTTACCACTCCCATAACATCTTGAATTTTTTTAGCTACTCTTCTAAGCCTTTTGCCAGCGATTGAGACAATTAACCCTATGAGTGGAGCTATTATTAAAATTACTAGAGTTAGTTTCCAACTCAAATAAAGGAGATAAATGAATAAACCTACCAGTAAAAAACCTTCTTTGAAAAAAATTTTTAGTGCATCCGTTGCAGCACCTGTGATTTGGTTGGTTGTGAATATAATTCGATTCACTATTTCGCCTTTTGAAGCTTGATCAAAGAAACTTATAGGCTGATATAAAAGACTAGAAATTAAGTCTTCTCTGAGGCTGTGGACGACTTTCTGGCCTATGTTAGCCATGAAATAATTTCCAACATAAAAGCCAATGCCTCTAACGATAGAGATAAATGCCAGAAAAATCGCTAGATTTGCAGGATTTAAGGGATTTTCATTATTTTCGTTGATATATGAAATTACTTGTTTAAGCCACTCTACTGCTGAAATATCAGCGGCAGAAAATAGAAAAAAACCAAAAATACTTAGAGAAAATAAACCCTTGTATTTAAAGGTGTATCCAAGCAGCCTTGTATAGAGAGATTTATTCATGCTTCAACTAAGCTACCATTAATTATATTTAAAGATTTATACGCTCTCTTAGCAAATGAAATATCGTGCGTTGCATAGATAACAAGTGAGTCATTTTCTTTTGCATAGTCGAGAAGAAAGTCTTGAACTATTAAGCTATTTTCTTGATCCAAATTACCGGTGGGCTCGTCTAAAATCAATATGTTGGGTTTTTTTGAAATAGCTCTAGCGATGGAGGTTCTTTGTTTTTCTCCTCCAGAAACTTTAGATGGAAGTTTATTTTTTATTTTTGCTATGCCTAGTTTCTTCAAAGTCACGTCAATATTGCCATTATCAACACCGAAATTTGCTGCAAGACAATTTTCGTAGATTGAAAGGTTCTCTAGCAAATAGTGAAACTGATAACCAAAACCAAAATATTTTTTTCTGAGAGCGCTTTTTTCTTCCACCGATAATTCATTAAGATTTTGGTTAAAAACTTCAATAGTTCCATTTTGAAAGCTATCTAAGCCTGAGATTAAATTTAGTAATGTTGTTTTACCTGATCCAGAAGAACCAAGAATGCTATAGACCCCATTGCTCTCAAATTCACAAGATAAGTTTTTGAATACCTTCTGACTGCCTGATTTATCCTCGTAGCTTTTTGAAAGTTTATTAATAGAAATCATGTTTTATTGACAATGTTTACAGGGTTAGTATTTGCAGCTTTATTTGAGGGTATAAAACTAAATATCAGTAAAAGAAGAAAAGTAATTATATTTATCCAGACTATTTGCTGAAAATTAATTATTGAAGGGAAATAATCCAAGTAATAAACGTCCAGCATGGAAATATTAAATATTTGAGATAAAAAATTTAAAAATTCTGTTATGTTTGATGCAAGAAAAAAACCTAGGATATTCCCAAAAAAGATACCAAATATCCCGATAGTTAAGACCAATTGGATAAAAATACTCTGTATGTCCCATTTTGAAAAACCAATTGTTCTGAGTATAGCTATTTCTTTTTCATTAGTTTTTATTAGATTATTGACAGACATGAGAAGGCTCAAAATCGCAACGAGAAGGATTAATGACATTAGTAAACCTACCATTATTTTTTCAAGTTGAACTGCTCTGAAAAGCCCACCATAAGATTGATCCCAACTGGTCATTTTGATGTAATTCTCTGAGTCAAATTTCTGAATTACTGCTCTGCCTGTTTTTCTAGCGTCTAAGACATTTTTAACCTTAATTTCTAAACCAATACCATTTTTTGGTTTTATAAGCTTCAAGAAGGAATCTTGGCTTATGAGAGCATAATTTTGATCTACTTCAGAGCCAACAGAAAAAATTCCTACTACCTTAAAAGCAATGACCCTTGGAACGCCAATCAGCGGGTTAGATTGGTCAATATTTAATAAGTTAACTGAATCACCTATAGCTGCATTTAGCTCGTATGCCAGACTATCGCCAACTATGATATTCGAACCACCTTCAAGGGCTTCAAGATCACCAACGAGCATATTATCCGGAATTATAGATATCTCATTCTGTTGTGATGTGCCTTTAATGATAACTCCTTTAGATACATCATTGCTGTTGATCACTACTTGTGACGAAAGAAAAGGCGCAATAGTCTCGACATTTGACTCCTCTAAAATTATTTCAGATATATTTTCTAAGTCTTCAAAACCTCCACTACTTTCAAGTGTTACATGCGGTATTACACCTAATATTCTTTTTTGGAGTTCATTCTCAAATCCATTCATAACGGATAAAACAATTATTAGTACAGCAGTTCCAAAACCTACACCAAGTGAAGTAAGAATTGTTTGAGAAGATGGTGCTTTTGAACCTTTGTGAAAAAGGTACCTAAATGAGATTTTTCTTAAAAAATAATTCAAGAGAGTTTCTTCATAACTTTTGAGAGCATTTCAAAAGGCTTGCTTCTGGGCGGCCTTAATGCACCAAAAAGACTATCTGAATTTGTTTGATAGTAAATTGCTCTTAAGTTTGAAAAATTTAAGAATCCTTCGTGACCGTGGTAGTGACCATATCCAGACGGACCAACACCTCCAAAAGGTAATCTTGATTGCATTAAATGAAACATAGCATCATTTATGGTCACTCCTCCAGATCTTGTATTATTGATTATAAAGTTTTGTTCAGATTTATTATTTCCAAAGAAATAAAGTCCTAATGGGTGATCATGTTTATTAATGTAATCGACTACTTCACTTAATTCTTCATAAACCATTACAGGCAACAATGGCCCAAAAATTTCTTCCTGCATTACCCTCATATTATCGTTCACATTTAACAATACCTTTGTCGTCATAATGTTATTTTCATTAGAATCAAACTCGCCTAAATTTTGGATTTTTGCCCCTTTCTCTTTTGCGTCTTGGAGGTACTCTTGCATCCTTTGATGATGATGATCATTTACGATGGAGGTATAATCTTTTGTATTGCTTTCCGGATAAAAGGATTTAAAAACTTGTTGAAGCTCGGATACTAATTTTTCTTCAAGCCCCTTTTTAATCATAATGTAGTCAGGCGACAAACATATTTGACCTGCATTTAAAGTCTTAACAAACATAATTCTTTTAGCAGCTAATTTAAGATCAGCGTCAGCTGAAATAATGGTGGGGCTTTTACCACCTAATTCTAATGTTGTAGGCACAAGATTAGTTGCTGCATTTGCAACAACTTTCCTAGCCACTGCCCCACTACCTGTATACAAGAGGTGATCTAGAGGAAGAGCTGTAAATTCTGCACCAACTTCTGGCCCACCAAGAAAAACAGCAAATTCTGATTCATCAAAATATTTGCCGACTGCTTCTTTGATAAGGCTTGCTGTGTTAGGAGTAAATTCTGAGGGTTTTACCATGATTCTATTGCCTGCAGCTAAAACAGATGCGGTTGGATAAAAGACCATTCCAATTGGAAAATTCCAAGGTGCAATTATACCAACAGTACCTAAAGGTGAAGGTTGCATCAATGCTTTTGAACCTAATAAATCAGCCATGAATGAGGATGGTCTTCTAGAAGGTTTCATCCATTTTCTGAGATTTTTGATTGTAAAATTAAGATTTCTAATTGATTGAATTACCTCTGAAGTCATTATTTCCGTATCAGATCTGTTTTTGTAATCCTCATTCAGTGCTTCAACAATTTGAACATCATGCGTCTCCAGAAGCGCAATACATCTTTTGAGACTATCTAATCTTTGGTTATAAGAAGGTTGTCCATTTTCAATGAATGTTTTCTTCTGTAATTCAAGTGTTTCTCTCATTTATAATCCCCTAACTATGTTTACTATACATTTTACCCAACTATCATTCGAGTTTAATGAAGGAACATAATCAAGTTTCTGACCACCTTTTTCAAGAAAAAGTTCCTCATATTCATCACCGATTTCAATAATAGTCTCAAGACAATCTCCTGTAAAAGAGGGAGAAACTACAAGAACCTTTTTTACGCCTTCATCAGCAAACTGCTCTAAAACCTTATCGCTGAAGGGTTTTACCCATTTTGAGTCTAACCTTGACTGAAAAGAAGTGACTGTCTTATCAGGATTAAGCTTTGTTTTATCAACTAATAGTTTCGTTGTTTCGTAACACGTAGCTCTATAGCAATGATGATTATCGCCCTCAACTCCATTTTCACAATCTCTATCATCACAAATACCCTCTTTATAAACATCATTTAGTTGACTCATCGGAAGACCGTGATAACTAAACATGATTTTGTCGTACTTATCGAGATCAAACTTCATAATATTCTCTGCAAATGCATCTAAAAAATCTTCATTATCATAGAATTGGTCGACAGTCTTTACGGAGGGAATAACGTTCCACTTAGCGATTTGTTTCAATGAGTACTCAAGGAATGATCCATTGGCAGCTGATGAGTATTGTGGAAAAACAGGAAACAAAACGACTTCATCGTAGCCTATTTCATCAAGTTCCTTTAGCTTTTCTTTAATTGAAGGATTCTTATATCTCATTGCATAGAAAACATCGTGAGTATCTTTGAGTTTTTGTTGAACTTTATGTGTTAGGTCTTCCATATGATATTTAAGAGGAGAACCTCTTTCGGTCCACAGTTCTTTATAGCTTTTAGCAGATGAGAAAGATCTAAATGGCACAATAATAAGATTCACCAGCAAAAACCTTAAGAACGAGGGTATATTTACAATTCTTGCATCACTCAGAAACTGCCTGAGATAGCTTGCAACATCAAACCACCCCGGGCTGTCAGGAGTGCCAAGACTTATCATTAAAACGGCCTTTTTATTTGTACTCATTAGAATAAAGTATATGCGGGTGAATGAAGTTAAATCCAATCGCTTATTAGCAAATAATTATAATTTAAAGTCTACTAATACCTACTAATTTTTTTACTTCTTTCAGAGCTGGTACAGTTTGTAATCTAACCTTTTCAGCTCCTGATTTTAGAATTTCCTCGATAAATTTCTTATTGTTACTGAGCTCCATAAATTTCTCTCTTATTGGTAGCAACATTTGATTTAGGTCCTCAAATACCTTTTGTTTTGCGTCTCCCCAACCGATTCCATCTTCAAAAAGATTTTTCATGTTTTCTTGTTTTTCAACTGATGCAAAACTTGAGTAAATTGCAAATAATGTATTATCTTTCCACTCTTTCTTTTCACCGGGTTCTTGAGAGTTTGTGACTATTTTCATGACAGATTTTCTCAATTCTTTTTCGTTGGACAGTAGAGGAATTATATTATTGTAGCTTTTTGACATTTTTCTCCCATCTGTACCAAGAACTGTTTTTTCATTTTGAATTACTGCCTCCGGCACATTAAAAAATTTTCCGTATCTACTATTAAATTTTTCAGCAATGTCTCTTGTTATTTCAAGATGTTGTTGTTGATCTTTACCTACTGGTACATGTGTTGCATTTGGTGTCAAAATGTCGGAAGCCATCAACAGTGGATAAGAAAAAAGCCCTAGGGATATGCCTTCATCCATTTCTTTTTTTCCACTTTCATTATTCTGATCCACAGCGGCTTTATAGGCATGCGCTCTATTTAAAAGCCCCTTCTCGGTAATACAACTCAGCAGCCAAGCTAGTTCTGTAATTTCAGGAACATCAGATTGACGGTAAAAACTAGTAGTATTCGGATCCAATCCAGATGCTAGCCAAGCCATTGCAATAGCGGTGCTCAATTCTTCAAGTTTATTTGGGTCAGAAACTTTTATGACAGCATGCAGGTCTGCTATAAATAAAAATGATTCACATTTTTCATCCAAAAGATCTAGAGAAGGTTTAATTGCACCTATATAATTTCCTAAATGGGGATAGCCACTTGGCGTTATACCTGTTAAAATTCGTTTCATTCAATTACTATTTGTTTGAAATTATAAATAATATTCAGCTAATTTGTGGGAGACAGAGCAATAAATCTTAATCAACAATTAAATGAGATAGAGACTTTGTTCTCTACAGGCCATATTAAAAAAGCTCAAAAAGACTTACGGAAGCTAAATTCTCAGTTTGGCAAAGATAAACCAATTCCTTCAAAATTCAGACATAAGTTCCAGAGATTAAACTTTACTGCAAAGGAATACGATGATTGGGCTGAATTTGCCACTTCTGATAAGAGAACCGAACTAATTAATGAAGTAAAAAAATTAGAAGCGCAAAAACTTGAGCCAAGGTCACTCGCCAACAAAATTAATTCATTACAAAAACAATGGCAAAATTTAGACCAGCATGGCAAAACCGCCAGCAAGGATAAATGGTCAACTTTCAAAGAGGCTTGCGAGAGAGCTTGGGCCCCATGCAAAGATTATTTTGCGGTTTTAGAGACTAAGAAAGAAGAAAACAGAGATAAAAAGTTAGGTCTTCTGAAAGACATTGAATCATTTTCTGCTGGCAAGACAGTCGAAAATACTACGGTTATTCAAATTGTGATGTTTCTTAAAGGTATTCATGAAAAATGGAAATTATTTGCACCCGTACCGGATCAGGATTTTCAAGATTTAAATAAAAAATTTAAAAAAGCCAGAGATGGAGTAAATAAGCTTCTAGAGGAAGTTGAAATTCATAATAGGAAACAAAAGGAGACAGTGATTGCTGAAGTAGAAGCTCTTGATAAGGAAGATATTGATGCTTCTGTAGCTCGGATAAGAGAACTGCAAGATCATTGGAGAACTTTAGGCCCTGCAGGCAAAAAACTTGATCCAGAGATAAATCTACAGTTTGAGACTGTGTGTGACACTTTCCTCAAGATAAAAGACAAAGAGCTTGATGAATCAAGGGGATTGATGGATGCAATAATTAAAGATTTAAGAGATAAAAAAGTTTCTCCTGGTGAAGCAGAACAAAAATTCCTAGAACTTGAAAATCTTCAAGGCACCCAAGAAGAAAAGAGATTTAAAAAGGCAATTAAAGACTTTGCAATGTTACAGCGAAATGAAAAGGCTCAAGAAAAACTCAAGTCTTATCAAGATTTGTTCGAAGAGTTAATTGACAAAGGATCCGAAAAGATTTCGAAAGACTTAATACCAGAATTCGTTAATGGAAAACCAGCTGAATCAATGGATTTGAATGAAGCAGCAATAAGATTTCAAATGTTTGCAGGCTTAGACCCAGTTGGTCCAAAAGAAATGGTTTCCAGAGTTAAATTTGAAGAATTAAGAAATCGATTCACAGAAAAATCAATCGATTTAAATGAAAAACTTAAAGAACATTTTACCAATTTAGTTTACTCAAAAGGCACTTCAGATAAGAAAGAGTCGGCTGACGTTAAGAAAGCTATGGCTAAAGCTTTGAAAAAAGTTGAAGAGCTTTTGCCTTAAAAAAATATTTCATAACTTTATTCTTGAAGTAATATTAATAACTAATATATTATATTCATTGCAATGAGCTACAAGATAATCTCGTTCTTTGCATAGATTATAAATTTGGGCCAAAAATAGAAAATGCATACATCGAACTTAATTGCTTACGTCGTACCAGTATTCACACTCATGATTCTATGCGAGTTTATCTACGGCTATTTGAAGAAAAAAAATAATTATAGACTCAACGATACTGTCACAAGCATTGGCTTAGGTTTAATGAGCAGATACCCTGCTCTTCTTGGTCTAGGTGTTCAAGGGTTAGTCTATGCTTTTATTTCAAACCAATTTAACCTAGGTCTTCTAGCGTCATACGATCCTTATGTGTGGGTAATTGCCTTTATTCTCTATGACTTAAGCTATTATTGGTTGCACAGATCACATCATCAAATTAAAGTCTTATGGGCTTCACACGTTGTCCACCATCACGGCGAGGAATACAACTTATCTACGGCATTGAGACAGACTGGTACCGATTTTTTATTTAAATGGATTTTTTATACACCGATGCTTTTATTAGGCATTCCAGTGGAAATTTTTGTAACGGTCGCTGCACTAAATTTAATCTATCAATTCTGGGTACACACAGAGCATATAAAGAGATTAGGTATCTTAGATTACATCTTTGTAACACCTTCTAATCACAGAATCCATCATGCACAAAATAAAGAATATATTGATGCAAATTACGGTGGAGTTTTCATCCTTTGGGACAGAATGTTTGGAACCTTTATCGATGAGAGAGAGGATTTGAAACCTATATATGGAACCTCCAAGCCATTAAATTCATGGAATCCTTTGTGGGCAAATTTAGAGGTTTGGAGTGAAATGATCAAAGATACTTGGAGAACAAAAAGATGGAGAGACAAAGTAGCACTTTGGTTCTCTACACCAAAGTGGAGGCCTGCAGATGTTTCTGAAAAATATCCAATTAAGAAAAATAATTTAAGTCAATTTGAAAAGTTTGATACCAAAACTTCTCTGTTCGCTAAAATATTTGGTTTCACTCACCTTGTTTTTGTCAGTATTTATACTCAAGGCGTTTTGTTCAATTCAGCAACTATCGCTTATGTAGATTTAATGCTCATCTCCTTTAATATTGTCACTCTAATGGTCTTTGCCTCTTTCATGTATGAAAACAGAACTTTTGTGTATTATTTTGAGCTTCTAAGATCATTAACTGTGCTTGCACTTATAAGTGTTGGGTACTTTAACTTCATGCCAGAAATAATACTTGGTTACACTCTATTTTCAGCTTTGGCATCCGCTGTTATAGTTCTTCGTGACAGAGTTCTATCTCCTAGCGAAGCTCGCTAGGTTTTTTTAGAAAGTCTAAATTTCCGCAACCCTGTGAAAGCTCATTCCAACTTCTATCTATTGATAATGCAGCTAAACAGCAGGTTGGATACTTATTTATGAATTTATTTCCTAAATATTCAGTAATCTCATGCATTGAAGGGTTATGCCCCACCACCATAATATTTTTAAGATTCTCTGGTGTTCCAAAAATCACATTTAAAAGTTGATCTAGCGAAGCATGGTAAATTGACTCTTCAAATTTAATGCTTGGCTTCTCTAACTGAAAAAAATGTTCTAGTGTTTCTCTAGTTCTCTTGGAGGGGCTTGAAAAAACAATATCTAATTTAATTTTTTTGGATCTAAAGAAATTGCCCATCAAATCTGCATCTTGAATTCCTCTTGTTGACAAAGGTCTATCAAAATCTTTAAGAGCAAAATCATCCCAGCTTGATTTCGCATGTCTTAAGAAATAGATATTTTTCATATCAATTAGCTCTTGATAGTTCTTTTTTTAATCGATATCTGAATGAAAAATCATCAACAGTGATCGTGTGTCTGGCAGTCTTTACTTGTCTAACATCTGGATTATCTAGTTCATTTTGAATTAAATCTTCAAGTGATCCCTTTGGTTGCCATTTACCATTTAAATGTTTTGCCGCTAATTTAGATTGCAATTCTGCTCCCGGCCAAATGCAGCCAAGCGGTTGAAATAGACCAATGAAGTAAAGGTTTTTAATATCAGCTGGCAACATTCTATGCAAAAGATTAACAGGCCCTTCTTCAAAATTAATAAACTCTTTATCAAAGAAATTATGTTTAATTTTATAGCCTGTGCATGCTATGACGGCATCAAATTTTTCATGTGTGCCATCCTGAAAATAAACAGTTTTCCCATCAAATCTTTCAATGTCACACTTTGGTTTTACCTTTCCATGTCTGACAGCATTATACAAATCTGAATTAACTGTAGGATGTGTCGCTAAAATATGATTTGTTACTTTCGGCAACCCTATATCTTCATTTTTTCCTTGGATTAATTCAAGCATAAATTTCATGAATGGCAGTCTTAAAAATCTAGGTATCCATCTAGCTTTCAAAGCGAATATGTCGCTCGTTAAACCAAACATAAACTTAGGTATGAGATAGTACCCTCTACGCCAACTTAGTGCTGTTGTTTTTGAAATTCGAGCAGTCTCAACAGCAACATCACAAGCAGAATTTCCTCCACCAATAACTAAAACTTTTTTGTCTGCAAAAGGTGCAGCCTTTTTATATTCGTGAGAATGTAGATACTCGCCTGAAAATTTTCCTGGGTAGTTAGGATATCTAGGTTCATGGTGATGACCGTTGCAAACAACCAAGGCATCAAATTCTTCTTCTAACACCTGAGTATCGTTTAATTCTCTCCATTTAACTTTCCATTTATGACTGTTATCTTGTGAGCAATGCACAACCTCAGTATTAAATTTAATATTTTTATCTAGGTCAAAATGATCAGTATATGCCTGAAAATATTCAAGTAATTCCTTGTGTGACGGATAATCAGCTGCATTTTCAGGCAAAGG
>CACIDC010000004.1 GCA_902585315.1 uncultured SAR86 cluster bacterium
AATTTTTGCTATTTCAGCTCTTGTTGGTGGATAACCATTGCTCTGTAGTGATTCTTTGATAACATCAAATACTTTGATCTGTTGTGCAGTAAGGTTTAACATATACTGTAATTATATACAGTAAAATATAAAAAATACAAATATTATGTCGATACTTAAAATAGGAATTAGTTCAAGAGCCTTGTTTGATTTAGGTGAAAGCCATGAAATTTTTAAAAAAGAAGGCATTGAAGAATATTCTAATTATCAAAAAAAGAATGAGAATAAACCATTAGATAAGGGCGTAGCTTTTAATTTGGTAGAAAAGCTTCTTCAAATGAACAATAAAAAAGAAAAGCTCGTTGAAGTTATTTTATTATCAAGAAATAGTTCAGATACGGGATTGAGAATATTTAATTCAATAGAAAAAAATAACTTAGATATCTCACGAGCAGTATTTTCAGGTGGTGAAAGTCCGTTTCCTTATGTTGATGCCTTAGATATCGACCTTTTTTTATCTGCAGATGTTAAAGATGTAAAAATGGCTATTGAAAATAATATTGCAGCTGCGCATATCTTTACCGATAAATATAAACCTTCTGATTCTAAGCAATTACGAATTGGCTTTGATGCGGATGCAGTTATTTTCTCAGATGAATCAGAAGTCACTTACAAAAAGAAAGGGCTCAAAACTTATTTAAAAGAAGAGGGTGCATCAAAGAAACCAATAAGTCCTGGCCCTTTTAATGGTTTCTTAAAAAAATTAAATCTAATTCAATCTGAATATTCAGCGGATAAATGTCCAATTAGAATTGCGCTTGTAACAGCTAGAGCGGCACCAGCTCATAAGCGGGTTATTAATACGCTCAGAAAAGAAAACATAAGAATTGATGAAACTTTTTTCCTGGGTGGTCTAGCAAAAGGTAAATTCCTAAAAGGATTCTCAGCCGATATATTTTTTGATGACTTAACTGAGAATTGTTTAGAGGCAACTAGTCATGTATCAACAGGTCATGTACCATACGGGATTAATAATCCTAAATGAAAATTCTCTGTACTGACTTAGAAGGCACACTTGCACCAGAGATATGGCAAGAAATAGCTAATGAGTATCAAATAGAAGACTTACAACTAACTACCAGAGAAATTCCAGATTTTGAAGAATTGATGCAAAGAAGACTGGATGTATTATCAAAAAATAAAATCTCCTATAACGAATTAAAATTATTTTTAGAAACAATTCAGCCATATGATCAGGCAAGAGAATTTTTAGCGTCTTTGGCAGAGCAGTACCAAATAGTTATTGTTTCAGATACTTTTTACGAATTAGGTCTTCCAGTCGTTAAAAAATTAGGGAACTACCCCTTGTTATGTCACAAGCTAAAAATTGTGAATGATTTTATTACTGGTTACAAAAAAAGACAGGAAGAACCAAAGAAAAATGTTGTCAAAGCTTTTAAAGCAATGAATTTTGAATGTTTTTGTATGGGAGATTCTTATAACGACATTCAGATGATAGAGGAGTCTGATGGAGCATTTATTTTCGCTCCCGATGAGGTAAAAGCTTCCCGTCCTGATATAATTTCATTCGATAATTACAACGATTTAAAAAAATACCTATTACATGAATAATTTATCAGTTGAAAAATATGTAAGACCAAAATTAGAACTGCCTAATAATGGAAAAAATTTGTTGCTTCACAGTTGCTGTGCTCCTTGTGCTGGGGAAATAATGGAAGCTATTGTCGCTTCAGGAATTGAAACAACTATTTATTTTTATAATCCAAACATACATCCAAAAGAAGAATATGAAATAAGAAAAGATGAAAACATTAGATTTGCTGAAAAGTTAGGATTTAATTTTATTGATGCTGACTACGATAAAGATAATTGGTTTGAAAGAGTGAAAGGGCTTGAAGATGAACCAGAAAGAGGAGAACGATGTACTGTTTGTTTTGACATGAGATTTGAAAGATCAGCTCTTTTTGCCCATGAAAATAACTATGATACCTTTGCAACGACACTTGGAATATCAAGATGGAAAGACTTGGAGCAAATTAATGCCTCTGGTTTAAAAGCAGCAAATCGTTATAATAATTTGGATTTCTGGGATTTCAATTGGAGAAAACAAGGCGGTTCTGCACGTATGTTGGAAATTTCTAAACAAGAGAAATTTTATAAACAAGAATATTGTGGATGCGTTTACAGTTTAAGAGATACAAATAGATGGAGAAAATCGCAAGGAAGAGAAATCATAAAAAGGGGAATAAATTTTTACGAAATTAAATCATGAAAAAATTACAAGGCGCCGGTTTAAGAGGACAATCTGCAGGTCAAACCTCTCTGTCAACTGTGGAACAGGAAGGTAGTCTTAGATATCTTGGTTATAGCATTGAAGATCTTGCTAAAAATGCAAGTTTTGAAGAGGTTGCCTATCTGCTTTTACTCGGACATTTACCAAAAAAACAAGAATTAGAGGAATTTGAAAATGAGTTGGCCAGTCTTCGTGAAATGCCTGATTCTCTAGTGACCGTGCTTGAATCAATCCCTGCAGAAGCACACCCTATGGAAGTAGTCAGAACAATTATTTCTTACATGGGTGTGATTGAGTCAGAGAGGTCATTCGATGAACAACTAGACGTTACGAAAAGGTTACTTGGGGTGACAACTACTGCCATTGTTTATTGGTATAAGTTTTCTCATGAAGGAATAAGAATAGAGCAAACTTCACATGAAGTTTCTGTTGCTGCGCATTTTCTTAAATTATTAAGGCAAGAGGAAATAAATGATCTCCATAAAAGGACATTAGATGTTTCATTAACTTTGTACGCTGAACATGAATTTAATGCATCTACATTTACTGGAAGGGTATGTGCGTCAACATTGTCTGATTTACATTCCTGTTTAACAGCTGCCGTTGGGAGTTTAAGAGGACCATTGCATGGTGGAGCTAATGAAGAAGCTATGAAAATGCTTGAAGAAATAGATTCTCTAGAGAATGTTAAAGAATTTATTGACCATAAACTTGAAAAGAAAGAAAAAGTAATGGGTTTTGGTCATGCTGTATACTCCGTCAAAGATCCTCGAAGCGACATCATTAAAGAATATTCAGCAAAATTAAGTGAAGGCCATAAAGATAAGCTACTACATGATGCTGCGGTCGTTATGGAAGCTTATTTGAAGGAGAAAAAAGGGCTATTTCCTAATACCGATTTCTTTCATGCACCAGCGTACCACTATTTAGGCATACCAACAAAGTTGTTCACACCACTTTTTGCTATTGCAAGAATCATAGGATGGTCAGCACATGCTTATGAACAAAGAGACAATAATAGAATAATTAGACCTAGTGCAGATTACATTGGCCCAGAGGATAGAAATTGGGTTGATATTGAATCTAGATAATGTCTGACTTTGATCCAATCATCAAAAAAATATCTGACTACGTCCAGAATTACCAAGCAAACGAAGAATCTCTTCAAGAAGCAAAAACATGTTTTTTTGATAGCATTGCATGCGCATTCATGGCTTTAGAGCATGATCAAGTGAAAAAATTCATTGATATTGACTATATTAAAAATTCTCAAGGTTCTGTGAGAGTTGTTGGCACTGATTTAAAGACTAATGTCTTGGATGCAACTTTTTTAAATGGTGCATTAATAAGGTGGTTAGATTTCAACGATACATGGCTAGCTAAGGAATGGGGCCATCCATCCGATAATTTATCAATAATTCTAGCTTTAGTAGATTATTTAAAAAATCATAGAAATACTTCTTTAGATTTCAAAGAGGTTCTTAATTGCATGGTCATGGCCCATGAAATTCAAGGAGCTTTGGCTATAGAAAACAGTCTCAACAAAGAGGGCCTGGATCATGTAGCTTTAGTAAAAATAGCCTCTGCTTCAGTTGGAGCAAAAATGTTGGGACATAACAATCATGAAATTAAAGCAGCTATTAGTAATGCATTTATTGATGGGCAGAGTTTGCGTACATACCGTCATTATCCAAATACCGGAGCTAGGAAAAGTTGGGCTGCTGGAGATGCATCAGCTAAAGCACTTAAGCAGGTCTTTATTTCTGAAGTTAGTGATGAAAGTTATCCAACTGCCTTGTCAGCGAAAAACTGGGGCTTTAATGATGTTTTAATGGGCAAAAATCCACTTAGACTTGAACGAGACTTAGGTTCTTATGTTATGGATAACATTTTATATAAAGTATCTTTTCCAGCTGAATTCCATGCGCAAACTGCTGCAGAAGCGGCAATATCTTTATCATCAGAAGTTAAAGGAAAAATTCATGACATAAAAGAAATTAAGATATTCACACAAGAACCAGGCGTGAGAATCATCTCAAAAAAAGGTCCTTTGAATAATTTTGCTGATAGGGATCACTGCATTGAGTATATAGTTGCATGGTGTTTGTTAAATGGAAATTTAAATTCAAAATCCTATTCAGATAGTTCTGCTAGTGATGAAAATATCGATAAGCTCAGAAAACTTACAATTACTCTAGAAAATCAGGCTTATACCGCTAGTTATTATGATTTAGGCGAAAGGGCGATACCAAACAAGGTCATTATCTCTATGAAAACAGGTGAGGTGTTTGAGAAGGAAGTTTTATATCCTTTGGGACATAAGAAGAGAAGAGCAGAATCTTTACCATTTTTGAAAGACAAGTTTGAAAAAAGTATAGAGAAAGCTGATATCAGAGCGGATGCGCTAATGAAATTTTATGATGAAAAAAATCTAGATTCTATTAATATATACGGTCTATTAAATTGCATTTATAAATAATATGTCAGGTAATACGTTTGGGACAATTTTTAAACTTACAACTTTTGGCGAAAGTCATGGCACAGCCCTAGGTGCTGTTGTTGATGGGTGTCCACCAAATATCGAATTAGATGAAAGCATTATTCAGCAAGATCTTGACAGAAGAAAGCCAGGTCAATCTAAATTTGTTACTCAAAGAAAAGAAGGTGATAAGGTAGAGATTCTTTCTGGTGTATTTGAAGGTGTGACAACAGGAACACCTATTGGTTTAATTATTAGAAACGAAGATCAAAAATCAAAAGATTATGCAAATCTTAAAGATAAATTCAGGCCAGGCCATGCAGATATTACTTACCAAGAAAAATACGGAATACGAGATTATCGTGGTGGTGGAAGAGCTAGTGCACGTGAGACTGCAATGAGGGTAGCGGGCGGCGCAATAGCAAAAAAAGTCTTATCTAGTTTGGGTGTCAAAATTAGAGGAGGTGTTGTTCAGGTTGGTGAAATAAAAGCCAAAGAAATCAATTTTGAGACAAAGAATGAGTTCAATTTTTTGGATGGAGCAAAAACAGAAGAATTAAAAGAATTTTTTGCAAAATTAAATAAAGAACAAGATTCAATTGGAGCAAAAATATTAATAAATATCTCAGGTATGCCATCTGGTATTGGTTCTCCGGTTTTTTCTAAATTAGATGCTGAATTAGCGAAGGCAATGATGAGTGTAAACGCTGTTAAAGCTGTTGAAATTGGCACAGGTTGTGACGTGGTAACCATGAGAGGTTCTGAAAATAGAGATAAAATTAATAAATCTGGTTTCGAATCAAATAATTCAGGAGGAATTTTGGGTGGTATTTCTAATGGTGATGAAATAAATGTATTTGTATCGTTAAAGCCAACATCAAGCATATCCCAAAAAACTAAGACGCTCGACATCAATAATGATGAGGTGGAACTCCAAGTGAAAGGTAGGCATGATCCTTGTGTTGGTCTTAGGGCAACACCGATACTAGAAGCAATGGCAATGATGTGTATGCTTGATCAAATTCTTATAGATAGAGGGCAATGTTTTAATGTTCAAAGAGATTTCAAAGATTAATTTTTCTGAATTTGAAAACATTATCAAAAACCCATCTCAATTTTTACAAGAATATAATATAAGTCTTTCAAATAACGAGATATATTTTATTGTTTCATTAATACTGCTATTTATAGTTGGAGTATTCTTCGAATTATTTAAATCAAAAAAAGAAATTCTTGACAGCTATCTGCCCGATATTGACTATAAATCCAATGAAATTGCATCCAACATTAATATCCAGAAAATTGACTTAGCAAATGCCTATATAAGTATGGGAAAAAAAACTAAAGCAAAAGACATTATAGAAAGACTAGAAAAAAATCAATTATCAAAAAGCGAGAAAAAAGAAATTAATAAACTAAAAAAATTATTAAATGAATAGATTTTTCGTACAGCTAGAATATGACGGCACCAAATATCATGGCTTTCAAAAACAGCCAAAAACCACTAAGACAATTCAGCATCATCTCGACAAAGCCTTAGCTAAGGTTGCTAATCACAAAATTTCGACCGTATGCTGCGGGAGAACTGATGCAGGGGTTCATGCTTTAAATCAATTTATACATTTTGATACCAGTTCATTAAGAAAAATAGATTCTTGGATAAAGGGCGTTAATGTGAACCTGCCAGATGATATTGTTGTAAAGAATTTCTATAAAGTAGATAAAAATTATCATGCTAGATTCGATGCAACTTCCAGGGAGTATCTTTATGTAATTAAAAATGCAAATATTCCACCGGCAATAGGCTTTAATAACTGTTTATGGATCAAACAAACTTTAAATATCCAAAAAATGAACAAAGCTGCACAATATCTATTGGGTGAAAAAGATTTTTCAGCATTTAGGGCTTCAGGGTGCCAATCTAAATCTCCAGTTAGGGAGATTGTGAAGACAAAATTTGTTAGCAAGGGAGAGTACCTATATTTCTTCATTAAAGGAAATGCTTTTATGCTTAATATGGTCAGAATAATTATGGGCACTTTGCTGGATGTTGGAACAAATAAAATTAACGTTACAGATTTTAAGAAAATTATTAAGCAAAAAAACCGAAAGAAAGCAGGAAAAACTATTTCTCCAAAAGGATTGTATTTTCTTGGACCAGAGTATAATGAGCTAAATTATACAAAAGAGGCAATTTTAGATGAACTGGATTAAAGACTTTATTCCAACAATAAAGAGAAATATTTCTCAGACATTTGGTGAAGAAAAAGATAGTAAAATACCGGAAGGGTTGTGGAGATCTTGTGATTCATGTGGCTCTATTCTTTATATTCCAGAACTTAAAAAGAATTCTTATGTCTGCTCAAAATGCTCTCATCATTTTAAAATAAATGTAAAAGAGAGAATCGAAGTCACATTTGATGAGGGAAGTTATAAAGATCTTAATAAAACCGAAGCTTTCAAAGACTATTTAAAATTTAAAGATACCAAAAAATATAAGGATAGATTTCAAGATGCGCAAAACAAAACTGAATGTGATGAGGCGCTTTCAATAGGTGTTGGAACGATCAAAGGCAAAAAAGTTGTAAGTGCAATGTTTGAATTTGATTTTCTTGGTGGTTCTATGGGTGCTATTGTTGGAAAAAGGTTTACAGCAGCAGTTGACTATGCAGTTGAAAATAGTCATCCATTAATAGTTTTTTCGACTAGTGGTGGAGCCAGAATGCAAGAATCAATGATCTCTCTTTTCCAAATGGGCAAAACAGCAGCAGCAGTAAAAAAATTGAAAAATGAAAACTTGCCTTATATTTCAGTACTTGTTGATCCTTGTTATGGTGGAGTTACTGCAAGCTTAGCTATGTTAGGTGATCTTATAATAGCTGAACCAAAAGCTAGAATTGGATTTTCTGGTAAAAGAGTCATACAAGATACTGTAAAAGAAGACTTACCAAAGGATTTTCAAACTGCGGAGACTCAGTTAGAGAATGGTTTTGTAGATAAAATTATTGATAGAAAAAATTTCAGAGAGTTTGTAGATAAAATTCTTACTATGCTGCAGTAAATGAGAGAATTAATTAAATATCTACTTGGAATTGTTATCATCCTAACAATTATTTATACGATTTTTATTAGTTATAACGTTTTTGTTTTTATAAATTCGGATGAATCTAAAATTACCATCGAAGATTACTCTGAAAGCATGATTATAGATAGTCAAAAACGTGAGGCTCTGGAGGAGCTATTTAATTCAGAAAATCTTAAAAATTCGTCAAATTATATTAATCTGAATTATGATGGGACGCCGGTTTCATGGGTTTTAAGGGTTGAAAAAGCACTTCTGGGAATATCTTACGATGAACTTGAAGATGAATTGCTTCGGAATAGTTTTATATCATTTGATGATGGCGATTTTATTCTAATTGGCCCTTATATCGACAGATCTCAACTACTTTTAGCACAAGATTATTTAAATGATAAATTCGGCAAAGATTTAGGTGCAATAGAAAAATGGCAAATTTAAATTTCAGTATTCTGGATTTATTGCTTTTTACTGGCTTAATTCTATTATTTTTTAGAGTGAGGAAAAACGGTTTTCTTAAAGAGCTAGTCTTTATTTCTATTCTTTTTACATATTGTTATCTGACCTTAAATAACTTAAAAACTGTTTACGATTATTTTGATGATGAAGGTTTTGATTATGCGCAATCAATCTATAATGTTTTTTTAGGTCTTTTTGCTTGTGCAGGCTTACCATTTGTTAACTTTTTCACTGGGCTCTATATCCCAAAGCTTAAAGGAGTTATAAACATTGCCTTAGGCTGTATTATTGCAATAGTACGATTTTTGTTATTAATTTTCTTTATTCTGCAACTTTTCCCGACTTTTACTGATGCAACTTTGGTTAAAAATTCATTTGTTGTTAATATCATACTTTCTTATTTTGAAAATATTTTTATTTACCTATTAAGCTGATGTGTGGCATTGTTGGAATCGTTCAAAAAGACAATTGTTTTACTGATCTCTATGATTCATTAATAATGTTGCAGCATCGAGGTCAAGATGCCGCTGGAATGACTATTTGTGAAAATGGAAAACTGTCATCACGCAAAGCAAAAGGTCTGGTCAAAGAAGTTTTTAATCAACAGCATTTTGAAAGATTAAAAGGCAATTATGGTATCGGTCATGTTCGTTATCCAACAGCAGGAGGTAACTCTAAAGAATACGCTCAGCCAATGTATGTAAATTCACCATACGGTATTTCACTAGCTCATAATGGCAATTTGTCAAATACAAAAGAGCTTGCTGAGGAGCTATTTCATAGTGATTTACGTCATATTTCTACTGATTCAGACTCAGAAGTTCTTTTGAATATTCTGGCACATGAAATATCTAAAAGAGGAGAAAATGAACCTAGTCCAGATACTTTTTTTGACGCAGTTGAAAGCACATTCAAAAGATGCGAGGGAAGTATTAATGTAGTTTCAATTATAACTGATTATGGTTTACTGGCCTTTAGAGATAAATTAGGCATAAGACCATTATCTATTGGTTCAAGAGTTAATAGTGATGGTGGCAAAGATTATATGGTTTCTTCTGAAAGCTGTGCTTTTGCCTCATCAAGTTACGAGCTTGAACGGGATGTAGTGCCAGGTGAAGCTATTTTTATTTCCTTTGATGGAGAGATTTATTCTAGAAAATGTGCAGAAGATGCATCTTTAAATCCATGTTTATTTGAATATGTATACTTTGCCAGGCCAGATTCGGTTATTGATGGTGTCAGTGTATATCAAGCAAGACAGCTAATGGGGGAAAAACTAGCTGAAAAAATAAAACAAGAGATACCAGATGAAGATATTGATGTGGTTATACCTATACCTGAGAGCTCGATTACAAGTGGAACAAAAGTTGCTCGTGTTTTAAATAAAGACTTAGCTTATGGTTTTGTAAAGAATAGATATGTAGGCAGAACTTTTATCATGCCTGAACAAATTCTTCGCAGAGAATCTGTTCGAAGAAAATTAAATCCTATATCAGATGAATTTAAAGATAAGAAAGTTCTTCTAGTTGATGATTCAATTGTGAGAGGCACAACAATGAAGCAAATAGTGTCAATGTGTTATAAAGCTGGAGCTAAAAAAGTATCAGTTGCTTCGGCTGCAGCAGAAGTAAAATTTCCAAACGTCTATGGAATTGATATGGCAGCAAAAAAAGATTTAATCGCCAGCTCAAGAACTAATGACGAAATAAAAGAATTTCTTGGTTGTGATCATCTAGTTTATCAATCACTTGAGGATATGGTTCAATCTGTGATTGAGCTTAATCCCAATATTGACGGCGTAGAAAAATCAATTTTTGACGGCAACTATCCTACGAATATTTCTACGGAATATTTGGAAAATCTCGAGAAAATCAGAGGATAGATTAATTTTTTATTTCTTCAAGATCTAAATGAGATATATCCATTTCTCTTACTTTTTTTAGATATTCTTCAATTTCATTGAAGTTCATATATCGAAAGACATCTTCGGACATTGTATTTAAATCTTCCATATACTCTTTATATTCCGCAACAGTTGGTATTTTTCCTAAAAGCGAGGAAATTGCTGTTACTTCTGAAGAAGCTAAATAGACATTGCACCCGTCCCCCATTCTATTTGGAAAGTTTCTAGTAGAAGTAGAGACCATAGTCGTGTTATCAGCTGCTCGTGCTTGGTTGCCCATACATAACGAACATCCTGGTATTTCAACTCGGGCTTTTGATCCATTAAATATTTCATAGTATCCTTCTTGCTTAAGCTGATATTCATCCATTCTGGTTGGTGGCACTACCCATAATCTTGTTTTTGACTCTCCATATTTATCTAGTAGCTTACCTGCTGCACGAAAATGGCCAATATTTGTCATACATGAACCAATAAAAGTTTCATCAACATTGTCCCCAGCTACGTCTGATAGTTTTTTTACATCATCTGGATCATTCGGACAACATAAAAGCGGTTCTGTTATTTCCTCTAATGGAATATCAATCACAGCAGCATATTCTGCATCATGATCTGCCTCCATTAATTCAGGATTTTTTATCCATTCTTCCATTTCTCTTGCTCTTCTCTCTAAAGTTTTCGGATCATGATAGCCATCAGATATCATCCAGCGCATCAAAGTAATATTAGATTTTAAGTATTCTATAATTGGCCCTTTGTCTAATTTAACTGTACAGCCTGAAGCAGATCTTTCAGCAGAAGCATCAGATAACTCGAATGCTTGTTCAATTTTTAAATCTGGTAAGCCTTCTATCTCAAGGCATCTACCTGAGAAAATATTCTTTTTATTCTTTTTATCTAAAGTAAGTAACCCATTCTGCAATGCATAGTATGGTATTGCATGAACTAGATCTCTAATTGTGATTCCTGGATTTAATTTGCCCGAAAACCTTACAAGAACACTTTCAGGCATTTCCAAAGGCATGACTCCTAAAGTAGCAGCAAACGCAACCATTCCTGAACCTGCAGGAAAGCTTATGCCAATAGGAAATCGAGTATGACTATCACCGCCAGTTCCAACTGTATCTGGTAACAGCATTCTATTAAGCCAAGAATGTATAATGCCATCACCTGGTCTGAGAGACACTCCCCCTCTGTTGATAAAAAAATCAGGCAGAGTTCTATGTGTTACTTCATCGACTGGCTTTGGATATGCTGCCGTATGACAGAAAGATTGCATAACCAAATCAGATGAAAACCCCAGACAAGCTAATTCTTTAAGTTCATCTCTAGTCATGGGGCCTGTTGTATCTTGTGAACCAACAGTAGTCATACGGGGCTCACAGTATTGTCCTGCTCGAACTCCTTTCATTCCACAAGCTTTGCCCACCATTTTTTGAGCAAGGGTATAGCCCTTAGCGCTTTTTTCATTATCGCCATATCTCTGAAAAACGTCCGATGGCTTAAGGTTAAGTTTTTCTCTTGTTTTATCTGTTAACTGACGTCCAATAATAAGATTGATTCTTCCTCCAGCTCGAACTTCGTCAAACATCACCTCACTCTTTAAATCAAACGTAGCAATGATCTCTTTTGAGGTAGCATCTAATATCTGTCCATCGTATGGTTTAAGAATTATCTTTCGCCCATGTTCGAGGGCATCGACATCCAATTCAACTGGAAATGCTCCTGAGTCTTGCAATGTATTGTAAAAAATAGGAGCAATTTTATTTCCTAAACAGAAACCGCCAGTTTTCTTGGCAGGTACAAATGGAATTTCATCTCCCATGTGCCAAAGCATTGAATTTACAGCAGATTTTCTAGATGATCCTGTTCCTACAACATCCCCAACGAAAGCTAATTTTGAGCCATCTTTTTTAAGTTCTGTCAGCTTGCTTAGAGGATCAGAAATATTTTCGGACCACTTAAGAAAAGCTTGTGCATGCAGAGGTATATCTGGTCTTGACCATGCCTCTTTTGCTGGTGAAAAATCATCTGTATTTGTTTCTCCGCTAACCTTATAGACAGTTAACTCTATTTCTGCTTCTAGTTTAGGTTTACTTAAGAACCAATCAGCATTGGCCCATGAATTTATAATTTCTTTTGCATATTCATTTTCGCTTTGCAGATCAAAAATATCATTGAAAGAGTCATAAACAAGAATTGTATGTTTTAGGGCTGACACAACTTCTGCTCCAAATTTCTTTGCTTTTAGCACAGCAACTAAAGCTTCAACAGAATATCCTCCAAGCATGGTTCCTAACATTGCTATCGCTTTTTGCGGTGGAATTAAATCTGTTGAAATATTTTCTAGTGCTAAGTCTTTTAGAAACGCTGCTTTGACATATGCTGCTTCATCTACGCCAGGAGGCACTTCATTTTCAAGTAGTGTTAAAAGCCCATTAGAGCCTTCACCACTTTCGAACATATCTGCTATAGCTTGAACTTGTTCTGCTTTCAAAGGTAGAGGAGGGAGGCCTAGCTCTCTTCTTTTTTCCCTATCTTTGTAATACTCTTTTAACATAACCTAAAAATTTGATCTAGATTTTACATCTAAGTACTCTAAATATAAAGAAAGAGAAATTTTTAATGGAAGATAAGTTAATAAAAAGAACGCCTTGCATAGGAGTATGCTCTACAACTTATGGAGACGATATTTGTAGGGGCTGTCGAAGATTTCGTCATGAAATAACTTCTTGGATTAATTACTCAGATTCTGAGAAAAATATAATAAATAGAAGATTGGAAAAATTTAAAGTCACTGTTTTAGAGGAAAAATTTCTTGTTGCTGATATAGATAAATTTAAAGTAGCACTCAATCAGTCAAAAATTAGATTTAATCAAGATTTAGAACCTATATGTTGGGTATTTGATCTTTTCAGATCTTTAAATACTGAAGACCTCAATCTCAAGGATTTTGGCCTAGCGATTCAAAAAGAGTTTGCAAACATTCCTTTGCCACAACTTAAAGAAGACGTAAACAAAGAATTTTACGAATTATCGCTTGCACATTATCAAAGATATATACAACCAAGCTTCTTTACTTAGTTGTTGGGATTTCTTCAATTTTTGTTGTATATCTTTTTGATTTAATCTCTCTTTTCATTCTCCAAGTATTACGATAACCTTGGTTCCCAAAGCCTATTTTTGCTATTTCCATTAAATTAATATAATCCACGGTTTGCATCAGTTTTGAAGCCATTTTCTCGTCTCTTTTTTTGTCAAAAAGAGACATTTGATAGCCATATCTATTAGTAAAATCACTCAGCAATACACCTGCTTTGGCATACTGATAACCATCTGCAAATATTTGATCTAATATTCGATTTGCATTCTTAATGATTATTCTCGTATCGTCTGTTGGGTGAACTAGTTCAAAAGATTTGGCAGCATAAATTTGTCTAACTCTGGTATTAAATCTATTTGATCTAATGAAAGCTGTTATTAATCTGCATTTTTGTTTTTCATATCTTAGCTTTTCTGCAGCTCTACTGGCATGAAAGCTAATTGCTTCACTAAGAATACTTTTTGATCGAATACTTTTTCCAAAACTTCTGCTTACCATTATTTGTTTTTTAGGTTCCATAAAATCATGTAAGGTTATGCATGATTGGCCCTTAAGCTCTCTTACTGTTCTCTCTAAAACGACATTAAAATTATCTCCGATTAACCTTGAATCTACCTGACTTAGATCATAGGCAGTTTTTATATCAATATTTTCTAATTTTGCGGTTAGTTTTCTGCCTATACCCCAAATCTTTTCGATAGGCATAGATTTTAAGAAATGTCTTATTATTCTAGGTTCAGACAGAATGACGACACCATCAAATCTTGGATCATCTTTAGCAACTTTATTTGCTAATTTTGCAAGTGTTTTTGTTGGAGCTATGCCTATACTTACCGGTACTCCTATCCAGTCTTTAATTCTCTTTTTGCAGTCGTAAGCAAAATTTACCAAATCAATATTTTTTCTAAAAGTTCTTAGATCAAGGAATGCTTCATCTATGCTGTAAATATCAATTTCCGGGCAAAGATCAGACAGAACATTCATAACTCTGTTGGATATATCAGCATAGAACTCATAATTAGATGAAAAAACTACCCCACCTTTGGACAAATATTGATCCTTAACCTGATACCAAGGTTGTGTCATGTTGATGCCCATCTTTTTAGCTTCTGGTGAGCGAGCGATAACACAGCCATCGTTGTTGCTTAAAACTACTATGGGTCGATGTTTTAGATCTGGTCTAAATATTTTCTCGCAAGAGGCGTAAAAACTGTTGCAGTCGATTAAAGCAAACATTAATAGGTATTAATTGAAGAGGTGACTACTCCGAGAAGTTCAAAGTTTATGATTTTATCTATATCTAATAATTTATTATTAGAACAATCGGTAACAAGAACTTTTTTTGAGCCTAAAAGAATCTTTCTGCAGAGAAATTCACCATTGATAGAAGCTACTACTATATTTCCATTGGACGGTTTAAGACTTCTATCGATGATTAAGATAGCATTATTTTTTATTCCAGAAAGAATCATTTCATTACCTCTAAAGCGCATTAAAAAAGTAGAACTAGCTCTTTTTATTAAGAGGTCATTCATATTAATTGGATTTTCTATATAGTCATTAGCTGGGCTCGGAAACCCAGAGTGTTTCAGCTTTTTATGGGAAAAGGGATCTTTATAATCTTTATTAGGAAACATAAAAGTACTGTATATTTATACAGTATTTTATAATAAATTTTTAGATGGTGAAAGACTTTAGTTCAATGTTTCCTTCGTTATACTCAGCTACCCAGCCTTTATCTTCCCAACTGCCAAGTACAACTCTAGATGAGCCATTATCTAATTTATGAATTGCTGGACGATGTGTATGTCCATGAATAAGAAAATCTATTTTATGTTTCTCTATAACCTCAGTGACGTAAGATTGATTTACATCCATGATATTTTCAGCCTTATTGCTACTCGATTCAGCGCTTTTAGCTCTAAGCTCATCAGCAAAAGCGATTCTTTCAGCAATTGGCTTTTGTAAAAAGTCTTTTTTCCATTCTTCAGACCTCAAAGATTTTTTTAAAGCTTGATATTCAGTATCGTCTGTGCAAAAACTATCACCATGAGCAATCATTAAGGAAATGCCAGAATCTTTAATGACTGTCATATCATTGATAATTCTGAGACCTGTATTTTTTTCAAACTCTGAGCCAAGGAGAAAATCTCTATTACCGTGAATAAAATAGATGCTAAGACCTTGACCAATGGCAACTTTAATTTTGTTTTGAATTAGTTCATTTATGGGATGAGGGTCATCATCACCAACCCAATATTCGAATAGATCACCAATTATGTAGAGAGATTTATATTTATTAGGAGCTTCGGACAGGAAATTAATGAAGGAGTGTAGCCTGTCGTTATCAACAGGTTCAAGGTGCAAGTCCGATATAAAAGCGATTGACATAAACTGATAATAAAACTTTTTTACTGATTATGGAAAACCATTAAATGCATTTAAAATGCAAAGATTAAAAATGAAAGATATTACCCTTTTAACTTGTAGAGCTTATTTTAAGCCGAATAAAATCACCCCTTACATTGCAAATATCCTTAGAGAAGAGCAGTTATTAAAAGCTGCATTAGAGAAACAGGGTTTAAGTGTTGAAATAACATATTGGGATAACCCAACTTATAATTGGTCAGCAACAAAAGCTGTAATTTTTAGAACAATTTGGGATTACTTTGAAAGATTTGACGAGTTCTGGAAATGGTTGCAGGAACTAAATACTCAAACCAAACTAATAAATTCATTTGATCTTATTAAGTGGAATATTGATAAACACTACTTAAAAGATCTAAGTAATTGGGGCATTGAGACTGTGCCGACCTATTTTGCTGATAAAGGCTACAACATCAAACTTCATGAAATCGCTAAAACAAATCAATGGAAAAATTTAGTAATTAAGCCTGCAATTTCTGCCTCAGCTTTTAAGACATATAAAATCCTTGCCAATGAAATTCAAGGAAATGAAAAATTATTCAACAGTCTTGTGCAAGAGAGGGATATGCTTGTACAGCCTTATTTCGAAACCATTACCGAATTAGGAGAGGCTTCTTTGATGGTGTTCGATGGAAAGTTTACTCATGCGATTCTAAAAAAAGCTCAGCCTGGTGATTTTCGTGTCCAAGATGATTTTGGTGGTACGGTTCATAACTACATGCCAACAAAGGCAGAGATTAATTTCGCTGAAGAAGTCTTTAAAGCTTGTAAAACAAAACCAATATATGGAAGAGTAGATATAGTTTGGGACAATGATAAGAATTTTTACTTATCTGAGTTAGAGATTATCGAACCTGAACTTTGGATAAGAAACTATCCAAAATGTGCAGAAAGAATAGCAGAAGCAGTCAATAAAATTTTATAATTAAATTTTAGGAGAATTATGAGCAGTTTAGAAAGAGTTAAAAAAGTAGTTGAAACATACGTTGAATCAATGAAAGAATCTAGTGCAGATAAAGTCAGAGAAGCTTTTCATCCAAATGCAAAAGTTGTGGGCCATCTTCATGGCGATTTTCTAGAAATGAGTACTGAGGATTTTGCAGGTTTTGTTGCAGCACAAGAACCGGCAGAGGTAGAGTATGAAATACTTTCAACTTATGTTGAAGGCACAACCGCAGCAGTCAAAATTAGGGATAAATATTTGGGTATCACTTTTTTAGATACGTTATCACTAATAAAAATTGATGATCAATGGAGCATATACAACAAACTATTCAACGTTGAAGAAGAATAAATTCTTCACTCTATGACAAAAGCAAAACCAATACTTCGAGGCACTTTTCATCAAGCAATGTTTTTCATTGCTATCGGAGCATGTACGCCACTAATTGTTAAAAGTAGCAGCGCATCTGAATATGTTGCAACATCAATTTATTCTGCTGCTGTCATGATGATGTTTGGTTTTAGTGCGCTTTACCATAGGTTTGACTGGAACACATTGATAAAAAAAAGAATGAGAAAACTCGATCATGTTGGAATATTTATTATGATTGCTGGCTCATTTACACCCATAGCACTTTTAGTTATCCCCTGGCCTGATGGATTATTTTTGTTGATATTAATTTGGTGTGTTGCTTTGTTTGGCGCTACCCAAGTTATTTTTTTCCCTAATATCAATAGATTATTAAGAGCAGGTATCTACTTAAGCATGGGTCTTATTTCCCTACCGTACTTTTCAACAATATTTGAAGTATTTTCAGTTGCTAACAGCGTTCTTATAATAATAAGTGCTTTTCTTTATGTAATTGGTGCAGTCGGTTACGGTCTCAAATACCCAAAACTGTCACCAAAGTTTTTTGGGTACCATGAAGTTTTTCATTCATTGGTATCAGTAGCTGCAATTCTCCATTTTATAGTGATCTATTCTATAATTTAAGCGACAATATCAATCAGAAAGTGGCTCCCCGAACTGGGCTCGAACCAGTGACCCACTGATTAACAGTCAGTTGCTCTACCAACTGAGCTATCGGGGAACGAACTTGGAATTATATACAACTATTAAGAAATAAAAAACAATGTCAGGCTTTAAAGTAGTTTCCGATTTTGATCCAAAAGGTGATCAACCACAAGCAATTAAAAAGATTGCTAAAAATCTTAATGATGGTTTATTGAATCAAACGCTTTTAGGGGTAACAGGATCTGGAAAAACTTATACCATTGCAAAGGTTATTGAGGAAACTCAGAGGCCAGCAATAATTATGGCTCCAAATAAAACTTTAGCTGCACAACTGTATGGAGAATTCAAAGATTTTTTCCCAGATAATAGGGTGGAATACTTCATTTCTTATTACGACTATTATCAACCTGAAGCGTACGTACCATCTTCAGACACTTACATAGCAAAAGATGCCAATATTAATGAACATATTGAGCAAATGAGGCTTTCTGCTACTAAAGCATTGATTGAAGCCAAAGATACTATTGTTGTTGCTTCTGTTTCTGCTATCTACGGTTTAGGAGCACCTGAGTCTTATCTAAAAATGGTTTTGAACTTAAGTAGAGGAGAGGTGATAAATCAGCGTGATATTCTGAGACAACTTGCAACCATGCAATATTCCCGAAATGACCTAGATTTTCAAAGAGGTAATTTTAGAGTCAGAGGCAATTGCATTGACATTTTTCCAGCAGAAGCAGAAAAAGAGGCAGTAAGAATAGAATTGGAATTCGATAAAATTTCGGAAATATCATTTTTTGATCCTTTAACCGGTTCAATCATTAAAGAAATGCCGAGGGTAAGTATCTTCCCTAAGACTCATTATGTGACACCCCAAAATACAATCAATCAAGCACTTGAGGAAATCAAAATAGAACTAGAGCATAGATTAGTAGAACTAAAAGCTAATAATAAATTACTTGAGGCTCAAAGGCTGGAAGAAAGAACGAATTACGATTTAGAAATGATGGCTGAACTTGGATACTGCAATGGCGTTGAAAATTATTCCAGGTATCTTTCAGGAAGAAAACCAGGCGAAGCTCCACCATGTCTATTTGATTACATTCCGAAAAATGCCATTGTCTTCGTCGATGAATCACACGTTTCAGTTCCTCAAATAGGGGGAATGTTTAAAGGTGATAGGTCAAGAAAAGAAACTTTAGTTGATTATGGTTTTAGATTGCCAAGTGCGTTAGATAATAGGCCACTTAGGTTCGAAGAGTGGGATAAGTTAGCTCCCCAAAGGGTTTTTGTTTCAGCCACTCCAGGAAAATGGGAAAAAGAATACAGCGATCATCAAGTAGAGTTGTTGGTTAGGCCAACAGGGCTGGTTGATCCAGAAGTTGAACTCAAATCAGCGAAACACCAAGTTGAAGACGTATTAGAAGAGGCAAATAAAACAACTACTAAAGGCTTTAGAACACTAATAACTACTCTCACCAAAAAAATGGCTGAGGATTTGACTGAATTTATGCATGAGAAAGGACTGAAAGTTAGATATATGCACTCGGATATAGATTCTGTCGAGAGAGTAGAGATTCTTAGAGACTTAAGACTGGGAGTTTTTGATATTTTAGTCGGCATTAATTTACTTAGAGAAGGTTTAGATCTTCCAGAGGTAGGGTTGGTTGCCATACTCGATGCAGATAAAGAAGGATTCCTTAGGTCAGAAGGTTCATTGATTCAAACTATAGGTCGAGCAGCAAGAAATTTAGAAGGCAAAGCTATTCTCTATACCGATAAAGTAACAGGTTCAATTGAAAGAGCCCTTAATGAAACCAACAGAAGAAGAGAAATACAAAGAACATTTAATAAAGAAAATAAAATTACACCTAAAACTGCAACTTCAAAGATTAAAGACGTCATGGAGGGTGCCAGATCGTTGAAAAAAGAAAAAAATCAAACTAATCATGACTCTGAACTATATGATGTATCAAAAGTTAATTACCATAACATTGGCAAAGAAATTAAAAAGCTTGAAAAATTAATGAAATCTTCAGCAAAAGATTTAGATTTTGAACAAGCTGCTAAGTATAGAGATCTTATTAAAGAGTTAAAGGAAAAAGTTTTAATTAATAAAGCATGATGTCCCAAAAAATTATCTTTCTCCAAGGTGATAATATATTTACATCTGCAAAAAAAGCAAAAATCTTTGGTCAAAATGCTCCCATAAAAACGAGCAAATATATTTTTGCATTAAGTCTTAGTAAAGAGCCCAAAAAGGATGAGTTAAAAAAAGTTAATGCTTTATTATCAGCTCATGAAGTCACTTTTACTCCAAACTTAATTATTACGCCAAGACTTGGAACTCAAAGCTCATGGTCAAGTAAGGCGCAAGATATTTTTAAGAATGTTGGTATAAAGACTGTGCAACGGGTAGAGAGGTTTAAAGCTTTTGATGTAAAAGACAAAGAAAAAATCTTAAAAAAAACTTTTGATAAGATGACCGAGTCACATTTTTCAAGTTTATCCGACACAAAAAAAGTCTTCCAAAAAGCCCAAAGAAAAAAACTAGCAACCTATGATATCCATCTAGATAATGTACTTTTAGACAAGCTCAACGATGATTTGGGTTTAGCACTGAATGACGTCGAAAAATCTTATTTAAATAATCTTTTTCAAAGATTAAATAGGTCGGTGACTGATGCTGAATTAATGATGTTCTCACAAATCAACTCCGAACACTGTAGGCATAAAATTTTTCGCTCCAAATGGAAAACTGATATTCCTTTCAGTCATGATTCACTTTTTGATGCTATTAAATCAACCACGAAAAAAGATATGGAGCATATTCTTTCCGCTTACCACGATAACTCAGCTGTAATAAAAGGAAATGGGTCAAGCATACTTGAGGTGGGTGGAGACGATAAATATAAAAATTACAAAGGAGAAGTTGACACTACAATCAAAGTTGAAACTCACAACCACCCTACAGGTATTTCCCCTTTTGAGGGAGCCGCAACAGGCTCAGGTGGTGAAATTAGAGACTGTACTGCAACTGGACGGGTAGCCAGACCTAAAGCTGGTTTCATGGGTCTATGTATCTCTCATTTAAGACTAGGCAATGAGCTCGAGCCTTGGGAAGATAAAGAAAATAAACCAGACTTTCTAGCATCACCAAAAGATATTCTTATTGACGCTCCAATAGGTTCAGCTGCCTATAATAATGAGTTCGGAAGGCCAGCCATTTTTGGTTATTTTAGGACACTTGAATACCAAGATTTAGGTTTTCATAAGCCTATTATGTTGGCAGGTGGCATTGGTTCTATTAAAGAGGTGCAAATTAAAAAAGGAGCACCAAAACCTGGCGATGCGGTAATAGTTTTGGGTGGGCCTGCTATGTTAATTGGTTTGGGGGGCGGTTCTGCAAGCTCCACCAAAAAAACAAACGAAAATGCAGATTTAGATTTTGCCTCAGTGCAACGTTCAAATCCAGAGATGCAAAGAAGAGCACAGCAAGTTTTAGATAAATTCAATGAGAGATCGTCCAAAAATCCGATTACATTTATACATGATGTGGGTGCTGGAGGTATTTCGAATGCTATTCCAGAGCTAGCTAAAGATACAAATTTGGGTGTAGAAATCAATCTTGAAAATATTGATTCAGCTGATCAAACAATGAGTCCTATGGAATTATGGTGCAATGAAAGTCAAGAAAGATATGTTTTTACTATTCCAATGAAAAAAGTGCGAGCACTTGAAAATATATGTCGTAAAGAGCGTTGTCCATTTTCAATTGCAGGCCAACTGACAGAAGAGAAAATTGTAAAAATTAAATTTTATGAAGATGAAGTAGTAAACCTTCATCTCGATGATTTATTTGGAGAAATCCCGCTGCCAGATTTAATTGCGCAGGATTATGATAGATCAACCATTAAGGAAGATCTGCCAACAAATAATCTTCAAAAACTAATTTTTAATGTTTTAAATTACCCCGTTGTTGGTTCAAAAAAATTCCTCATAACAATTGGTGATAGAACAGTAAATGGGCTAGTTTTTAGAGACCAGTTAATTGGTAACCGACAGATGCCTGTCTCAGATTATGCAGCTACGCTGGATGACTACGGAACAAATTCTGGCCAAGTTATTTCCATTGGAGAGAAACCAAACATTGCTATTGAAAATCCAGAAGCCTCAAGCAGAATGGCCTTAGCTGAGGCAATTACAAATCAATGTGGGGTAAAGCATGATGCTTTAAATAAGATAAGCTTTTCTGCTAATTGGATGAGCTCTACCAAAACAGCTGACGAAAAAGGGGATTTAGTACGTGGGGTACAGGCATTAGCGAATATGGCTGATACTCTCAATGTATCAATACCAGTTGGAAAAGATTCTCTTTCTATGAAAGTAAATTGGAAAAAGAATGAATCAGAACATACAGTTACATCGCCTATGACATTAAATATTTCTTCTTTCTCAAACGTGCAAGATTTATACAAATCTGTAACCCCAGAATTATCTACTTCAGATTCAACTTTATTGCATTTATGGGTTCATACTGACAAATATCGATTAGGAGGCAGCGCTCTTTATCAAAGTTTTAAACTTTATGGAGGAGCAACACCAGATATTGATGACGTGGATTTATTTAAAGCTATGTTTGAAGTGTCACAAGACCTTTTAGACAAAAACCTTATTGAGGCCATGCATGATATTTCAGATGGCGGTCTTATAACTACTTTGATAGAGATGGCACTTTGTAGTAATCAAGGATTGAATATTGATCTAGACTATTCTGACAAAGAGCAAATTATTCCAAAGCTATTTTCAGAAGAGGCAGGCCTAGTAATAGAAGTAAATAATGAAAAACTTGAAGCAGTAAAAAAATATTTAAACAAAAAGGAATTATTTTTTGAAGAGGTAGCTAAAAAGAGTAAAGATAAAAAGGTCAATATAAACTCCTTTAAAGAAGAAATCTTTTCTGAAAAATTAGTTACTTTATTCAACCAATGGAGCACGGTAAGCCATCAAATTCAAAAAATCAGAGATTCTGAAGAAGCAGCAGCCGCAGAAAAAAAAGCATATGAAAAATTTGATGAGTTTTTGACCCCCGAAATCAAGTTTAAGATACCCAAGCCTGATAAGAATTTATTTAGTAAGCGTCCAAAGGTTGCACTCATCAGAGAACAAGGGATTAATGGTCATTACGATATGGCAGCTGCATTAATGGAAGCCGGTTTTGAAGTAGATGATATTCACATGAGTGAGTTTGGCTTAAAAACCAAAGATCTGGATTCTTATAAAGGTTTAGTTGTTCCAGGTGGTTTTTCTTATGGTGATGTTTTAGGCGCAGGTTCTGGCATGTCAAATACGATAATGTTTAATGCAAAAATAAGAAAAATTTTCAGGGAATTTCTATCTAATGATAAAAATTTTGGTCTTGGTATCTGTAATGGATGTCAGTTTGTTTCAGGTATCAATGAGATTATACCTGGGGCAGATAATTGGCCAAGATTCATAAAAAATGATTCAGATCAATATGAGTGTCGACTTGTGCAATTGAAAATTGAAAATAGCTCTTCGATTTTTTTTAAAGGGATGGAGGGGAGTGTAATACCAGTTATGGTGTCACATGGTGAAGGAAAAGCAGTATTTAGTGGTGATGTGGAAAATGTAGTTGCAAGGTATGTAGACCCAAATCATGCATCAACCACGCATTATCCATTTAATCCAAATGGTTCAGCTCAAGGTGTCGCTGGAGTTTGCAATACTGATGGCAGAGTAATGATTATGATGCCCCATCCAGAAAGAACTTTTCTGACTAAGCAATATTCATGGGCACCAAATGACTGGGATACACATTCACCTTGGTTCAAAATGTTTGATAATGCTTACCAGTATGCAAAGAAAAATTAAACTCTAGGTTTCAGAGTCTCGTTAATGACCTTGCTATCTCCATGTTTAAGAAATAATTTCAAAGTTTTGATTACTGTTGGAAATGCTAACTCTGACCAGGGTATGTCATCAAATTTAAAAAGTTCAACTTCTGAACTTTCTGGAGTTGGACCAAAATCGTCATTTACTACTTTACCAGTAAAAAATGTATAAATTTGGTTAATATGTGGAACACTTAAAACTGTAAACAGCTTTACGTCTGATACTAGAAGTTTAGCCTCTTCCATAGTTTCTCTGAGAGCACCTTCCTGAATTGATTCGCCATTTTCTAGGAAACCTGCAGGTAAGGTCCAATACCCATTTCTCGGTTCAATAGATCTTTTACAGAGAATTAATTCGTGTTGATCCGTATAGGCTAAGACACCTGTGACAATATTTGGATTTTGATAATGAATATGGCCACATTTATTACAAACAAACCTTTCAAGATTATCACCTTCGGGTATTTTTTTAACTAATTCAGCGGAACCACAATTCGAGCAAAAATTCATAGAAGATTCAATTATAATAGACATATGATTTATAGCCTAGGAGAAAAGAAGCCCAGCTTTGATGTAGACAGTGTGTGGATTGCAGACTCTGCAGATCTTATTGGAGACGTTGTTCTAAATAAAGATGTTTCTGTTTGGTTTAATGTGACGATGCGCGGTGACAACGACACTATCACTATTGGAGAGGGGACAAATATTCAAGATAATACTGTCATTCATACCGACGAGGGAATTAAAGTTAATATTGACGAAAACGTTACTGTGGGCCATAAAGTAATTATTCATGGTGCGAGTATTGGAGCAAACACTGTTGTTGGTATGGGTAGTGTAGTTATGAATCATGCAAAAGTTGGCGCAAATTGTATTATTGGTGCTAATTCATTGATCACAGAAAGGAAAGAATTTCCTGATAATTCCTTGATCATGGGCTCTCCTGCTAAAGTAATTAGAGAATTAACCGAGGAAGAAATTTCAGTTTTAGTTTTAAGCGCAAAACATTACATAGATAAATCAAAAATTTACAAAGCAGAATTGCAATCATGAAATTAGCTGAGATAAGGAAAAAATTTCTGAATTATTTTGAATCAAAGAATCATGAAATTGTTAATTCAAGTGACTTAATACCGCACGGCGATGACAGCATACTCTTTACAAATGCTGGTATGGTTCAGTTCAAAGATACGTTTTTGGGATTAGATAGAAGAAATAAAAGTGCTACTTCCTCGCAAAAATGTTTAAGAGTGGGTGGAAAACACAATGACCTTGAAAATGTGGGTTTCACAACAAGACATCAAACTTTTTTTGAGATGTTGGGCAATTTTAGTTTTGGTGAGTACTTTAAAGAAGGTGCTATAGATCATGCTTGGGAGTTTCTGACTAAGGAACTTGGGATTCCAGAAGAAAAACTTTTTATAACGGTCCATGAAAATGATCATGAGTCAGAAAAATATTGGCTTGATCATATTGGTATAAAAAAAGAAAAAATTTCCCGTCTTGGCGATGAGGATAATTTTTGGTCGATGGGAGATACAGGTCCTTGTGGACCATGTTCTGAAATTTTCTTTGATTATGGCGAAACATATAAGGGAGAAATCCCGGGATCTGGTGATACAGGTGATAGGTATGTTGAAATTTGGAACCTTGTTTTTATGGAGTTTAACCGAAGTTCTAAGGGCGATTTAACCCCATTGCCTAATAAGTGTGTTGATACTGGTATGGGTTTAGAAAGAATTTGTTCAGTTATGCAAAATGTTGGCTCCAACTTTGAAATAGATTTATTTAGTAAACTTAAGCTTGGAATTTCTGATAAATTTAAAACTCCTAATGACCAATCTTTAAATGTTATTGCTGATCATTTGCGAGCTGCATTTTTCTTAATGGCAGAAAACGTATTGCCCTCAAATGAAGGCAGGGGCTATGTTTTGAGAAGAATTATAAGAAGAGCTGTTAGGCACGGCTACAAGATGGATAGAAAGTCACCTTTTTTATTCGAGTGTTTAGATCATTTGCAAAATTTGTTAAAAAAAGATTTTGCTGACGATTTCAAAAATTTTTCTGAAATTAAAAAAGAACTCGAACGAGAGGAAAACTTATTTTTTAAGACACTTTCATCAGGAATGAAAATTTTAGACAAAGAACTTGAGAAAAAATCAAAACAAATATCGGGAGATGTTGCTTTTAAACTTCATGACACATATGGATTTCCAATTGATCTAACTAAAACAATTCTTGCCGAAAATAAATTATCAATTAATCAAAAACAATTTGATTCATTAATGGCAGCGCAAAGGGAAGGTTCAAAAAATACTTCAATGTTTTCTGCAAAAGACATTGTCATCGACCCCAATCTGAAATCAGAGTTTATGGGCTATGAAGAGTCAAGTTGTGAAGCAACTTGTTTAGAGCTTTTTGATGAACAAGGAAATAATCTAACTGAATTAACAGGCAAAGGCTTTGCTCTTTTCTCTAAAACACCTTTTTATGCTGAAATGGGTGGCCAGGTTGGTGATACTGGCTCTGTGATTAAACAAGACTCAGAAATACTGATAACAGATTGTAAAAAAGTTGGTAACTATCATTTACACCAAGTTCTGGTTAGCTCAGGTAGCCTTTGCAAAGGTGATACGGCTAAGCTGTTGATTGATCTTGGCAGAAGAGAAAAAATTAATTGCAACCATTCGGCAACGCATCTACTTCACTCAGCTTTAAGAGCGGTTTTGGGCGATAAAGTTTTCCAAAAAGGCTCTTTAGTTAATGATGATAAATTGAGATTTGATTATTCTCATGGCGTTAAATTAACCCAATCTGAGATTGAAGAAATTGAGAATATAGTTAATGCTGAAATAGAAAAATCCACGATTACAGAAACTAAATTAATGAGCTACCAAGATGCTATTGACTCCGGTGCTTTAGCCTTTTTTGGTGATAAATATGGAGATGAGGTAAGGGTTGTGAGCCTTGGTGGAGAATTTTCAGTAGAATTATGTGGAGGCACTCATGTAAAGAATACATCTGAGATAGAAGGGTTTATTATATCTAATGAAACTTCTGTATCATCAGGAGTAAGAAGATTGGAAGCAATGACAGGATCAAACTTAATAAAAAAATCTAAAGAAGCTATTAGCACCGTGAAAGAAATAACGGAAATTCTCAATGTGCCTCAAGAAGAATTAGCTGAGAAGATAGCAGCTATAGTAAAGGAAAATAAAAAACTTAAATCAGGCATGAAAGCAAAAAAGAGCCTTGCAGCTGAAGAATTAAAATCTAGTGAATTTAAAATTGAAAAACATAACGGTCAATTAAAACTTTATGAAAATGCGTCATTAGAAATGTTAAGAAGATATGCTGATAAAGCTTTAAAAGAAGTTGAATTTTCTTTTTCAGTATTCATATCAAAAGATGAAGATAAGTTATCTTACATTGTGACTGCAGATAAAAATTTATCGGCTAAATCAATTATTTCAAAAGTAAATGAATGTTTTGCTGGAAGTGGTGGTGGAAGAGATGATTTCGCGCAGGGCGGCAGTCAAGATTTAGACAATATTGAGAGTAAATTTGAACAGCTCGAAGATAACTTAAAAAATTAAGTTCCTATGAAATCGATTTTTCAAATTATTTTAGCAATCTTAGTACTAGCTGCATGTTCAGGTGGCCTTGCCCTCAAAGATTCTACTAGTTTCATTCAAGTGAATGCGCCAGCGGGAAATTTTTTAGGTGAGGAAGAAGAAAGTTTCTATGTTTTCAAAGGTGTTCCATATGCAGAACCACCTGTGGGTGATCTAAGATGGAGAGCTCCAAGAGCTCCATCCGTAAGCAACGATGTTATCGATGCCACAAAATTTAAGAGTGAATGCATCCAGCCTGGCACAGAAGGACTGATACCAAATAGAAATGTTTCTGTGGGAAATGAAGATTGTTTATATTTGAATATTTACATTCCCAAAAATCAAACGGAGATAAATAAAAATAAATTCCCTGTTATGTTTTGGATTCATGGAGGTTCAAATATTTGGGGATCTGGAGATTTTTATGATTTCTCAAAATTAGCCACCACTCAACAAGTAATCGTTATTACTGTTAATTACCGACTTGGTTTATTTGGTTGGTTTTCTTCTGAGCATTTAAGAAATACATCTACAGGCCTTGATAAATCATCCAACTTTGGACAGTTAGATTTAATTAAAGGTCTTGAGTGGGTACAACAAAATATTTCTGCTTTTGGTGGCGATAAAGAAAATGTAACAATTTTTGGTGAATCAGCAGGCGGTCATAATGTTCTTACATTATTGGCTTCACCTTTAAGCAAAGGCTTGTTTCATAAAGCAATATCGCAATCAGGTTATGTCTCATCTTATACTCAAAAGTTTGCCGAAGAGGAGTCAGAATTATCTTCAAAGAAAATTTTTGAGGATGATATAAAATTTCTGGTGAACGATATCGAGGTTGCTGATTACTTGAGAAGTCTTTCTTCTGAAGAGATTTATCAAAAATATAAAGCCAAAGCTGAAGAGCATATCTATCCAATTACGCCGATCACAATTAAGGATGGAATTGTCGTTCCTTTGTCAGGAATACATAAGTCATTGGAAACAATAGATGAAAATTTAGTAGTTGTAGCGGGCACAAATAAAGATGAAATGAACTTTTGGTACGTCAGATCAAATTATTTTTATAATTCCACAGGAGGAGTCGTGCTACGTCTACAGCGCTCAGAAGAAAATCTGAAAAGTTGGATCAAATATAGAAGCGACATTTGGCGATATGATGGTGCCGAAGAACCTTTAAGAAGAATGGCAAATACCAATTCAAATTTATATGCTTACAGGTTTGATTGGGATGAGCAAAACAATTCATCCTTTGCCGGAAATTATCAACTTTTTGTTGGTGCAGCACATGGACTTGAAATACCATTTTTAACAGGTGATTACGACTTAGGCCCTATTACTTTTTATATCAAGCCTTTCATGTTTCCAGATGATTCTGATGAAGGTAGATTAGCTCTTAGTGATCTAATGATGACATACTGGGCTAACATTGCTAAATACGGTAATCCAAATGAGTTTGTGAAAGGCCCAAAATGGGAAAAATTCACACAAGAAAACAATCAACTTCTTATCCTAGATAATCCTACTGCTAACTTGGTAGAAATGCGGACGATCCCAGTTAGTAAAGACGACTTATTGAGTCAAATAGAAGCAGACTCTGCACTAGAAATCAAAGAAAGGTGTCTTATTGGCTGGATAGCTGCTCGTGACTTTCAAGAAGATGCAAGGCCACAACCTCCATTTAATTTTTGTAGCAATTTCACTGAGGAAGATTTATATAAATTGAGAAATCTTACTGAAGGCAGAGACTAAGAGCTAAATAATTTGTATCATTATCAGTCCGGAGAGGTGGCTGAGTGGTCGAATGCGGCACCCTGCTAAGGTATTACACGGGTAACCTCATCATTTCTTGAAACCGTCTAAAAATAATATATTCAAAGATTTCTGAAATCCTCTTAATTAGACTTCATAGCAGAAACGTAGTAATGCCTGTGCTATTCTTATGCATATGAGTTCAGAAGTTTGGTCAACCATCAAAGAAGAAGTTGCTTTACGCATAGCAGCTGAACCAAGTCTAGAAAAATTCTTAACTAATTTGGTATTGAAACAATCCTCAATTAGCACGGCTACAGCAGCAATCATAGCCTCAAAAATTAGGAGCGATGCGCTTGCCTCCGATGAAATAAATACCTTTATGAACGATGCTTATGCGCGGTGTGCCAACATTGAGGAGAAATTAGAAGCAGATTTGGAATTCTTTAAAACTATGGATCCTGCATGCCAATACTATTCAACACCCTTATTATTTTACAAAGGGTTTTTGGCACTCTCGACTTACCGAGCCGCACACTGTTTATGGAATCACGAAAGGCACACTATGGCACTGTTTTTACAAAACAGAGCTTCTGAGGTGTTTGGTGTTGATATTCATCCAGCCGCACATATAGCTGAAGGAGTGATGATTGATCATGGGACAGGTGTAGTAATAGGTGAGACTTCTGTTATTGAAGCTAATGTTTCCATATTCCAGGGCGTGACTTTGGGGGGAAGAGGCTTCAGCTCAGGCAAGCGACACCCCAATATTAAGAAGGGTGCAAGTATATTTGCCTCGAGCACAATCCTAGGTGATATTACTGTCGGTGAGCGTGCGGTCGTTGCTGCAGGGAGCTTGGTTTTAAAAGATGTTGGAGCAAACACATCTGTGGCAGGCATTCCAGCAAAGACCATTAGTAAAAATAATCTACCCACATCTGACTGGGATCCAGGAGACTCAGGACTCTAATGATTGAATATATTGGCAACACTCCTCTCATTGAGCTCAAACATTTCTCTGATCTCACTGGATGCAAAATCTTAGGTAAAGCAGAATTTATGAACCCAGGAGGAAGCGTAAAAGATCGGGCAGCAAAATACATTCTCCAGCATGCTTTGCAGCACAACCACATCAAAAAAGGCGGAACAATTGTTGAGGGTACAGCCGGTAATACTGGGATTGGACTAGCTCTTGTTGGTAATTACTTTGGGTTGAAAACCACCATAGTGATACCTGAAACACAGACTGAAGAGAAAAAAGCAACCATCAGATCTTGTGGTGCCGAACTGATCGAAGTGCCCGCTGTACCATACAAAGACCCCAACAACTATGTCAAGTACTCGCAAAGAGTTGCAGAGGCATGCGATAACCCCAATGGTGTGCTTTGGGCAAATCAATTTGATAACGTAGCCAATCAAGAGGGTCATTTTGCTGATACTGGTCCTGAGATCTATGAACAGTTAGCAGGTGATATTGATGGTTTTATTTGTGCTTGTGGAACGGGCGGTACACTGACAGGGGTAGCAAAGTATCTCAAAACAAAAAACAACAATATTAAAATAGGGCTAGCCGATCCTCATGGTGCTGCCCTTTACTCTTATTTCTCTACAGGAAAGCTTGAATCAAGTGGTAGCTCAATAACAGAAGGTATTGGGCAGGGCAGAATCACCAAAAACCTTGAGGGACTTGATCTTGATTATCCATTGAGGATCTCAGATGAGGATGCTTTGCAGACAATGTTCACACTTGTTGAGAAAGAAGGGCTGTATCTTGGCGGTAGTTCAGGCATCAATGTCTATGCCGCAGTTGAAATGGCTAAAATTATGGGACCAGGACATACCATCGTAACAATATTGTGTGATTCAGGATCGCGCTATTTGAGTAAACTATACAACAGAAACTTTTTAGAAAATAATAATTTACCTTGTCCAGAGTGGCTTTAGATTTAAGCAGAGCAACATGACAAAGGGTAGCAAAACGTAGCAGAAACGTAGCAGATTACCCTCCAAATTGATGAATTATGATGAAACTAGCTCTTTGCTATCTCATCATTCTCATCATAAAATACGCATTCTAACAAGTTTTTATTAACCGGAGAGGTGGCTGAGTGGTCGAAAGCGGCACCCTGCTAAGGTGTTAGACGGGTAACTGTCTCGAGGGTTCGAATCCCTCTCTCTCCGCCAACTAGGAGATCAATTACTGATATTTGATTATGAAGAAGCTTATTCTTTTATGTATATTGCTCTCATCATGTGCAAGTAAGTTAGAAGATGATCTCCCATTAAACTTAGTAGCTGATTCAAGCGCTTTCATCGTCCTTGATTTTAATAAAGCAAATTACAATGGTTATGCATTTACTAAAAATAAAAAAAAATATCTGATATATGGTTTGCCATATGTCGAAGAGGAGAAGACTTTATACATAGGAGAATACAATATTAAGGTGAAACCAAAATTTTTTGGTGAATCTTACATTGAGATAGCTGACACCAATCTTGTTACACCAAAATTATCAGATCAAGAAAGAGCATCTGCGGAATATTTAAAAGTAAAAAAAATAGTTAAAAAGCAGTCCAATCAAGTTGTGAATGATTTTGACTTTATTCCTCCAATAGATTCAGTAATTACTAGTCCATTTGGTAAGCGTAGATTTATAAATGGTAACCCTAGATCTCCACATATGGCTTTGGATTTAAGAGGAGCGGTAGGGAAAGAAATTTTTGCTCCTATGGCAGGTAAAGTTGTAATGGCTGAAGAGCATTTTTATGGTGGCAATAAAATTATTCTTGATCATGGTGGCGGACTGTTTACAGCTTATTCTCATCTAAATAAATTTAATGTTGAAGAAGGCGAGTCTGTAGAGCAAGGAGCTATAATTGGCTTCGTTGGAATGACAGGCAGGGTAACTGGTCCACATCTGCATTGGGAAGTCTATTTAAATCAAGAACGTATAAATCCCGAACTATTAGTTGATCTGGAATATGCTCAAGATTGAAGAAAAAATTTAGACCAGGATTCATCGTTTTTTTCATAGCATTCACGATAATTTAGACGGTCATCGTTAGCTTCCCAAAACTCAAAGAAATGCACTTTAATTTGATATCCACCCCAATTTTTCGGCCTTGAGTCAGTATATTCACCATTTTCGACCTTTTCTTTCATTGCTTCATATTTCTGTTTTAGTAGGTCATAAGATTCAATTTTTTGTGACTGTTGTGAAACTATAGCTGCAACATTTTTACTAGGTTTTCTATCTTGAAAATGTTTATCGGAAAATTTCTCTTCACACTTACTGATAATGCCTTCAATTCGTACTTGGACTTCTATATTTGGCCACCAAAAATTTATACAAACCTTGTCATTAGCTAGAAAATTATCTGCTTTATGACTTTTATAATTGCTAAAAAAGATCAGATTGTCCTCAAAGAAGTATTTGAAGTTCACAAACCTGGAATGTGGTTGGTTATCTTTATCAACAGAACTTATGCAACCAGCCTCAGCAAACTTATCACCATGATCTTCGGCTCTGACATAGTAGTCTTGAAATATTTGAAAAGGATTGTCTTTTGGTAGGTTGCTGAATAACATTATTTTAGAAATCTTATTTGTAGAGCATCAGCATACTCATCTGAGAATATCCCGGATATAACTATAAATTTCTTTTTACCCTTAAGCTTAAAATCATTTTTAAGGATATCAAAAGCTGCAAAGATTGTTTTTTCATGATCTTTTTTGAAAGCAAGAAAGATGTTCTCCAATGAAGAAGCCATTGATAATTTATTTTGTGTTGAACGATCATTTGTAAAAGCGTAAACAGGAACTCTTGGTCTGGCTGATGAGATTAAGTTAGCTGTAAAACCACTTCGAGTTAAAACAATAATTGCATCAGCATTAATTCTTTTTGAGAGCTTCACAGAAGTTGACGCTAAGGTATGCCAATCACTGTCATATTTCATATTATTTTCGAAGTGCAGTGTTTCAGATCTCTCCGCATTTTTTGCTATGTCGCTCAAATATTTAACACATCTAAGTGGAAAATCGCCAACAGTAGTTTCAGCTGATAGCATTAAGGCATCTGCCCCCTCGTAAACTGCATTAGCTACATCAGAAACTTCAGCACGTGTAGGATGAGGATTAAATATCATTGATTCCAATAACTGCGTTGCTACTATACACTTCTTGCCTGATTGAAGAGCTACTCTGACCATTTTTCTTTGTAAATAAGGAAGGTTCGTAATATCAGTCTCAATTCCTAAATCACCACGAGCAACCAGCAAGCCATCACTATGTTTAGTAATTGCGTCAATGTTATCCATACCTTGTTGTTCTTCAATTTTTGCAAAAATTTCAGGTTTATTCTTAACTCTTTTCAGTAGATTAGATAATTCTTTGATATCTTTATCTGACCTGGCAAAAGATAGAGCAATAAAATCAACTCCAAGCTTCACACCTTCTTTGATATCTCTTTTATCTTTAGCAGTTATGGTTGGAAGTTTTATTTTGGCTCCAGGAAAATTGACATGTTTTTTGCCTGCTATTACTCCAGCATCTAGTGCACTACATTGAATTCGTCCAGAGACGATTTTTTTAATTTTCAAATCTATCAATCCGTTATCCAGTGAAATTTTTCCTCCAACTTTAAGACCTTTGATGTAACTTAGGTTGTCAATTATGATCTCTTTGCCATTTTTATCTTTTAGCTTTTCACAAAGAACAACCTGATCGCCTTTTTTAATGACAACATCAGTCTTGAAGTTTGATGTTCTTATTTCTGGCCCCTGTGTGTCGATCATTAATCCAATTGAAGATGTAATTTTTTTGTTTAATTTAGTGACAGTTGAAGATATTTCTCTCAAATCCTCTAATGATGCGTGTGACATATTGACTCTCACAACATTCATGCCATTTTGATAGAGTTTAAAAATCATCTCAGCTGATTTGGACGATGGGCCTATTGTTGCAATAATTTTTGTTCTTTTATGCATAAGATAATTGTGGATTCTATTATAATCATATTGTGAGTAAAAGTTTTTACAACTTTATTGATAACGAAGTATCTGAAATAGTGACTGCCAACCTCTTCAAAGACGAGAGGTTAATCTCAACACCTCAACAAACTGCCATAAAATTAAGTTCTGGTGAAAAAGTATTAAACTTTTGTGCAAACGATTATTTAGGCCTTGCTAATAACGATCAGATTAAAAAAGCTGCTTCAAATTCTGTCGTTGATGATGGTTTTGGTATGGCTTCAGTCAGGTTTATATGTGGTACCAATAATTTGCACAGAGAATTAGAAAATAAACTTAGTAGATTTTTGGGTTTCGAAGACACAATCTTATACGTTGCTTGTTTTGATGCTAATGGAGGTTTGTTTGAACCTCTATTTACAAAAGAAGATGCCATTATTAGTGATGCGTTAAATCATGCCTCAATTATTGATGGCATTAGATTATGTAAAGCACAAAGATATAGGTACGACCACAGTGATATGGACAGTTTAGAAAACTGCTTAAAAGAAGCAGTCAAAAATAATGCTAGGCATAAAGTGATTGCTACAGATGGAGTATTTTCAATGGATGGCACTTACGCCAAATTAGATGAAATTTGTGAATTAGCTGAACGATATGATGCGCTCGTAATGGTTGATGATTGCCATGCTACTGGTTTTGTTGGAAAAAAAGGAAAAGGTACGCCAGAGTATTTTGGTGTCGAGGGTAAAATAGATATATTGACTGGCACATTAGGCAAAGCTCTGGGTGGTGCTTCTGGAGGTTTTGTTTGCGCAAAAGAAAATGTTATTAAGTTGCTTAAACAAAGATCAAGACCTTATCTTTTCTCTAATGCTTTGGCACCGTCTATAGTCAAAGCTTCATTGGTTGCATTAGATATTGTTAAAAATGAACCCGAAAGAAGAGAACGCATTATGGTAAATACTCAATATTTTCGTGGAAAAATGGAAGCATTGGGGTTTAGTTTAAAAGGTGACTCTCATCCCATAACACCTGTGATGCTAGGTGATGCTGCAGTAGCTCAAAAAATGTCAAAAGAGCTGCTAGAGCATGGTTTATATGCAGTAGGATTTTTCTACCCTGTTGTACCTAAAGGGCAAGCAAGAATAAGGTTGCAAATTACTAGTGAACATAGCAAAGAACAGCTCGACAAAGCTATAGATATTTTTGAAAAAATAGGAAAATCTCTAGGAGTCATATGAAAGCTTTAGTAAAAGCAGAGAGCGCAGTCGGTTTAAAGCTGCAAGATGTTGAAGTTCCTGAACTCCATTCTGACGATATTCTTATTAAGGTTAAAAAAACAGCAATTTGTGGCACTGATTTGCATATCTGGAATTGGGATAAATGGGCAAGTAATACAATAAAACCCCCTATGACTATTGGTCATGAGTTTATGGGTGAAGTGCATGAACTGGGTTCTAATGTTAAAAACTTTAAGATTGGAGACAGGGTTTCTGCTGAATCACACATAACAGGCTTAAATAGTAGAAATGCGAAAGCAGGTAAGCTTCATCTTGATCCTGATACTGTAAATATTGGTGTAGACAGAGATGGTGCCTTTGCTGAATTCATTGCAGTGCCTGGAAAAAATGTTATTAAGTTGCCAGATAAAATTTCCAATGAAATAGGTGCGATTCTCGATCCTTTTGGAAATGCAGTGCATGCTACCTTATCGTTCGATTTAGTTGGAGAAGATGTGCTTGTAACCGGAGCAGGGCCAATTGGAATTATGTCTGCAGCAATTGCAAAACATGTTGGTGCACGAAACATCTTACTTACCGATGTAAATAATAATAGATTAGAGCTCGCAAAAGAGGTTTGTGATGTTGAAATCTTGAATCCGCTTAATGAAAATTTAAAAGAAAAAATGAATGAAATGGGGCTTAAAGAGGGTTTTGATGTTGGTCTAGAGATGTCAGGCTCAGAACAAGCTATTGATCAAATGATGGACGCTATGATTATGGGTGGAAATATATCTTTATTAGGTTTGCCTTCTGATAAAATTCAATTTGACCTTTCAAAAGCAATTTTTAAAGCACTAAACCTTAAAGCTATCTACGGCAGAGAAATTTTTGAAACTTGGTACAAGGGTATGGCCCTAATAGATTCTGGTCTAGATATAGGAAATATTATTACCCATAAATTTCATTTTTCAGATTTCTCTGAGGCGTTTGACTTACTGAATTCAGGTAAAGCTGGAAAAGTTATTCTTGATTGGGACTAAGATCGGTTAAACCAAAAACTAAATCCTGCATTCTTTGAACAGGTGGGCATTTATCAGTCGTTGTATTAGGACAATTAAACTTATCTTTAACTGACATTGTTGCAGGCATATTAATGCTTCCATCACTCTCTTCGGGATCGCTTTCACCATCACCTGCAAAAGCCTCGCCAATTGCCTTTAGCCATGAAAAAGGAAGCCATAGCAAATAATCCATTGGGCCTAGACTTATAACATAACCGTTTTCTCTATTATGTAAGTACTTGGTAAATTTCACTGCGACTAAATTTTCTTCTGGAATAACAAAAAGATATTGTCCATTAAAACCTTCTTTTACCAATAGCCTTTTGTTTTCAGACATTTTTCGAATTGAAGTATGCATACCATATAACTCACCTGGTCCCTCAGAAATTGGTTGCATTGACTGTTCCATAAATGCCTTATTAACTAGTTGTTTCCCTTCCCATGAGCCTTTTTGAGCATACAGTTGACCAAATTTAATAAAATCTAACGGCGCTAAATCAATACCATGAAAAGTAATGTCATTTAGAGAATGATCTTTCCACAATCCATACTCGGTAATTTCAAGCGGATTTAAAATTTCTTTTTTCAAAACTTCATGCGGCGAAGCATTATAAATTTTTTCAATAACTGGACCCAGTAGAGCAGTGTTAACGTTGTTGTACTCAAAGATTTCCCCTGGCTCTTTCGCAAGCTCAACGCTAAGCGCAAAGTCTAGATTATTTCTTGAAAGAAACATTTCCTCATTCCAAGATTCACTTCTATATAAGCCTGACTTCATCTCAAGAAGATTTCGTATTGTAATTTCTCCTCTTTTATCATTTTTCCACTCAGGTAAATAATCACTTATTGGTTGATCAAGATCGTCAAGTAAACCTTTCTCAATAGCTACACCAAATAAAACAGCATAGAATGCTTTGGCAATGGATTGCGACGTAACAAAATCTGTTTTTGAATATCCGTTTCCATATTGTTCAAGAATAATATTGCCTTTATGCGAAACAATGAGTGCCTGGGTAGCTGGATCACTCATGATCATATTGCTTAGTTGGTTCAGAACAGTTTCATTGACTTTTTCAGCAGAAAGAATATTAGAGGATAATAATAAAATTAATAAAAATCTAAGCATCTTTTTCTAGATCTGCGATGGCATTAACTATTTCAACATAGTTTTCATAAAATTCTTTCGATTCACCATCCGCATTGGTGTATGGTGTTTTTACACTGCCATCTTCAAAATCTATTAAACCAATTGACATCAGAAATCTTGAAACTACAAGCGCTCTATTAATGCTCCCAAGAAAACGAAGATAGCCTAAAGCTCCCCAATTTTGCACATCACCTTCTGTGGGATAATATTTTGTAATTCTAGTGAAAACTACATCCCTATCTCTGTCTATGAATACAAACTGTCCAAATTTTCCGCTAGTGTTATAAATTTTGGCATCGTCATCATACTTTGAAATCCACCATTGCAGACTGTAGCCTCTGGTATCACTGTGACTCCAACCCATACTTGGTGTCTTTCCCCAGTAGAGTTGAAGAGATTCGTCAACATAATCCTTAGAGATTATTTGTTGACCTTTCCAATTTCCATCCCGGTTAAAAAGTAGACCAAATTTGGAATAATCCCTGGCCGACATATCTAAGCAACAATAGGTCATGGTATTTCCAGCACTATCTTCCCAGGCTGTATATTCCTCTAGTCCTATCTGACTAAAAATTCTTTCCTCAAGCAATACTTTGGCAGTTTTCCCTGTTGCTCCTTTGAGTATTTCTCCTATCATCATTGAGTTTACATTGTTGTATTGAAAGACTTCACCTGGAGGATTTTCCACATCCACTTTTTCAGCGTATTTAAGATGATCAGCTTCAAGAAACATCATTTCATGTTCATGATCAGGAAACTCCAATCCACTTGTCATATTCAGTATTTGGCGAATAGTAATTTTCTGTTTCTCAGGAGTTTTGTAAGAGTCGACGTAATTGGCTACTGGCTCATCCAAGCTTTTTATCTCACCTCTATCAAGCGATATTCCCACCAAAGCAGCATAAAAACTTTTTGCTGTTGACCAAGAAGTGCCAAAAGAGTTTTCGTTGAAACCTTCAGCATATTGCTCCTGAATTATATATCCATCTTTGATTAACACAGCACCCATTGAAGCCTCATCTTCAAAAGTCATTCTGAATAATTTATCGACTTTTTCCTGGTCAAGGCCAACCTGATCTGATTCAGCAGTTTCCCATCTTTCATCAGGGAAATACTTTTCCGCAAATACGGTTAGTGAAATTAAAAATAGAATACCTAGCCTCATTTAAACTCCTTTTGATTGAATTCTTGGTAAAATAATACCATATGAACACAGTGCATTTGTGATTATTTCAATGTATATTCTCAAACAAAATTTTAATGATTCTTTATAAAACTACAAACCTGAGTTACGAGATAGATTCCCGTACTATTTTTTCAAATTTAGATTTTGAAATTTCATCGAATGCAATTTATGAAATAAGAGGAAACAATGGCTCTGGAAAATCATCTCTGCTGAAAATCTTAAGCGGTTTGAACAAAATGGATAAGGTTTATTATGATGAAAATCTAGAATCAAATATTACATATCTAGGCCACAAAAACGGATTTGTAGAAGAAATATCCTTAAGAGACAATTTTGAAATCATCGGCGTGCCTATTAACGACACCTTATTCAAAAGATTTGGTTTAACAAAACTTAAAAACCAGAAATTTTTCAATCTTTCATTTGGTGAAAAGAGGAAAGCAGCATTAGTTAGAGCAATAACTTCGAAGAAGAAAATTTGGATATTAGATGAACCATTTGCAGGCCTAGACAAAGAATCAATTAAAAATCTAAAAAAAGTTTTTTATGAACATATAGAAAAAGGTGTTTGCATCATTATGGCAAACCATCAAGAAGAATTAGATGAAAGCGTAAAAATTCATTTGGAGAACAATGTATAAAGATTTAAAGAGAGAGTTTGGGTTATTTTTTTTAATTCCTAAAAATATTTATCTGCCATTATCTATTTTTGGGATTATTTTTTTAATATTCATTATTTTAAATTTTGATGATCAGCTTTCATATGTAAGTTCTTTTATAGCGGCTTTTATAACAGTTTTTGTCATATCAGAGGTCTCTTTTAAAGATGACTATAATTCAGGTTATCTTGAGCAAAAAATATGCGAAGGCGAAAGTCTATCATCTTATTTATTCGCTAAATTTTCTGTGAATCTCATTCTCATTTTCACACCAATTACACTGTTTGCTTTTTTGATTAATGGTTTTGGGCAAGAAAACATCTTTGAATTAATAATCTCTTACCTTTTGATGTTAAGCACGTTACATTTTTTCTTTAATTTAGGGAGTGCTATTTCAATGAAGCGTAATAATTCCTTAAATGCATTATTGATAATTCCACTTTTAATACCATTTATTATCCTAGTTGAAGAGATCTTCGTAAAAATAGTTCTTGAACCTAATCTGAATTTTTTAATGGCATATTTTATTTTTTCTGCAACTTTCATCAATTTTGCAGTGATACAAATCTTAAAAGTGCAAAGCAAATAGATGTATAAATACGTAGCAAAATACTTTATTCCATCCAAGGTGTATAAATTCTGCAGCCTTACTGCTATGCCAGCTTTCATAATAGGCATGATAACTTTTTTACTATCAAGTTATTTTGTGATTTATAGTTTGCCTGCTGATGTAGAGCAACAAGAAATTTATAGAATATTATTTATACATGTTCCTTCAGCTATTTTGTCTGAACTTATTTATTTATTCTTAGCAGTGAATGGTTTCATTTATCTTGTTTGGAGAACTAAAATCTCTGCTACATTTCTTAATTCTGCTATAAGTATTGGTTTAATTTTTACAGCTATTGTCCTGATTTCAGGTTCAATATGGGGTAAGCCAACTTGGGGTACTTATTGGGTTTGGGACGCAAGAATTACTTCAACATTTATACTTTTAATCCAATATGTAGGGCTGATAGCACTGAGATCATCCTTTAGTTCCAGACAAACTACCGATCAAATTTTAAGTATCGTTTCTATTATTGGTGCTGTGAATATTCCAATAATTAAGTTCTCAGTAGACTGGTGGAACACTTTACACCAAAATGCCAGCATAACTACTTCTGGTAGTGCTATTGATTCGGAGATGCTAATTGGTTTGCCATTAATGCTTGCCTCTTTGCTATTTCTATCATTTAGTATTTTTGCTAGAAATATTCAATTTGAAATACTAACTAGAACAGCTAAAACATCTGCAATGAAGGAAATAATAAATGGATAGTATTGAAACAGTTTTATTTACCTTCTTAATATCTATTTCACTGATTTTAATTTTGTCTCTTAGTTCATATATACGCTTTATGACTAAACTTAAGAATTGTCAGGAAGATTTGGATGATTAGAAAAAATAGATTAAATAAAATATACCTCATAATTTTCTTTTTGTTATCTATAAGTTTGGTAACATTTTTTATTTTACGGGCACTTGAGAAAAATATTGATCTATACCTCACACCGAGCGATCTAAAGGCAGTCGATTTTAATCAACCTGATGATTTCAAATTAGGTGGAATGGTCAAAGTAGGAAGTTTAGAGAAGCTTGGAGGCTTAGAGATAAGTTTCGTTGTGACCGATTTTGAATCGGAAATGACAGTAATTTATGAAGGTGTTTTACCAAATCTCTTCAAAGAAAATAGTGGTGTAGTTGCGACTGGTACACTGAATACTGAGCAAAACCAATTTATTGCTACAGAAATTTTAGCGAAGCACGACGAAAACTACATGCCTGTCAAAATCGAGGTGCAAAATTAACATACAGCCTGATTTTTTTGGAAATATACTTCTGTCTTTTTCAGCATTTTTAAGTGCACTCATATTTGTTGCCTCTTTGAGTAAAAAACATTCAAAATTTGGCACCAAGTTAGTTCTTGCAAATTTTGCTACTTTAATAATTTGTTGTGGCTATTTATTGTTTCAGTTTTTAGAAGACAACTTTTCCTTTATCTATGTTTTTGAAAATTCCAGCACGCTGCTCCCTACTTTCTATAAAATTTCAGCTTTTTGGTCTGCTCATGAGGGCTCTTTTCTTTTGATGATTTTATTTTTATCTGGAAGCATGTTTATTAATAACTCTTTTTTCTCAGGGCAGGATTGGATGCCCATTTCAAATGCAACTCTAGCTTTTATTTTATTCTTTTATTTAATTTTCCAGATTTTTACCTCAAATCCATTTTTAACCTTTGACGTTTTACCGAATAATGGCACAGATTTGAATCCACTATTACAAGACCCTTTATTAGTTATACATCCACCGGTTCTCTTTGCTGGTTACGTTTTCTATGCCGTGACCTTTAGTTTAGTTATAGCTGGCATGTTTATTGGCTTTGATAAAAAATTATTTCAAAGCCTTAAGCTTTGGGCAGGGGTATCGTGGTTTACATTAACTTTTGCAATTCTGCTTGGTTCAATTTGGGCGTATTATGAATTAGGTTGGGGAGGATACTGGTTTTGGGACCCTGTTGAAAATGTAGTTTTATTGCCTTGGCTTGCAGGGACAGCTTTTACTCACTCACTAATTTTTAGTAAAAATAAAATCTTACTTTCATGGATGGTATTCTTGGGCATAAGCACATTTCTTCTCACAGTTCTTGCATCTTTTGTGGTTAGATCGGGAATATTAAATAGTGTCCACTCATTTGCTTCAGATCCTTCCAGAGGTGTATTTCTGCTGAGTTTATTTGGAGTCTTTGCATTTGCTTCACTCGTATTATTTTTCTCAAAAAGCGTATTTTTGCAAAGTGAATGGCCAAAATTATTATCTAAGCAGTATCTTTTAGTCTTAAATAATATTGTGTTATTAGCAATCTTATTGATTGTTTTCTTAGGAACGTTATATCCAATTGTTACAGAAGTTTTTTATGGTCAGAAATTGAGTATTGGGCCTAATTACTTCTCAAGTTTAATTACTCCATTAGTTTTAATCTTGATAACATTATTTTCAGTTGAGCAATTTCCAAATTTACTAAAAAACAATAAAAGAAATTTCTTTCTGGGAGTTCTTTCGATTGCTTTAATCGCAATAATTATAGATTTTTTGAAAATAAGTGCATTTAGCGTAGGTTTATACTTTGTTGCCTTGGTTTTATCAATTTTGCTTCTTAGAGCATTGGTTGAACTGGTAACAAAAAGACAGATTAATATTGCTCACAAAGTCTTGGGGCACTTATCTGTAGTTCTTTTAACATTTGCTGTAATAGCAAATCATGAATTTTCAGAGAGTTTAGACGTTAGGTTAAAACCAGGTGAGGAAGTTAAATTTTCTAATACTGTCGTCAGATTAGATTCCGTTGACGTTGAAGGAGAAATGAACTTTGATACTGTTGTTGCTAACTTTTCTATCCAATCTGGTGAAACACAAAGTAATTTAAAATCTGAGAAAAGAGTCTACAAAATTGGTGGCGTTATAACTTCAGAAACTGGTATTGTTTCAACCATTCAAAAAGATTATCACATCGTGCTAGGTGATAGGTTTCAAGACGGTTCATGGTCAATCAGATATTCAATAAATTATGGAATAATGTTGATATGGATCTCATCAATTTTATTACTCTTATCCATACTTTATGGGACAATTAGAAGGCATGGTTACTAGATATTTTTTAGTTTTAATTTTAGCTCTTTTGGTAACGATGCTATCAATTTTTAGCCTGTCTCTTGTTCAAACTGATGAATTGCAAACGATCAAAACCCAAGAGGGTAAAAAATTAATTATTTCTGAAAAAATTCATGATTTAGATGGAAATCCAATACCGCTTGAGTCACTAACAGAAGGCAAAGTTCTTTTAAACGTATGGGCGAGCTGGTGCATCACCTGTTTAGTTGAACACCCTTTTTTAAAATCAATAACAGAGTCTAAAGATGTCAAACTGATAGGCATCAACTATAAAGATCAAAATTTTAATGCAATGAAATATCTCGATAAAAACGGCGATCCTTATGAGTTTTCAATTTTTGATTTATCTGGGGATATTTCTTTAAAACTTGGTGTAACAGGAGCTCCAGAAACTTTTTTAGTGATTGATGGTGAGATTGTGAGTCACAGAATTGGAGAAGTTAATTTGGAGGTTTGGAATGAAAAATTTGCTCCATATTTTTAAAATTCTTTTTATTTTTGCATTACCTATTGCTGCAGAGAATTTATATGAAAATTTAAATGCCAATCAATTAAAGCGACTTGACTATCTATCTGAAAATATCAGATGCCCTAAATGCTCATATGGAAATATCAATAGTTCCAACGCACCAATATCTAAAGATTTAAAACAAGAAATAGCTAAATTAATTGAAGAAGGTTACACAAATGATGAAATTTTCAATTTAATGGAGGAGCGCTATGGAAATTATGTCATTCTGAAGACAGATATTAATGAAAATACAACTTTATTTCTTATTCCTTTAATGGTTTTACTTATATCCATCTTGTTAGTTACCACATATACTATTAAAAGATCCAAATGAGACTAAAAAGCTTAAAATTAGCAGGGTTTAAAAGTTTTGTAGACCCAATCGAAATTGATTTTCCAGGAATCATGTGTGGTATAGTTGGCCCCAATGGATGCGGTAAATCAAACATTATCGATGCCATAAAATGGGTAAAAGGAGAATTATCAGCAAAAAGCCTGAGAAGTGAAAGCTTGCAAGATGTAATATTTAATGGATCTGATTCAAGAAAACCTGTAAGCCATTGTTCTGTTGAATTGTCTTTCGATAACTCAGAGAATTTTCTTGGTGGTGAATACCTTAAATTTGATGAGGTAAGTGTCAAAAGGGAAATGGGGCGTGACGGTCAATCAACGTATTTTATCAATAATGCTGTTGCCAGAAGAAGAGATGTTCAGGACTTATTTCTTGGAACTGGTTTAGGGGGAAATAGTTATGCAATTATTGAACAAGGAATTATTTCTAGTCTAGTTGGAGCTAAACCTGACGAATTAAGGAGTTATGTTGAGGAGGCTGCAGGCATTTCAAAATATAAGGAGAGAAAAAGAGAAACTGAATCAAGGATACGAAGAACTTCAGAAAACATTGCAAGACTAAAAGATTTAGAAGATGAAGTTAAAAGATCAATCAGAAGATTAAAAGCAGAAGCTAACTTGACTTCAAGATATAAGAAACTCAGAACTAAAGAACAAGAATTTCAAAAATATTTAGTTAATGATGACCTTAAAGCTCTTCTAAATTCTATGAATGAATCGCAAAAAGAAAATGATTCCATTGATAAAGATTTAGAAAAAATTGATGGAGATAGATTAAATTTTGTGGCTAAAAGAGATGTTGCAAAAACAAAGTTAATGGAGGGTTTAAAAGAACTTGAGGAAGAGCAGAGGAATTTCTTTGAAGCAGGAGCAAAGATATCTCTTATTGAAGAAAAGGAAAGAACAGTAAACGCCAGAATTAACGATCTAATTACCGAAGAGAAAAAAAATGTTGAAAACCTTGAAGAACTATCTAAAGAGATGCAAGGCAACGATAAAGATGCAAAAGAACTTGATTCTAAAACAATAGAAAATATCAAAGCAGAGGCCCAAAAATTTCTGAAAAAAGTTGAAGCTGACTTAAATTCTAACGATGAAAAAATGTTAATAGATGGCTTTGAAAGCTTTTGGAAAAAAGGTTTTAAAATGGGCCAAGGTCAAAGTGGTGATGCTTCCGAAAAAATTGACTCTCTGAAATTACAATTTGTTGAAAGAAATAAACACATTGTTAGCGAGATAGAAAATCTTAAAAAAGATTTAAATAAAGAAAAATCTGAATTAACTACCTTTATTGAGTTAAGAAAGAATCAAGAGCTTAAGGTCATGGAGTTAAAAGCAAATCAAGATAAAGCAAATGAAGAATTAAGAGAATTTGAATCAGAAATTACAAAATTAGAAACGGAAAAAGATCGAATAGTTCATCAAAGAAACGAGAAGGAGCTTAACAAAAGAAGCATTGAGATAGAGGTAAAAGAAAAGCAAGAGAAACTTGAAAGCTTCGCAGAAATAAAAGACATAGAAGGTGAGAGGGAAGAAATTACACTTGATTTAGAAAAGCTTCAGAAACGAATAATGAACTTAGGCCCTATAAATTTTGCAGCTCCAGAAACTCTTGAAGCTGAAGTTCAAAGAAAAGAAGTGTTGAGTGGTCAAATTGAAGAATTGGAAATTTCATTGAACAAGTTAGATGAAGCAATTAAGAAGATAGATCGTGAGTCTAATAAATCATTCCATGACTGCTTAAATTCTGTAAATAAATATCTTGAAGATATGTTTCCAAAACTCTTTGGTGGTGGTTTTTGCAAGTTAGATCTTCTGGATAAAACTGAAGATTCAGGTTTGTTGCTTATGGCTCGATTGCCTGGTAAAAAGAATACAAAACTTTCTCAACTTTCTGGTGGAGAAAAAGCTCTTACTGCTCTGGCCCTCGTATTTTCATTATTCTCAATTAACCCAGCGCCATTTTGCCTGCTTGATGAGGTGGATGCGCCATTAGACGACGAAAATACCGCCAGATTTATTAATTTAGTTAATGAAATGTCTGAAAAAGTACAATTCATTTTTGTTACGCATAATAAAATTTCAATGGAAAAAAGCACTCATTTACTTGGAGTAACAATGCGAGATCTCGGGGTATCAAAAGTTGTATCAGTGGATGTAGAGCAAGCAATGGAGCTGGCACAATCTTGAACCCTCTTTACCAATACATCATTTACGTCGTTGTAGCTTTAATAATTATAGGCATTATTTCTTTTAAGCTTTATAAAATTTATCAAGAACGGGGGGAAATAAAGCTCTCAAGAGAATTAGGGGAAAATTTTAAATTTTTTAAACAAGAATCAAAAAAAATAGATGCAGAGGAAGATGTCAATGAAGTTAGAACTCCCAAACAAGCTGAGTTGAATCTGATTGATGAAAATGAAGGAAAGTTCATTGTTTTGCATCTTGCAGCTAAAACTGACAATAAGCCGGAGCTTGATCTTATTAAACAAAAACTAGCAGTAAATGATCTAATATTCAAAGATGGTTATTTTGAGTCCGCGAATAGCTCAAATAATAGAGGTTTCAAAATACTAAATCGTGAGCAGCCAGGTGTGTTTGAAGAGAGTGAGCTTATATCTTTAATGGCTATTGTCCTTCACCTTAAAGGACAACGTAATGTAATAAAAACATTCGATCAGATGCTTTCAATAGGAAGAAAATTATCGGAATCATTCGATATGAAATTACTTGATGACAACTTTAACTCCTTATCTGAACAAACAATCAGTAGTTATAGAGATACAGCTAGCAAGGTTGATTTAAAAGCAGGTTCTTATGTCAGCTAAAGATGAAATCAACAAACTTAAGAAAGAAATAGAGCGACATAATTTCTTATATCACTCAAAAAATAATCCTGAAATCAGTGATGCTGAGTATGATGCTCTTTACCAGAGGTTAAAATCCTTGGAGTCAAATCTAAGCTCAAGTGAAGACTCACCTACAAAAACAGTTGGATCAAAGCCTTCAAAAGGTTTTGTAAAACACACCCATCTAAAACCAATGCTTTCATTATCAAATGTCTTTAATGAGGAAGAATTTAATAAATTCGAGGAGAGAATCCTCAAAAGGGCAAATATCGATAAAGTTATTTATGCCGTTGAACCAAAGTTTGATGGTATTGGTATCTCCCTCACTTACGAAGACGGCGTGTTAACTAAAGCAGTAACAAGGGGAGATGGTGAGGTCGGAGAGGTAGTTACTGAAAATATCAAAACAATTTCAAAAATCCCTCAGAAGCTCACCTTTAATGTTCCAAAAGTAATCGAACTTAGAGGTGAAATATTTTTTAATTTAGACGATTTTGATTCCATTAATAAGAATATTGAAAAGGAAGGTGGAAAGACATTCATTAATCCTAGAAATGCCGCAGCCGGCACATTAAGAAATTTAGATGTTGGTATTGTAAAACAACGGCCCTTGAATATTTTTCTCTACGCTTTAGGAGGGACTTCAAACGACTTTAGCATCGATAGCCATCAAGATTTCATAGCTTTTTTGGAAAAAAATAAACTTCCAACCAATGATTTAATATCATTTGGTGATGCAGTTAAAGCAGCCAGTTCGGTAAAGAAAATTTTAGATTCTAGGGAAACACTAAATTATGAGATCGATGGTGCTGTCGTGAAAGTTAACGATATTAATCTTCAAGAAAAATTAGGTTTCGTCTCAAAAGCACCAAGATGGGCAGTCGCATGGAAATTTCCTGCTTCTGAAAAATTTTCTAAAGTAAATGACATTTTATTCTCTGTTGGTAGAACTGGTATCGTTACACCTTATGCAACAATAGAACCAGTTCTCATATCAGGCGCTAATATTTCAAATGTTACATTACATAACCTGGATGAACTTAAAAGGCTGGATATCAAAGTTAATGATACAGTTCTTGTTAAAAGAGCAGGGGACGTAATACCTCAAATTACAAAAGTTAATCAAGAGATAAGGGATGGTTCTGAAAGACCGGTAACTGTGCCGGAGTTCTGTCCTTCATGCGGGAGTGAACTTAGGGAAGATGGTCCATTTCTTCGATGTCATGCCGGTATGAATTGTCCCGCACAGTTGTTCGGTTATTTTGAACATTTCGTTTCGAGAAAGGCAATGAATATTGATGGATTGGGCTACAAAATAAATACACATTTAATAAATCTTGGCTACGTAAAAAAAGTGGCAGACTTATTTAAGCTTGAGCGACATGAAACAGAATTAAAAAGTCTTGAGGGTTTTGGAGAAAAATCAATTGATAATCTCTTTGCCAGCATTAATAATGCAAGAAAACCAAAATTAGAAACTTTCATAAATGCTCTTGGTATACCTGAAGTAGGGGAAACTACTGCATCATCACTTGCCAGACACTTCAAAGAATTTCAAAGCCTGAGAAGCGCATCACTCGATGATCTTTTGCAACTTGATAGCATCGGAGAAGTTGTAGCAAAAAATATTATTAAATTTTTTAAAAATGATCCTGTTGGAATAGATGATCTTTTAGACCAGATTGAAATCGAAAATTATGTTGCTTCAGCTGACAGTCATCTTGATGGTGTAAGAATTGTAATCACAGGATCTTTTACAGAATTTAGTCGTGATGAATTAAAAGATATTATTAAATCTAAGGGTGGTATTCCATCAAGTAGTGTAAGTGCTAATACAAACTATCTACTTTATGGAGAAAAAGCTGGTTCTAAGTTTAAGAAAGCTACGGAACTTGGCGTAGAATTAGTAGACGAGACAAAAATTAAAGACTTTTTAAAAATATGAAAAAATTAATATTATTTTTAACTTTTTTAGCTGTTACTTCCTGCGCAAACAGTATACCTTCCAACCAAGATGACATCTGTGATATCTTGAATGAAAATCCCAGATGGCAGAATTCTCTTTTAAAAGCAAAGCAAAAGTGGAATTCAGATCCAAGTACTGTGATGGCAATAATAAGACAAGAGTCGTCCTTTGATTCAAATGCTGCACCAGATAGAGAGAAAATCTTAGGTTTTATTCCATGGAAAAGACCAACTTCAGCAAAAGGCTATTCACAGGCTATCGAAGGCACATGGGAGGAATATCAGAAAGAAACAGGCAACAATAGAGCGAAAAGGTCAAATTTTGATAACTCGGTTGATTTTATTGGTTGGTACTTATCAAAAGCCTCTTCAGTTCGTATTAGAAGTTATGAAGTAGATAAATTGTATCTAGCCTATCATGAGGGCTATGGTGGCTATAAGAGGGGCAGCTACAAAGATAAAGATTGGCTTAAAGATGTTGCAAGAAAAGTTAAATACAATGCAGTGAGATACGAAAGACAACTAAAAAATTGCCCTCTCAAAGAGAAAAAAGGTTTTTTGGGTATTTTTTAAATTCTTTTTATTAGAAAATCGTTTCCTTGAGCAGTTTTTTCAAGGTTAGGATTAATAATTGAAAAGACACTGTAAGGTTTAAGTTTTAAAGAATTTGCTGCTTCGACTAAATCTTCTTTTGTAACACTGAAAATATTTTTCCTATACTCTTCACGCATCTTTTGTGTTTTATCTTCACTCATTAATCTGTAATCTTTAAATGCTTCACCAGCTGGAGAAGCAGGTTTATCAATATCAGATAAAACTGATAACTTACTCTCTAAAATCATATTTTCATCGAAGCTCCCTAACGCTGCCCAACTAATTGCACTTTGGAAATCTTCTATTGTTTCGATAAACCTTGGATCTCGGTACGAATAGAATTTAAATGTGCCTGAGAATGGATCGTACGAAGCACCACCGCCATAGGCACCACCTTGTTCTCTAACTCTTTTGTGAAGAAATTCGTTTCTCATCAAACTTGAGAGAAGAATGAATTTTGGAGATTCTTTCACATCATAAATTGGTGCATCAAGTGACATTGCTGAAAAATTCACTTGTGTATTGATTGGGAAAGCTATTTTGTTGAATATTTTAGTAAAGTTTATATTTACTTTAGAATTACCGTCTTTCTCAAAGTCAATTTCTCTAATTGCATTAATTTGGTCTTTGGTTAATTTTTCATTTGAAACGAAAAGCAATTCACTTTTCATCGATTCCAATTTTTTGTACATTGTCTCAACTTTTTCAATCTCTTTTTTCATTAAATCGTCTTGGTTTGTAACAAAGGGAGCAAATTTTGAGATTGCACTCAGTCCGCCCATAGATTCTTGGAGGTAAGAGAGCTGATTATGTGATGAGCTAGCTCCTAACATTGCAAATCTATGGCCATTTTCAACAATGGATTGTTGGAAACCCATAAAATTTTGGAACATTAATTCTTTAATCCTCCCATGAAGATCAAAATTAGTTTTATTGAAAATTTCAAAGATAAGATTTGTGGTGTCAATTGTATTTTCAGGTAAAAATTTCGCTGATAAGGTCATCTTGCCCTTAAGTTCTTCATTTTTGTCATAGAAAAAATGATTTGAGGCTGATATTCCACCTGATATTTTAGAAATTTCTTTTTGCAACTGAATATGATCTTTATTTCCTGCAGCTACTTTACCGAGCAGTGCTGAAAGAATCATTAAACTATCAAGTTCATCTTGAGATTCAACTACCAATTCTTTGGAGACAAGATTGTAGGTTAAACCATTTGTTGGTTGCTGATAAAAGATGGGATAATAACCAAAAGTTGTTAATTTCTTTGTCTTTGGGAAATCAACATTTTTAGGAACATCATTTAGTTCTAGTTTGGGTAAAACGTCTTTGTCTGGAATCGCATTTTGCCTGTCAGCCAAACTCTTGGATTGCTTGACTAAGTCAAGTTTCTCCTTGCTGCTCATAGATGATTGTATGTTATTCAGAATTTTCTTTAACTCTGTTTCTTTTTTATTAATCAGATCTGTGTCTGGTGTCATTTCAAGGCTTACTTTGTGATTATTTGAGATAAAAAATTTATCAATCAGGTTGGTTAGAAAATCTTTTTCCTTTACTTTCTCTTTTAATTTTTTTAATGCTTCATCTACGTTAGAAAGTTCTAAAGGATTTGCTTTATAGAGCGAACCAGGCGCCATAGACAAAAGAATTTGTAAACCATAAGGCAAAGATGCTGCTGAAATTTCTCTTCTACTCAACTCTAATTGATATAAAGCAGACGATATTTGTTCATCAGAAAAACCTTTTTTAACAATATCTTTAAAAGTCTTATCAAGTAATTTTTCAAATTTTGGCTGACTGTTAGCCTCGCTTCCCTCAACACCACAAATGAAAACAAGATGTCTCATACTATCTTCTAGACCCAGAATTTGAGCTGGCGATTTGCTGATATCATTGGACTCCAACGCACCATAAAGAGGAGAAGATGAGTTATCCATTATTAAAAGTGATATTAGATGAGCTTCTAGTAGTTGATCAATGTCAAAACTTTCACCTAGAACCCAAGCAGCATAATTTTGATGTCCAGACTGTTCTTTTGAAACTGGATTAAAAGATTCCACAGCTTGTATAGGCTTTGGAAATGGTTTTTGCTGTTCAACTACCTCAATATCTTTTTCGTCAACTTTTTTAAACTTTTGAAATAGCTTTTTATCGATGAATGATTGAATCTCTTTCGCGTCAATATCTCCCCAAGTGAAATAAGTTGCATTTGATGGATGGTAGAATTTTTTATGGAAATCTTTTAGATACTTATGAGTCAAGTTAGTAATATCTTTCGGTTCTCCACCACTATTATGTCTGTATGTAAGATCTGGGAATAAATTTTTTGTTAAAGCTTGCCAAGTTGTGTTAGTAATATTGCTCATTGAGCCCTTCATCTCATTAAATACAACGCCTTTGTATTCTAAATCTGAGCTGCTTTTATCTAATTTTGAAAATTCAAGACGATGACCTTCCTGCATAAAATCTTCTTCCTCTAACAAGGGAAAATATGCTGCATCTAAATAGACATCTAGCAGGTTAAAAAAATCTTTTTTGCTTTGAGTTGCAAATGGATAAGCTGTCCAATCGCTTGCTGTGAAGGCATTCATGAAAGTACTCATCGATCTTCTGAGCATCATAAAAAAAGGGTCTCGAACTTTAAATTTCTCAGAGCCGCATAAGGTTGTATGTTCAAGAATGTGTGCTACACCTGTCGAATCCTCAGGGATTGTTCTAAACATGACCATGAAGACAAGCTCTTTGGAATTATTCTTCAAGTGAATGTGTTCAGAATTGTACTCGTCAAGCACATATCTTTCAGCTTCGAATCCTAAAGATGGATTATTTTTTTTATCTAAAAGTTTATAACTATTCATGGTTGAAATAATTCAATTGAACTAATATATATAAATTAGGTCAGAAATAAAGTATGTATAAAAAAATTTTAACACTTCTAACATTAATAGTGATGATTGGTTGTAGTTCCAACCCTGTAAGCGTAGAAAAAGTCAGTACTTTTACCTTGCAAGACTTTGATAGTTTTGTCGTAGTGATATCAGATAAGTCTGATGATGTTAAAGTTAGCCCATTTACTAATGCAGGATTCAAAAAAGAGTTCAGCGAACAATTGCAAAACCTTGGGCTCACAGAAAACTTAGATAACCCTGATTTCAAAGCAGTAATTTCATTGTCCGTCGATAAGAAAAATAAAAGAAGAACTGCTAGAAGAAGTCCTTACTATTATTACGACCCTTTCTATGACGATTATGGGTATCAAACTGATAGATCTATGTTGAGATTAACGATATATGATGCTGAAAACGGTGATCCTTTGTGGACAGGTTTAAGATCAACTCAATACGTTGATAAAGAATTAAAATTAGATCAAGAACAGATATCAAAATACGTGCAAAGTTTCTTATCAGAATTAGTGGGCTAGGGCACTAGCCATACACTTGAAAGCTTCCCTTTAGAATTCCAATTAAATTTACATCTCCTGTGGCCTTGCCGTTGTAGATAAAGAAACTCGAGAGAGTGATAGTTAAATTCAATGGTACAAAAATTTGCGTATCCATCTTCAAGCTTAATATCTTTCATATGAAAGTCGTAGATTTCAGGTTTTTCAGCTTTATGGCTTGAACCATCTTTTACTGAGTAGCATTTTTTTGAGATTGCTTGAGACTCATCCCAAGCTTTAAGGCTATTTTTATTATTGTGATGTATTTTAGATTTTCCAACCAATCTAATTTGAGTTTTTAAATAAGGGTCGTACGCAATAATTGATGTTCTTGGATCATCAAGCATTTCTTTAACTTTATCAGAGCGAAAATCTGAGTGAAACCGCATCGTTCTCTGGGTGGCATTATGAGCGCGAAGTACCATTACCCGTGATGAAATATTTTGATGTGAGAAAGAACTAATAATTGGGGTATGAAAAATAGATTCTCTATTTTTGACACCATCTTTAAGTAAGAAATTTGCTCTTTTAAGTATTTCACTTTTATTGTTGTAGTTCATATCAACAGTCTAATCTAAGTTTATTCACATGAGTAATTTTTGCTTTAGAATACTACTTATGAGTCAGCCTACAAGGATACCGCCAAGAAGAAAATCGAAAGGGGATGGACAGTTTATGTTTAGTGCCTTACTGATAGTTATTGTGATTGCCTGCCTATTGGGGATGTATTTTTATATCGAAGAGCAAAAAAATTCTAATAATGAGGCTCTAGCAGCTGTAGGCGAAAAAATTGAAATCATAGAAGGCAAGCTATCCATCACCAATGAAGATTCTGAACAAAATATGGAGACCATGACAGATCAAATAGCTTTTTTAGATAAAGAAGTAAGAAAACTTTGGGGTCACAGAAAAGGCTATCTTGATAATTTTAAAAAACAAGAAACTAAATCTTCGCAAAATGAAAGAAATCTGCAAAATTTGAAAGCAGTATCGAGCGGCTTAGAGGATCAACTTTCTTCTATCAATCAAAAGATTCAGTTAGCGGAAGATTTGCAATTAAAAATTACACTACTAACAAATGAACTAAACAAACAAAAAGAGATCATAGAAACCAATCAGTCATCCATCGATGCTGTGGATTCATATCGAAGACAAAATAATCAAAAAGTTGCGGATGTTTTAAATAGACTAAATGGTTTAACACGAGATTTGCAGGCAATTGAAAATGAACTGAAAGCACTTAAAGGGGAGAGCAATGAATAGTCTCCTTAATGAAACTTTTTTTAAGATATTTTTAGTCATTTGTTTAGTACCCGTAGCTATTTTAGTTGGTAAAGCTTTTCTACTGCTTTCACCAATTCTTTTTTGGGTTTTAGGCTATATGGCTTTTAAAAAGGGCAATCAAAACGAAACAATAATGTGGGTTATTTTTGCCGTTTTAGGTTTAATCCTTGCCTTTGTCATATAGAATAAGCAATCTACCGGGGATGTGGTGGAACTGGCAGACACGCTGGATTTAGGTTCCAGTGCCGTAAGGCGTGGGGGTTCGACTCCCTCCATCCCTACCAATTTTGTTAAAATAAAATTATGAAAGACGAAGACTTAATGAAATTAAGTGAGCATTTTTTTGAGAAGTGTCCAACAGAAGCTAGAAATTTTTTTCACCAAATTCTTGCCAAGCTGGATGAAATTGAAAAGAAGCTTGAAGATTTAGAATCTAAATAAATTTTAAAAATTCTGAATTATTGTGCAATCCTGCCATTGATATCAAATTGTTTTAAAAAATTCCAAATTTCATCTGCAGCAATAATATCGTAATCGTTGAGATCTGTAGGCCAGTCATGAGCTATTTGCTCCATAAGAAATAATTCAACAGCAACATTATTCAAACAGCTATGATACCTATAGAGTGAACCTCCGTAACCATCATTATTAAGATCGGGAAGAGCAAAGATAGTTTCTTGGTCACAGGCGTTATAGTTTTTCCAATAATCTATCATATCGGTCAGAGGTGTAGAGCGCCCATTACCATTGATGGGAACAACTGTATCATCTATGCCATGAATATGAACTATGGCAGTAGGTTGATTGGGACTACAAGTGTCATAAGTATTTGGTGTCATGGAGCCACCTACAGAGGCAACACCAGCAATTCTATAGCCTAAATTACAGGCTAGATGGTAGCTCATTTTACCCCCATTTGACTTACCAGTTGCATAGACTCTGCCTAGGTTTATTAGGTATTCACTATAAGCCCAATCAATCAGGCTAGAGATAAATTCGATGTCATTAGCTGGACTTTCACTCGTCCAACCACTGTCATTCCAATGTGGCTGACCTGTACTTGGTAAGATAGAACCTTGTGGATAGATCACAAGAAAATTTTCTTGATCCGCTAAGGACTGAAATCCGGAATAACCCAAAAAATCCAGAGCTTGTCTTCTATATCCATGAAGATTGAATAGTAAAGGTACATAAGAATTTAAATTGCTAGGAACGTAAACATAGAACTCTCTATTAAGATCAAGATGCTTTACGGTACAGTATTTTAAATTGGGATATTCTGTTGATGAACAGCTAGGAGCGTTGTTCACCGGTGGTGGAGTAACTATTGGAGTTGTAATTTCTTCAGAAGTTCCGCTACTTCCTCCGCCACAACCCATTAAAAAGATAATTGAAAACATAGATAATATTTCAAATGTTTTAATCTTTGTTTTCATAAAAGGTGATCTGATTATATCAATGAATTTGACTGTAATTTAAATATTTAAGAGGATAAGGTTATGGATAGATTTTTGAACATACTGACATATGCAATTGGTCTTCTTTTTGTATTTAATGGACTCATGTGGCTCACTAGCCCAGCAGATATCGCTTCAACTCTAGGAATGCCATTATTAACAGGTCACGGTCTAAGTACACAAATTGGCGACTTAGCTAGCTTCTTTTTAGTTGTTGGTATTTTTTCTTTGCTTGGTGCTTACACCAAAAAAACATATTGGTTTTATGCACCTGCGGCTTTAGTAGGTTTTGCAGCTCTTTCAAGAATAATTGCATACCTTGCTCATGGTGCTGCTCTATCGACCGATAAAATATTGGTCGAAGTTGTTGTAATGAGTATTTTATTGTTTGCTGCGAAGAGAAGTTAGATCCAAGTTATTTGGTTTTGATTTTATTATTATCATAGGATTGATGCCGACCAACCTTAAAGCCTCTTAAAGATGCGTGTTTTGTTTTTCGGCCACGCACTCTTTTCTTCCACACCAAAAAGGACCCTGAATTTAATTCTTTTTGCATTAGTTTCTTTACACCAGCTTGATCTAAATCAAATTCTTGTTTGATGGCATCAAATGGAGTTCTGTCCTCCCATGCCATTTCAATGATTCTGGATATTTCTTCCCGATTAAAATTATGCATTTAATTGAATTAAAGTAGTTTCTCTCATATATATAAATATATGAAGTATCTTATAGCTGGTTCAACTGGTTTAATTGGAAAAAACCTAGTTAATATTCTTTCGCCAAATAATGATGTAATTGCACTTGCTCGAAGAAATTATCAATTTCCAAAAAATGTAGAGCAGCTTATCTTAGATTACGATAAAAATTATGAGCTGCCTAAAGCTGATCACTTATTTATTTGTCTTGGATTTCCTGTGGAATTACTCGATCTAGTAATTATGCGACGATCTGTAAAAAAATTATTTTATAAAGTGGATTATGACTATGTTTGTAATCTAGCAAAACAAGCAAAATTAAGTGGTATTGAAAATATATCAGTTATTTCTTCGGTGGGAGCACATGCTAAATCATTTAACTTCTACTTAAAAACCAAAGGCCTAATGGAGCAAAAACTAAAGAATTTAAATTTTAAAAAATTGAATATATTTCAACCCAGTCATTTGCTTGGAGAGAGAGACAAGCCTCAAGGGCATGATGTTAAGCTTTTCGAGGATATAACAAATTTTTCTGGACAGTTTCTTTTCGGACCACTTAAGAAATTTAAAAATGTAAAAGCTGAAGAAATCGCTCAATTGATGGCCAAAAAATCTAGTGATAGTAGCAACGGCATCAACATATATACTAGACTAGATATATGACAATACTTAGAACACCTGAAGAGAGATTTAATGGTTTAAAGGATTTTGATTTTGAACCAAATTATTTTGAAGTTTGTCACGGAGAAGACAAATTAAGAATGCATTATTTAGATGAAAATCCATCATCTAAAGATGTAGTGCTTTTGTTACATGGGGAACCATCATGGTGCTATTTATATCGAAAAATTATTCCGCACCTTGTTGAAGCTGGGAAGAGGGTAATAGCACCTGACTTAATTGGGTTTGGAAAATCAGATAAATATAAAGATAAAGATGCCTACACGTATGCAAACCATATTGATTGGACTTCTCAATTATTTAATCATTTACAACTGGATAATATAATTTTATTTGCTCAAGATTGGGGAGGTTTGATAGGTTTAAGAATACTAACTGCCCAGCCAGATAAATTCAGTGGACTTGTTGTATCTAATTCAGGATTGCCAGTAGGAATTGGGGCGACCGAAGGCTTTAATCAATGGTTAAATTACAGTCAAACAGTTGAGGATTTTAATTGTGGCAAGATTGTCTATCAAGGCAGTATGAAAAAGCTTGATGAGGCACAAATAGCTGCCTACAATGCGCCTTTCCCGGATGAAACTTATAAAGCAGGTGCAAGAGCATTTCCATTACTTGTGCCAATAACTGACGGTCATGACCAAGTGAAAGAAAATATTGAAGCTTGGGAAGTTTTGAAAACTTTTACGAAACCTACTCTAGCAATTTTTGGTGAATACGATATGTCTTTTAGAGATCAAGATAAATATATCATTGAAAAAATTCCAGGAGCGAAAGGGTTGAATCATAGGTGGATTGAAGCCGGACATTTTTCACAAGAAAACCAACCTGAATTGATTGCTAAAGAAATAATAAACCTAGTTTAGAAATAGTCAGGCATTTCTCTTAAAGCTTCCTTGCCCCAAAAAATTTGGTTGTGAAGAAAGAATGTTGGAACACCAAATGCACCAGCACTCACGGCATCTTCAGTATTTTTGATTAGTTTTTGCTTAACTTCTGGTTCTGAAGTTCTTTCAAGAATTTTTTCGCCACTGAGCCCAGATTTATTTAAATGATTAATAAGAATTTCTGTATCTCCCATATCTTTTTTGTCTTCCCACATGCCTGCAGCAATACAGTCTATGTACTCAATTAAAAAACCTTCTTCCTGAGCAACTAAAGCCCCTCTTTGCATAGTTAAAGTATTAATTGGAAAATGAGGATTTAAGCAAAATTTTGTTAATTTATGTAACTCGACAAAACGTTTTATTTCTACATCAAAGTAATTGAATTTATTGGGAATCTCAGCATTAGCGATCATAGGAGGCTGGTTATTGGATAGCTTATGAATGCCTCCCAACAAACAAATTTCATAATTAAATTTAACCGAATATTTTTTTTCATAGTTAGGTATTACTTTGTGACAGAGATAGCCATTAGGGCTAGCAATATCAAATATAAATTTAATGGTAACCATATCGGAATAAGTAATTTAATATTATCTTAAGATTAAATTATAAATAGAAGAATATTTTGAAAAAAGGATCAGTAATAATTATTGGAGCTGGACCAGGTTTGGGCTCAAGCTTGGCTAGAAAATTTGCTAAAGAAGGTCATCATGTCTTTGTTGTAAGAAGGGAACGAAATGCATCAGCATTGGACGAGCTTTGCAATGAAATCGAAAGTAGTGGCGGAAATGCTACAGCTATTCCAACCGATGCTCGGGATGAAGAGCAAGTTATAAATTTATTTTCCAAGATAAGTGAACATGGTCAGATTGACTGTGTAATTTTTAATATTGGTGCAAATGTTTTCTTTCCAATCAAAGAAACAACTGCCAGAGTGTTTAAAAAAGTTTGGGAAATGGCTACCTTTGCAGGTTTTTTAGTTGGTCGAGAATCAGCTAAACACATGAAAAATAACGGTACTATCATTTTCACAGGTGCTACAGCCTCAGTTAGAGGGAGTTCTGGCTTCAGTGCTTTTTCATCCGCTAAATTTGGTTTAAGAGCGCTCGCTCAGTCGCTTGCGAGAGAGCTAGGACCACAAGGAATTCACGTTGTTCATACAATCATTGATGGAGCCATTGACCATCCATGGATTGAAGAAAATTTTCCAGAAACTTACAAACTTAAAGAAGTGGATGGTATTTTAAATCCTGATCAAATTGCTGAAACATATTACAATCTACATTTACAAGAAAAATCAGTATGGACACATGAAATTGATTTACGTCCCTACATGGAAAAATTTTAATTATGAGTAAAGAAATAAAAGAATTTTTTTCAACTTACAGTGACTTTGTGACTAAAGTCACAAGTGAACCAAGCCTTGATCTTGAAGCTCTCAAAACTAGCTTGAAAAATATAGACGAAAAGTCTCCAATTGAGTCTGCCAGACTATTGACTGCTGCTTTGGGTTTAGGAAGTGAGTCAGGTGAATTTGTTGAAATAGTAAAAAAAATGTTTCTTCAAGGTAAGCCACCTTCAGAAGACAATATTTTCCATATGAAAAGAGAACTTGGGGACATTATGTGGTATTGGGTTACAGCATGTGCAGCCCTCAAGCTCGATCCTTTTGAAGTAATTAGTGAAAACCAACAAAAACTTGAAGCACGGTATGGAGAAAAGTTCGCAGTTCAGAGAAGCGAAATCAGAAAAGAAGGCGATTTATAAATTAATCTAAAGCCTCAATCTCAAAATATAAAAACAGCAAACTTAAGATAGAAAGTTTATAATCAATAAGAGCTAGAATATGGTTATCCATAGGAGTGTAAGTTGCAAAAGAAAATCTCTTTAAGCGATAAGTATGAAAAAAGGGAAGGTAAAATTTTCCTCACTGGCATACAAGCACTTGTTAGGCTTCCTTTAATACAAAAAGACCTCGATGCCCAAAATAATCTCAATACTGGAGGATTCATCTCTGGTTACAAAGGCTCACCACTAGGTGGTTACGATCTAGAACTAAGCAAAGCTCAAAAATATTTAGATGAGAAAAATATCTTCCATCAGCCTGGTTTAAATGAAGAACTGGGAGCTACTGCAGTTTGGGGTGCGCAACAGGGCGAATTTAAACAAAGAGGAAAAAAGGATGGCGTATTTGGAATATGGTACGGAAAAGGTCCAGGCATGGATAGAACAATGGATGTATTTAAACATGCCAATGCTGCAGGCTCATCAAAGTACGGAGGTGTGCTAGCCATCGCAGGTGATGATCATGCTGCAAAGTCGTCAACGTTACCTCATCAATCTGATCATAACTTTATGAGTGCATTTATGCCTTATCTTTATCCTTCAGGTGTCGATGAAATTGTTAAATTTGGACTCCTAGGAATAGCTATGAGCAGATACAGTGGCTGTTGGACAGGTTTTAAAATTGTTTCCGATGTTGCAGATTCAGGAAAAAGGTATGATACAGCGTTAGAAAAATTCCCAATAATTATTCCAGATGAAAGCTTTCTAGGAGAATATAAAGATCTTCCCAGAAACATACTCTATTCTGATACACCTAGAGAACAAGATTATAGATTGCAAAGAGCAAAAGGATTTGCAGCACAAGAATTTGTGAGAGCAAATAATATAGATGTGTCTATGTGGAAAAGCGGTAATTCTAAAATGGGAATAATAACCGCTGGAAAATCCTACAACGATGTTAGAGAGGCATTAAGGTGGTTAGACATTGACGAGACTAGGGCAAAAGAACTTGGTATTTGTATTTATAAAGTTGGTATGCCATGGCCATTAGAACCTCATGGAGTTAGAGAGTTTTGTGAGGGTTTGGATACTGTTTTGGTAGTTGAGGAGAAAAGAGAACTTATAGAGCATCAAGTAAAATGGCAATTATATAACTGGAAAGAAAGTGTCAGACCGACGGTAATAGGTAAACAAGATGAATTTGGAAATTGGTTATTGCCAGCTGAAAATGATTTGCCTTTACAAACTATTGTAGAAGCAATTTCTACTAGACTTCATAAAATAACAGGCGACTCTGATTTACTAAACAATCTTGAATGGTTTAGAAAACGAAATGAAAAACAAATTAATTTAGAAGCACCAATAATTAGAAAACCATTTTTTTGTTCAGGGTGTCCTCATAATTCATCTCTAAAGGTACCAGAAGGCAAAAGAGCATTAGGTGGAATAGGGTGCCATTATATGGCTGTTGATTCGATTGAAAGTACAGAATTTTTTACCCAAATGGGGGGAGAGGGAACGCCATGGATAGGAATTGCACCTTTTTCTCATGAAAAACATGTATTTGCAAACTTGGGTGACGGTACATACAAACATTCTGGCATTTTAGCTATCAGGGCTTCGTTAGATGCAAATGTGAATATAACCTACAAAATTCTTTACAACGATGCGGTCGCAATGACTGGTGGGCAAGAGATTGGTTCTAACTGGGATGTTGAGGGAATAGTAAAACAAGTTCTAGCGGAAGGAGTAAAAAAAGTCTCAATCTTGTCCGAGGATCCTAAAAGATACAACCAGCTAGTGAACAATGAAGTTAAAAGCCTGCACAGAGATGCGATCATTACCGAACAAGAAGAGTTGAGCCAATATCAGGGAGTGAGTGTTCTAATCTTTGATCAGACTTGTGCTGCTGAAAAGAGGAGAAGAAGAAAAAGAGGTTTGATGGAAGATCCAAAAAAAAGAGTAGTCATAAATAAAGATGTTTGTGAAGGTTGTGGCGATTGTTCTGTTCAGTCAAATTGTGTCTCTATAGAACCCTTAGAAACTGAATTAGGGAGAAAAAGAAAAATTAATCAATCGAACTGCAATAAAGACTACTCATGCATTAAAGGATTTTGCCCATCTTTTATAACAGTGGATGCAGAGATTAAAAACAATACTGAATTTAAAGATCTTGGAGAACTACCAGAGCCACAACAAAAAACCAATCAGGATATTAATAATATTATGTTAACCGGAATTGGCGGTACTGGAGTTTTGACTATATCTGCAATCCTGGCATATGCAGCACACTATGAGGGCAAAGATTCATCGGTTCTAGATATGACAGGTCTAGCGCAGAAAGGTGGAGCAGTGTGGTCGCACATAAAAATATTTGAAAAAAATAATAAGCCTTATAGTCAAAAAATTTCACCTGGTTCCGCTAATGTTTTATTGGCCTGTGATGGAGTAGTGGGCACGAAGCCTGAAATTCAAGAGGTAATTTCCAAAGAAAAAACAATCACGGTTTTAAATAGCAACACCATACCAGTAGCTGATTTTATAACCCAAAGAGATATAGATTTTAAAAATAACGATGTTTTTCATATGCTTGAAAACACCACTAAAAAAATTATTTCAAATATTCCAGCAATTAGTATTTCAGAAAAATTATCTGGTGATGCTATAGGTACGAACATGTTGATGTTAGGTAGTGCTTATCAAAATGGTTTGATTCCTTTAAAGGCTGAAAATATTTTTAAAGCAATAGAGCTGAATGGTATTGGCGTAGAAAGAAATCTATACAACTTTAATCTAGGAAGGCTATATACAATTAATCCAAGTCATGAAATTTTTTCATTCTTATCTGAAAATGAAGTAAAGGAGTTAAATTCAATCGAACTTTTCGAAGATCGCTTGGAGCGCATTAAAATTTATGATGACAGGCTGGTCGAAGATTTTAAGAAAGATAAAAACCTCATTGATCTGATATTGTCTCAGGAAGCTAATACTGAGAATATTACAAAAGAGGCAATTAAAGAGCTCTATAGGTTGTATGCAATTAAGGATGAGTATGAAGTTGCTAGAATGCACCTTGAAAGCACCGCAAAAATCTTGGACACCACTTTTAATTCTTGGACTAATCTCAAGTTTTATTTATCTCCACCAGTAATCTCATTTATCAAAGATAAAAGAACACAAAGACCTATAAAGATTGCGATCCCAGGCTATATAGCATTGCCAATTTTTAGAATTCTTAAGTCAATGAAGTTTTTAAGAGGTACTTTTTTTGACCCACTTAGTTTTTCACAAGATAGAAAACAAGATAAAGAGCACAAAGAAATCTTTAGAAATAAACTTATTGAAATACACAATCTTATTACCGGTACTAAAGGAAAAAAATTATCGGAATTAATTGAAGTCTCAAAAGAAGTCAAAGGGTATGGGCCTGTAAGAGCAGCTTCCTATGAAATTTTTAAGGCTAGAATTAACTTTCATAGTAAAAAAACCCCAAGGATATTTAATCGCTTTTTTAGGTTTAAAAGCAAAACAAAAATTCCAGTAAAAAAACATAAAGCTCAAAAAGAAAATAGAGCAGAATGAAAAAAGTATCAGATAATTATTACGTTTCATCACAGATAAGTGAAGAAGATCTGGATGGTCTCAAAAATAAGGGATTCAGTTTGGTAGTTTGTAATAGGCCAAATGGTGAAGAGGAAAATCAGACTGATTTTGAGCTTATCCAAAAGCGATGTGAGTCCATAGGTTTAACATTCATAAATTTGCCTATGATTCCTGGTGATTTGCAATCTGAACTAATACTCGAAACCAAAAAAATACTAGACTCAAATAAAAAAACTTTAGCTTATTGCAGAACAGGAATAAGATGCATAAATCTTTGGGCTTGTGCGAATGTATTTAAAGAAAAGGTTGATGAAACTATTAATATCGGAACTGAAGCAGGGTACGATCTTGATCATCTGAGACCAATTTTAGATGCTATTCGCTCTAGTTCTTCTTAAACAGAAGAATAAACCAGACAATCGGAATGACTAGCAAACACCCAAAGGTAATGTTTAAGGCAAGCATTAGAGGAAAATCTACTATTGCTCCGAGAAAATCTGATAACGAGTTTCCAATCAAAGCACCGTATAAAGCTCCATTGACTCCTGAGCCTTTAAAATATTTATCAATGTCTATGCCGAGCACAGTAGCAAAAGCTAGCACCCCATTATCAATAAGACCATAAATTATCCCGTCAGGCATTAGAAAATTCTCTTTTTCATTCTTTTCAGAGTTATGGATAAAAATAGGAAATAAACGACTTCAAACGCGGTAAAGCCTAACAAAAATGCAGATGTAAACTCGCCATAAATAAAAGTTATGATTCTGCCTAAAAGAATGCCAGAAATTAAAAAAAGTAATATTTGAAAAAATATTTCTTCATGTTGAGGTTTGAGCAATGCATAAAGAGCCGAAAGACCCACTAAAAAGTTGATGCCTCCATAGACAGATCTAATTTCCGCTGAACCGAGATTAGAAGTCATGCTTAAACCAACATCATCTACATACGAAGCTGGATCAAATAGAGCCCAGCCACCTAGCCAGCCATACATCAGCGCAGTGAACAGTAAAAAAAGTTTATTTATCATTACTCATTATTTTTAGTTAGTAAGTCTATATTACCACCTGTTGCCATAACATTGTCAGTGAAAGTTTTTTCAGTGACGAAACTATGCAAATAATTTGGTCCACCTGCTTTAGGCCCAGTTCCGCTCAGCCCTTGACCACCAAAAGGTTGAACACCAACAACTGCACCAACGATGTCTCTATTTAAATAAAAGTTTCCTACATTTGCTTTATCAAAAATTTGTTTTGCCTTATCTAGAATCCTTGAATGTACACCCATTGTTAAACCAAAACCCGTTGCATTGATTTCATTAATTAAGTTATCAAGTTCGGATGTTTTGTAACTGATGAAATGTAATATTGGTCCAAATTTTTCGCCATCAATTTCTTTAATAGAATCAATTTTGAAGGCTATTGGGTTCATAAAAAGTGATTGCTTATCAGTTTTTCCCTTTGTTTCAATAAACTCTTTCCCTTGTTTTTTTAATTTTGCGATATGATCTTGTAACTTCGATATGGAAGTTTTGTTTATAATTGGCCCAATATCTGTACATGGTTTCTGAGGATCACCAACTTTAATTTCTTGCATAGCTTCATTTAAATATCCCCAGTATTCTTGTGCAATATCTTCTTGAACAAATACTACTCTTAAAGCACTACATCTTTGTCCTGAGCTATAGAAGGCTGACCTCATAACATCATCTATAACTTGTTCTTTTAATGATGACGAATCCACGAACATAGCATTTTGCCCACCTGTTTCAGCAATGAGAGTCTTAATTGGTCCTTCTGATTTTGCTAGATTGAGATTTATAGATTTAGCAGCTGTAGTTGAGCCAGTAAATGCCACACCATTCAACTCAGTAAGTTTTGTTAATTCATTACCAATGTCTTTTCCTCCGATAACTAATTGCAGTACAGATTCAGGCACACCACTTTCATGAAAAAGCTTTACTATTTGAAAAGCAATTAGAGATGTATCTTCTGCAGGTTTTGCTAAAACCTTATTTCCAGCAACTAATGCAGCAGCAATTTGTCCAATAAAAATTGCCATTGGGAAATTCCAAGGACTTATGCATAGGAAATTGCCCTTTGGAGCAACCGATAAAAAGTTTCTTTCTCCTGATGGGCTTTCTAATTGTATTGGTTTGAAAATCTTAGATGCTTGCAAACAATAATAATTAATAAAATCTATCGATTCTCTTATTTCGGCATCGCAGTCTTTTAAGCTTTTGCCTGCCTCCTTTACTAACAATGCATAAAATAGATTTGCATTTTCTTGGAGTAAATTTGCAACTTTTTTTAGAACTTCTATGCGATTTCCAACTGAAGCGTTTTTCCAATCATCACCGTTGTTAAAGTTTATTTTGCTTAGATTATCTTTTGAAAGATAAGATACCCTTCCTATTTTCTTTGATTGGTCGCTGGGTGAAAATTTATCTTCATATTCGTCTATAACTTCCTCACCATTAAGCAATGAGCAAGCATAAAAATCATTATTATCAAAAGCAGCTATTTTTTTGGTTAAATTTTCTATCTCCATTAAATCTCCAAAATCAAAACCTTGTGAATTCTCCCTGTCAGAGAAAATTTTATTAGGTCTTGGAACCTGTTTTAAGAAATTTTTTCCTGAAAGGTTTTTAGTTGCTATCTCTATTGGATTTTTAACAACTTCTTTTACTGGAATATCTTTGGACAAGTATTTGTTTACGAAAGAACTATTAGCCCCGTTTTCTAAAAGCCTTCTAACCAAATAGGGTAGCAGCTCTTTTTTTGAACCTACGGGAGCATAAACTCTAGTCAACGGAAAATCTGAATATACTTTTCGGGCATTTCTGTATGTTAGGTCACCCATTCCAAATATTCTCTGAAATTCAAACTGATCTTCTCTGCCTTGATAAAGCTGCATTATCCCTGCAATTGTATGGGCATTGTGTGTAGCAAAATAAGGACGTAGATTTTTTGTTTCAGAAATTATTTTTGCAGTTGAAAGATAATTTAAATCCGTAAAAGATTTAGAGGTAAAAACTGGCAAATCTGCTGCGCCTTTAATCTGATGTATTTTTATCTCCTGATCCCAATAGGCGCCTTTGACTAATCGCATCATCATGCCGTTTCTATTTGCCCCAAGTTCATCAATGAATTTAACAACGACTGGCGCTCTTTTGCCGTAAGCTTGTATTGCTAAACCCAAACCACTCCAATCTTTTAAGTCCTTACGTTTAGCAAGATTCTCAATTAGATGAAGGCTCAGTTCCAACCTATCTTGTTCCTCAGCATCGATGGTTAAAGCTATATCATGTGCGGCAGACTGAACACACAACTGATAAACTCTTTCTAAAAGCTCATCCATAACTCTATCTTTTTTTGTAGCTTCGTATCTTGGATGAATGGCTGAAAGTTTTATGGAAATTTCATGAAAAGACTTCGAAAGCAAGGCATTTTTTTCACCAACTTTTCTTATTGCTTCTTCATAAGCATTAAAGAAAAAATCTACATCTGATTGTGTCCTAGCAGCTTCACCAAGCATATCAAATGAACAAGGGATTTTAGGAAGATCGAATTTATTTAAAGCGTCATCAATATCAATACCCGAGACAAATTCTTCACTTAAGATTTCCATACCTTTTTTAATTGCTTCTCTTAGAATTGGATCACCTAATCTTGAAGTTAACCCTTGAAACCAGCTTATTGGGTTTGCACTTATATTCTTATCTAACTCAACCACTTGTTCAGCTAAAAATAGACCAAAAGTTGTTGCATTCACAAATAGGGATGGAGAACTATTAAAGTGGGCTAGCCATTTCTTTCCACCAATTTTTTCCTCTATTATCTCGTCACATGTTTGGTTATCAGGGATTCTAAGAAGCGACTCTGCTAGACACATTAACGCAACACCTTCTTGATTGCTCAAACCATATTCGAGAAAAAAATTATCTAACCTTGTTTTATTTCTATCTTGTCGACAATTTTTTACTATTTCCTCAGCATTTTGAGATATTACCTTTTCGTTAATCCAATCATTATGATCTATGAGATCAGAAACAAGATTTATTTCATCTCGATATTTTAGTTGTTGTAAGTCTTTGAAATAGCTATGTGTACTCATTTTGTCTGAGTATTTTAACTTTTATTCAGTAGTTTTAGAATGACTCTTTTAATGCCATCTAGACTTGGCTTCACTGAAAGAATCTTTTATTAATTCTCTCAGCCACATACAGCCTGGATCTTTATCATTTGTTGTATGCCATGCCAAGAAAAACTGTGATGGAGCAACTTCAAAAGGTAAAGTTTTATATGCCAGATCATGTTTAGCAGCAAAAGATTTTGTGCAAGTTAGAACCATATCAGTACTATTAAGAACTTCAGGTGTTATAAGATAATGTTGCGCTCTAAGAATTACTTTTCGGTCTAGTTGTAATTTAGCAAGAGCGTTGTCAACCAGTGCACCACCTCTTTTTCTTCCAGATATATGGATATGATCTAACTCAAGATACTGTTCAATTGATAAATTTTTCTCTTTAGCAAGCTCATGATCTTTTCGAAAACCGCAAACAAATTCATCTTCAAAAATTAACTCTTTTTTGATCTCAGAATCAGAAGGAGGAAAAGGATCGACTGCGAAGCAAATTTCATTTGCGGCTAATGCGTGTTGCAAGTCATCTCTTCTAGTGTAATAACTGCTCAAGCTAACTTTAGGTGCAAGCTTGTGTACCTTATCCATAAGAATTGGTAACACTCTTCCTTCACTAATATCATTTAATGAAAGCTTGAATGTTCTGCTTGATTCTGCAGGATCAAAAGCGTCCGGAGTTTCTAAGTTTTTTTGTAAAATTGAAAGCGCTTCTCGAACATGAATGATGATATTTTCTGTTTTAGCTGTAGGTTGAACACCTTGCCCAACCCTAATAAATAATTGATCGTCAAAATAATCTCTTAACTTTGATAATGCACTACTTACTGCAGGTTGAGTTATACCTACAATTTCACCAGCTTTTGTTAAGCTGCCCTCTGTATAAATTGCATTGAAAACTACCAGAAGATTTAAATCAAGATTATTTAATTTCATAAATGGCTTATAATTATAAAACACTATTATAAATAATACTTATAGTATTTTAGAAGCTTTTATTATGAAATTTGATAGCACAGAAAAGATTGATTTTTATTTACCGAAAGTACAAAGCTTCATAGATGAAGTTGTTATGCCTGTTGAGCTCGATATTCTCAAACAGGATATTCCAGTTGATAAAAGGTGGGAACCTCATCCAGAAATCGAAGACCTAAAGAAAGAAGCTCGAGATAGAGGTCTATGGAATTTATTTTTACCTGATAGTGATTACGGTGCCGGACTAACAAATTATGAATATGCACATCTTGCTGAGGCGATGGGCAGGACACATTTTGCATCAGAAGCTATGAATTGCAGTGCACCTGACACAGGTAATATGGAAGTGCTTGTCCGTTATGGTTCTAAAGAACAACAAGATCAATGGTTAAAGCCTTTACTGAATGGAGAAATACGTTCAGCATTTGGTATGACCGAACCTCAAGTTGCATCATCTGATGCAACCAATATGGAGGCTACTGCTGAACTAGTTGATGGGCAATGGGTTATAAACGGTGAAAAATGGTGGACATCAGGAGCAGGAGATCCGCGTTGCAAAATCATTATTTTTATGTGTGTTACAAACCCAGAAAACGAAAGGCATCAAAGACATTCAATGATATTAATTCCCATGGACACACCAGGAGTAGAAGTAAAAAGAATGATGCATGTTTTCGGATATGACGATGCACCACATGGTCACGCTCATATGAAATTCACTAATGTCAAAGTTCCATATGAAAATGTAATTTTAGGCGAAGGTAGAGGTTTTGAAATTGCCCAAGGAAGATTAGGTCCTGGCAGAATACATCATTGCATGAGGTCTATTGGAGCAGCTGAAGTCGCTTTTGAATTAATGTGTAAACGTTCTATGGAGAGAAAAGCTTTTGGTCGAGAATTAGCTCGTTTAGGAGGAAACTTTGACGTTATAGCTGATTCAAGAATGGAAATTAATCAGGCAAGACTTTTAACTTTAGATGCTGCTTGGAAAATGGATAAATATGGAAATAAAGTTGCTGCAAGTGAAATAGCACAGATAAAAGTAGCTGCACCAATAATGGCATGTAATGTCATCGATAGAGCTATTCAAATGCATGGTGGCGCTGGTGTAAGCCAAGATTTCCCTCTTGCAAGTATGTATGCTCACATGAGAACCCTTAGACTTGCAGATGGGCCAGATGAGGTACACAGAAGAAGTATAGCTAGATTAGAATTGGCAAAATTGATGCAAGAAGACTAATGAAATTCGAAAATAAAGTTCTTCCAAACGAACAACAATTAAAGGGTTTTGATGATAATCCTGAAATCGGACCAATAAAAATGCTCAATCTTGTTAAATTAAAAAAACATGCTGAATACTCTGATGGTCGAGAAACAAATCTTTCTGGTTTAGAAGCTTATATGCTTTATGGTAAAGAGACCGAAGAGCATTTAAAAAAAGTCGGAGCTAAAGTTATATTTAGTGGTCCAGTTTCAAGGTTAATGATAGGTGAAATTGATGAACTGTGGGATCTAGTTGCCATTGCAGAATATCCAAACAGAGCAGCTATGCTAAAAATGATAACCGATCCAGACTACATAAAAAGTAGTGAGCACAGGGAAGCTGGACTAGAAGGTCAGCTTAATATTGAAATTTTGTGAATAGATTTCTGCCTAAAGTAGCTGATAATAATTTTCTTGGTCCCAAAATAGCCTTTTATTTTTTTCTTTTATTTATGGTGGTTAATACCGTAAGAAGTTTTATTCATTTTTTAGCTGAGGATGCTGGCTTGAACTCTATTGCCAACATCATAATTTTTGAAGGAGATCCTGATCCTAATAAAATTATTTATTTATTTGGTGCACTTTGGGGTGAGATGCAATTGCTGCTTTGTTTGATTAGCTGGATTGTGATATTTAGGTATAAAAGCTTAATACCAATGATGTACTTCATATGGCTGATGGAATGGATTTTGAGGGCAACAGTTATTCGACTCAATCATGGGTTGGATTCTATTTACACTACTGGCCCAACGCCTGGATCAGATTACGCTCCAATTGCTATTGGATTGTTGCTAGTTTTTTTTATAATGTCTCTCAAGATTAAATCTGAATGAAAGTTTTTAAATATATCTTAATTTTATTAGTTGTTTTTCTAATTTCTGGTTATTTTCTTCTTCAAAATCATT
>CACIDC010000005.1 GCA_902585315.1 uncultured SAR86 cluster bacterium
GTTTGGGGATAAGAACTTATTGACTGGTTATCATGAAATATATCAAATGTATCAACTGATTCTTGAAATACCTTATTTTTTAACAACCTTTCACCAAAAAAAACTGGCTCAGTGAATGTTCCAGAAAAAGTCTCAAAAAAATCAAAGATGTTAAGTCTATTTTTTTCTAAAGTACTAAAAATTTTTATTCTTTCTATGGAATCGAATGTCTCAAAAAAACCAGGTGTGTCAATTTTCTCCACTTTGATGGCCTCATTAACCTCAGGCAAAGGATTTCCAGAAAAGATTGTTATTTCATGTCCTCTATCAAGCAGGGCCTCTGATACATTTTTTACATAAATACCTTGACCACCAGAAAATGGGTCACTTCTATAACTTAATAGAGCAATTTTAAGACTGGGCATTAAACCTTAGAAAGCCAATCTGAATATTGATCAGCTTTACCTCTAACAGCATCAAGGTAGGTTGATTGAATTTTTGTAGTTATTTCACCTCTACTGCCGGAACCTATATCAATTTTATCAACTGATTTGATTGGTGTGATTTCAACGGCCGTGCCACTAAAGAATAATTCGTCAGCAGTATAAAGCTCATCTCTTGTGATTTGTTTTTCAAGTATCTCATAGCCAAGATCAGCCGCAATCTTCATAACAGATCTTCGAGTGATGCCATTCAAACAACAAGTTAATTCAGGAGTAATTAATTTTTGATTTTTTATTAAAAAAATATTTTGTCCACTACCTTCTGCAACGAATCCATTAGTATCCAATAAAACTGCTTCTTGATAACCATTTCTTTTAGCTTGATCATGTGCCATAACTCCATTTACATAGCCCCCTGAAATTTTTCCTTTAGTCATTAGGCTATTTGGAAACTGTCTAGTAAATGATGAAACCATTACATCAATGCCATGCTCCATGGCTTTTGAACCAAAATACGATGGCCATTCCCAGCAAGATATCATTAAATGTGATTCCATATCATCGATATCTAATCCCAATCTTTCGTCATTTAGGTATATGAGAGGCCTTATATATGCATCATGTAATTGAGATTTTTTTATAACACCTAGTTGAGCATCCATAACTTCGTCAACACTATGATTAATTGCAACATTAATTATTTTCGCCGATTCGAATAACCTCTCAGTATGTTCTTTTAATCTAAAAATATTTACGGATTTTTCATCGTGAGCAATATATGATCTGACACCCTCAAAAGCGCCAAGACCATAATGTAATGTATGGGTAAGCGGACTTACATAAGCATCTTCTTTTTGAATATATTTTCCGTTCAACCAGTAAGTATTCGACATAGGGGTAGTATAATTGTTTGAAAGTTTTTTTAAACAAAATGAATAAAAACATTTTTAGAGCTTATGACATAAGAGGTAATTCAAAGACCGACTTAGATCAAACAACGATTACAAAAATAGGTTATGTACTAGGCGAAAGAATTAAGAAAAATGATCATGATTCAGTTTATGTTGGACACGACAGCAGGCTGTCTGCACAAGAAATCCAAAATGCATTAGTTGCTGGATTTAATGCTGCTGATATAAAAGTATTTTTACTAGGTATGGTACCCACCCCAATGATTTATTTTGCTACAAAAACAGGTGTTACTCCAAATGGAGTAATGATTACTGGGAGTCATAATCCCAAAGATGACAATGGTCTTAAAATTGTCATTAATGACGATGCAATATCGGGTTTAGAATTACTATCCGAAGTTGAAAAACAAGCTGATGTGCTTCATGTTGAAACAAATTGTGAAAAGGTAAATTTATTTCCGCAATATCAGAAAGAAATTAATCAAAAGTTCAGACTTAATAAAAAAATTAAAATAGTTCTTGATGCAGGAAACGGTGCAGCAGGCGAAGTAGCAGATAGTATTTTTAAATCTCAAGGATTTGAAACAATTTCTATCAATAAAAATCCGGATGGAAATTTTCCAAATCATCATCCAGATCCAAGCAAAGAAGAAAATTTAGAACAGTTAAAATCTACTGTGATAGAAAATAAAGCTGATATTGGTTTTGCATTTGATGGAGATGGTGACAGAGTTGGCATGATAACTAATGAGGGTAAATCGGTTCTCACCGATCATCTAATCATGCTTCTTTCAAAGCACTATCTAGAAGAGAAAAAGGGAGCAATTATTTTCGATGTGAAATGCTCAAACCAATTACCAATTCTCATAGAAAACTCTGGAGGGGAAGCAATTATGGAGAAAACAGGACACTTTAATATCAAAAGAGCCATAAAAAAACATGATGCTGTACTTGGTGGAGAAATGTCTGGACACATTTTTATAAATTATGACTGGTACGGTTTTGATGATGCTGTTTATACTGCAGCAATCCTTGCAAAAGTAATTTCTGATACTGGCCAACCAGCATCAAATGTAATCGAGCAATTTCCAAAAACATTTGCAACACCTGAACTAAACTTGGATGTTGATGATGTAAAAAAATTTAAGATGGTTGAAAGATTTAAAGAGCAAATGCAATTTCCTGACGCTGAATTTAATACAATCGATGGAGTAAGAGTCTCGATTGGTAGTTCATGGGGCCTAATGCGTGCCTCAAATACTAGTCCAAAGCTTGTATTTAGATTTGAAGCCGCAACCGAAGAAGATTTAAAGAGAATCAAAAATTTATTTGAATCGAATTTAAAAAATATTTTTCCTGAGCTGAATTTAGATTTTAGTTAAGTATTTCTTTTAGCTCTGAATTGTTTGATTTTGAGCTAAGCAAATCGTCAATATTCTCCTCTAAAAAATACTCAAAATAACTATTGTTAAATGACTTCGAAACATTTCCTGATTCTTTGTCAATTCTTATAGCAGCTATGCCTTCCGGGACGACTACTTCAAAGTCCGTTAAAGAATCTTTGGAGAGAGTCATGAAATCTAACCATATTGGTAAAGCATTTGTGCTTCCAAATTCGTCTTCACCAAGTGAAGATCCATCATCTTTGCCTACCCAAGCTGATGCTACGATGTTTGAAGCGTAACCTGAAAACCATGTGCTTGTTGCATCATTTGTTGTGCCAGTTTTGCCTCCCATGTTTTCAATTGGCATATTTAACCCTCTTCTATTTGCATTTCTCTGTAAAGATTCTTTCAGAATGCTCGACATTAAAAATGCTACCCTTTCATCCATTACTTGAGTATGATTATTAGCATCTAAGCTAATCATTGGGGAACCAGTGTAGTCAAACTTTTCTGTGCTTAGCCAAGGAAAGCTCACATTCTTAAAATCTTTAACTTTTTTTGAATAATTGTTATTGGGATCAAGAATTATCTGTCCATTAACATCTTCAATCCTGTCTATGTAAGCAATTTTTTGATGTTTACCACTATTAATAAATGAAGAGTATTGGGTTGCTGAAATTAGCGGATTAAGCGTTCCTGTTCCAAGTGCAATAGAAAGATCATTTATTAACATTTCATCTTGAAATTTATATTTTTTAAAGCAGTCTAGTGTTTTAGTAAGGCCCAAAGATTGAACGAGTTTAATTGAAACAATATTAAGTGATTGGATGAGAGATTCACGTAATCTAATTGGGCCATAAAACTCTCCTGAATTATTTCTTGGTCGCCAAATACCCTCAAGCTTGTCATCATCAAAAATTATTGGCCCATCAATAAAAATTGTTGATGGGTTCAATCCATTTTCAAAAGCACATGCATAAATAAATGGTTTAATACTTGAGCCCGGCAACAATTTTGAATTGGCTGCTCTATCAAACTTTGATTTACTAAAATCAAAACCGCCAACATAGGCTTTCAATTTAGCATCAAGAGCATCAACGGCAACTAAGGATGCTTCTGCAATAGGTATTTGCGAAAGAATTTTTTTACCTTTTTCTTCACCTATATAAACTAAACTACCTAGTTCTAAAAAATCTCGAAAAGAAACTGGTTTGGGTGATCTTGTTCCATCTGAATTTGCAATTCTTGCCCAGCTGTAATCTCCATTGCTCCAATAAATATTATTTAAATTTAACTTTGCATCGAGAGTTTGTATTTTTGTATTATCGATACCTATAACTATATTTGGTTCATGATCATCAATTGTTGGTCTATTGCCAAGAAGATTTTGAACCTTGTTAAAATTTTCTTCTTTAATCTGCTCATATCTAAGTTTGGATGGGAATTTATAAAAAAATTCTTTCTGATAAGCACTTCTCATAATTAGAAAATTAAAATCTTTAAATACTTGTTCTTCTCTCCAGCCATATTTCTGATCATATTTATATAGATTTGTCCTTAAAGCTTTGATGGCATTAGTTTGCATATCTGAATCAATAGTTGTGTAAACATTCATACCTTCTTCATATGCCTTTAGACCGAAACGATTGATAATTTCTGCACGTATTTTTTCCGCAATATATTCAGCTTCAATAGTTATTTTTGGTCCAAAACTCTCACCCGTAACAACAACTGCCTTTGCTGCATTAAATTGATCTTTATCGATAAATTGTCTTGAGAGCATGCGCCCGAGTATTAAATCTCTTCTTTTCTTGGAAGCTATGGGATTTCTTACAGGATTAACAGAGGAAGGTCTTTGCAGTATACCGGCTAGCAAAGCAGATTCAGCTATCGACGCATCAGAAAAGTCTTTACCAAAGTAATACTGGTATGCTGCTGCAAAGCCATAGTTTCTGTTTCCTAGAAAAGCTTTATTAAAATAAAGTTCAAATATCTGTTCTTTGTTAAGATAGTCCTCCAATTTCCATGCAAGAATGATTTCTTTCAGCTTTCTTTCATAAGTTCTTTCAAAAGATAAAACATAATTTCGAACTACTTGCATAGTTATTGTTCCACCACCTCCAAGAGATCTACCGGAAATTTCACCATATGCTGCTCTCAATAAGCTTGTAATTTCAACACCAGAATGATCAAAAAAACCTCCATCTTCGGCAGCTATAATTGCATTTTTCAGATTTTCTGGGATATCTTCATAACTAACAATTTGTCTCTTTTCAGTACCAAATAATCCGATTAGCTGATTGTCGGCTGAATAAATCCGCATTGGATTGGTAAGTTTAATTTCTGTAATTGTCTCGATCTTTGGTAAGTCCTTTGAAAATATTAGATATACCATGCCTACCACCATAAAGATGAACTGCAATAAAACTAAACTTAATCTTAGAATTGACATGATTTATATATTATTATTCCCTTTCAATTTTTTTTTATGAACATTTTTCTAATAGGCATGATGGGTTCCGGCAAAACTTCGGTCGGACAACTGTTATCAAAATACCTTAATAGTACATTTTATGATTTAGATGACGGTATTGAAAAGAGGTTCAATCTATCTATTAGAGAAATATTTAAGGAGCATGGTGAAGAAAAATTTAGAGAAGTTGAGTCAACAATGCTCATGCAGACAGAAAATCTTATAAATTCTGTAATTTCAACTGGTGGAGGAATTGTAATAAAAGATAAAAACAGGGAATTTTTAAAGAAAAATAGGGTTTATTTTCTTAATAATTCAATTGAAATACTATTCAAGCGGGCGACAAAAAAAAGAGAACAAAGACCATTATTAAAAGATATTACACTTGATGAATTTGTAAGCATTTATGAAAACAGAATGAACCTTTATCAAGAATGTGCAAATATTACCTTAAATGCGGAAAATAAGAGCATTAATGAAATAGTAGAAGAAATATCAAATCATGAAAAATTTAGTTTTTAATTCTGAGCAAGATTCAGTAAAGATCTCTTTTCTAGAAAAAACTGGAGAAATATCAACGCTAATTCCAAACACTAATAAGAACTTTGTGATTCTGGATAAAATAGTATTGGACTTACATAGCTCATTCATTGACGAGTTGAAAGCTAAAAGTTGTTCGTTTTTCGTTATTGATGCACCCGAAAAACAAAAAAATATAAATACATGTCTTGAAATCATTAATATGATGCAAAAACTAGGGTTTAATCGCTCAGATGCTGTTATAGGAATAGGTGGAGGAGCAGTGACAGACTTAGCAGGATTCGTAGCATCATCCTATATGCGAGGGATAGCCTACTTTCAAATACCTACATCCCTATTGGCTCAAGTTGATGCTTCTATTGGCGGCAAAACAGGAGTAAATCATGGAAATATTAAAAATTTTATTGGGTCTTTTTATAATCCAAAAGAAGTATTTATCTGCTCAGAGTTTTTAAATTCTCTCGATGATCAAGAGTTTTTAAATGGTTTCTCAGAAGTTTTAAAACATTGTCTCATTACATCAAAAGCATCTCTCATGAATTTGAAAGAATTAGCTGATGAAATACAAAACAGAGAACCTAATATCTTGCTAAAACTTATTGAGGAATCGATAAATATTAAGGCACAAATAGTTACTGAGGATTTCAAAGAAAAAGGTAAAAGAAAATTTCTTAATTTTGGACATACATTTGCACACGGTATAGAGTCTGTAAACTCCGAAACTCCAATCTTACATGGACACGCAGTTCTCATTGGCATGTTAATGGCCCTGGATTATTCGAAAGAACAAGGTTCCTTAAGTAAAGATTCTCACAAAGTTGCAAAAGAAATTTTAAAAGGATTTAAGTACGATTTCACCAGTATTAAATTAGATGCCAACGGAATCTTTGAAGCCATGAAAAGCGATAAAAAAAATACACTCGGAATCAATTTAGTACTGCTCAAAGAAATTGGGCAACCTTTTATTTTTGAAGAACCATCAAATGAAAATCTTAAAAATTTCATAATAAAATTTATTAATGACTTTGAAGAATAAAATCTTTTTAGATGCTCTGAAGAGGGAGAATCATCAAGAAAAAATACCTGTTTGGCTGCTTCGCCAGGCCGGAAGATATTTACCAGAATATATGAAGATAAGATCACAGTATTCAGACTTTTTCCAAATGATTAAAAAACCTGAAATTTGTAAAGAGCTTACCCTACAACCGCTTCATAGGTTTCCTCTCGATGCTGCAATAACTTTTACTGATATTCTGACAATTCCAGATGCAATGGGAGTGCCGGTAGAATTCATCTCAGGCAAGGGGCCTGTATTTGCTGATTCAATTTGTAAGAATGAAGAGCTTAGACTAAATTCTGATGGGGCGCTTAAAAAGTTGGAGTATGTTTTTGAAGCAACTTCTTTAATCAAATCTAGTATCGATGTGCCTTTAATTGGATTTACTGGCTCACCATGGACTTTGTTTGTTTACTTGTATTATGGGGAATCTCCTAAAAACCACGACGAACTTAATAATTATCTAAAACTAAAATCACATAATACACATAGTTACCTAGAACAATTAACCGAAACTACAAAAGATTATGTTCATGCACAAATTGAGGCGGGAGCGGATTGCATTCAAATTTTTGACTCATGGGGTGGTTTACTGGATGAAAAATATCAAGAACTCTCTCTCAACTATATAAATCAGATTGCTGCTAGCGTCCAAGATGATATACCAATAATTTTATATACCAGAGACAAACTAATAGACAATATTATCGATTTAACACCGATTAAATGTTTCAATCTTGATACCTCGGATAACATTGATACTCACATAAGTAAAAGCATCACAATTCAAGGAAACTTTAATCCCCAGAATTTCCATGCTGACGAAGATGAACTTAAAAAAATGGCAGAATTGGTCTATATGAAATATAAAAATAAAGAAAATTATATTTTTAATCTTGGTAGTGGCCTCACTCCAGATATCAACCCTGAAAAGGTTGGATATTTTTTAAGTCAATTATCTAGTTTTCGTTCGTAATAAACCTTCTTGAGTTACAGAAGCTATAACTTCGCCTTCTCTGGTGAAGAAAGTCCCTCTGCCTAGTCCTCTTGAATTTCCAGAATATGGACTATCCATGGTGTATAAAATCCAGTCATTAAACTCAAAATCTGGTTTATGAAACCACATCGTATGATCAAGACTTGCAATCATTATTTTTGGTGACATGTAAGTTACGCCATGTGGAAAAAGTGCTGCCGCTAATATGCCAGCATCAGAAATATAAGCTAAAAACGCATTTTGTATCTCTCTATTTTTTGGTAATTTACCATTTGGTTTCATCCACATGCTTCTTCTAGGAGACATTTTTTGCGGGTTAAAGACGTCTTGCCATTCAACTGGTTTAACCGTACATTCCCTCTCGCGTGTAAAATATTCCCTCAACTCTTCTGGCACAAGATCGATATTATCTTGTCTTAATTCTATCTCATCCTTTAGGTCTTCTGGTGGAGGCACTTTCGGCATTTCTATACTATGCGAGAGGCCTTCCTCATCTTTTTGAAAAGATAGGCTCATACTGAAAATTGTTTCATTGTTTTGAATTGCTTTTACTGTTCTTGTAGAAAAGCTCATACCATTTCTTATTGGGTCAACGCTATAGAGAACTGGTTGTTTTTTTATACCTGGACGAAGGAAATATGCATGCAATGAATGTAGATGCTTTTCATCCTCAATCGTTAAGTTTGCCGCTAAATATGCTTGTGCAATAACTTGACCACCATAAATTCTTTGGATGCCAGCATTTTTTCCACTATATCTGAATAAATATGTATCTAATTGCTCTAGCTGAAATTTATCCAAGCAATGTTTAAAAGCATCAATCATTACTGAGCGGATAAACCTCCATCAATAACAATCTCTGTACCAGTAATCATTTTTGATTCATCAGAAGCTAAAAAAAGTATTGCATTGGCAATATCTTCAATCTCAGCTAGTTTTCGAACTGGGATTTGTCGCTCCAGTTTGCTCAACATATCATTTGAGGTATCAGATAGTAATGCCTCAAGAATCTCAGTTTTTGCAAAAACAGGATGCAAGCTGTTACATCTAACTAGTTTAGTTGTCCGAGCACAATGCAATGCAACAGATTTAGATAAATGCCTTACTGCGGCTTTTGCACTGTTATACGCAGTAAAATTGTGTCCAGCAACGATGCCTGAAATTGATGAAATATTAATAATTGATCCATTGCCTGAATCTCTCATTAAAGGCAAAGCATATTTACAGCCATAAAAGACTGAATCAAGATCAACTTTATGCACAAGATCCCATGCTTCATTAGTTGTTCCTTCAACATCGCCCATATAACCAATTCCAGCGTTGTTAACTAAGATATTCAACTGATTATCTGCAGTTTTAATTTCTGCAATCACTTCCTGCCATCTTTCGGGATCTGTTACATCGTGTTCAAAGAAACTTACCCCCAATTCAGACGCAACTTTTTCGCCGCCTTCTTTGTTGATGTCTGATATATAGACTTTGGCGCCTTCCCTTTTTAAAACTGCAGCGGTTCCTTTACCAAAACCAGCAGCTCCACCTGTTATTAATGCTATTTTATTCTCTAATCTGTTTCCCATTCTTGCCTCTTTAATTTCGGATATATTAAACTAGTATTAAATAAAAAAACATGAAAAGTAAATTAGTCGATAATCAACCTCAAGAAATTACTAATTATTTGGAGATTGATCCCAAAGAGCAAGACGCTGTTGAGTGCGTCAATGAAATATTCAATACACCTTTAAAAGGTACATATAATTGGGATTACACTGTTGTCGATGACAGAATTAAAAAACTCTATGAACTAGGCAAAAAACTAAATTGGAATGTTTCTGATGATCTTGACTGGACACAAACTCATCCTAAAAATGAATTTTTGGTTAATCAAGATTTCAGACTTGTGCCTGATGAGATAGTTGGTTTAGATGATCTAACCATGGAACAAAAACTAGAGATGGACAGACATCAAGTTTCATGGAATCTAAGTCAATTTTTACATGGTGAACAAGGTGCTTTGCTAGTTGCGTCACAATTAGTCTCATGTGCACCGACATTTAACGCAAAAATGTATGCAGCCTCTCAAACTTTTGATGAGGCAAGACACGTAGAAGGTTTCAATCGATACTTAAAAGAGAAAATTGGTTTTCAATACCCTGCAACCAAAGGCCTTAAATCGCTAATGGATAAAATTCTTACAGATGAAAGGTGGGATTTGAAATTCATTGGAATGCAAATCATCATTGAAGGTTTAGCTCTGGCAGCATTCAATAACATGAAATTTATTTTAAATGATGGGCTATTAAAACAACTTCTTCACTATGTAATTAGAGATGAGGCAAGACATGTTACTTTCGGTGTTAATTATCTGGAGGATTATTTAAAAACTTTATCAAAAAGTGAAATAGAGGATCGAGCACAATTTGCTTTTGAGGCTTGTGTTGTCATGAGAAATAGGCTTATTTCTGGTGAAGTTATTTCTCGTTTTCTAGACTATACACCTGAAGAAGCTCAAGAAATTGCTGCAAATACTGCCCAAGGCCAAAACTTTAGAGTGCTGCTCTTTACCAAGATAGTGCCGAACCTAAAACGTATTGGATTACTTACCGATAAGGTTAAACCACAATACGAGAAGCTTGGTGTACTAAGTTATGCTGAATTAGAGGACAATTTCAACATTGATTGGGCTGATATGTCAAAGCCTTATGAAACTCAAGAAGAAATTGAAAAAGCCATTAGCGGTGGCCATCTTTAATCGATAACTTCCGCCTCTAAAATCTTAATTGCTTCAACTGGTACGTCTTGATAATAAGATACAGCTGTTGTTTGTACGTCTGCAATCTTATCTACTACATCCATACCTTCTGTCACCTTACCGAATACTGCATAACCCCAACCTTCTTCAACCTGATTGGTTCTAAAATTTAAAAAGTCGTTGTCTTTGTGATTTATAAAAAATTGTGAAGTAGCAGAATGTGGGTAGGCTGTTCTTGCCATCGCTACAGTACCCCTATCATTACGCAAGCCATTATTGGCCTCATTGGTTATTGGTTCAAGATCGGCATCCTTTGCAGTCATATCCTCCAAGTGGCCTCCACCCTGAATCATAAACCCTGAAATCACTCGGTGAAAAATTGTTTCATTATAAAATCCACTTTCAACGTAACTTAAAAAGTTTTCCGTAGAAATTGGTGCATTTTCTTGATCTAACTCAAGCACGATATCCCCATAGGAGGTTGTTAGTTTTACTTTTGGCATTGCGTCTTCCTTCATTAACGTATTAAACAGAAAATATACGCCCATCACAAATAAGAAACCTGCAAGAACGTACTTTAAATTTTTCATAGGTTTATTATATCCTAGTTATATGTATAAGATTTTTACGTACTTTCTCTTTTTTTTGAGTTTTTGTGCAATAAGTCAAAAAAATTCTGTTGAGATTCAGTATGAAAATAAAGATTTTATCTTTTTAGACAGTGCTTACGTAGACTTACTGAGAGATATTCATAGAGAACTTGTTCTGCAGAATGAAGATTGTGTCTTTTTAGAGACTTGTGAAGATACTAAGACCAAAAATCTAGGCGAAGTGCTTTTTCAAAAGAGAGCAAACCTACTATATAAAGCTACTTATAAGAAACAACCAATATATCCTAGAAAAGCACATGAAAAAAACATGGAAGGCTATGTAATTCTTGCATTTGATATTGAAGTAGATGGCTCTACGTCTAATCATTATGTTATTGAGGGTAAGTGTATTAAAGAACGCGTATACCCCTATGAAGATTGTACAGTATTTAATTCTGCAGCTTTGAAGGCTGCAAGAACCAACAGATATGATTTAGATACCACTACAAGGATTTCAGATGTTCCGCATAAATATTCTTTTGAATTAGAAGGCATTAATCCGGAGAAAATTTATACTAATATCTCAGAGAGAAGTTTGAGACATGCTAAAAACTTTCAGAGCAAACAAGAATGGGCTAACTTAAAAAAACTTGCTGTAAGTGTTGATGATAATGAAATTAAATTCTATTGGCTTGGACTTGCATCAGAAAATCTTAATGACCATGATTTTGCTCTGCAGAACTATATTAAATCTCTTAGCTTTCAGAGTGATCCAAGAATTATGAGTGAGGTTAGAAATAGAACTCTATCCTTGTTGTATAGAATGAATAATTTTAAAGCACATGCTTATGTGTGCAACAAAACATATACTTTTTATGATAACTATATGTGTGGTATGAATATGCTTCAAATAGGTGATTCTATTGGTGGCGTACCATATCTGCTTAAGGCTTATAGAATAAATTTAGAAGATAATGATTCCAGTAAAAGAATTGCTGAAATAATTGAGTCTCAAAGAAATTGGATAAAAGAAGATTTAATCAAATTGCAAAGTTCCTCTTAAATAAAGTTTTGCTTCTCCAGTAATTTCCACAAGATCGTCTTTTACTTCGCATTTCAGATGACCAACTCTTTTTGATAATTGTCGCGCACTCAATTCTGACTTATTTAAAATTTTTGACCAATAAGTCGCTAAAAGGGCGTGAGCAGAACCAGTAGCTGGGTCTTCATTAATGCCTGTCTGTGGACCATACCATCTAGAAACAAAATCTACTTCTTCACCTTTTGCAGTAATTATTAAACCTCTAGAATCCATAGACTTAACTAGGCTAAAGTTAGGGTTATTATTTGCAATGGCAGCTTCATCCTCTAGCACAACCATAAAATCATCTATCCCTTTATAAACTTCAAGAGCTTCAGAATTCAATGCTTGAGAAAAAGTACTTAATTCTCCAATTTTTTTTGGTTCGTCTTTGGGTAGAGATAACGTGATGCCGTTATCAGCTCTTACTGCTTTAATTTCACTGCGATTAGCTTGGAATACAATTTCATTTTCTCCTTTGTTAAGGAAATTAAAATAAGTGAAAGCAGAAGCTAGGGTAGCATGACCACACAAATCAACTTCCAATTCTGGAGTAAAAAACCTAATACGGTTGTTGTTAGATGTATGGACAAAGGCCGTTTCTGATAAATTATTTTCAGCGGCAATCTTTTGCATTAAATCTTGCTCAATTTCATCTTTATGAAATACAACACCTGCAGGGTTGCCACCAAAAACTTTGCTGGTGAAAGAATCTACAAAATAAACTTCTAATTCCATTCGAAAAGTGGTGGAGCTAAGGAGATTCGAACTCCTGACCCCCTGCGTGCAAAGCAGGTGCTCTCCCAGCTGAGCTATAGCCCCACAAGAACACAAATGATAAATAGCATTTACCTAAATTACAACTAATTGTCTCTTGGATCATCAGAAAATTTGATTCCAATATATCTAAATATTGGCGAGAGAATTATGACACCTGGTGTGCCAATAGCCCATGCTAACATCCAGGCTCTTACCCATTCGTGCATGATAGGTGGGAAGGTATTGGTATTAATTGCTGTAACAAAGAAGCTCACAATGCCTGTCATAACAGTAGCTACTAATATCCCGCCTATAACGGTGCCAACGGTATATCGAAACATCATTTAAATAGAAAATATAGCGACATTGCCAGAAGCATCATTTGCAAATGAATATCTGAAAAACTGTCATCTAAGATAGGAAAATGAAAGCCCCAAATTATTACAACCATTACAAATGTTCCTAAAATACCTCCTAATGTTGAAAAACTTTTTGATAGAGGGCCCAGAAAATTAAATCCTCCTAAAATAATAAATAAAGGTACCAGTAAAACTTCAGCTATTGCGATTAACCAAGAAGAAATTATCGGAAATTCGGAAAAGAAATCCATTTTCAGAATGAAACCTAAAGGAGTAGTTGGCGATTCGATCAATGAATTAATTTTTGGCAAACCATACTCAAAAAAAACCCAAGCAAGACATATTCTTATAAACCATTCCGAAAGCACCCCTAACCTAGTTTGTGCAATTGAATTGGTAGCTTTATTTAAGATGCTCATGCAGGATAAATTATAAGTAATTAAAGTTTAATGTGAAAACAAGCTTAATCTGCGAAGTGCTTTTCTTTTTCTTCGTTGATAGTTTTGACTTCAGCACAAAATTCAGCTGTTGGCCTAGAAATTAACCTTGGTAAACCAATCGGATCACCAGTTTCAACGCAATAACCATAATCACCAGCCTTAATTCTCATAATGGCTTTATCAATTTTTGGGAGTAATTTTGACTCTCTTTCAACAATTCTAAGAAAAAGCATTGAATCTATTTCGTGTTGAGCTCTGTCAACTTCGTCACTACATGAAGGAGGGTTGCTTAGTCTATCTTTTGCATCCCGTATATGTGTAAGGGTTTCTTTCTTTAAGTCTTCAAGAAGATTTTTAAAGAATTCAAGTTGCTCCTTGTTCATATAATTTTTCTTAGGAGCTTTTAAAATTTTTTCTTTAGTTAGCATAATCGAAAAAGTTATTTTATGTACGAATTTGGAAATTTCAACTATTTTTAAAATTTATGACAAAGAATTTACTTTGAGTTAACAGGATCAATATCCTTGGAAATACTCCAACCTAAATTAATTAAAAAAATTGCTAAAGGTATAATTGCGAGAGGAGCAGCATAAAGCAATAAACCAAAAGAAAGAAGTGAGTTAAATAGTAAACCACCTGTTGCATCTCCAAATCTATTAGTGAAGGTATCGATAAAAACAGTAGATTTATATTTTTCTTTAGTTGAAAGTGTGGTGAATACTGCTTCCCTTGCAGGTTTGTTTAAACCATACTCAAAAGGCCGCATAGTTCCTTGCAAAATCAAAAATAAGGTAATGCCAGAGGCGCTCAGCAGATACTCTGAAAAGTATCCAGATACTCCTAAAAATGCAACAGTAAATAAAACACCATACATAGTTAAAACAAATCTGATACCTAGATATTTTGAACTTAAAAAATAAGAAGTTAATAAGAGTTGTGTGGCCAAAGTGATGATAGGAACCATTGAATCTGCTCTGCCGAAAATTTGAGTTTTTACAGCAGAGTCATTAGTAAAGTTATTGATTATCTCCAGTTGAAAAAACCATAGTGCTGTGGATAAACAAGTCCATATAAATGCATAGAAAATAAAATTTCTGATTAAAGGATTTTCTTTGATCTGGGTAAATTGCTCAAAAACCTGTTTAAAAGTTGACGAGTCTCCTTTGAATACTTGCTCTTGTCTTTCCACTCTCGATGAAAAGTAGATTGCTAGCAAAATTGAAATGATAGTGACAACTAGAGATAAATTTTCTTTATCATACAAGTAATTACTTACGAGCAAGCCGCCAAAAGAGGCGCCTAAAGAACCACAAGCACTTATCAAACCAAAAAAAACTTTTGCACGCTCAAGGTTAAAAGAGTTCACAGTCATTGCCCAAAATATTGCAACCAGAAAGAAGTTAAATACGTTATACCAAACATAGAATGTTGCCTTCACCGCCGAGCTATTTGGGAAATAACTATTCAGGCTCAAGAAGACCAGTAAATTGAGGATAAAAAATCCATAAATATATGGAACAATATTTTTTTGAGAGCTTTTTGAAACAATAAAAGAATAAATAGGATTTACTAGCAACATTACCAAAACTACAAGAAATAAAAAAAACGTTAAATCGGCTGTTCCTATATCAGCAGCAATGGTATTTCGAAAAGGCCTTAGAACAAAGATCGAATTTAATACGAAAAAAAAGAATAGTCCTGAATAAATTGTATTTTTAGATATTGATAACATAAATTTCAGCTTCCATCATTGTTTTAGTCTCTTTGAGAATCTAATGTATTAAGCTTAATTTTTAGTTGTTCAGATCTTGGAATTTCGTATTTAAAATCAATAATAGTATTTTCCCAATCACCATAAGTGGGGTTTGCCAGCATAAACCAATGTGTTCCCCACATTTCTGAGTATTTTTCTGCCGCTTTCAATCTTATTTCAGCTGATGCTTTATTATTTGAGCCGTCAACAAAATCACCTAAGTTATCACCAATCATCATCACGATTCTATAATTTTCCGCAACTAAACTTCTTCTCGAGTTTTTATTTGAACCCCAATTAGGTTCTTCATTTTTCATTAGTAGTTGATCTAAATTCTTTGTAAATTTAAATCCTAATTTTTCCAAATTATTTTTAGTTGCTTGCTCAACATTCACATCTCTGTTGGTAATAAAAAAAACTTCTATCCCTAATTCAGATGCTTTATTGAGAAATGACTCTACACCAGGCATATAGTCAGCTTGCTCTTCTTCACACCATTCTTTCCAACCCTGAGGATAGTAGGTATTGGTTTCAATTAATCTTGCTTGGTAAGCAATATTATCTAAAACAGTTTGATCAACATCTAAAATTACTGCTGGTGGCTTACCAGAAAAACCCTCTGTCTGCTCTATGGCAGCTGACACTTGAGTGTTTTCAACTACTTTTTCTAATTGATCTTCTGCTGCTTTATAAATACTGAGCGAATTGGTGTAAGACTCAGCTGAATTTTGTACAAATAATGTTGCCATCAAAGATTGATGTTCTTTAGGTTCTGACAATAGAACTGAACAAAGAAAGAAGAAATATAAGGCATAGTTTTTCATAACTAAATTTTAAACTATTTTATTAATTATGCTTATTTGTCGTGGCAATTACAGTTAATAGCTTTACAAACTTGATAGTTTCTAAAATGTGAGTAAGCAACAAGGAAAGAACCGAATAAGGTAAGACCTTTTTCACCTAATTCTCCCCACAAGCTCTCTCCAAAAGTTACAGCAAAAATAAGCAACGCTAATCCCAAAGCTGCTGAGGGTATAAAAGTACTAACTTTGTGGTTTTTGTAGCCAAGATATAGGGCAAGAACACTAACGGGCACTGCGATTAAAACGATGAATTCATGCACTAATTCATCTCCAAGGTTTACAGCTAAATAACCAGAACCAAGAATTAAGACTGAAGGTGCAAAAAAACAATGCACCAGACACGCAATAGATAGAGTCATTGCTGCTTGATCGGAACGTAGTTGTGTCTTAATCATTAGAATATGTTACTTGCCTTTTAGGTGGTTATCTACTCAAAGTAAATTTTTAATCCATTAATCCTAATTCAAATTGAATGTTAAGCATTCTTCCTCTTGGATCATGCACTCTTGTATCAAAACTAAAGTCTGGAGCGTCGTACAACAGTGGAGGATTTTCATCAAATAAATTTATAAGAGCAAACTTACCATCTAAACTAACATTGTTAAAAAGCACGCCAATTGGCAGCTCAAAAGACAGATCAAAAACTAAGAATGAGTCGACTTTGCTGCTATATCCAAGGCTTGCTGCACTTTCTGGTATAGTTCGATTATTTTCATAGCTACTTATATACCTTGCATTAAATCCAGTCTCATATTTTTTATATTTCCAAGTTAAAAAAGAATTTATTCTATTTCTAGGCAATGCATGTGTATGTGTATCAAAATTAAATTTTCCAATTCTATTTGTAAGCACTGTTTCCGTACCAACCGAATTTTGATCAGGCGTTAAAAATTTAAAAAAGGAAGTGCCTTTAAGAGCAAACTCTAGGATGCCGTTATCACTTAGATCAAAAATATGTTCATAACCTAGATCAATGCCAGATATTAATGTACTCTCCTCATTAAAGTATGTTGTGGTTACAGCAATAAGTTCACCATTTTCATTTCTGGTAATGCTAGGTCCTTGAGGGTCGAGATCTAGGATGGCTTGTGAACTTTCCGCTTCAATTCTGTCACGGTAATCAATTTTCCAATAATCAATAGAAAATCGGTTTATGTCTGAATCGTATATCAACCCAAAGTTTGAATTAGTAGAAGTAGCTGGTTTTAAATCTGGATTACCTATTCTGGCTTGTCGGACAAAAATACTTCCTTCAAGATCTCTGACACTTCCAAGATTTATGTCACTTGAATACATTTGCGCCATAGACGGCATGGTAAATGATGTTCCACGAGAAATTCTTAATGTAATTTGATCTATTGGATTGTAGCTAAGTGAAATTTTAGGATCCAATGATGAAAAATTATCAACTTTTTCATACCTGGCTGCCAGTCGCAGTCCTAGAGAATCAAATAATTCTTGTTCTCCCTCAAAAAAAGCACCGTATTTATTCCTACTTTGGTTAACATTCTGACCACCTCCCAAAAAGAATAAATCAGCTGTTTTAGTAATCTTGCCGTCGCTATCGAATTCTGCTCTCGCTAAATCGTTATATTCAATATCAAGTGTCTCATTATTAATCTGAACACCAAAAGCATAGTTGAAATCATTAAGCGAAGATCTTGCTATAGCATCAAGGGCAGTTAGTCCGCCATCTTTTGAGGAAATCTCTGCGCCCCTTACAAAATCTATAAGCTCAATGGGGTTTTGAGTATGATCAAATATGTTCCATGTTAGATCACCGCTCTCCCCTCCATTACCAAGCAAAGCCTGTTGAAAGCGTGAGTCAATTATATCTGGTCTAACATGATTATTTTTGTGTTCACTAGTTGTTAGTGATACATCAAAATCAAAATTATTTATTGCAAAGTCATAACTATAGCTTAAATGATATTGTCTGATGTCTTTTGGTGATAAAGGAGATGGGTATTGCGCTCCTAATGGTCGACCAAGCCATCTAACTGGCACATTAAATGGGCTACCACCTTCTCCAGGATTGATAAGTCTTGATAAGAAGGGTAACGCTGGATAAGAGGGTGATTGCGGATTGTCATTTACTTGAACTTTGGATGTTAACAGCGTCAAATCATGTTTACTATTCGACAATGAAAAATAAAATTTATTATGATCCTCATCATTATAAATATTGAATCTTGTACCATATCTAAACCTGCATCGACCATCTAATATCCCTCCATTTTGTTCGCAATTAGGGTCTGGCACAACTTGTCCAGAGACGTACTCACCCGCATAAAGTCCAGAATTTACTGTGTCATCAGCAGACATAATAAAAGTATTCCCTAAACCACTTACTGCCAGTTCAGCAATTCGAGGTATTTCAGATGCTGAGAAAGGTGAGCGATTTAATTGGTTGAAACCAAAGACAGCATCGAGCCCAAGAATTTTTGTACCAAATAAGAGACCAAAGTTTGCCTCTTTATTGTTGTTATTTTCAGCGGACTGATCACCAAATCTAATTTTAAATCCATCAAAGTTTTTATAAGTTAAAAAATTTATAACTCCCGCAACTGCGTCAGAACCATATGCTGTTGTTGCCCCTTCTTTTAAAATTTCTATATTTTGAAAAGCAATTTCTGGGATTATGTTTGCATCAATGTACCCCTCTCCGTCATTGGAGGGCGTCCCTGCAAAAGTATGTCTTTTAGAATTTATCAATAGCAAAGTTGAGGCTTGATTTAAGCCACGTAGAGTAATTGACGCCATACCTTGATCAACCCCTTCAAGAGCATTTGTTTGAAAACGAGAACCTGAAGAACTGTTTAAAAATTTGCTAATTTCAGCAATGTTATTGATATTAAATTTGTCAAAGTCCTCTGAGGAAATTTGTTCTACTGGAGACGCATCTAATTCAGTGTCTTTTAAAAGTGAACCGGTTATTACAACTTCTTCAATTTCTTGGGAATGAATGAAGCTCGCACTAGAGAAAAGTGAAAATATGAGAACTAGCCAAGTAGGTTGCTTCACAAAAAATATTATTACTTCAAAGAACTTTAAAAGCTAGGTTTAAAATACGTTGACGTCTTTAAACTCGAGATCTACATCAAAATCCCTGCCATAACCAGCGATACTAATATCTCTGATGTTTTGTGGTTTCATAGATGCCATCATGTAGCCATTTTTTTGAAATTGGTCAAAACTTATTTCAAATTCTTGCCATTCATCACTAACGTCGAAAGTTGAGCTTAAATAAGACCAAGGAGGCATTTTCACTCCTTTAAGCGTAAGATGAACTTCATAAGTTTCATTGTTGCCTCTGGCTTTGAATTTAATACCCTTTGCATTTTTACTGATTTCTTCTGGTCGGTGTGCCAATCTGACGAAACCACCATCTTTTTTGACAACATTTCCAGTCATCTTGAAAGTTCCATCATCATAATCTGCTTCTAAATTTGATGAACCGCCCATAACTCTATCAGTTACGACATACCATTGATCGGGTTTATCAGACATTTCAGCAAATGTGCTCATAGTTATAAAGAGTAAAAATACATATAAGTTTTTCATTGTTTTAATTTAAGACTTTTACGTATTATTTCAACCTATAATCTAGGCCGCTTGAGATGATTTTTTAGAAATTTGATTTAAATAGTTTGCTACATCAAGCATTCTATTTGAGAATCCCCACTCATTGTCGTACCAAGCAAGGGTCTTAGTTGTTTTACCTATTTTTCTTGTATGTGATTTATCAAAAATAACAGAGTGTGAATCATTTCCAAAATCTGTGCTCACGAGAGGAATCTCATTGACATCTAAAATGCCAGATAAACCATTCTTTGCTGCTGCTTCTAACCTTGCATTTAATTCTTCAATTGAAAAATCTTTCTCAGTTGTAAAGGTAAAATCTAATAGCGAGACATTTGAAACTGGGACTCTCACCGCAAGTCCATCTAGTTTGCCTCTTAACTCTGGCAAGACATCGCCAACCGCTGAAGCAGCACCTGTTTTTGTGGGAATCATTGATAAGCTAGCTGCTCTTGCTCGTAAAAGATCTGAGTGATGAACATCTAACAAGGATTGATCATTGGTATAAGCATGAATAGTATTTACCAGGCCATTTAAAATTTTATATTCTTCATGAATTATTTTTGCTAATGGAGCCAGACAATTAGTTGTGCAAGATGCATTTGAAATAATTCGATCCTCTTTTGTTAACGTCTCATGATTCACACCGAAGACGATGGTTTTATCAACATTTTGCCCTGGTGCTGAAATTAAAACTCTTTTGGCACCAGCCTGAATATGTTGTTCTGCTTTATCTTTGCTTGTAAATAAACCAGTGCATTCAAATACTATATCTATATTTAATTTAGCCCATGGAAGTTTTGCTGGATCCTTTTCTGAAAAACATGTAATGTCAAAACCGTCAACTTTTATTGAGGTTTTTGAGTGTTCAACTTCGTTTTTAAGCTTGCCATGCACTGAATCATATTTCAGAAGATGTGCACTATCACTTGGAGATCCGAGGTCGTTAATAGCTACAATTTCTATTTGATTGAATTTTTTCCAGACTTGTTCTCTCGCCAGATAGGAGCGCAGAATATTTCTTCCAATTCTGCCAAAACCGTTTATTGCAATTCTCATTTATTTGTCTATTTGTTTAAAATGTGAGTTTTTTTGATTAATTTAGGAAGAATATATTAATTTTATTAGCATAAATCAATAAAATTACATGAAAATATGATTTATTGATTAGATTTAAGCTTATTTGTCACTTTCTGCCATATCTTTTCAACAAATTCTACCAGTACTTCAAATTCTTCAATTTCATTAGGATTAAAATCTTGGCCATAAGCTTTTAAAAAAATACTAAGTTGATCTGAAGAAAAATTAAACGATTTTTTTATTGATGCAATTTCATATATCGACATATTTAAGCCGGCATATTCCCAGTCTATAAATTTCATTTGCTTGTTGAGAAAAATATTACTTGTGTTGAGATCATTATGACAAAAAACGAGCTCGTTCGACTTCTTATAGAGCTTGTCAAACAATGCGAAGCTTTCTTGAATTTCAGCAGTGGGGTCTGTGCTAAGAAGATTTCTATAACCTTCGACCTTCTCCTCAAAAGTACCAACGTCTTGGTTTCCATAATTCAATGAATGAAGTTTACTTAACGTCTTGCCAAATATCTCTAGAAAAACTTGATTGTACTCAGAATTTTCAACCGAATATTTTAGGTATTCATAGACAATGTGATTGTTTAGCAAATCATAGTCAAGAATATCTGGACATAGATCATAGTTACTGAGAAATTCATGAATTTTTAACTCTGTCTCAATGGAGTTGGTAATAATTGCTTCTTTTTTTGTTTTTAAAACTGCTTTTACGTTATTTAAATAACAATATGCAACCTGAGAATAAGGGGTATCACTGATAGTTTCTGTTATTTTAATTCTACTCATCTGCGAGTTGCCAACTTTTCCTCCAAGCACTATATCCAATAACTACAAGCACCAAATAAACTATAAAAAGCAATGCAGTTGGGTATAACTCACGTGATATGAAAAGAAAAACTGAGACGAAGTCTATAACAAACCAATAAAACCAATTCTCTAAAATTTTTTTAGCGACAAGGTATGAAGCTGCTATTGCTCCCCAAGTTGTAAAAGCGTCTATAAAAGGTGATGCAGCAGCAGTATAAATCGTCAGAACATACCCAGATATAAAAGTCAGAAAAACTAAAGCACCAATAACCATTAAATGATTTTTGACACTCCAAGTTGTAATTTTTAAAGCATCATTTAGATCAGGCTTAAATCTCCATTGATACAGACCATATAAACCTATAAAAATATAAAAAATCTGAAGCAAAGCTTCCATATATAAATTAGCTGAATACATCACAAAGAAATACATTAAGGAACTAATGATCCATGCTATCCAACACCGTATATCTTCGAGCATTGCAAATATCAAATAGGCAATTGCTAAAATTGCAGCGACTATTTCAAACCAGTTTGTTTGGAGAAAATCAAAAATCATATCTTACTGAAAAGCCAAAATGTCTTGGATCACCATGTCTTTCGTATAGAGTATCAATAAAATCTGGTGCCTCATTTCCAAAATAAAATCCTCGGGTCGAATAATACTCATCAAAAAGATTTCTTGCCCAAATCTCAAAGGTCCAGTCATTTATCTCATAACCAAAATTTACGTTAGTTAATAAATATGAATCTGATTTATTATTGTGTGAATCTGAATAATAGAAACCGCTCTTTCCAGTAAAATTAACATTCAAATAAGCATTATTAAAAGGCAGATAATTTAAACCTAAGGAATAAGAATTTGTTGGAGCATGGGCTTGTGCTCTACCCTCAAGATCAGGTCTTGACTCCCAATTTTTAATCTCTGTCTTAAGTAAACCCAAATTTACAAAGACGCTTAAACTTTCGGAGACGACAGTATTAAGGTTAAGCTCTAATCCGTAATTGACTCCCTCTGCAGCATTTTGAGTAAGGTAAACAAATGTATTTGGGTCATTTGGATCTACTTGTGTCGATATCAGCACTTGTTGATCCTCTCGATCAGAATAAAACGCATTTAATCTTAAATCGGTATTTGTGCTGATTGGCAGGTCAACCCCAATTTCATAATTGGTTAAAAATTCTGGATCGTATTCTAAATCTTCAGCAGTTGTACCCTCTATTAAACCTAAACCAACATTAAAGCCGCCTTGTTTATAACCTTTGGCGTAATTAATGAATAGGTTTTTATCGCCATCAAAATTATGGACTAAAGATGCTTTACCACCGACCATACTGTTAGATGGTTTAAATCTCTCATTATCTGAATCGGAATATTTAGCCGACCAGTCCTCCCAACGAAGACCCAAGGAAATTTTAGTAAATGCCGTAAAGTCATATTCAAGATTGCCAAAGAAAGCAGTATTTTCTGAAGAATAATCACTCGAGGAAATAGTCAGACTTGAATAAGGACTGAAAGGGTCTTGAGGGTCTCCATACAGGCCGTCATCTTGGCGATCATTTGTTTCATCAAGTTTTAAATAAGAAACCCCCAATACCCAAGAAAAAGGCAATCTTTCAGTCTCGAAGTTTTCATTTGAAACCAGTCTAAATTCTTGACCAAAAGATTTACGATTACGTAAGGTTTGCGAAAAATAATCGTATGTGTAGGGCGCATGAGAATCAACATTGCCCCAATCTGCATCATAACTAAAGACTACATCTGTATTTGTAGTGCTAGTCAGGCTTTGAAATTCTGAAAATCTATTTTTTTTAAAAAATTTAAGGCCCAGTGTATCGGTTTTTTGAGCATCCATGCCTGGTCGATCAGACAGCGTATTCAATGAACCATCTATAGTCCAAATATCAGCAGGATCATCCATATCAACCTGACTAAGTAAAACTTTTGCAGTCAAATCTCTATCTAAATCAAAATCTAGTTTAAGTCGTAGCGTAGTTTCATCTTTTCTGGAGGTATCTGAACGATTTAAATATAAATTTTCTCGAAATCCATCGGTATCATCTTTTCTCAAAGCAAACCTAAACCTGATATTGCCACTTTCATTAGTTGGCCCACCAAAAGCAAGACCAGAACTTAAAGTATTGTAATCGCCGTATGTAATCTCAGACGTGCCCTCAAATTCTTTGGTGGGTTCTTTGGTTTTTATGTAAATTAAACCAGCTAGAGCATTGGCACCAATCCGAGCTCCTTGTGGACCTCTGTAGACTTCAATCTGCTCAACATCAAAAGTGGTTGCTATGCCACCTTGTCCTGAATAATCTACATCATCAATTAAGAATGCCACCGATGAATTTGGAGTTCCTAGATAACCAGAACGCTCACCTATGCCCCTAATTTGAAAATACCTTGCTCTTGAATCACTCGCAGCAAAATTAAGATTAGGTATAAGGTATGAAAGATTTTCAAAATGCTTGATTGGTTCACTTTTTATATCGTCCTCATCAAGAATAAATACGCTTGAATCCTCATTACTTAAGTCGGTTTGGCGATAGTCAGCTACTACTATTACTTCTTCTAATTCATCTGAAAAAATAAATTCAGATGCAAACAAAATTACGAAAATATATAGATAATTTATGATGTTTTTCATGCAATTCCTCCGCCATCACTATATGGTTCAGGTTCAAAGGGTTCCTTTTCAGATCTCAGGACAAGCCTCCCCTTTGCACTAATTAAGATAATAGTAAGGTTTAAAGCAGAAATCTATTTTTCGATTAATAAATTAGGCTTATCAACTCTTTTCTGGAGTTGAAATTCATCGTGTAAAACGCCGGTTGCTGTAAAAGCTCTGAAGCGTAAATTATCGCCATCAATATCGATGATTTGGTACAACTGTTTGTTTTCACCAAAAGTTTTAGCGTACTGACCTTTGGTAATTTCATACATCTTTGGACCACTGACTGAGACAACATTGACTGTGCCAATCTCCGGATCGTAAGCATGTTGATAACCGGTTGGCACATTCTGTAAATTCTTGGTGTCAACAAGGCCTGTTCTAGAATAAGTGTGGTCGTGACCACTCAGGATTAAGTCGACTTTATACTTATCAAACAACGGCTTCCAAAGGTCTCTTTGCTCTACATTATCTCGATCAGCAGCAGGTGAATACATCGGATGATGAAATATAAGAATTGTCCATCGGTTTGGATTTTGCTCCAAAGTTTTCTCCAGCCACGGAACTTGTGCTTCCAGCTCAGTATTAGAATCTAAAGAGATAAATCTAACGCCTTGGTAATCAATAAAGTAGACCGTTTCTTTTAAACTTTCTTTGGGTACGTCTTGAATAGGGAAAGAAAATTGTGGGCGCCAATGTGTACTTAAAATTGGAATTCCTGTTGGATTTTGAAGTCGATCGTAAAGAGGTGCTCCTCCTCCTAAAATTATCTTGCCTTTTAATTCAGCTTGAGAAAAGCCAGTAATTGTCTCGATGCCAGTATCAATCGATTGTATCTGACCATTTTCCTGCACTAATAAAGAACCACTTTGTTCAAATTCATCTTCTATGAGTAGTTTGAATACGCCCGGAGCATGTAATGAATACTCATCAACATCTATTTTTACTTCTTTACCACCTTTAGTTGTCCATATTCTCTTGCGTTGAGAGTCGTCTAAATATTCGTGATTACCTGGCGTTGCTATTACAGGTATTGTGCCATTTACCCAGTCAGGAGCTTGATGCCATTCACCCCACTGAGCATCCATATAATGCTCATCGACTAGATCACCAGCATGCAGTGTAAATGCTGCTCTGGGGGCGTCTCGAAATGCCTCCCTAAAGACCCTAGACCAGTGGGTTTTTACTTCGTTTTGAGCATCTCCAAAATAAATAAAACTGAATGGTTGAGGTTCTAAGCTTGCAGTTTTGAAGTGATAATATTCTGTCCAATTTTCACCGTCACCAACTCGGTAAGCATAAATAGTATTTGGCTCAAGATCAGTAAAAGTAACATTATGATAATGCGCATCGTTAATATCACTCCTAAAAAGTGTTGTGACAGCTTTAAATTCATTTGTTTGCATAGATCTACCACTCGCATTTGCAACACCAATTTGGGCATAGCCACTCATCACAGAAGTATCAGTTCGCCAAGAGACTGACTGGGTCGTTGCCGTATTATCGTTCCATGTGAGCACAACCCTGTCTGGAAGCACTGACGGAGTATGAGCAATTGTTTCGGATAATTTGGTTGCTTTCCAGCCATCATGAGGAGAGACTAAAAGACTTAGCAAACTCATAAAAATTAAGGAAAATTTTTTCATACTTATCCTAAATGGTGGGTCTGGCTGGATTTGAACCGGCGACCTCACCCTTATCAGGGGTGCGCTCTAACCAACTGAGCTACAGACCCGAGGAACAAAATATTATAGATTTTTTGACATTTAAGTCTATACATCTACTTATCCCATACCACTTTATAAATTAAATAACCTAATAATCCTCCCATAATCTGAAAAATAATAAATAATGGAGCATCATTAAGATTAATGCCGGCAAATGTATCTGAAAAAATTCTCCCAAATGTTACTGCAGGATTAGCAAATGAAGTTGATGCTGTAAACCAATAGGCAGCACCAATATAAGAAGCTACCATTATTGGAACTTTTTTAGCATCTGAAGCAAAAATGATCATTATTAAGCCGGCAGTAGCGATTAGCTCTGAAAACCACAAATTTGAACCTGTTCTTATTTTTGTTGATAATTCAATCAATGGTAAATTGAACATTAAATTAGCAAGTATTGCCCCTAGTAATCCTCCCAAACATTGAACTGCAACGAAACTAATAAAAGCTGGAAATTTTAATTCACCTCTAATGTAGCTAACTAAGGACACAACAGGGTTAAAATGAGCGCTCAATGGAGCAAAAATTGTAATCAAAAAATATAAACCCCAAAACGTAGCTAAGGAATTTGCTAGAAGTGCAATACCATCGTTTCCATCCGATAAATTTTGCCCCATTATGCCTGAACCCACTACAACACAAACCAATAAAGCTGTGCCTATAAATTCAGCAAATATTTTATTCTTAAATTTCCCCATTCAATAGTTCAGTATTAATTTTCATTTTTATTAAGTCCCTAATATTATCAAAATCATCATCGTTCATATGTTTTGGATCAGGTATCTTCCAATCTAAAGTTTTGGCACTTGGAAAATAAGGACATTCATCGCCACAACCCATTGTTACAACATAATCAAATCTTTCATTAGAAAAATTTGTTACATTCTTTGGTTGAATTTCGTCAACTACAATACCAATCCTTTTGAGAGAATCTATAGCTTTTGGATTAACAGTTTTAGCAGGCTGAGATCCAGCTGATTGTGCAAAAATTTTATTACCATAAATTCTATTACTAATTTGTTCGGCTAATTGACTTCTGCATGCATTCTCAACACATACAAACAAGACACTTAGCATACTAAAAGCTGTATTTTACACCTAAAGAGATTGATGAAGCAGTGGAATAGCTTTCGAAAACTTCATTACCTTGTAGAGCTTCATAGGGATCTTCTAATAAATTTCTCAGCTTTAAAGTGACGTCAAGCGTACCATCCAAAGCTTCGTAAGTTCTATTATAAACTACGTCCAACTGAGCTGGTAAATCTTCCATAACATTGGGGATAGTATCGACTCCAAGCTCTCTTATTCTATTGCCAACATCGTTGTAAACAACGCTAAACCTTGAATCATCAGCTCCATAAAAACCAAACTGAAGATTAAAAATATCATCAGGCTGTCCAACAAGAGGTCTATCGTCATAAGAGGATAAAGTTATGTATTCAGGATTGGTTACTGCATTTGAATCTGTATAGGTATAGTTCACTTTTCCAAAAAAATCATACCCAGATATTAATTCACCAAATTGTTTTTGAAATTCAAATTCTGCTCCCTCAAGAGTTGCAGATGCAGCATTTCTGTAACTGACGTAAGAGTCCGTTGCTGCTGCTTCTAGAACTTGTTCAATTGGGTTTATAAAGCTCTTCTCAAAATAGGAGATCGTTAAAAACTCATCAAAGCCAAAGTAATACTCATATCGCAAATCAATATTTTCAATTTCCGCTGAAGTTAATTCTGCAAATCCTCTTTCAAACCTATCCGTTTCGAAGTTAACAAATAATACTGGAGACATTTCTCTAAATTGTGGTCTAGAAACTGTTTCACTAAAACCAATCCTTACTTGCATATTTTCTGCCAACTCATAAGTTAAAGTTAATGCGGGCAATAATTTATCCAACTCATCAACAGATTGAATATTTGTTTGATTGCCAAAAAATTGTTGAGTATTTGTTTCGATAAAAGATTCTTCATTTCGAGCTCCGATGCTTAAACTCAATTGATCTGAAATATCTGTTTCCAGTGAAAAATAGTAGGCATCTATAGTCATATCACCAGTGTAATCATCGGTATTTAGCGATAATTCTTGCAACACCAAACCAGTACGATCATATCTAAAGTTTTGTGGATGCATTATTGAGTTAATTGGCTGTCTTCTAAATTCTTGATCAGCAAATAAAGCCCCATTAGTAAAATCTGGCAAGAATGCATATCTTTTCACATCTGTTTGTCGGTTTTTTTCTGAATGAAGTAAACCAAATTTGAAATCTATTAATAAATCCTCAGTTTCGATAGGATAGTAAAAATCTACTGCCGCCTCGGATGAGTCATCATTTAACCAGGAAAAATTTGTGTAATTACTATCTTGTCTTCGGGAAAATTCATATGCACCATTGTTAAATTCATAAAAATGTTCTCTTTCGAATGGTGATTCTCTTTTACCAGTTGAACCATTCAATCTCCAATCAATGGATAACCCGTTTAATAAGTCGTGTTTACCTGACAATGTTACAGTTTTAATCTCTCGTTCAACCCATTCAGATTTTGTTCTACGCTCATCAAAATCTGCTTCAACATTCCTACCCTCACTAATTGTTGTCCTACTATCTGTTTTTCTTACAATTAATCCTGTGAACTGTAGATAATTAAAATCATCAATATCCCACCCAAGAGTACTAAGAAAATTTGTATCTATTTGATAATTTGCTTTTTTTACTGCGTAGTTATTTCTTCTAACTAAATTTTCTCCTGACCCACTTGACCATTCTGATCGAAGAATATCAGGTTGATTATCTTTACTTGAATCGTAACCTGCACTAATTAATAGACCCAATCTGCCCAGCTCGTTTAAGTCATAAGCATTGCCATAACTGACATCGAAACCGAAATCTGGATATAGTTCGGTTTTAAGTGGTTGCCAAGTACCAGTAAATCCTTGAGCAGCATATTGAATATCGTAATACGATGAAGTTGCAAGAGAAATGAAATCCGAATTTGCATAAAGTGGTGCTAGTGATGCAGGCAAATCTCTGTCACCCGTGTCAAAACCTGTCCAATCATTGTCGTATTGCGGCATCAAATCTACTTCCTCACCCGTAGCTAGAGAATCATAAGAAGTGGAAAAACTAATTTCTGTAAATTCTTGGTCTGGTATCAATTTTGTTCTCATATCAATCACTCCGCCACCAAATTCACCAGGATATTGAGCGGAGTATGTTTTTTGAACTAAAACGGAGTCCAATATTGAAGTTGGAAAAATATCAAATGGAACAACTCTTTTTAAAGGTTCGGGGCTAGGCAATAAGACACCATTTAACAACGCTGAGGAATATCTTTCGCCTAATCCTCTAACATAAACATATTTTCCTTTAACTAAACTTAAACCCGTAATTCTTTTTAATGCATCAGCAGCGTCGCTATCTCCTGCAACACTAATGTCTTCTGCATTAATAACATTTGAAATTTCACTAGTATCTCTTTTCTCATCTGGAATAAAACTCTCTAAAACTCTAACTTCTTCAATGCTTTCACTCGCCACATCTGTCTCTTGAGCATAGGAAATTGTTGATACTAAAAGTGATGATATTGTGAACAGAATTCTCATATAGACTCCTCCAAAAACTAAATTAACTCTTAATTAATACTTTAATGATTCCTTTTTGTGACAAATTTGTAACTTTAAAAAAAAGCTACCCTCGAAAGGGTAGCTTTAATCATCAATATTTTTACTATTCTGATGAACTAGCTGGCTTAAATGCCCAGTTATCAGTCCAATCAGCGTCTGCTGAAGGAACAGCTCCGACATGTTCTGTTGCCTCGAAGAAATCTCCTGCAACAGTAACTGGGGTTAAAGCTGACTCTGTAGCACCATTAACATATCCTGCTAATGAAGCTCCTCCTGCTGAAGCAGTATTAGTGTTTGAAGATAATAAAGCTTCAATTTGAGCGGCAGTAGGACCACTAGTATCTTCCTGTGCTAACGTTGCACAAGCAAACAAGTTACCATCATAGTCATGACCTTCTCCGGCAGTACCGTCACCATTAAAGTCATAAGTTTCATCATTATCTATATCCCAACATGTGCTTGCTCCTTCATCAGCAACCACTGAGTTATAAATATTCAGACCTGTACCCTCTCTAAGTAGCACTGCCTGACCATCTCTACTAACAATTGTTAAGTTAGCAAATGTTGGTAATGATCTTGGCTCTCTATCCATATCTGAACCGTAGTTATCAGCTTCGATAGATCTGTCAACATCAAATGTTTGACCTTGATTTTGCCAAACAATTGCATGCTGTACATTACCTCGCCAACCATCAGTCCAATCGATAGAGTCATCCGAAGCACCCATTACAAGTAAGTGCTTAGCATTAACAGTACCTCCAAAGAACTCTACACCGTCATCAGATGTATTGTAGGTCTGAATATAATTTAGTTCAGTTAGGTTACCCACAGCTTGGAATGCAATACCATTCAATTCATCTTCTGAGTTAAATAGTCTTCCAGCATGTTTTAATACAAGGTAGAAAATATTTCCACTATTGTCAGCATCGTCAATACCACCGTAAGAGCCTGAACCTCCTTCACCATCTGCAGTACAATTTGCTGTACCAACATCTGAAAGATTACAAGCTGTTTGACTAGCTAGACCATTAATAACCAAACCACCCCAGTCGGATGCCACACTTGACATATCTGCAGCTGTATCTCTAACTTCTCTACCTGAAGTCATAGTGACGGGAGCACCAGGTGCACCATTAATCATTATTTTAGAATGAATTGGGACAAGAACGGCATCAAAATCTGTTATTGCACCTTCACCAGCATAACTGTCACTGTAAAGGGTAACACCAGGATCAATTTGCAAGTACTTAGCACCAGACCCATCTGCAGCCCCAGTTCCAACTTTTACTTGTTTAACCATCAAGTATGGTAAGCCACCACCGACAAGTCTTATATTCTTGTCTTCGGATTGAGCTGAAACAAGCTCACATGCCGGACCAGCACCATCTTTCATATTTCCAAGTGTCGTTCCATATGGACACTCAAATGAATCCATATGAAGACCAAAAGTCCAGCCTTTGGTCCAATCGTTAGCATCACTTTCAACGCCACCAATAAAAGAGGCATCTTCTAGATTTGCATCTTGTGCACTAGCAGTCGCTAATGAATATCCTGAAGCAAGTGGGTGAGTAATATAAGCTGCATTTCTCATACTTCCATGTAAGCCAGAAGCACCAAAATGGGCGCCATTATTTCCTGTTAAGATATAGTCGCTTACACTAAAAGCATTTGGAAAATCTGCTTCGCCAACTTCTTCGTCTTGCACTAAGCCCCCTTGGCCAATTGCGCCACACTTAATGGAGTCAAAAAGAGTTCCAGCAAAGCTTAAACCGTTTTCTTGAGCCATAAAGCGATATGTTTCATCATCATCGACATCAACACAACCTGAACTATCTTCTGCGTTTCCTGATACTATTGAATTTAAAAGTTTTACACCAGTTCCCTCTCTAAGTTGTAGGGTATCGCCACCATAATCTTGGACAAAAGTAATATTTGCCATAGCTGGGAATGATCTTGGCGATCTGTCCATATCACTGCCATAGTTATCAGCTTCGATAACATTATCTTTAGACCTTGCTGCATCTGTTACAGGGAAAAGTGTTTGTATAACAACACCGTATTGTGCAAACCCTCTCCATCCGTCTGTCCAGTCAACAGAGTCATCTGAAGCACCGGTGACAACAAAATGCTTCATACCTACGGTGCCACCGAAAAATTCAATGCCATCGTCTGAACCATTATGTACTTGAATGTAGTTAACAGATGTTCCTGAACCAACTGCTTGAAAAGCAACGCCGTTCAATTCATCGTCATTAGAGAACCTATAGCCTGCATATTTAACTTGCATGTAATTGATTGAACCAGAATTATCTTCATCGTTTGTGCCGCCGTAGTACCCTGAGGCCCCCTCGCCTTCTGCAGTACATGCAGCTGTTCCAAGATCTGCCTCATTACAATTATTTTGAGTTGCGAGACCAGATATAACTAAACCACCCCATTGTGCTTCAGCACCATCTGTAACTTCACCTGTTAAATCACTTGCACCGGTCATGATGACAGGAGCTGAGGCAGTACCATTCACATTCAACTGAGAGTTTGGACTAACAACCAAATAATCTACATCAGAATCAGAGACTGAATCGCCGAGAGATGCAACAAAGCTTGTTGCGCCTTCAAATCCGGCACCTGCGGTACCAACTATTGTTGTACCTGCTTCAATTGTCAATGATCCGTTATCTCCAGCACTTGAGCCATCGGCGTTAATCCCTGCACCAACAAATACTGCTCCATTTAAAGCATAAATTGCATCAGAGCTTATTGTTACATCAGATGCTATTGGGGCTGATGATGGGAAAGTAAGAATACACACAGATTTACTTTGACCATCAAAGTCAGTAGCAACAATACCTGAATCTTCACCAGCAGCACATGCAGAAGGTGCAGGTGTTGGTTCTGGTGTTGGTTCTGGCGTTGGAGCCGGGGTTGGCGCTGGCGTTGGAGCCGGCGTTGGCGCTGGCGTTGGAGCCGGCGTTGGAGCAGGAGTAGGAGCTGGCTCACTTGAACCACCACCACAAGCTGCAACAAATAAAGTCGCTATTACAATCGAAATAGGATTAAAAAAATTTTTCATAAAATTCCCCTCAAACAAAATTGTTCGAAATTTAATGGTATGAATTATTTGTTACAGAAATTTGAAGTATTGAAACAGTATTAAAAATTTTTTGTTTCTATTTTGTGACAGTTCTTATTCTTCAGCAAAAAACATAACATGTTTTTCTTCAAGCCGATCAATTAATTTTTGACCCATGGCCGGCGCAGTAGTGTAAATGCCACCAGGTAATTCAGGGCAATCAAATAACAGGCATAAAGCACTTTCTGCAATCATTTTTGACGTTGAGGAATAACCAGGATCTCCTTCGCCTTTAACAGAGACATTAATTTTTATCTCCTCAGCATCAACTCCTGTAAATAACATGTCGTACCTTCCTGAATCTCTGGATTCTTTTGAGGGACCTTCACCAGGTTTTGGAACGTTATCGCCAAGTAGTGGGTTATAAGCTGAAATTAACTCTGCTTTTTTTTGACCGGCCTCTCCTGGTCCACAGGAAAACATCTCATCATAAAGAAAATTTTCGCCATACGGATGTCCCATCATTGCATTTGATCTATGGACATTTTTGGTATTAATGGCAGCCATAAAAAACGGAGCAACCCACTCATTAGTAATGTCATCGTGATAAGGTTTATTATCTCTGACTTGTTCAGGTCCTTTAAAACCCTCGCATAAACAAAATGGATCAATTAAAACGTTGAAGAAGTCAGGGTTGGTTTTTAATTTTCCCAGTGTTGCCCGAAGCGATGCAGCTGTGCCACCAGAAAATTCTCCTTTCATGGATCTAACTCTACATTTGACTTGTTCGACTGGTTTACCGAATCTTTCATTTGCAATATTTTGGAGCATGAAAACACCGAGATCAGATGGAATCGAATCAAAACCGCAGCTATGAACTATCCTAGCACCTGACTCTTTTGCATCAGCTAAATGTTTTTGCATTTCAAACATCCAACCTGGCTCTCCACATAAATCCACATAATCGACACCATGTTTAGCACACATGGCAAGAATATCGTTTCCGTAAATTTGATAGGGGCCGACTGTAGTTAAAATTAAATTTGTCATGCTTGTGGCTTTTTCAATATCTTCCATCTTAGTTGAATCAAGTAATATGGCCGGCACATTACATGCGAGTTCAGCTTTAACTGCATCAATTTTTTCTTGATTTCTGGCTGCTATTGCCCATTTCAGATCAGAATAATTTATATTTAAATATTCCACGACTAATTTTCCAGTAAAACTGGTCGCGCCAAAGACTAATAAGTCATATTTTTTTTCACTCATGCTCAACTCCCCTGAATCGTGATGTAAGTAATTTTTTTCTTGCCAACTTGGATAAGTTTTTTTGTGTTAAGTTCGACATGAAAATCTTTTGAATCTATTTTCATTTGGTCAATTTTTACTGCACCTTGGCTTATAAGACGTAAAGCTTCAGACGTGCTTGAGGCAAAACCAATATCTTTAAGAAGATTGGGTAAAGGATAATCCCCCTTATGTTTTACTGTTTTTTCCTCGATATCGCTGGGTAACTCGTTTTTTGCAAATTTTTTAAAAAAATTTTCTTTCGCAGTTTCTGCCTCTTTTTCGGTAGTAAACCTCTTGGTCAGTTCAAGCGCTAAAATAATTTTTGCGTCTCTAGGATTACCGCCCTCATCAACTGATTTTTTTATTTTCTTTATCTCATCTGTAGATTGAAGACTCAACAAATCAAACCATTTAAACATTATCTCATCTGGAATCGACATAGTTTTCCCAAAAATTTGATCGGCGTCTTCGGTAATTCCAATATAATTGTTTTCAGACTTTGACATTTTTTTTATGCCGTCAAGTCCTTCAAGTAATGGCAAAGTAATAATTGTTTGAGGAGACATCCCTTGGTTTTTTTGCAGATCCCTACCAACTAGAAGATTAAACTTTTGGTCAGTTCCTCCTAATTCAACATCTGCCTCAAGCTCAACTGAATCTTGGCCTTGCATTAATGGATATAAAAATTCATGAATAGAAATCGGCTGATTGTTTTTATATCTTTTTGAAAAATCGTCCCTCTCAATCATTCTGGCAACTGTCGATTGAGCTGACAGCTTTATCATATCTGCTGCTGTCATCTGATCACCCCACCTAGAATTAAAATCTACCACAGTTTTATCTTTATCAAGGACATTAAACACTTGCTCAGCATAGGTATTAGCGTTTTCTTTTATTTCTTTATCAGTTAGTGGAGGTCTAGTTTTATTTTTTCCACTGGGATCGCCTATTTTGCCGGTGAAATCCCCAATTAGAAAAATAACTTTATGGCCTAAATCTTGAAATTGCCTCATTTTTCTGAGTATTACTGTATGTCCTAGATGTAAATCTGGAGCAGTTGGGTCAAAACCAACTTTTACTGTAAGTTTTTTACCTTGTTTAAGTTTCTCGATTAAATCATTTTCACCGATGATCTCATCGACTCCTTGTTTTATAATCTCAATTTGGTTTTTTGGATCCATAAGGCTTTATATATAATATCAGAACATGTACACAGGCTCTCATTTAAAATTAATTCTTGCCATTTTATTTGTACCATCAATCTTTATATTTTTAATAGCAGCTGATTCTGAAAATAGAAATTTTATTACAGACCCAGAACTTACCGTTGAAAGAATATCTTTAGAGCCAGTAAATATAGATATAAACATTCCCAAAGAAAATAAAATAAAAATTAAATCTGGAGATACATTTTATTCGACATTAGTAGGTTTTGGGGTAAGTCCCGTGACTATAAATGAGATTGCAAAAGATCGTAAATTAAAAAAATTCATCAATTTGCGTGTGAATGATGAACTTTATATTACTTCTAACAATGAAGGTTTATTTGTAAAAAGATTTGATGAAAACTTCTACCTTGATGTGCTGAAAATTGAGAATAATGATTATAGTTTTGAAAAAAAACGAGATAATCTTGAAAGGATTGCCCAATTTAGAGAGTTTGTTATATCAGATTCACTCTACTCCTCAGGAAAAAAAGCAAATGTTCCTGAATCTGTTTTAGGAGATCTAATTTATATATTTGGGTGGGACATCGACTATGCCTTTGATATTAGAAATGGCGATAAAGTAAAAATTCTTTATGAAGATATTTTTTCAAATGGAAGACTTGTCTCAAATGGAGATATTTTAGCTGCAGAATTCACCAATAAAGGTACCAAAATAACAGTTATACGTTTTACACAAAGGGGCAGAAAAGACTACTACACCACCGATAGTAATAACGTTCGAAAAGCCTTTTTGAGAACACCTATAGAATTTGCTCGTATAAGCTCTCACTACAATCCGAATAGGAAACATCCAATTTTAAATACAATTAAAGCTCATAAGGGAACTGACTACGCTGCAAAAGCTGGTACTGCTGTAAAGGCTACAGGAGATGGTGTTATTAAGAATGCACAATACTCAAATTCTTATGGTAATTATATTGATATCATGCATTTCAATAAATACATGACTAGATATGCGCATCTTAGAGGTTTTGCTGACGGAATAAGAAAAGGTGCAAAAGTAACTCAGGGCCAGACTATTGGATATGTTGGTTCAACGGGATTAGCTACTGGACCACATTTACATTATGAATTTCATATAAATGGCAAGCATACTGATCCTGTTAAGGTAGAGCCACCCAATGCTCAATCGATAAATTCTTACAACAAAAAATACTTCGATAAACTTGTAGAAGAGAGAACCGAGATTATCTCTAACATCTCAAGCATTCAATGAAAAATCTCTATGTAGGCCTTATGTCTGGCACAAGTCGAGACAGCTTAGATGGATGTTTAGTTTCCTTTGAAAATGGTTTAAATGTCTTATCCTGTAAAACTTTAAATTTTTCTGAAGGATATCAAACATCGGAAGACCAAGCATTCATTAGCAAAGAAATTACTGACAAAAGTATTGAACTAGTTAACAAACTTGTAGAAACCGAAAGACAGAATGTAGTAGCTATAGCTTTTCCAGGCCAAACAATTTCACATAATGATGATTTTAGTTTACAAGCTGGTTCCCCGGAAATAATCGCAAAACAAACAAAAATACCGGTTTATTCAGATTTTAGAAATTTTGATATTGCAAAAGGAGGTAAAGGAGCCCCACTCATTCCAGCCTTTCATAAGTACTTATTATCAGAAAAAGGAACAGAAAAATTAGTACTGAACATTGGTGGTATATGTAATGGAACCTACTTGAAAGATGAAAATATAATTCATTCATCTGATATTGGTCCCGGTAACTGCTTATTGGATGCAACTATGAGAAACTTTAATTTAGGTAAATTTGATTTAGATGGTTCATTGGCATCAAAAGGTAATGTTGATAGTTTTTTATTAGAGGAGTTTTTAAGTCAAATTGATTCACTTCCATATCCACGTGCAGACGATCTTAGTGTTTATATGAACCTACTAGAAAAAAATAAAAAATCTCTTGATGGAAAAACTCCTGAAGAAATTTTATGTACCTTTACAGAACTTACTGTGAAGAAAATTCAAGAATATTTTAATTTTTGTGGTGCTCCTGAAAAAGTTATTTTTCATGGAGGGGGCGCTGAAAATAAATACTTGATGCATAGAATAAAAGAAACCATCAAAGCTGATATAAGTACAATTGATAATTTAATTTCTTCAAAGTACGTGGAATCAGCTGCATTTGCCTATCTAGCTTTCAAAGAAAGGGCTGTTTTATTTAAATAGAAAAGGATGCTCCACACCCACATGTGGAAGATGCATTTGGGTTTTCAACAGTAAACTTTGACCCCATTAGGTTTTCGACATAATCGATTTTTGAACCAAGTATATAAGGATAAGACATATGGTCTAAGACCACCTGAACTCCGTCACCAAAATCTAGCTTCGCATCTTCATCTTGATCAAATTCATCAAATTTAAAACCATACTGGAAACCAGAACATCCACCACCAGTGACATAAACCCTAAAAAATTTATTATTTTCTGATTCTTTCAGTAAAGAAATCTTAGAAATTGCACTCTCTGATAGTTCAAAAGGTGCTGCTTTTTTAATTTGTACGTCCATATATAAGCTCATATTCTATCAGAAATAATTAATGACTTATAATTCTTATCGATATGAAAAAAACGGCGATTATTTATTCAAGCACTGACGGTCACACAGTAAGAATCTGTGAAAAGATTATTGAGATCATTAAGCATAAGTCAAAGGTCAGCCTTTGTAGCATTGAGAAAGCTGATTCGTTAGATCTAGAAAATTTTGATTTTATTTTAGTGGGTGCAAGTATTAGGTATGGAAATCATAAAGCTAGTTTATTCAGATTTATTGAACGTAATTTAGATATATTAAATAAAAAACAAACTGCATTTTTCAATGTCAATGCTGTTGCTAGAAAAGAGGATAAGAATACCCCAGCAACAAACCCCTACCTAATTAAATTCTTAAAGAAGGTTTCCTGGAAGCCTGATCTTCTAGAGGTTTTTGCTGGAAAAATTTCTTATCCAAAATACCATTTTTTTGATAAGCACATGATTAGATTTATTATGTGGATGTCTAAGGGGCCAACTGATCCCTCAAAAGTTTTTGAATTTACAGATTGGAATAAGGTTGAGTCATTTGGAAATAAAGTTTTGAATGATTTTCTAAAATCTTAATTTATTTGGTTAGGTGTTGGTATTAGCTTAATTAGTCATATAAAACTATCATTATAAAAGTGAAAAAATTGATCTTTAGAGTCAAAGATTGCCACAAATGTCTTTATGAAAACTAAAAAGTCACAAGATTTATTTGAAAAATCTAAACATCATATAGCTGGAGGGGTAAATTCTCCGGTTAGGGCCTTCAAAAGTGTAGGTGGAACACCTATATTTTTTAAGAAATCCAGAGGATGTTATTTATACGATGAAGATGGAAATAAATATCTAGACTTTGTTGGCTCATGGGGACCAATGGTTTTGGGCCACTCGAATAAAAATATAGTCAGTGCAATAAAAAGTCAGGCAAGCAAAGGAATAAGTTTTGGCGCACCAACTAAGAATGAATTAGAGATTGCAAAAATTATAAAATCATATTTACCAAGCATTGAGAAACTGAGAATGGTCAACTCTGGAACAGAAGCAACTATGAGTTGTATAAGATTAGCTAGGGGCACAACTAACAAAAAGAAAATAATAAAATTCATTGGTTGTTATCACGGACATGTAGATTCATTACTGGTAAAAGCTGGTTCAGGATTAGCAACCTTAGGAGTGCCTGACTCACCCGGGATACCAGAGGAATTATCACAATTAACAATATCGCTTCCTTACAATGATATTTCAGCATTAGATGCAGCATTCAAAGAATACGGCGATGATATAGCTGCGGTAATAATTGAACCAATTGCCGGAAATATGGGTTTTATAGAACCTGATATAAATTTTCTTAAAGAATTAAGAAATTTATGTACCCAAAATAAAACGATTCTAATATTCGATGAAGTTATGACCGGCTTTAGAGTGGCTAGAGGTGGTGTTCAAGAATTATTAGGAATAACTCCTGATTTAACTGCACTGGGCAAAATTGTAGGTGCTGGCTTACCAGTCGGCGTTTACGGTGGTAAAGCTGAAATAATGAATAATATTTCTCCAGATGGTCCGGTTTATCAAGCTGGCACATTATCAGGTAATCCAATTGCTGTGAGCGCAGGTACAGCTTTATTAAAACAGCTAGGAGATAAAGAAATCTACACTTCTATGGAACAAAGTGCAAAATCATTCCTAAACTCAATCAAAGAATATGCAGATAAGTTAAAAATACCTTTCTCATTTAATGTTAGAGGTGGGATGTTTGGTTTTTTCTTTTCTAATTCATTACCAAAAAATTTCGATGACGTTCAGAAAACAAATATAGAATTATTTGCGAAATTTTTTAGAAAAATGCTTGAGAAAAATATTTATCTGCCACCATCTGCCTATGAAAGTTGTTTCATATCAACTCTTCATGATGAAGACAAGATGACAAAAGCTGCTAAACTTGCAAAACAATCTCTTAAAGAAATTAAAGATGAAATTTGATATTTTGGGCGTTGGAAATGCCCTTGTTGATGAAACTTTTTACGTTGAAAAAAGCTTTGTTGATGCCACAGATCTCTTCTTCAATCAATTTAAATCAATTTCCTTTCAGGATCAGGAAGACATTCTTGCTGGATTGCCTTCAGATTTAGCACCTGATGTTGTCTGTGGAGGTTCAACAACAAATAGCCTTGCTGCAACTTCTAATTTTGGTTCCAGTTGTGCACATATTTGTCAATTAGCAAACGATGATAGGGGCCAACTTTATGAAGATAATCTTAAAGAAAATGGAATTGTATCTGTTAATTCTTTTTATCATGAAGAAGTTCGTACAGGTAGATGCTTAGTCTTTATAACTCCGAACAGTGAAAGAACTATGGGAACTTACCTTGGGGCATCTGAAAGATTAGTTTTTAATTCAGATTTTATAGAAGTAGCAAATAACTCGAAAATTTTGTTTTCTGAAGGTTATCAATTCACATCAGATGAAAATTTTTCAGCATTTCTAAGTATTCTCAAAGGAACTGAAAAAACAACTAAACTTGCCTTAAGCCTGTCTGATCCAGGGGTTGTTCAAACATTCAAATCTAGGTTTAAAGAAGTCTTTAATGTGCGTAAAGTTGACTACCTTTTTTGTAACAAGGAGGAGGCAATATCCCTGGTAGGAGAAAATTTTGTGAAAGATCTCAGCTCTTTGGCAGTAAATTATGTTGTAACTAATGGGGCTGAATCTTCCTATGTTTCTGAAGAGGGTTCTTACGCAGAAATAAAAGCAAAAAGTGTAAAAGCTATTGATTCCAATGGAGCTGGAGACATATTTGCAGGAGCAGCCTTAAATAAAATTATTGAAGGGGATAGTTTTTTAAATGCATGTGAATTTGGAAATTATGCATCATCTATAATTGTTCAAGAAAAAAGCCCAAGACTTTCTATTGATCAGTACAAAAAGCTTAAAGCTGATTATTGAAGTGACTCCTGAAATATATAACGACAAAAGATTTGGTATCAATCAAAACCATATCTCTAAAAATGCTTTAAATATAATTTCAAAATTACATAAATCTGGTTTTGAGGCTTACATAGTTGGTGGCGGCATAAGAGATATGATTAAAGGTCTCAAGCCTAAGGATTTCGACATAGTTACAGACTGTGAACCTGAAGAAATTAGAAAAATTTTCAGAAATTCTAGAATAATTGGCAGACGGTTTAAGCTAGTGCATATAGCTTTTGACGATGAAATTATTGAAGCCACAACATTCCGTGCAGGAGGAACAAATACCACGGAATCAATAGAAATAAATGAAAAGGGTCGAATAGTACGGGATAACAATTGGGGTACGCAAGAAGAAGATGTGTTGAGGAGAGACCTAACTATTAATTCGATCTATTATGATCCCTTCTCACATGAAATTATTGATTACACAAAAGGCATTAAGGATCTTAAAGATAAAAAAATTAGATTCATAGGCAATTCAGGAGAAAGAATATTAGAAGATCCAGTAAGAATTCTGCGAGCATTAAGATTTGCGGCAAAATTAAACTTTTCTATTGATCAAGAAATAGCTGATGGTATCAAAGAACATAAAACTCAATTATTAGAAATGCCACCTGCAAGACTTTACGAAGAAGTGATAAAAATGTTTATGACAGGACATGCTGAGCAATCATTTATTCAGTTAAAAGCGTATGGAGTCTTCGATGTTTTATTCCCACATTTTAGAGATGAGGATGGAATTTTTGATAAATTTTATCTTGAAGCATTCAGAGAGACTGACAAAAGGTTCAAATTGAATAAAAAACTTAATGTTGGGTTTATCTTTGCGGTATTACTTTGGCCTAAAGTATTTTTTGATTCAAGCATAAGCACGCAAATTAATTTTAAAAGATTTTATAGATCAATCGCTGAGGTTGTTAGAAAACAACAAATGATTACATCAATACCAAAAAAATACTCAAGTTTCATTAAAGACGTCTGGATGAATCAAGTACGCTTTAGCAGGGTTGGGAAAAAATCAATTAATTTTACAAAAAGTTTGAGATTTAGAGCTGCTTACGACTTCTTATTGCTGAGAAATGTTAATGAACAAAATTTAGAAGTATCAACCAACTGGTGGACAGAATTTAAAACAGCGAACTATGATAAGAAGATAAGGTTATTGAATACACTTAAGAAAAAAAATGCAAGAAAGCAAAATTCCTAATTACATTGCAATAGAGGGGCCAATTGGTGTTGGCAAAACTTCACTTTCAAGGAAAATAGCTATGGATTTTGGTCATGAACTTTGTTTAGAAGAATCAGATGAAAACCCTTTCTTAAAGTCATTCTATAAAGATAAGCAAAATTACGCTTTTGCCTCTCAACTATACTTTGTAATGCAACGATCTCAGCAAATTGATATGTATTTTTCAGATGATCTAATTAAAAGAAGGATTGTTGCTGATTTTATGTTTCAAAAAGAAGATCTCTTTGCGAAATTAAATCTCACATCAGATGAATTTAAAATTTTTAAAGAAGTAAAGTCAAAATTTTATGCTTCTCACCCTAAACCTGACCTTCTTATCTATTTGCAAGCTACTCCTGAGAGAGTGCTTGAAAGAGTTAATAAAAGAGCTCGATCATATGAAGATCATGTTGCTCTAAAGTATCTTGAGCGATTGTGTGAGTCTTATACAGAATTTTTCTTTGACTACTCTGAGACTCCTTTGTTAGTTTTAGATGTCAATGATGTAGATTTTGTTGCAAATAACGACGACTATCAAAAAGTTGTTGATTGTCTTCAAAGGGAAATCAAAGGTAGAGAGTTTGTCAATTTAACGCCAAGTTTCTTTTAATGAAAATAGATATCTCCAACCTTACACAGACTGAATTGCTAGGAGAAAAAATTGCTGAATTTTTAATTAGATTTAATGGTTTAGCAATATTTTATCTTGATGGTGAACTGGGAACTGGTAAAACAACATTGGTGAGAGAAATTCTCAAGGCAATGGGCTGGAAGGGAGCAGTTAAAAGTCCAACGTTTAGCATTCTAGAAGAATATTACATAGCTGGTAAGGACATTTTTCATTCTGACTTATATAGATTAGAGAATCAAAATGATTTTGAGATGCTTGGAGTTGAAATTAATGAAAATTCAAAAGGAATCCTTTTTATAGAATGGCCTGAAAAAATTTCTAATTTTAATTTTGGTGAAGAATTTTTCTTGAAACTTTCTTTGTCTGGTCAAAATAGATCCATAGAATTACAGACAAATAATAAAAAATTTTTAAACTGCATTAATAGGATCAATATCAATAACCCAATTTGATATTTCCTTTTTTGATTTTTCAGTATTTTTGGTGAATTTTGACAAAACTTCCAGCATCTTTTGCTTCTTCGAACTTTGAATAATACAAAACATTCTATGTTTAAAACCAATTTTAGTTACAGGACTATCAAACGGACCGTAAATTTCAAGATCTTCTTGAGATAGTTCTTTTTTAGAATCAACGAGGAATTTTCTTAATCTTGATGGATTTGCATCTTCAGCTTTTAAATACATAAGATTTATATAAGGTGCCAAATCAAGTTTTTTTCTCTCAACTAGCAGCTCTTTAGCAATTTTGTGATAACTGCCTGTTTGAATTAAATTAAAGAGAGGATGATCTGATACTCTCGTTTGTAAATAAACGTTATTTTCTATTCCTGATCTACCAGCTCTTCCAGCTACTTGTATTATTAATTGTGCTGTTTGTTCTTGCATATGTATATCTGCACCAAATAAACCAAAATCCATATTTAAAACAATTACTAAACTTACATTTCTAAAATCATGGCCTTTTGCTAATAACTGTGTGCCAATAAATATTTTTGATTTTGTATCTTTAATGTTTGTTGAGCTCTCTTCTCTTCTTGTTTTTCCTGATACTGCGTCTCGATCAATTCGAACAATATTTGCATCAGGAAGTTCTTGCCTTAATAACTCCTCAACTTGCTGTGTTCCTAATCCTCTATAAGTAAAGTCATTACTTCCACAATCTGGACAAGTTTTTGGTATTCCCCACACACTTTCGCATCTATGACATTTTAATCTTTGAACATTTTGATGTAGCACTAATGTTGCATCACAACAATTGCCTTTTGCTATCCAACCACAAGAATTACACATAAAAATTGGTGCATAACCTCTTCGATTCAAAAGTATAAGTGTTTGATGGCCAGCTTTTTCGTTCTCTGCAATTTTTTTAAGCAATTCATTTGAAATACCACCAGTAGTTTTATGTTGAGTTGTTTGATGGATAGATATTTTTGGTATCGGAGCATCTGAAATTCTTTTATCTAAAATGCAATGTTCAATTTCATTATTATTTGCTCGATTAATGTTATTTAAAGAAGGAGTAGCAGATGCATAAACGATTCTTGCTTTCGCACAATAAAGCATTCTTGAAATCTCTCTTGCATCATATCTAAAACCATCTTGTTGCTTATAAGATTGATCGTGTTCTTCATCAAAAATAATTGCACCAAGATTTTTAATTGGTAGAAAAATTGAAGATCTAGTTCCAATAATTATTTTTGGCCCCTTATTCTTAGAGGCAAGCCACACTTTTATTCTTTGAATAGCTGTTAAGCCAGAATGATTCAAAAGCACCTTATTACCAAAAGTTTTTTGAAAACTATTAAATATTTGAGGAGTTAAAAAAATTTCTGGCACAAGCACTAAGGCACTTTTGCCTTTATTAATTAGATCTTTAATAAAGTGTTTATAGACTTCTGTCTTTCCTGATGATGTTATACCTGAAAGTAGAATTTCTCCTGAAGCTTTTGCTTTAATTGAATTTAAAGCTTTGGTTTGATCTTTGGTTAGATTATGAAGGTTGTTTGAGATCTCATCAAACTCAGTTTTATTTATATATTTTTCAAGAACTGTTTGAGGTTTGGCTTTTCTTAGAAAAGATGGAATAAAAGATTCAAAAACAATGCCAATAGGATGCATGTAATAATCAGAAATACTAACTATTTGCTTTAATAATTGTTTATCAAATAACGGAATATCATCAAGAACCTCAATAATTTGTTTCAATTTATATTTTTCATTAAATTCTTCCGATTGGCTGATTACCACACCTACGAGCTTTCTTCTTCCAAACTCAACTAAAACTCTTTTACCGATCAAATCAGAGCTAAACTGATTCTTATAGGTAAATGTTTGACGTAATGGAGAAGGAATTGCTACCTGAACAAAATTCATGAATTTATTGTAATAGATTATTAATTTGATATTATTTCACACTCAAAATATTTGTTATGAAAAAAGATATACATCCAGAATCTCGCGAAGTGCTATTCCACGACACAAGTGTGGATCAATATTTTCTTATTCGTTCAACTTTGAAAACTACTCAAACGAAAAAATGGGAAGATGGTAAAACATATCCTTATTGTGTTGTAGATACCTCATCAGCGTCTCACCCATTCTATACTGGTCAACAAAAGATCCTTGATACTGGTGGAAGGGTTCAAAGATTTGAGAAAAAATTTGGTAAGAAATCTGGCTAATTGCCGGTACTCCCAAATCCTTTCTCACCTCTATCAGTTTCAGCAAATTCAACTACTCCTTCTAAGTCAACTTGTGCAACTTTAATAACTACTAATTGTGCCACCCTATCGCCAGGCTCTATTAAAATATTTTCTTCTGATCTATTCCACAGAGATATGCTAAGAGGTCCTTGATAATCTGAATCTATTAGTCCCATCAAATTTCCACACACTAAACCTTTTTTTGCTCCAAGACCAGATCTTGGTATTACCATTCCTGCAAATTCAGAATCTTCAATGAAAATTGAAATACCTGAAGGAATTATAGTTGACTCATTTGGTGCTAATACTAACTGACTATTAATACATGCTATTAGATCTAACCCAGCTGAACCTGAAGTTTGATATTTAGGTATTTGAAAATCTTTACCTATTCTTGGATCAAGAATTTTAAATTTTAATTTCATGAGTAGGAGGTTAATTATTGCATAAAATGAATTACTATTTTATTATCATCCGTTCTTATGAGTAAGGTGTGTCAAGTAACAGGTAAAAAAGCTATGGTAGGCAATCACGTCTCCCATGCAAAAAATCGTGTGAAACGTTTATTTAAGCCTAATCTTCACAAACATAAATTTTGGGTAGAATCCGAGAATAAATTTATAACCCTTACTTTATCTACGAAAGGAATGAGAATTATTGATAAGAATGGTATCGATACTGTTCTTAAAGACATAAGATCAAGAGGCATAAAAGTTTAATCTTGCTTTTACTTGCTTCAGCATCTCAAAGACGTACAGAATTGCTCGATTTGATGGGCATAAATCATAAAGTTATTGATCAAAAATTCGATGAGGACTCTGTAATCGAGACAGATCCAGTATTGTGTTCAAAATTAATTGTCGAAGGTAAAAATAAAAGTGCGCGAGCTTTGTTATCAACAACAAAGGATAAAAGTTACCCAGTTTTAACAGCAGATACCTTAGTCTTTACACCTTCCAGGAAAATTGTTGGAAAGCCAAAAAATTATGAGCATTCAAGGGAACTTCTTCGAGAGTTCTCAGGCGCAACTCATAGTGTTTTCTCAACAGTAATGATTAGCACAACAGAGCAATCATTATTAAAAACTTGTGAAACAAAAGTTTCTTTTAAAAATATGACAAAAGAGGAAATAGAAGAGTATGTTTTATCTGAAGAAGGAGTTGGAAAAGCGGGAGCATATGGCATACATGGTCCAGCAGGCAAATACGTTACGAATATAGAAGGCAGTTATACAAATGTCGTGGGTCTACCAGTACATGAAACCTATGAAATTTTAAAAGAATTAAATCTACTTTAATTTTTGTTTGCGTAATCTACGATCTTTTCTTTTAAATCTGGAATTTTATTTAGAAATTTCATCCCAGAGTTAAGTATTTTTTCTGATAGGCCTTCTGCATTTCCAAAAGCACCAAAAATACTTTGAATTATCCATGTCATTTGGATATTTTTGTTATTTCTTTTTTTGTTATATTGGCTCAACACTTTCATATCGCCAGAGATGAGTTGATCAAGATTTTCGTCTAGCTGCATAATATCACCGATACCTAAGTTTAAACCCTGACCAGCCATTGGGTGAAAAGTATTTGCAGCATCACCACATAGGACTGTTTTTCCAATATATAAGCTTTTTGCTCTGGAATGTTTTAATTCAAAACCATTACCTAGTTGCAAGCTACTAAAATCTAATCCCAATTTAAACTTTACATTCAACTCTTGAAGTTCCTCACTGACAATACCAGTCGAATTTGTACAAAAAATAATAGAGTACTGCTCTTCTTTATCATTTAAAGGCAGCAATGCTAGAGTTCCGGAATTCAAAAAATACTGTTTGGCAATATTATTATGTTTTGCTTTTACACAAGTTACATAGGCTTTTTGCCCATAGAACCATTCATCACTTTCAAAATCTAATAATTGCCTTACCATCGAATTCATCCCATCGGTAGCAAACAAAAATTCAGCTTCAATCTCATTTTTATTTGTTTGAACTATTGGATTATCAGGATTCTTTATACCTATTATTTCCTCATTCCATTTAATATTCTTTTCAACATTTTTAATTAATTTTTCATGCAGATCGTAAAGCAAGCAAATTGAAGTGACTTTATCATTCTCGTTTTTATCTAAAGTCATTGTTAAATCACGATTTTGATATAGTTCCATTTTGCTGACGGGCGTGGCCCATTTATTTATGTCAATTTGTTTGTCTAAAGAGTTAAGAAATAAAATTGTATCTTTAGTTAAAGCAACAGTTCTAAAGGGAATTTTTTTAAGTTCTTTATTCTTTTCGAGTATGACGAAAGGCATATCTCTTTTTTTAAGGATCATGCCTAGAAGACAGCCTATTATTCCAGCACCTGCAATAACAATTGGTTTTGACATTATGAATTCATTAAATTTTCGATGTCATCTATTTCAACAGGCACCTTAGAAGTAAGATTTTCAAAACCATCATCAGTTATTAGAATGTCATTTTCAATTCTGATCCCAATACCTTTCCACTTATTATCTACTTCAGCCGTTTCATTTACATAAATTCCAGGCTCGATTGTCATTACCATTCCTTTTTCAAATTTAATTTCTTCAGCATCCAAAGAATAAGGACAATCATCATGAACATCCAGACCCATCCAATGTCCAATTTTATGGTAATAAAATTCTCTAAAGAGCTGCTTTTCAAGGACTTCATCTAAACTTCCTTTTAAGAAACCAATATCAAGCAAACCCTGAGAGAGGACTTTTTCTGAGGTTTTTTGTGGGTTTGTGCAAGGAGCTCCGATTTTTGCTGCATCACAAGCTGCGTTATGAGCTGCTAAAACAACATCATAAACAGCTTTTTGTTCAGCAGAAAATTTTCCATTTATTGGAAATGTTCGCGTAATGTCAGAAGCATACATGCCGTACTCGCAGCCTGCATCCACAAGAACTAATTCACCGTCTTTAATTTGTTGATTATTATTAATGTAATGCAATATGCAAGCTCTGGCTCCGCCAGCAACAATTGGCGTATATGAGGCTTCTCGAGAACCATTTATTTTAAATTCATTTAGATACATGCACTCAAGATCATATTCAGACATGCCAACCTCAACATTTTGCATTACATTTCGATGAGATATGGCTGCTATTTCGCATGATTTTCTTATTAAACTTATTTCTTCATCATCTTTGACAAGTCTCATACTACCCAAAATGTTGGAAAAGTTTTTTAAGTCAATATTGCCTTGATGCCTTTCCATAGAATTTGCTGAATTTATCCAATTAGTAATCTTTGAATCAAAATCTAAATTCTTGCCAACAAGTGCATATAAAGTTTCATTACCTCTAATTAACTCAGGCAAAACATCATTTATATTATTAATGTCATAAGCTTCGTCAAAACCAAAAAAATCTTTTGCTGCTTCTGGGCCCCACATAAAACCATCCCATTTTTCAAGTTCTGGATTCTTTTGCCTACAAAACAATGTTGAATGACCATTGCTATGTAACAACATTACAGAATCAGGTTCCTGAAAGCCTGTGCAGTAATAGAAGTTACTGTCTTGTCTAAAAGGAAATGTAGTATCATTATTTCTTGATACTAGTTTTGCTGAACTAATTAATAGAACGGAGTTTTTATCCATCCTTTTTACAATTTCAGCTCTTCTAGCTTTGAAAGTATTTACATTTAAATCTGACATAGACGCATATTATGCACGAAAAAATAAAAAAATTATCAGCCTTAGTAGATAAACTTATAGAACAAAATTTCAAGTTAAAAACGGAATCAAAATCTATGCGCAATAAAATTGAAGAGTTGCAACGCAAAATTGAAAACCTTGAAAGAGAGAATCAATCGTTAGTCATAAAGTCTTCAGAGAATAAAAATAGTGAGTAAACAGTTTTCAGGAACAAAAGAAGTCGCAGAAAATCTAGCTTTTAGTCTAGATGATTTAAATAAGTACTTACGTGAGAAGGAAATTGATATTTCTTTAATATCAGAATGCAAACAATTCAAAGGCGGTCAATCTAATCCAACATATTTATTAACTGGCAATGGGGAAAACTATGTACTTAGAAGAAAACCACCAGGAAAACTCCTTAAAAGTGCGCATGCAGTCGATAGGGAATATAGGGTAATTAGTGCATTAAAGCATACCCCCGTGCCAACACCTAAAACTTACCATCTTTGTGAGGACCCAAAAGTTATTGGTACAGATTTTTACATTATGGAATATTGTGATGGGGTTATTTATTGGGATCCGGTAGCTTCTGAAGTAGATACCGAAAGACGAAAAGGTATTTTTGATCAATTAAATTTTGGAATAAGTGCTCTCCATTCACAAAATTACAAAAAATTAGGTTTAGAGGACTTTGGCAAGGAAGGAAACTACATAGAGAGACAAATCTCAAGATGGTCAAAACAATATTTTGATTCTGAAACGGAAGTTATTGACTCAATGCATAAATTGATTGATTGGCTCCCCAGCAAAACACCGAAACAAAAATATACAACTATAGTCCACGGCGATTATCGTTTAGATAATGTTGTAATGACGAGCAATGATAAAAATATGGCAATACTTGACTGGGAGCTTTCTACCATAGGCGATCCACTTGCAGATTTTGGTTACCACTGTTTACTCTGGCATATTGGGAATATTGACGATGCTGCTGCTAAAAACCTCGGAATTTATACTGAAGCAGAGTATTTAGATCTCTATTTGAAAAGAACTAAAATGGAACTAGAAAGTGAATGGGATTTTTACATTATTTTTTCTCTTTTTAAGGTAGCGGGTATATGCCAAGGCATCTTGGGTAGAGTAAGAGATGGGACGGCAGCAAGTGAGTTTGCTATCCAAATGGGGAAACGTGCCAAAATGTTTGCAGATTTAGGTTGGGAGAAGGTAAAAAAAATATCATGAGCAATATCGATACATTTTTAAATGAAATGTGGAAGAATTATATTTCATACACACCATCAGCTGAAAAAATATCCAAACTTTTTGGCGAAGAAGTCGTAAATGATCATATTGCTTTTAGAACATTAGATTTAAAGCAGTGCAACATACACAAACAATCTGACTATTTGCAGCAGTTTGGCTATAAAATCTCTGGTGATTATCATTTTGAGCAAAAAAAATTAAATGCCATACATTTAGAAAATATAGATGAAAGATTTCCTAAAATTTTTCTATCTGAACTTATTCTTGGAGAATTTACTCCAGAGTTAAAAGAATTTTTTGTGAATCTTTTGAGCAAAGTTAATCTAACTGAAAAAGACTTATTCATGGGAGGCAGGTCTTGGGAATTAGATTATGATGTCTACACTAAACTTTCTCAAGAAAGTGAGTATGCATCATGGTTATATGTATGGGGCTTTTGTCCAAATCATTTTACTGTGTCTATAAATCACTTAACCGAATACCAAGATATTAAGGATGTTAATGCAATGATTAAAGAAAATGGCTTCATTCTCAATAGCTCAGGAGGAGAAATTAAAGGCACAAAGGAAGAACTTTTAGAACAATCATCAATCATGGCAGATAAAATAAAAGTTCAGTTTGGATCAATTAATGAAACTGTGCCTAGCTGCTATTACGAATTTGCCAAACGTTATTCAGATAGCTCAGGAAAAATATATCAAGGGTTTGTAACTACTTCAGCAGATAAGATATTTGAGAGTACAAATAAGTAACTTAGTTCTTAATTTCAGCTAAAGGTTTTTGAATAAATTCATATTTATTTATATAAGGATCTGGCAATTCATAACCATCTATAAATCCTTCAAAATCGTTCCAAATAATAATATCGAGATCAAGCGTCCTGGAAGTGAATTTATTATTAGGGTCTCTTGTTCTGCCACATAAAACTTCGATATTTTTCAATAGAGAGACTGTATCTTTAAAATCTAGCTCTGTAGTACATCTTAGAACTAGATTCAAGAAATTATCTCCATCCATTCCAACTGCTTTTGAGATATGTTCGCTGCTTACTGCTTCAAGATTTACTTCAATAGATTCTTTAATAAGATTTAGGCCCTTTTTGACATTTTCTTGTGGCTCAATGTTAGAACCAACAAGAACATAAAATTTATTCATAGTCTTTCGAGGTTCGCTCTATTATCACCCCCACATCTTTGGAGAATCGAAGTGCACCTGGCTTTGAGACCCTAAGTTTAATCCAATTTACGTCAAAGTCTTTGATCACCATCTCAGCGATTTTCTCTGCAAAGGTTTCAACAAGCTCAAATTTATTTTCCTCAATAAATGAAATAATTTTTTTAGTAATTGTTTTGTAATCAGTTGTTGCTTCAATCTTATCTTCTTTTGAAGCTGAAAAATTATCGTGATCTATTTCATAAGAAAGACTAATTTCCTGTTTAATCTTTTTTTCCCAATCAAAGATACCAATTGTGCCTTTAACCCGAAGATCTTCTACATATATTCGATCTTTTTTAATCATATAACTCTCCTAATGGCCATCTTGGTCTGGCAAATTTAGTTGGATACTCTTTAAGATTATATTTCTTTCTAATAAATCCTGCATATGCAATCATTGCTGCATTATCTGTGCAAAATTCCATCTTTGGATAACTTACTTCAAGCTCAGATGTTTTACCCATATCAGTTAATCTCTCTCTTAAGAGACTATTTGCTGCAACACCCCCAGAACAAACGAGTTTTTTAATGCCTGTTTGCTCAATAGCATATGCTAATTTTTTAATAAGGACATCGACAACAGCCTCTTGAAAAGATGCAGCCACATCAGGATAATCTTTTTCCTCAAGGTCTTCTAAAGCATATAAAACTGCTGTCTTTAACCCACTAAAACTAAAGTTCAAATTTCTATCTTTCATCAATGCTCTTGGAAAATTAAATCTTGCAGGATCACCACCTGCAGCAAGTTTTGATACTTTAGGGCCACCGGGATAGTCTAAATTTAATAACTTGCCTACTTTATCAAAAGCCTCACCACAAGCATCATCAACAGTCTCCCCAAGAATTTTATAACTTCCATAGTCTGAACATTCAATTATTTGTGTGTGGCCACCTGAAACTAGCAAACATAAATAAGGTGTTTCTAAGTTATCATCCTCCAAACCTGGTGCAAGAATATGTCCTTCAAGATGATTGATTGGAAGTAACTCTATGTCTAAAACATTAGAAATAGTTTTAGCAACAGTTTCACCAACCATCAAAGAGCCGATAAGACCTGGTCCTGCTGTGTATGCCACTAGATTTATATCATTCAGTTTTTTGTCAGCTTTTTTTAATAGAGTTTTAAGGATGTTAATTATTTTTACACTGTGGTCTCGAGCAGCTATTTCAGGAATAACACCGCCGTATTCTGTAAATAACTCAACTTGAGAATTGACCATATGTGCGATGAGACCTTCTCCCTCTGAATAAAGAGCTAGACCAGTTTCATCACAAGAACTTTCAATACCTAAGATTAACATTGTTGATTCTTTTAAATTTATCCTTAAAATACACACTACATTATGCCAAGTATAAAAATTAAAGAAACTGAATCTTTTGATGTAGGTTTAAGAAAATTTAGAAGAGCCTGTGAGAGAGCAGGTATTGTTACTGAAGTTCGAAAAAGAGAATTTTTTGAGAAGCCTACTGAAGAAAGAAAAAGAAAAGCTGCCGCGGCAGTAAAAAGAAACTATAAAAGAGTTATGAAAGACTCATTCTCAAAACTTAAGTAAAGTTGTCTCCCTTAAAAGATCAAATAAATTCTGAACTTAAACAAGCAATGCTCGATAAAGATGTGTTTGTGAGAGATACATTGAGATTAGTAACATCTGAGATCAAAAGATTTGAAGTAGATAATAGGAAGGATCCTACTGATGAAGATGTTGTTGCTATTTTAAAAAGAATGGCAAAACAGAGAAAAGATTCAATTCAACAATACAAAGATGGTGGTAGGCCTGATTTAGAAGAAATTGAGCAAAAAGAACTTGATTTACTGTCAACATATTTGCCACAGGCTTTAAGTGGTGACGCACTAAAAACTGTAATAAGTGAAATAATTTCTGAAAATGGGTTTAGTGGCATGCAAGATATGGGTAATGTAATGAAGGAGCTAAAAATTAAACACTCTAATGCAGAGATGTCGGAAGCTAGTTCTTTCGTTAAAGAATTACTCTCTTGATCTATAAGAATTAGGCAATTCTTTTTCTTTTATATATCTATCAGTCAGCTCCTCATACCTATTAGATAAATCTTGATCCATTCCGTCCACAAGAAGATTATCTACATTAGTCATTAACTCTAATGGATCATTATCCCATATTACTAAATCTGCATCGTAGCCAGGCGCTAAAGAGCCCACTCCTACCAATCCAAAAATATCTGCAAGATTAGAAGTTATGGATTTCATTGCTGTACTGTAATCAAGTCCCATTGCTACAGAATTGCCAGCTGATTGAGTAGCCAGATAAGCATTATGAGATCCAGCACCTTGAGAATAATAAAATGCCATTTTTACACCTGCTTGATCTAATCTAATTGCATTTTCGTAAGTTGAATTTAATGAATCAAATGTTCTTGGAACATTATCAAGAGGATCTAAAACCACTGGCACGTCTGCTTTGGCTATCTCATCTGCAACCATATGCGCCTCAGCTGCTCCCCACAGAACAAGATCTATCTGCTGACTTTCAGCAAACTTCAGTACATTTAAAATATCTGTAGCTCTGCTAACTTGAACAACTAGTGGTATTTCACCATTAAGAACTTTTAATAATGCTTTGAAATCCCTACTCGTGAATTTGTAATCATTTGCTGTTCCAAGCATAAATTGTGTCATATCCGCATAGTTATCGTCTTTATTTGTGCGAACATAATTAAAAAGGTCTTCCATAAATAATAAATTTGCTGCTCTTGAGTCATCGTATGATTGTCCAAAACTTGTAACCAGTCCTAATGGACCCTGTTTCTTTTGCTTATAACCCTCATTAATCTTTGTATAGGTTAGTAATCCTGAAAAATAACCAGATGCTCGGGGCACATGAACAGTTGATGAAACACCTTTAGCTCTATTTAGTCTTACTGCTTGTGAAAAGGGGTTGTATGCTTTACTCGGGTCAAAACCAGCATTATAAATATCGGAAGAAGTATCATTTGTTTCTGGTAGTGAGCTTAGTTCCAATAAACCAAGAGATGAAAATACTATTAACCCTGGTGTGACGTATTTCCCATTTGCATCAATGATATTTTCAGCTCCCACATCACCAATATTGTCCTCAACTATAATTATTAAGCCCTCGTCTACTAAGATATCTTTTTTTGCAAAGCTACCATCAGGTAAAAAAGTCATTCCACCTTTAATAAGATACATATCCTCGGCATGTGAAAATACTAAGAAGGGCAAGAGAGCGAAAATTCTAAAAAATTTCATTATTTGTCCTCCCATTCTTTCACACCAAGATCGAAATCAGTATGAGGCATAAAGTTAGTCGCCTTTTCAAAAGCAAGAGCGCCATCTATATATACCTGTTCTGCTTTGGTATAGATGCTAAAGGGGTTTCCACTCCAAATAACTACATCAGCATCTTTTCCTGTGTCCAAGGTT
>CACIDC010000006.1 GCA_902585315.1 uncultured SAR86 cluster bacterium
TGCAACCGAAATAAGTTTTTCATTCGTTCGAATACCAACTACCCTTGTGTTACTCCCTTTTGAAAAAATAATTTGTTTTTGATTAATTTTATTTAATTGCTCCAGCCTATCTCTTATCGCTGCTGCTTGTTCAAATTTTTCTAGATCAGCTGCTTGTAGCATTTCTTCCTTCATTTTCTTTTCAAGATGTTTGAAATTGCCTTTAAGAATTGTTTTGGTATCTTCAATGTCTTTTCTGTACTCTGTTTTATTAATTTCACCGACACAGGGTGCAGTGCACCGACCAATTTGATACTCCATGCATGGCCTTGATCTATTTTTAAAGTAGTTATCACTACAAGTTCGTATCTTAAAAACTTTTTGAATTTGATTTACAGCTATCCGGGTTGCATAAGCACTTGTGTATGGGCCATAAAGACCTTCGTGACCTTTTAGAACTCTTTTAGTTTGAATTTTGGGAAAGTCATGATTTTCATCTAAGTGAATAAAGGGATAACTTTTATCGTCCCTTAATAAGATATTGAATCTTGGTTTTTCTGATTTAATCAGGTTCTGTTCCAAAAGTAATGCGTCTACTTCATTATTTGTTGTAACAAAATCTAATTTGTTTGCTAAAGACACCAGTCTTTTAGTTTTATAAGTTTGGGTACCAGAAAAATAACTTCTAGCTCTTTTTTTAAGATTTTTTGCCTTACCGATATATAAGACTTCATTATTATTGAAAAACTTATATATGCCAGGCTCTTCGGGAAATTTAGCGGTTAAGGCTTTTAGATCTTTATTCAATTTCTTTCTTTGTATTTATTTTACCTAATTCAACCCCCCATTGATCGAATGGATTAATGTTCCAAAACATGCTCATGAATATGGTTTTATTTTCCCAAATTGCAATTAACTCGCCTAAAGATTCTGGTGATATATTTTTTAAAAGTACTGTTGTATATCTCTTAGGTAAAACTTTCTTATGTGAGTTAGGTTCATTTAAGGTGCCGTCTCTAAGAGATTTAGTTTGTCCTTTAAATTGTTTGAAATTTAAATCATCATTTTTTGAAGCAATAAAGTAGCTATTGGTTTCTCTATTTCCTTGAAATAAATGTTGAAAAAAGGAGTGTTGAGATCTTGGGCCATACCCACCCCAAATAATTGACCCAGTATTAAAACCCAACAGTTCATTTGTATCTCTATCCACTGATTTTCCAAGGGACTCCATTTCAAGCTGTTGGGCATAGGCATAGAAATTTCTCAATTTATAGTCGTAATTGAGGATTAATGTCGTATCAAAATTTAATAAATTATTGAAAACGATATCTTGTATAGCCAATGAAAGTGCTGGATTTAATCCAGGCTTCTGTGAACTTAAAATATCTATACTATTTGCCCCCGATAAGAATTTTTCAAAAGCGGTTCGACCATGTGATAAAAAGAATCCTATATTTATTCCAGTCCAAATTGAAAATCTTCCGCCAGTACCAACGTCAAAATCTAAAATGTTGTTTGCATTAATGCCATAATCAATTGCTGATTTTCTCGATGCCGTTACCGCAAATGTGTTGTTAAGATATTTATTTTTGGTAATTACTTCATAACTTCTTAAAGTTTCAAGAGTTGAAAAAGATTTTGAAGCAATGACTAAGCCGTATTCAGATAAATCTAAATCTTTAAACTTTTCAAACTCAGCTGGGTCACTGCCTGTAACAAAATTAATTTCGATTTCATCGTTCGAAAAAACATCATGCATAAGTTTTGGTCCTAGGTATGAACCTCCAATACCAAAAATTATTATTTTTTTAAAATTGGTTTTAATTAATTTCGTTAAAACTTCTAATTCATCTAAATTTTTTGAATATAAATCTGATTCTGGTTCTCTATATTTAAAGTGTGTGACTGCTCTGTTTTCGGTATTATTTAGTCTGACTCCAGACTTGAGATCCTGAAATTTTTGCACGAAGTCATGTTTTTCAGCATAATTTTCAAAATAACTAAAAGTTGCTTCGTTGATTAATGCTGTGGATTGGTCAATTGACAAAAAGCCCGTTGAAAACTTTCTTTCACAAACTCCATGAGTTTGTTCAGCAGAAATATTATTTAATAAATCTTGGAATTTCACGAGTAATCCTTTATTGCTTCTCCAATTTCTTTTGCCTGTGTAATCGGTCTACCAACTACAATATAATCAGCACCTTTAGAGTATGCTTCACCCGATGTCATTACTCTTTTTTGATCATCGAATGTGTGTTGATTTCTTATCCCTGGCACAACCTTTATCAATGAAGTGTCTTTAATGATTTCAAGTTCTTGTGAACTACATACAATTCCATCAATTTTCGTCTCCATCGCAAGACTGATTAAATTATCAAATTGTTTTTTGAAATCATTATTATAAAGTTCTCTGGTATCACTATCATCAAGGCTTGTTAGCAAACTAACACCAAGAATCTTTGTATCTCCCTTAGCTTCATTAGCAGCCTGAATCATATCTCGACCACCTTGAAGATGTATTGTTGTTAGTTTGACATTATATTGAGATATTTCTTCAACGGATTTTTTGACAGTATTTGGTATATCATGCAATTTCAAATCTAAAAATATCTCAAAACCCTTATGAGATAAAAATTCTAAAACCTTAGGTCCTTCTGATATGAATAGCTGTAAACCTACTTTGGCAATACATTTTTGGGGGTCAAGCTTAGAGATAAAATTAGATACTTCATCGATGTTTTTAAAATCGAGTGCAATAATTAGTCTTTTGTTCGACATAACTTGAATTGTATTTAAAAGATTTGATATTTACTAGGAAACAAGGGTGAGAGAAATTCTCTCTCTTTCAGAATCCATGCCACTAATAGAAACTGTAACTTCTTCACCAGCTTTATATAAATCTTGTATTGTTTGAGAGCCAACTTCGATCTCTGAGTGGTGAATTAGGCCATCAATGCCACCATCTAGTTCAACGAACACACCAAAATCAGTCACTGATTTAATTTTAAGTTTCTCAAGAACATCACCATTGTTATGCTTATCTTCAAACTCTTTCCACGGGTTCTCTGTCGTATGTTTTCTACTCAACGAAACTTTCCTTTCCTCAAGATCAATTTCCATGACTTTCACATCAATTTTATCGCCTTTCTCTAGAATTGAAGCTGGGTTGATATTTTTGTTTTTCCAATCGAGATCAGTGATGTGTACTAATCCTTCAATATCATCATCAAGTTTTACGAAACATCCATAATCTGTGGTTAGAGCAACTTCTCCATTCACAACTTGGCCAACATGATATTTGCTTTCAATATCTTTCCAAGGATCCTCAGAAAGTTGTTTTAGACCCAAAGAAACTCTCATTTTTTCTTCATCAAAGGAGAGAACCATAAATTCCATTTTTTCACCAACTTTTAGCACTTCTTTCGGATGCATAACTCTTTTCCAAGATAAATCGGTAATATGAAGTAAGCCATCTAAACCACCTAGATCAACAAAAGCACCATAGTCTGTCAGGTTCTTGATGGTGCCCTCAATTTTTTCACCTTCTTTGATGATTCCTAGCAATCTTTCTCTCTCTTCAGAATTCTGTTCTTGCAATACTGCCTTTCTAGAAAGAACAATATTTGATCTTTTCTTATCGAATTTCATTACTTTGAAATCAAGAGTTTGGCCTGTTAAGTCTGGATAATCTTTGCCTCCTTTTGGATCTATTAGAGAGCCAGGCAAGAATGCTTTAACGACGTCAACGAACACTGTAAAACCGCCCTTAACTTTATTAACAACTTTACCTTCGACGTAGACTCCATCATTATGAGCTGTTTCCAACTTATCCCATGTTTCTTGTTTTCTTGCTTTATCTCGAGAAAGTCTTATCTCACCGTACCCATCATCTAGTGCATCAAGCATGACTTCAACCTCATCGCCTACCTCAACAACTAATTTACTTGCGTGATCTTGAAATTCTTCAATGGATACAAGCCCATCAGATTTGAAACCAATATCTAATGTGACCCACTTCTTACCAATTTCTACAACATTGGCTTTAACTAATGATCCTTGAACAAGATTGAACTCGCTAAAACTTTTATCTAGCAAATTTTGTAATGTGTTATCAGTATTTTTCATTAATTAATTTTTTTATCAAATTTGTAATTTCTCCAACAGTCTTCTCTGAACTGTCAATGAAAATTGAATCCTCAGTTTGTTTTAATGGTGATTGAGTTCTTTTAGTATCTCTATCATCTCTGAGTACAATCTCATTTTTGAGTTCGGAAATATTAACCTTTTGTCCAGCATTTCTCAACTGATTTGCTCTCCTCATTACTCTTTCTTCTAAATTTGCAGTTAAAAAAATTTTTACGAGCGAATCTGGAAAAAGTTTAGATGACATATCACGTCCTTCAGCGACTAAACCTGGTTCTTTTCGATAGGTTTTTTGAATCATGGTTAATTTATCCCTTACCCCAGATAATTGAGATAGCTCCGATGAAAGTTTTGTTATTGCAGGTCCTCTTATATCATCAGTAATATTCTTATTTCGGTATGAAATAGTTTCATGTTCTAGATCATATTCGTGATTTATATGGTTTATCTCTTGTGTTATATCTGTGACCCCAATTGAATGCAGAAAAGCATAACATCTATATATCAAACCACTATCTAAATAATTCCAATTTAAATCAATTGCTAAGGCTTTTGAGATAGTTCCTTTACCAGAACCAGAGGGTCCATCAATTGTAACTATTGGTACCATGCTTTTATCACCTCAAAGAAACCTGGAAAAGAAGTTTCCACTGATTCAGTTTCATCAAAATTAATTTTTTTACCAGTTACAAGCGCTGCAATCACAAAACTCATAATAATCCTATGATCGCCACCTGTCTCTAAATCTACACTATCATTATCATGATTTTTTGATGGGATGATTTCAAAACCGTCTTCAAATTCTGTTAAACCAATATTTGGATTAAACTTTTTCATGTTATCCAGCAATAAAGTAATCCTGTCAGATTCTTTATATCTAAGTTCTTTAGCATCTCTAATTGTAGTTTTCCCCTCAGCAAACATCGCTAAAATTGCAATCAAAGGTATTTCATCTATTAAATTAGGAATACTTTTTCCTGAAATAGAAACTCCTTTTAAATTTGTGTCAAACCTGGCGGTTATATCTGACCTAGGTTCATTTGATATTATGCAAGCATTATTTAACTCAATTTTTGCACCCATTTCTTCTAGAACATTTAGAAAAGCTGTTCTAGTTTTATTTACTCCTATGCCTTTTAAAGGAATATCTTTATTCGTCAGAATATTTGCGGCAATAAGGTATGCTGCAGAAGAAAAATCTTTGGGAACATCAATAAATTTCTTTGTTATTTCTCTAGCACCATCAAAGATTATCTTATTACCTTCTCTGAAAATTTCTGCATCACATTCCTGTAATAAACGTTCTGTATGATCTCTGGAAGGTATATTTTCGATTATTTCAATTTTAGTTTTTGATGAAAGAGCTGCAAAGAGAAGACATGATTTAATTTGAGCACTTGGTATTTCTAATTCATATACAAAATTTGATAGTAATTTTGATTCAGCTATTTCTATTGGTGGATATTTATCCTCTCTCAAAGAAATTTTTGCACCCCAATTGTTTAGTGGATCAGAAATTCTTCTCATTGGTCGATTGGAAAGGGATTTATCCCCAATTAAAGTACATTTTTTTCCTGATCCAGCAATGTACCCTGTCAAAAGACGAATTCCTGTGCCTGAGTTGCCTAAATTAAGCATAAGATTTTTGCTGTATTGAGCAAATTGATTTGCAGCCTTAAGGGTGTTTTTTACGTCTTCACCAATGAAACTTTCATCAAAATCTAAATTTAAAACAGCGCATCTTTGCGCAATAGATTTGTCTTTGGGAAGTTCAATCACAATAGTTTTTTCTTAAGCTTTTCTTTTATATATTCAAGATTTTCTTTATTATCCAAAAATATTTCATGCCAAAGATGTTCATTTGCCTCTGATAACCTCAGTATTTCTTTAAGGCTATCACCGGAGAATTTTTTGTAGTCAATATTTTCTTCATCAAGTATTTCTCTGTATATAAAACTAAATAAATGAGGAAAATGACTAAGAAAAGCGTAATTCTTATCATGTTCTGAAAAATTCATTACAGTGGTGTTTGCCCCCAGTGAGCTCCAAAATAATCTTAATTCAGCTAACTTTTCTTGATAAGGAGTATCAATAATAATTACTTCTTTTCCCTTAAATAAATCTGGTTCAGCATCTTCAGGTCCAACTTTATGACTCCCACAAATAGGGTGTGATGAAATAAAATTATGAGGCAAATCTGCTTCATGCAAAAAGTTTTTAGAACTTGAAATATCAGTAATAAGACTTTCAGGAAATTTGGAAGAAAAATAAGATATGTGCTCAAGTACATCTTTTTGTCTTGTACAAATAATTATTAAAGCAAACTCTCCTTTGATATCGGAAACATCTGAAAAGATATTTTTATAGATATTAAGGTTTTTTAAAGTTGCAAGATAAGCTTCATTTGTCTCAAAACAAGTAATATTAAAGTTTTTTAAAGCATGAGCCATTGAAGTGCCCATAAAACCAGAACCTGCTATTAATATTTCTTTACTCATTATTTTTTTGAGCGTTAAGTGATGTTTTCATAATCTCAACAAATATAGACTTTAAATCCTCTTTTGGATATAAGAGTGAAAGTTCTTCAATCTTTTTGAGGATTTCTTCTTCTCTAGAATCATCATGCATGTTTTTATCTAAGTTTTTTTTAACTTTTCCTATTTGAAGTGAAAGATTTAGTCTAGATTCAAGTAAAGCAATAATTTCTGAGTCAATTGCGTCTATTTCTTCTCTTATAAATAAAAGTGCTTTTTCATCATCCATAATTTTTCTCAAAATTTTCCATAAAATCTTTCAGAGCAGAAACTGATTCTATTTTCATTGAATTGTAAATGCTGGCTCGCATTCCACCAACTGTTCGATGGCCTTTCAAATATCTAAGATCAGCTTTTTCAGCTTCCTCCAAAAAAACTTTTTCCAGCTCACTATTTACAATAGTGAATACCACATTATTAATAGATCTTTGTTCTGGATTTACTGGGTTTACATAAAAATTGGATTTATCGATTAGATCGTATAGCATGGCTGTTTTAGCTATGCTTTGTTTTTCCATTTCAGCTACACCACCGTTTTCCAAATACCAATCAAACATTTTTCCGGCTACATACCACCCAAATGTATTCGGTGTATTTAGCATGGAGCCTTCATTAGCATGCGCATCATACTTCAGAATATTTGGTAAATCAGGGTTAGATTTTTCCAAGAGTTCTTTTTTTGCAATAACTAATGTTATCCCTGAAGGACCAAAATTCTTTTGTGCACAAGCGTAAATAAAGTCATATTTTGTGACATCGATATCCTCAGAAAATAAACATGAAGACATATCAACAAAAGAGTACGAAGAAAACCTTGGTTCCTCTGTAATTCTAATGCCTTGAATGGTTTCATTTTTACAGTAATGAACAAGAGAAGAATTTTCCATGACATTCCAATCAGAGATACGGTCAATATTCGTATAATTTTTTTCTTTAGATGATGTGCATATATTTACATTACAAATCTTTGAAGCTTCTTTTATTGCCTTAGCAGACCATGAACCAACGTCGGCAAAGTTAGAAATTTCACCTAGATGAGCAAAGTTCATTGGAATAAGAGAAAACTGTAAGGTTGCTCCTCCTTGCATAAAAATTACATCATAGTCTTCAGATATGGAAAGCAATTTTCTAACGGAATGTTCAGCCTTGCTTGCTACTTCTTTAAAAACTTTATCGCGATGACTTATTTCAATTATGGAAGATCCAATACCTTCATAATCATATAATTCAGATTCAACTGCTTCTAATATTTCAACAGGCAATGTGGCAGGACCAGCACTGAAATTATGAACTCTCTTCTTCATCAAGACTTTCTTTGAAGCCTACTGCATCAACAAGCATCTCTGCTTCTCTAGTTGAAACTACCTTTACTCCTTGTGTGTTTCTGCCGATTACACTTATTTGATCAACTTTTGTTCTAATCATGGTGCCCTTGTTTCCTATAAGCATTACCTCATCTCCGTCTAAAACTTGTACAGCAGCTACCATTTTTCCATTTCTTGTAGAAGTGTTTAGAGCAATAACACCTTTACCACCTCTTTTTTGTCCACTAAATTCTGAAATATTAGTCCTTTTACCATATCCGTTTTCACTGAGAGTTAGCAGTTTTGCATCTGGTATGACTTTTATCATAGAAATTACTCTATCATTTTTACCAATATTCATACCTTTCACACCTCTGGTAGATCGACCCATTGCTCTTACATCAGACTCTTTGAATCTGATAGCTTTACCAGTTTCAGATGCTAGACAAACTTCATCTTTGCCATCTGTAATAATAGTGCTTATTAATTTGTCACCTTCATCAAGATTTATTGCTCTTAAACCTGGCGCATACCTTTTTTGAAATGCTGCTAGAGCAGTTTTCTTTACTACTCCGTTTTTGGTCGCCATTATTATGAAATGACCTTCTTTATATTCATCTACTGGCAAGAAAGAAGTAACTTTTTCATCTTCTTCAAGAGGCAGGACATTTGAAATAGGTCTGCCTTTTGCAGTTCTAGACATTACAGGCAACTTATAAATCTCTAACCAATGTACTTTACCCTTAGTTGTAAAACATAATACTTGAACATGAGTATTAAGAACCAAGACCTGTTTTATGAAGTCTTCCTCCCTTAGAGCAGAAGCAGTTTTTCCAACGCCACCTCTTCTTTGTGATCTATATTCCGCTAGCTGTTGAGTTTTAACAAAACCATTATTAGAAATTGTAAATACTCTTTCTTCTTCTGGAATTAAGTCAGCGTCATCAATCGTTAATCTTCTTTCAATGATTTCTGTTCTTCTTTCATCTCCAAAATTTTCTTTGATCTCATTGAGTTCTTCTTTTACAACTTCAACCAATCTAGATTTATTCGAGAGAATTTCTTGCAATTCTTTTATTTGTTTTACGAGCTCTTCGTATTCTTCATTTAATTTGTCAGTTTCAAGTGCTGTAAGTCTGCTAAGTCTTAATTCTAAAATTGCTTTAGCCTGTACTAGGGAGAGCTTATATTCCTTTCCATTTAGACCAAAACCTTCCTCTAATCCTTCGGGTTTACAAATATCAGGATCAGCAACTTTATCTAGTAGTGGTTTGATAGTCAAGGCTGACCAATTCCTTTCGCAAAGTTTATCAGCAGCAACTTTAGAATTTTCTGATTTTTTAATTATTTCGATTACTTCATCAATATTAGCAATTGCAACAATTAGACCCTCGACAATATGCCCTCTCTCCTTTGCTTGACGAAGCTCATAAAGAGACCTGTTAGTAATGACATCTTTCCTATGATCTAAGAATATATTGAGCAGCTGTTGTAAATTGCATAATTGTGGTTTGCCATCAACAAGAACAACATTGTTAATCCCAAAAACTTGTTCCAACTGAGAATGCTTAATGAGATTATTTAAAACCACTTCAGGAACTTCACCTTTTTTCAACTCGACTACTACTCTCATTCCATCTTTATCCGATTCATCTCTTATTTCACCAATGCCTTCGAGTTTCTTCTCTTTGACGAGTTCAGCAATTCTTTCAAGCATTCTGGCCTTATTAACCATAAATGGTATCTCGGTAATTATGATTGCTTCTTTACCACCCTTCATTTCCTCAATAGCGGTCTTACCTCTTACGTAAACTTTTCCTTGGCCAGTTCTGTATGCTTGCTCAATGCCATCTATGCCCGTAATTATTCCACCTAGTGGAAAATCTGGTCCTTTGACAATTTTTATTAAATCATCAACTGAAGCATCAGGATTATCTAAAATGTGTAAACATGCATCCAAAACCTCAATAAGATTATGTGGCGGAATATTGGTTGCCATACCAACTGCGATACCTGAAGAGCCATTTATTAATAAATTTGGGATTCTTGTTGGTAAAACATCAGGAATATCTTCAGTTCCGTCGTAATTTGGAGAGTAACTTACGGTTTCTTTTTCAATATCTGCAAGTATTTGATCAGTAATTTTTTGCATTCTGATCTCTGTATATCTCATGGCTGCTGCAGAATCACCATCAATGCTACCAAAGTTTCCTTGCCCTTGAATTAGTGGATATCTGAGAGAGAAGTCTTGTGTCATCCTTACGATAGCATCATAAACTGCCGTATCGCCATGTGGATGATATTTACCAATGACGTCTCCAACCACTCTCGCTGACTTCTTATTGGGTTTATTATAGGTATTAGAAAGTTTGTGCATGGCAAACAAAATTCGTCTGTGAACAGGTTTCATGCCATCTCGAGCATCAGGTAAAGCTCGCCCAACTATGACACTCATAGCGTAGTCCAAATAGGACTTTTTTAACTCTTCTTTAATGTCAACAGAAAGGACTTCTTTAGCAAACTCTTGCACGTACCTATTTTATCATAGGGTTCTCAACTAATCTTTAAATTCAGCGACTAATTTAGAAATACTTTCTTTAGCATCGCCAAAAAGCATTCTAGAATTTTCTTTGAAAAATAATGGGTTCTGAACTCCGGCAAAACCTGAAGCCATTGATCTTTTCAAAACCATTACTGTTTTAGCTCTATGTACTTCAAGAATAGGCATACCATAGATTGGGCTACCTGGCTCTTCAGTAGCTGATGGGTTCACTACATCGTTTGCTCCAATCACAATAGCTATATCAACAGTTTCCATTGTTGGATTAATATCTTTTGGTTCAAGAAGATTATCGTATGAGACATTAGCCTCAGCTAAAAGCACATTCATGTGCCCCGGCATTCTACCCGCTACAGGATGAATACCGTAAGAAACTTCACAGCCATTTTCCTCTAATAAATCGCCTAATTCTTTTACAACGTGTTGAGCTTGAGCAACAGCCATACCATAGCCAGGCACTATTAATATTGATCTTGCTGCCTCAACAACAAGATATGCATCCTCAGCAGAGATTGGTTTAATTTCTCCATCAATTTCTGCAGCACTTGAGCCTGAACTCTCATAACCCACAAAAAAGATGTTGTATAAGGTTCTATTCATTGATTTAGCCATAATTACGGTTAGAACTAATCCTGAAGCACCAACTAAACAACCAGCAACTATCAAAGCGGTGTTCGTTAACAAAATACCAGCGGAGGCTGCTGCAATACCTGAGAATGAGTTGAGCAAAGAAATGACAACTGGCATGTCTCCTCCCCCAATCGGTAGAACAAAGGCTAATCCTGCCAACAAAGATATGATGAGAAGGGCTATAAATGTTTTTTGAATCAAGGCTAAATCAATGAGTTCATAGCCCAGACCTCCAGCTATAACTTGAATAACTGCGATGATTACAAATAAAATGCTAAATATTAAAAACCATCTTGAAGCTTTATTAAGAAAATTATTATCACCTTTTAATATTTCCGAGAGTTTAAAAAATGCAATGACACTTCCGCTAAAAGTAATACCGCCAATAAGTACAGTCATAAAAGATAAAATCATTATTAAACTGATTACAGAAAAGTTATTGAATTCCGACCAAGCTAAAAAGAAAGACGATAAACCGCCAAACCCATTGAATAATGCAACCATCTCAGGAATTGAGGTCATTTTTACTTTCAAAGCAAAAGCTGAACCAATTAAAGCCCCTAGTAGCACGGCTGAAAGCACAAGTACTGGATTTACAATTTCAATGACAGTGACAAGCACTGCAAAAAGCATCCCTATGGAACTCACAACGTTGCCTCTCGCAGCAGTGCTTTCATTTGAAAGCATTTTTAAACCATAAATGAACAATATAGCTGAGAATATATATCCAAGTTGTTGCAGTATATTTAAATCAAGTTCCATCATTTCTTTTTAAACATTCTTAACATTCGATTTGTAACTAGGTAGCCACCAAAAACATTAATTGATGCAAAGGTGATTGCTGAAAAGGCCAGGATCATTTGTAAGTTACTGCCAGTATCAAGACTTAATGCCCCAACTAAAGTGATGCCACTAATTGCGTTTGCTCCAGACATCAGAGGAGTATGTAGAGTGCTTGGGATCTTAGAAATCAGTTCCAAACCTAGAAAAATTGCTAAGATCAAAATAAAAAATAACAAAAGTACAATTTCCATTATTTAAACGCTCCATTTAGTATTTCGCCATCATGAACAAGTAATGCAGATTTAATTATTTCGTCTTCAAGGTTTAATTCAATACACTTTTTTTCATTGCAATAGAAATCAGATATGAAATTTATAAAGTTGTTACTTAAGGCAAATGACGCGTGATCAGAAACCAGCGATGGTAAACTTGAAATGCCCATTACTTTTACACCATTTATTACTTTTATTTCGTCAAGAATCGAACCTTCAACGTTACCTCCACTCTCAACAGCCATATCAAAAATTACACTTCCTGGCTTCATTTTTTTTATTGTCTTATCGTCGATCAGTTTTGGCGCTGGCCTTCCAAATAGCTGAGCAGTTGTAATCACTATATCTGATCTTGCACAAACTTCACTTTGCAGATCTTTTTGCAACTGGATTTGTTCTTTTGTAAGTTCATTGGCATAACCTTGTTCAGTTTGACCTGTGTCACCCAAATCTATTTTTACGAACTTAGCTCCCAATGATTTTACTTGCTCTTCAACAACTGGCCTGGTATCAAATGCTTCAACCTTTGCACCTAATCTTTTAGCAGTTGCAATTGCTTGCAAACCGGCAACTCCTACTCCAATTACAAAAACTGTAGCAGGCTTCAATGTTCCTGCCGCAGTCATCATCATAGGTAAAGCCGATTTTAATTCTTTAGCTGACTCAATAACCGCAACATATCCAGCTAAATTAGATTGACTACTCAAAACATCCATTTTTTGTGCTCTCGTAATTCTCGGAATAAATTCCATACTTACAGCTGAAATATTATTTAGTTGAAATGCAGAAAATTGCTCCTTATTTGAAAACGGCTCCATAAGTCCCAAAAATAAGGCTTTATCTTTCATTAATGAAATCTCATTCGATGCTATTGGTGACGTTGACATAAGTACATCTGATTTTGATAAGCATGCCTCCCTGCTGACAGACTTTGCACCAAGGCTTGTTAAAACTTCATCATTTACATCCATCCCTGCCCCGAGACCACTTTCAAATATAATATCTATACCCATATCTAAAATTGGCTTTATCGTGTTTGGATGTAAACTCGATCTAAGGTCTTTTTGGTTTTTTGGTGTGACGGCCCCTAAAATCATAAAATATTAAATGTCTAAAGATATACTTTAACTTATGGAAAATTTTGATCAATTAGAATTAGAAAAATTCTCAAAACTAGCTGACCAGTGGTGGGATCCAAATGGTAAGTTCAAACCACTGCATTTAATTAATCCATTACGAACTAGCTACATTGAAGACAAAGTAGACATAAAAAATCTAGAAATTTTAGATATAGGATGTGGTGGTGGCATTCTTGCTGAACTTTTGTCTCGAAAAGGAGCCGATGTGACAGCTATTGATTTAGCTGATGGTCCATTGAGCGTAGCTAAGATAAGACAAAAAAATCAAAGCTTGACATAAATTACAGAAAAATAAGTACCACCGATATGGTAAAAGAGAAAAAAACATTTGATGTAATTACATGTTTAGAAATGTTAGAGCATGTTCCAGATCCATCACAGGTTGTAGAAGAATGTGCTCAACTTTGTAAACCGGGTGGACATTTATTCTTTTCAACAATTAATAGAAACTTAAAGTCTTTTATTTTTGCAATTTTAGGTGCTGAATATATTCTTAATATTCTTCCTCAAGGAACGCACGAATTTGAGAAGCTTATTAAACCATTTGAAATGAAAGACTATATTGACCGGGCAAGTTTAGTTTTTGAGGAGGTTAAGGGTATGTCATATCTACCGTTTTTAGATATTGTTCGACTTACTGATGATCCTTCAGTTAATTATATTATTCATGCAACAAAAAAATAATGCTGTATTGTTTGATCTTGATGGTACATTGATCAATTCAGGCCTTTCATTCTTAAAAATTGTAAATGAATTAAAGGATAGCGAATCTCAAGATCACGTTGATTTTGAAATTGTGAGAAAATTTTCCTCCAGAGGAGCTTCTCTTGTTTTAAAGAATGCTTTCCCTGATGCAAGTGAAGAAAAAATAAATGTGTTAAAGGCAAAATTTCTAGAAAGATATACCCAAATAATGACAACTGATATTCATTTGTATAAAGGTGTTAAAGAATTACTAAATTATTTAACTGAAAGAAGTATTTCTTGGGGAATTGTTACAAATAAATCGGCTAAGTATACTTTGCCAATTCTTGAAAAACTAAATTGGCATAAACAAACTTGTGCAATTATTTGTCCAGAAGATGTTCATCAAACAAAACCCGATCCTGAGGGGGTTCTTAAAGCATTAAACTCAATTAATGCCAATATTGAAGGATCTTTTTATGTTGGAGACCATGAAAGAGATATTCAAACTGCAAAAAATGCTAATGTTAAATCTGTTGCTTGCACTTATGGTTATTATCAATCAGATCCTCTGAGCTGGGGTGCAGACTATATAATTGATTCGCCAACTGAAATAAAAAATATATTATGAAACATGTTCCTTCTGTAAGCATTTCTAAAGACTCACTTTCTAATAAGAACATCCTAATTACAGGAGCTGGTTCAGGTATAGGTAGGGCTGTAGCAAAAATTGCTGCTAAAAACAAAGCAAATCTAATATTATTATCCAAAGACATAAAAAAACTTTATTCACTGCAAGATGAAATTTGCGATCAAGGTGGCAATGATCCGTTAATAGTCGAATTCGATTTTTTGAAAGCCAGTGAAAAGGACTACAAAAAATTAGCTGATAGCTTATATGAAAACTATGAAAAATTAGATGGTTTAGTGCATGTAGCTGGGGTGCTGGGTTATTTATCGCCAATAATAAATACTTCATTAAATCAGCTTAAAACAGTAATGCAGGTAAATTTTGAAAGTAACTTTTTACTGACTCAGTTATCGTTGCCACTATTGCTGAAAGCTAATAATCCATCAATTGTCTTCACATCATCCGGAGTTGGAAGAAAAGCTCGAGCATTTTGGACAAGTTATTCAATTTCTAAATTTGCCGTTGAAGGTCTGATGCAAAGTCTTGCAGATGAGTATGAAAAAGAGATGAGAGTAAATTCCTATAACCCAGGTCCAACAAGGACACAAATGAGGGCACAAGCTTTTCCAGCTGAAGATCCAAATACTCTTAGAACACCTGATGAAATTGCTATTGACTATTTATGGTTAATGTCAGAAGAATGTCAGGAAACAGGTATTATGTATAACTATCATGAATGAATTAATTACTGCATTAAAAAAAGGGATCGTTGTAATAAGTTTTAAAAAAATTGATTCAGGTGAAATAAGGGTTATGCCCTCCACACTCAATGAAAAGTTGATGCCTGATGGTGTTAAAATTATGAATATTTCATCAGAAAGCGAAACAATTATGGTTTGGTCTCTAGATAAAAATGCTTGGAGAGATGTAAGGGTGAACACAATTACTGAATGGAGAGTTGAAAATGAATAATTTAATTAAAATACTTACAGTATTATTTTTTTCCGTATCTTTATATGCTGAAACTGTGTCAGTAATGACATTTAATGTTGAGAATCTTTTTGATAATAGAAATGATGCTTATAAAACAGATGAAACTTATCTTGAATTTTCAAAAAAACAAACACCTATACACATAAAAAATTGTGAAAAAATTTCTACTAAAAGATGGAGAGATGATTGCTTATATATTGATTGGACAGATGAGGTAATTGAACACAAATTAAGCTCCATAGCATCAGTTATTTTATCCTATGGATCTAATGGTCCAGATATAATTGGTTTACAAGAAGTAGAAAATAAAAGAATTCTAAAACAATTATTCAAAAAACTTGATGGAGCTGGATACGAGTATTATGTTCTTCTAGAGGGTAGCGATAATAGAGGAATTGATACAGCTTTTATCTCAAAATATAAAATTATTAAATCAAAATTACACAAGACAGAATTTAGTGGGGCCACCAAAAAACAAATTGGCGACACAAGAGAAATTCACGAAAGTGTTTTTTCAATCAACGATAAAAAATTGACTGTTTTCAATGTGCATTTCCCTGCACCTTATAACCCAGTATTTATGAGAAAAGCTGCTTTCTCTACATTAGAAAAGCTGGCTTCAACTACGAAAGGTGCTGTATTAGCTTTAGGTGATTTTAATGTCACACAGACTGAGGATGATAAAGAAGAGACTTTTAAAAATGCTAATAAAGCTTGGTATGTTTCTCATAGAGATCAATGCTCAGACTGCAACGGAACAAGCTATTGGTTCACAGGAAAATCATGGAGTTTTCTTGATGTAATAATGGTAAGAAAAGGTAGAGATACTAATTTTGTCAATGATGGTGTAAGTATTGTGAATCACCCGTTGCAAACAAGAAAAGATGGAACACCCATAAGATATGATGCAAAAAATCTTATAGGAGTATCAGATCATTTTCCTGTTGTGGGGATTATCGAACTCAATTAATTTCGAGAAGATTTTTTAATTTTGAAACTTCTTTTTTAGAAAACTTTTTCCATCCACCAGGTTTTAAACTATCAGGTAACAAAATTGGGCCAAACCTAAGCCTTATCAATCTATTAACTTCTAGCTTTTGAGTTTTCCATAGCTTTCTAACTTCTCTATTCTTTCCGCTAAATAAACAGACATAAAACCAATGGTTTTTGGACTTAGAAGTTTTTTTGACTGCTACGATATCAGAGAATTGAGCTAGTTCATTATTTACTTTTACTCCTTTAAGTAAATTTTCAATTTTTTTATCTGACACATCACCATAAACTCTACATAAATATTCCCTATCAATATTACTGCTAGGATGAGCTAAGAAATTCACAAGATTTCCATCGTTTGAAAAAATTAAAAGACCAGATGTATTCACATCAAGCCGACCAACCATAACCCACTTGCCCTTTTTTCTTGCTGGTAACCCTTGAAATACACTATCGTTTTTATCAGTAGGAACATTTGAACAAACCTGACCAGTGGGTTTATGATAAATAAGAACTTCTGTTTCTGGGTTTAAATCGACGACGAGATCCTCACCGTCAATATTTAAAATATCGTCATTTTGAATAAATGTATCTTTTTTTGCTTTTTTATTATTCAGTGTGACTTTTTTTGTCTTTAGAAATTCATTTATGTTGCGACGAGAGGCAAAACCTAAATTTGCCAGGTATTTTTCTAACTTTTCTTTGTTATTTTGGAGCTTCTTGCTCAATTGAATCTTCCTGAAGGCTTAATTCCGGGGAAATATTTTCTATCTCAGGTAAATCAGGTAAAACCGGAAGATCATCTAATGTTTTCATAGAAAAATCGTCCAAAAATTTTTGTGTAGTTATAAAAAGAGCTGGTCTTCCAGGCACATCTCTGTAGCCTTTTATTTTTATCCATCCTTGATCCATCAAAACTTTAATCACGTTAGTTGCAACATTCACTCCTCTAATATCCTCAATATCTCCTCTGGTAACAGGCTGCATGTATGTGATAATTGAGAGTGTCTCCAATGTAGCTCTAGAAAGTCTTAATGGCTTTACTTCCCATAGCTTCGCAATATCTTTCGAATAATCTTGATTAAGTTGGATTCTGTAACCACTCGAAACTTCAACTAAATCATAAGGTTTGCTTTCATAATCTTCCTTAAGAGAGACAACTGCACTTAAGACTTCAGATTCTTCCTCAGCAGATTCAATTTCTAATAACTCTACAATGTCTTTTACGGATAAAGCTCTGTTTGCTGCTAGCAATAATGCCTCTGTTCTTTTTTTAATATCCATTAATGAACTACCTCTTCTGAACCTTTAAAGTAAATCTCTCCAAACTGCTCTGCTTGCACGATTTCAATATAACCTTTCCTGTTTAGTTCCAATGCAGCAGACAAAATTACTGAAACTGCTAGTTTAGATTCGCCTTTCAGGATAAGCTCTGGCAAAGATATAAAATCTCTCTCTTTCAGGCTATCTAATAAAAGTTTCATTTTTGATTCAAGAGTTATATTTTCGAGTTTGACTTTATGGCTTGATAATCTCTCCATTTCATCAAGCATTGATCTAAGCGCAAATGTTAAATCATTTTTATCATAATTGTTCTTTGGTTTTGGTAGTTCAAATTCGGGCAACTTTCCTGATGCAGGAAATATATCTCTATCTATTCTGGGCATTTCATCTAACTTAAAAGATACATCTTTAAATCTTTTATATTCTTGCAATCTTCTAAGCAGTTCTGCTTTTGGGTCCCCATCTTCCTCTTCATTTTCTTCTTCTCTGGGTAATAAAATTCTTGATTTGATCTCAGCTAAATACGCAGCCATTGCTAAATAGTCCCCTGCCAACTCGTACTCAAAATCTTCCATCATTTCAATATAGGCAATATATTGATCTGTAATTTCAACCAAATTAACTTCTAAGATATCTAAATTTTTGCGTTGTATAAGGTACAACAAAAAATCCATTGGTCCTGAAAAAACATCCAATAGTAAAAGCAGTGCTTTTGGCGGAACATATAGATTTTCCGGTAACTGATCTACCGTACTACCTTTGACTTTCGGTAATGCTATTTCCTGAACGGCTTCCATACACTAGATATTGTATATAAAAAAGAAAATAAATACTAAATATTGTGTTTATTAATAAATAAATTATTTCTAGCTAAATGTTTTATTTTTAAAGAGAAACTTTAGCTTCGATGATGTAAAATTTACTGCTCTATTTTATTTATATGATGTACATAACTGATAACAGCAGAATTCTCTCAAGAGAGGAGCTTTCTACACCTGAAGAAATAACTAATGAAATTCCATTAGATAAGGAATCTTCAAAATTAATTTTTGGGGCAAGAAGGAGCATTAGCCAAATATTGCATAGGCAGGATGACAGGATAGTTGTCGTTGTTGGGCCCTGCTCAATACACGACCCAAAAGCTGCTTTAGAATACGCAACACTCTTAAAAGATTTCTCCTCATCAGTTGAGAATGAGCTGATGCTGGTTATGAGAGTTTATTTTGAAAAACCTAGAACTACCATTGGTTGGAAAGGCCTCATCAATGATCCTAGGCTGGATAATTCGTTCAAAATTAACGAAGGTCTTAGGATTTCTAGAAAGTTACTAAAAGATATTGCTGATTTAGGCATGCCAACTGGAACAGAATTTTTAGATTTAATTTCACCTCAATATGTCTCAGACCTTGTTTGCTGGGGTGCAATTGGAGCAAGAACAGCAGAAAGTCAGGTTCATAGAGAATTAACATCTGGCCTTTCATGTCCTATCGGTATCAAAAATTCTACTAAAGGAGACATTCAGATAGCAATTGATGCAATTAAGTCTGCACAGTACCAACATGTTTTCTTAGGTACAACCAAAAAGGGGAAAGTAGCAATATTTAAAACATCAGGAAATGATGATACTCACATTATTTTGCGAGGTGGACTAGAACCAAATTATCACCCAAAAGATATTGAAAATTGTCGTGCTGACTTAGAAAAAAATGAAGTCAATGCCAATATTATGGTCGATTTCAGCCATGGAAATAGTCAAAAAAATCATGAAAATCAGAAAAAAGTATCTGCTTCAATTTGCGATCAAATCGCAAGTGGTAACAAAGATATCATAGGTGTAATGATTGAAAGTCACCTAAAGGAAGGTAATCAAAAAATTTCTGAAGATATGGAGTATGGCAAAAGCGTTACTGATGCATGTGTAGACTGGGAAGAAACAAAGAAATTACTTGATGACTTAGCGCAAGCAGTCAAAGCCCGAAGATAAAATTTATGGAATTTAAATTCAAACGTGAGATAGCAGAAACATTAGGTCTAAATAATGCAGTTCTATTGGAATATATAACAAATTCTAATTTGCAAAAATTTACAATTGAATCTTTGCTGAAAGAACTTAATTTTTGGGATGAGAAAGAGTTAATGAGCTTGCTAATTGACCTGAATGTAAGAGGTCTAATTGAACTTGATACAGAAAAAAAGCTTGTTTCACTTTCAAAAGGCCAACCAAAATCAAAACTTCAAACTCCAAAGAAAATCAAAAGATCGAATATGGCTTCAGATTGGAGCCCTTCAGAAGAAGTGCTTGAAATATTATTGCGGTCTGGCATGAATGAGTCTTTTGTTAAAGAACTTATCCCTGAATTTGTTATTTATTGGTCGGAAAGACCGGATGTTTTAATCTCCTATAATTCAAAGTTTATTGAACATGCCAGATTAAAATGGGCGCAATATAACGCTGAGGTTGATACAAAAAAGTCTCCAACTGTTATTGATAATTCTTGGACACCATCTGATGATTGCATGGACATAATTAAGATGACAGGCATAAATTTAGAGTTTGCAGAAAAGTATTTACCTGAATTCATTCTTTATTGGAAGGAAGATGGCAGAGCTTTCACATCTTGGGACATAAAATTTCTCGATTTCATAAAGAAAAAATGGAATTTTAATGTTGAAGATTCGTCTAAAGGACATAAAGAAGAATTTGACTTTTTTGATCCTGATGCGGAGACTGTAGAGTCTCAAAACAAAAGTAATAGCGATACTTTAACTAATTTGAGAGAAAAATATAAAATTTAAATGAACAAGAAAAATTTAAGAGCTTCGGGTGTGATACTTTTTTTCACACTGATATGGATGGTTTCAGGTTATTTTGCACAAACAGAGCCGGAAGAATACATAGCGCCCGCTACAAAAGAAGTTGTTTTAGTAAATAACTCAACAGCAGTCGATTATAGACTACCCATCACTATAAAAGCTGAATCTCAAGCTTTTTCAAAAGTAGATGTTAGGTCTCAAACCTCAGAAAAAGTTGTTAAAGTTGGTTTTGCTGAAGGTGATTATGCTGAAAAAAATGATGTAATTTGTAAACTTGACTCAGGTCAAAGAGAGGCAAACTTTAAGAAAAGTAAAATCGATTACGATTCTTCTATTGAACTCAAGAAAAAAGGGTTAATTTCAGAATCAGCTTTAGTAACAGCTGAAACAGTATTCGAAAGTGCAAGAATAGAATTAGAAAGAACTGAAATTAAAGCACCTTTTGATGGCTTTGTGGAAAATCTAGCTAAACAAGGACAACTTCTTCAAAATGGCCAAAGCTGTGCTTCGATAATTTCTCTAACACCCTTGAAAATAGTGGGAAATGTGTCCGAAATGATGGTAGCAAAAATTAAACCTGGCCTAGATGCAGAGATCAATTTTATTTCAGGTGAAAAATTTAATACTAAAGTTTCATTTATAAGTTCTGCTGCAGACACAAGGACAAGAACATTTAAAGTAGAGGCTGAGTTAGAAAATACTGATTTAAATATCAAAGATGGATTGACCGGAGAGCTGATAATTTACACTGAGCCAGTAAAAGCACACTTTATTCCAACTTCGGCTTTCTTGCTTGGCGACCAAGGTAATGTAGCACTTGCCACAGTTTTAAATGACGTAGTGCAGATTATGGACGTACAGATCCTAATCGATACCGTCCAAGGTGCTTGGATAACCGGGATTCCTGACGAAACTAATGTCATCATTGGGGGTCAAGGCTTTGTGAAAGATGGTGATGAAGTAATTTCAAAATATAGATAATGGGAATTGTTAAAACAGCAGTAAGCAAGTTTAGAACCACTATCCTTGTAATGATTTTCTTGATTATTATGGGTATGTTTGGACGAGCGGCAATGCCTATTGCTTCAAACCCGAACATTCAATTTCCTTTTGTTAATATTTCAGTATTTTTAGAAGGTGCCTCCCCCGAGGATATGGCACGAATTGTCGCTAAACCCTTAGAAAATAGATTTTTACGTCTCGAAGGCCAAGAACAAGTTAGATCAACAAATACACAAAGCTTTACAAACCTAACCATTCAATATGATGTTGATTATGATATGGATCAAGCAATTTTAGATGTTGAAAGAGCTATTGGTGAAGTAAGAAATCAATTACCTCCAGAAGCTAATGATCCTATTGTGAGAGAAAGATCTGACAATGATTGGCCAATATTAATCTATAGCATATACGGTTTTTCAAATCTTAGATCTGGTTACGCAGTCGCCCAAGAAATACAAGATAGATTTGAAAAAGTTCCTGGCGTTTTGGGTGTTGAAATTGGTGGTGTTCCAGAAGAGCTTTTAGAGGTTGAAGTGTCGCAAGCAAAATTAGAAAGCTTGGGTGTTAGTCTCACTGAAATTTACAGTGCGGTGCGAAATAATAATGTCTTAATACCGGCAGGCTTCCAAGATACAGGTTCAGGAAAATTTGCAGTAGAAATTCCAAGTATATTTGAGACAAGACAGGATGTCTTTGATCTTCCTATTAAATCGGATGGAAATAAAGTCGTAAAAATGGGTGATGTTGCTGATATAAAAAGAACTTTTAAAGATCCAACTAGTTTTTCAAGGATTAATGGTTTTGATGCAATTTCTCTTTCAGTGTCTAAAAGAGTTGGTTTCAATGAGTTGGATATTGCTCAAGCTGTGCAAGCAGAAGTTGAAAAAATTAGAGAAGATTTCCCAGATGACTTGATCATACAGCCTGGATTGGATACTACAAAATTTGCTGGTGATATGGTTTCTGAACTTGAAGGAAACATAATCACAGCTGTAATACTGGTAATGGTTCTAGTTGTGGCAACACTAGGCTTAAGAAATGGACTTATTGTAGGCATTGCAATTCCCTTCTCTTTTCTAGTTGGTTTCGGAATTCTACATTTCTTTATAGGCTACGAATTTAATTTTCTGGTAATGTTCGGGATGTTGCTTGGCTTAGGTATGCTAATTGATGGTGGAATTGTAATTGTTGAATATGCTGACAAATTAATCGACAAAGGTCAGTCAAGAAAAGAGGCATATACAAACGCAGCTGAAAGAATGTTTACACCAGTTTTTGCCTCAGTATTAACAACGCTTGCAGCTTTTTCACCATTGATGATTTGGCCAGGAATATCAGGCAAATTTATGCGTTACTTGCCAGTGACAGTTTTCGTTATCTTAGCGGCTTCTTTAGCATACGCGTTAATTTTTGCTCCTGTGATTGGATCTTTATTAGGTAGAAGAAAGAGGGCTAATGATATTAATAATGATAGTGATGATACAGCTCTAAAAAATTCGTATAGAAAAGCGATAAATTTTGCGGTTAAAAATCCAGTTGAATCAGTTGCTTATACTTTTTTAACTATGTTTTTAATTTTAGGAAATATCGTGCCAAATTATGGTAAACAGTTCGTATATTTCCCTTCGGTTGAACCTTGGTTAATTGAAGCCGATATCCAAGCCAGAGGAAACTTGTCACCATATGAAGCGAGAGACTTTGCAATAGATGCTGAACAAAAATTGATTGCAGTTAAAGGAGTTGACGATCTTAACATTAGCGTCTCCGGTGGTGGTGGTAGTGGTGACGGAGTTGGGAGAGGTTATATAGTATTAGAAGATCCTAAAGAACTAGATATTACAGGTTTTGAAGTCTTGGCCTTATTAAGAGAAGCAGTCTCTGAAATATCTGGATATAAACTCAACATAAGAGAAGTTCAAGAAGGACCTGGTCAATTCAGTGCACCCGTTGAGATACAGTTAATGAGCGAAGATTTAGGTCTTATTGAAAGAAAAACTCGAGAACTGAGAAATTATATTGATCAAAATATTGAAGGCCTTACTGGCGTAAATGACACACTGCCAAAATATAAGATTGAATGGAAAATTGATGTAGATAAAGAAAGAGCGTTTCAATCAGGCATAAGTCTATACGACATAGGCTCAACTATTCAAATGGTTACAACAGGCATAATGCTTGGAGAATATAGACCAGATGATTCTAAAGAAGAGATTGATATAAGAGCAAGATTTGCCAAAGACAAAAGAACATTGTCAAATCTTGAAAATATAACTGTTAATTCCAGAAATGGAGCAGTGCCTGTATCAAGCTTTGTTGATGTTGAGGCTCGTCCAAACGCAGCAAGTCTTGTCAGAAAAGATGGTCAGTTTTTTTATGAAATAAACGCTACTAACGTGCCAGGTTTTAACTTAAACGGTGAAATAAACAAGATTCAACAATGGATTAATGAAACTGGTTTTGATGATCCAAGAATGGATATTACATTCGGTGGACTAACAGAAAGAGGTGCTGAAGCTACTGATTTTCTAATTCAAGCATTCTATGGTGCTCTATTTTTAATGTTTATTATTTTAGTTACCCAATTTAATAGTATTTCTCAACCAATAGTTATTCTATTGTCGGTTTTATTCTCAACAGCAGGAGTATTTTTGGGTTTGACTGTAACTGGATCAGAGCCATCTACCATAATGACGGGAACTGCTCTAGTTGGTTTGGCCGGGATAGTTGTAAATAATAATATTGTACTAATTGATACCTTTAATAAATTAAGATTAGATTTTCCAGATAAACCAGCAACAGAACTAATAGCTGAAACATGTATGAGCAGACTTAGACCTGTGTTGTTAACAACCGTTACTACCATTTTTGGGCTGATGTTTCTATCGTTTGGCTATAGTATCGATGTCATAAATAGGGCAATTTATGAGGGAACATCTACAGTTAAATGGTATCAAGTTTTTGGAATAAGCATTTGTTGGGGCTTGGGTTTTAGCACCATTATCACATTACTAGTAACACCGTCATTCTTAATGATTCTAGAAAATCTCAAGGAATACAGAATGGGGGCAAGAAATTTTGTTACATCAATACCAAATAAGATTAGTACTCTTTTTAAAAGTTAAAAACTTAAGTAAAATTTTATAATGCCTAAATTTGAAGAATCTATAAAAGAACTCGAAAAAATTGTTAAGGCTCTCGAAGACGGTGAGCCTACCCTAGATGAATCATTAAAAAGTTTTGAAAAAGGCATATCATTAATAAAGGTTTGTCAGAAAGAGCTTGAATCAGCTGAAAACAAAATAAAAGAGTTGACTGATGACGGCGCTACAAAACCTTTTGAAAGTGACGAAACTTAATTTAGAAAACTTTGAAGTTGATCTTCAAAAAAGAATAAATTCGAAGCTAAATTCTTATTTAAATTCAAACAGTCAAATTGAAGAAGCAATAAAGTTTGCACTCTCAGCTCCAGGCAAGCGCGTAAGACCATCATTACTATATCTTGTAGGTGATATTTATAACATTTCCCTAGAGAGATTAGATTCATTAGCTTTAGCATCAGAAATAATTCATACCTATTCTTTAGTTCATGATGACTTGCCGTGCATGGACGATGATGATCTTCGTAGAGGTCAACCAACACTTCATAAAAAGTATTCGGAAGCAACCGCTGTGCTTGCAGGTGATGCAATGCAATCATTAGCAATCCAAATAATTCTTGAGGATGACAAATTATCGAATGAGCATAAAGTTTCAATATTAAAGTTATTAGTCGAGAGCATTGGGTATAAAGGCATGATACTTGGACAAGAACAAGATATAAGCTTTGAGGGAAAATCTGTAAATAAAGATGAAATAATTGAAATGAATTACCTGAAAACGGGCTTGTTAATTGAATTCTGTATTTTAGCTCCTTTAATTATTGCTAATATGGAGGAAAAAGAATGGAATACAATTGCAAAAAATGTAGGTATAGCTTTTCAATTAATTGATGACTTACTTGATTTAGAAGAATCAGAAGAAAATTTAGGTAAAGCTACAAATAAAGATCACTCTAAAAATAAAAAAAATTTCCCCTTGATATTAGGCCGATCAGAAACAATTAATGAAATAAAAAAATTTCATTCTGAAACAATGGAATCATTTTCAAAATTAAGTTTAAATAAGCATCCATTAAAGATTTATGTCGAAAATTTGTTTAATAGAAGAAGTTAATGAAGATTTTTAAAGAATTTCCCAAAAGCAAACCAAAAAATAATTTACTAGATAGGGTAAATTTACCTGCTGATCTAAAGAAATTAAATTTAGATGAGCTAGAAACTTTAGCTGATGAATTAAGAGAGTTCTTGCTCTACTCAGTAAGTCAGTCCGGAGGTCACTTTGGTGCTGGATTAGGTGCTATTGAACTAACTATTGCATTGCATTATGTCTTAGATCTGCCAAACGATAAAATCGTTTGGGATACTGGTCATCAAGCTTATCCCCATAAGATACTTACAGGTAGAAGGGATAAGATGCACAGAATAAGACAGCTAGATGGATTGGCTGCATTCCCTTCTATTACAGAATCAGAGTATGATGCTATGAGTGTTGGGCATTCAAGCACATCAATAAGTGCATCTTTAGGCATGAATGAAGCAAATCAATTATTGAAAGGGAATAAAACTATCTTTTCAGTTATTGGAGATGGAGCTATGACAGCTGGTCTTGCCTTTGAAGGCCTTATGCATGCTGGCCATCTAGGAAGAAACCTTAATATTGTTTTGAACGACAATGATATGTCTATTTCAAAAAATAAAGGAGGATTGTCAGATTATCTAGCAAAAGTATGGGCATCTAAAAGTTATAAAAAACTTAAATCGAGTGGGAAAAAAGTTCTTAAAAATTTGCCCTTTGGCTTACACATTTCTAGGTCGCTGAAAGATGGTCTGAAATCAGCTGTGATGCCTGGTAATTTATTTGAGGATATTGGTTTGCACTACATCGGACCAATTGATGGTCATGATGTGAAATTACTTGTTAAAACTCTTGAAAGAATGAAAGAAAAATCTGAACCGTATTTGCTTCATATCATCACAAAGAAAGGTGCAGGATTTGAACCTGCAGAGAATGAAAGAATAAAATTTCATGCAATATCTAAGATTGAAACGAATCCTTCTAAACCACAAACAAAATTTCAAGACGTTTTTGGTGAGTGGCTATGCGACAAAGCAGAAGTCGAAAAAAAATTGGTTGCCATTACCCCTGCCATGAAAGAAGGCTCGGGAATGGTAAATTTTGAAAAAAAATACCCTGCGCGATTTTATGATGTTGCTATTGCTGAGCAACATGCTGTGACATTTGGTGCCGGCCTAGCCCTTGGCGGAATGAAACCGGTGGTTGCAATATATTCAACTTTTTTACAAAGAGCTTATGATCAACTTATTCATGACGTATGCCTAGAAAATATTGATGTTACATTTGCTTTAGATAGAGCGGGCATTGTAGGTGAAGATGGACCAACGCATTCTGGTAGTTTTGATGTAAGTTTTATGCGCTGTATTCCAAATCTAGTTATTGCCATACCATCAGATGAAAATGAAACAAGAGTTCTTCTGAATACTTGTTTTGAGCACTCTGGACCTGCGGCAGTAAGGTATCCAAGGGGATCTGGCTGTGGTGCTTTAGTTAAAAAAGAGTTCTCAGTAGTTGAAATTGGAAAGGGAAAAAAAATAAGGGATGGTGAAGATGTATGCATTTTAAACTTTGGAGTCCTTATAGATAGAGCCTTAGAAATTGCCAATGAAAATAATTATGGTTTATGCGATATGAGATTTGTGAAGCCTTTAGATGAAAAATTAATAGATGAAATATGTAGCAAATATTCAAAAATTGTAACGCTTGAAGATCATACTACGAAAGGTGGTTGTGGTAGCGCCATAAATGAATATTTTTCTACCAAGAAGATTGCTTTACCTATTTTAAATCTAGGCTTAGATGATGCTTTTCCTGAACATGGGAGTAGAAATGAAATTCTTAAACTCAATGGCTTAGATGTTGATTCAATTAAAAAGGAGATATCAAATTTTTAAAAAGAATCCCAGCCTAGTTTTTCAAAATTAACATTTTTACCTTCTTTATCCATTACTAAAATGTTTTCTTCTTCAGTAATTCTTCCTATTAAAAAAGAAGTAGGTAAAGTTTTTCTAATAGATTCACTGTGCTTTGAATTAGATGTAAAAAGTAATACATAATCATCACCAGCTACTAAATCATCAATTGTATTAATATAGGTCTCTTCAAGAATATTTAGAACTGCTCCTTTTTTTGATTGTTTGCATATTCTGCTGAGATCTAATAGCAAGCCATCTGATACATCTATGGCTGAGTTCATATATGGCTGTAATGCTTTGATTGTTTTTACCGATAGTAATTTTGGTTTGAGGTACTGATTAGGTAAATCTAAGATTTGTTTCTTATATTTTTCGTATCCTTGCTTTCCTAAACCTAATACATTTGAAATATAAATGTCATCACCAGCTTTTGCTCCGCTTCGTTTGATAATTTTTTCAAACTGCTTACCAAAAACTGTGACAGAAATATTTAATTCTCCTTTTGTTAGATCGCCGCCAATGAGATTTGTACCATAATCTTCATTAAAGTCCTTTATCCCTAGAGAAAATTTTTCAAACCATTGATCTGTAGGATCTGGATGAGTAATGTTTAGCAAATAACCTTCTGGGTAAGCGCCCATGGCAATTATATCTGATGCTGCAATTGCTATTGCTCTGTAAGCTATATAGTACGAATCAAGTAAACTTGGAAAATGAACATCAGCTACAGAACTATCTGAAGAAATTAGCAAATCCTCCGGTGAAGAAATAATTGCAGAGTCATCCCCAATCTCAAGGGGAAATTTAGCACTTACTTTGGTGTAAGGTTTTAAATATTTTTCAAGAAAATATTCTTCTTTATTCACTAAGAGGGATATCGCTCAAATAAGCCTGCTGCTCCCATACCGCCACCAACACACATAGTAACAACTCCAAACTGTTGTTCTCTGTTTTGAAGTTCTCTAACAATGTGTCCAGTTAATCTTGACCCAGTCATACCAAACGGGTGGCCTATAGCTATGGAACCACCATCTACATTTAATTTATCCATAGGGATTCCTAATTCATCTCGACAGTAAACTACTTGAACGGCAAAAGCTTCATTAAGCTCCCATAATCCAATATCTTCGATAGTTAAATTATTTTGAGCCAATAGTTTTGGAATAGCGAAAACAGGGCCTATTCCCATTTCATCGGGATTACAGCCAACCGTTGTGAAGCCTCGAAAATAAGCTTTAGGTTTTAAACCGAGCTCAAGGGCTTTGTCTTCAGACATTACTAATGTAATAGATGCACCATCTGACATTTGAGAAGAATTACCAGCTGTAACACTACCATTTTCGTCAAAAACAGGTTTGAGAGCTGACAAACCTTCCATAGTTGTCGTTGGTCTATTACATTCATCTTTAACACATTCAGCATCAACTACTTTTTGCTCGCCAGTTTCTTTATTTGTCAAAAGCATTTGGGTTTTCATTGGAACAATTTCATCATCGTATCTACCGGCCTCTTGAGCTTCTGCAGTTCTTAATTGGCTTTGAAGAGAATATTCGTCTTGGGACTCTCTCGAAACGTTATATCTTTTTGCGACAACCTCAGCTGTTGTACCCATTGGAAAATAGATGCCTGGATTTTCAGCGTTTATCTTATCATTTACAAATCCATTCATATTTATGTTAGGTTGTGTCATTGAGATAGATTCAACACCACCAGCGATGACTGTATCATAACCACCTGCCATTATCTGTCCAGCAGCCATAGAAACAGTTTGTAAGCCAGATGAACAATACCTATTAACGGTTGTGCCTCCAACAGTAATTGGTAATTTCGATAAAATCACTGAGTTTCTGCCTATGTTGTGACCTGTTGCACCCTCTGGATTACCGCAGCCCATAATGACATCCTCCACTGCATCAGCAGGAAGGTTTGGATTTCTATCCAACATTTCATCAATTAGGTGAGATAGCATATCGTCTCCCCTAGTCATATTAAATGTACCTCTAAAAGATTTTGCTAAACCGGTCCTTACACTATCTACTATTACAACATTTTTCATATTCATCTCCGTGAAAAATTATTTTAACTTGTTTTCGTCATCATTTAAATCGAGTTTCTTGTACCAAGCTGGAATTATATCTATACCAAGCTTTTGTGCCCTTTTAAATAAATATGGAATAGTTATTGGAGAGAAAGGCAAAATCAGCAATATTCCAAAACCAGCACCTTTCAATATTTCCCTTAATTGTTTATTTGCTAGTTTTAGATATTTCTTATCTTCTGTTTCTAGGTAAGTATAAAAATTATCAAGCATCTCAGTATTTGCCTCATTTTCCTCTTTTAAGGCATTTACCAAGTTTTCAAGATGTTTATTAATTGTCTTAAATTCCATAAAAAAAACCTCTGCCGAAGCAGAGGTTTTATTATATAAAATCTTATGTATTAGAAGTTATATTGTATGGATATACCTCCGTTCATTGGCTCCTGCATGAAGAGGTTATAACCACCTCCGTTTGCTAGTGCACCTACGAAAGCACCCGTAATAATATCTTTATCTTCAATATTATGAACATATAGATCCACCATCCATTTCCCGTCAGGAGATTCATATGTTATATCAACGTTCATGAAGTCGAATTCATCGACTAATTCATGGCTGTTGTTAAATACAGTCAGATAAAAGTCACCTCTATAAATATAGTCTAGTCTAGCTGTAATTAGACCATTCTCGTTATTCATGACATCAACTTCAGCACCCATAGAGAATGAGATATCTGGTACTCCTGGCAGTTTTCTACCAGAAAGATCTTGAATCACAAAGCCCGTGTTTGGACAATCAGGTCCAACAAGAGCATTGAATGGTTGATTACAAATACTACCTAAACTTCTGTAGATCATACCTACATCGGTCATACCAAAAACAACACCTTGAGATTCACCTATAGTGCTTGCATCAACAGATGTAATACCATATGGGTTTCTTGGGTCGTAATCTTCATAACCCGCAAGCTCAGAAGTGTTGTATGCTCCAACAAAATTAAATCTTGAGTATGCATTTGGTGTAAATAATGCTTCTAATTCAAACCCTGATATATCAACGTCTGAGTTGAAGGTTTGAGATGCAAGACCGATAATTTTATTCAGTTGCATACCTGTTACGGCATTCCAGAATACAGCAGAGTTTAGTTGTAACGCTCCACCCATGTATGTACCTTTAGTACCAACCTCAAAGATATTATGGACTTCCTCATCAACTAGTGACTGATTTTCGCCAGGCAATAAGTTTGTTGTTGGGTTGAAACCACCAGATTTAATACCTCTATCAGCTTTTAAATATAAAAGTGTACCGTCATCAAGTTTTTTATCTAAAATAATTCTTCCAGTAAACTCGTTTAGGTCTACAGATTGCTCAGGAGGATTAGGAAAACCATTAAGTGTTCCGTTATATCCTGTCAGAGATTGGGAAATATCTGTAATACCTGAGAAAATAAAATCTGTTTGCGTGATGGAGTTAAACCTACCGCCTAAAGTAAGTGTATCAAACCATCTATTTTCAAGTTCAGTTTGAGTTTCGACAAATAAACCAAATGTTTCGGTTTCTGATCTATTCCATGACTGAAACTGTTGTTGCCAATCAGGTAAAGCAGGCAGAACAGGTATTAAACCAGCTGCTAATACACTTGAGATTGGGAGTCCAGCTAAAAACCTAACTTGGTTCGCCGCATCTACATGAGATTGATTCACACCGGCTACTGTTCCTGCGCCTTGAATTTGTGGTAAAGCCGCAGCATTACCAACAAGTACTTGTTGCGCTAAAACAGCACAGTCAGTTGCAGGATCTGTACATTGGCCAGCTGCTAGTAATTGCGGAATTAAGGCTGCAATTTGAGCAGGCGTTGTTGGATCGGTTGCAACATAATCGGTTGCAGCTGCAATAATACCATTAAAAATGTTATCTACAGCAACACTACCATAAGTTTGGAAATAAGTTGCCCAGAAACCTAGACCACCATAACCACCAAGATCTGGGAATAAGCCGCCGATTGGTCCTTTACTCACATCTGAGTAGTACTGCATACCAGGTGAGGTCACACCGTAAGTAGTTAACTGGTCGTTTGTAGAGTAATACAGCCCACCAGTTCCGTTCGTTTTGCTATCAAGATCTGACTGTATTCTTAATTCAAATTGCTTATTAGTGTAATTAGTTAAAGATTTATCAGCCGTTTCTGTTGTAGTAAAATTGCCTTCTACACCATAAAGATTAGCTTGAATTGGACCCATTCTATAATCTCTAGTTGATTGAAAACCATTTAGAGATTGAACATGGGCGTACTCTTGATCAATCCATGCATAAGTGACAAACATTTGATAGTCATCGTTGATCATATGATCAAGCACTAAACTCGCACTTGTATCGAACCTTTCTAATCTAGGATTATAAGATTGAAATACTTGATTTGGATCACTTGGTATTACGGCATTATCTTGATAGCCAAGAGCTAAAACAGGAGTAACAATGTTTCCTGGATAGTTCAAGGTTATAAAATCAATTGAACCAAAAGCACCGACACCTGAATGGCTAACTCCTCTGTCCGGCAAACCATCGCCCCACTGATCGCAACCTAATAATTTATTAGTGTTACAAGCAGCATTTTGATGTCTAAATCTAGAATCATTTTCTTCATTATGCATCATTGTTAGTTTCAAAGATGTTGCATCTGAGATGTCGTAGATTGTTTTTACTCTGACACCTAAGTAGTCTCTGTCATCAATATCAGAACCATCGAATAAGTTTTCAGTGTATCCATCTCTTTTAGTGGATCGGAAAGAAAATCTTGTTCTTAGATTTTCACCAGCACCAAAAGTCATACCACCTGAATACCTTTCCAAGCTCTTATCACCAAATTCTGCTTTGAAATATGCGTCTGTATCATCGCCTGGATCAATACTTTTTATTAAAAAAGTACCGCCCGGGTTATTACCACCAAAAAGAGTTCCTTGTGGACCCCTTAGCACTTCGAAACTGGCAAGATCAAATAGTTCGTTTTGAGCCATTTGAAGGCCACCCATATTAATGTCATCTTGTCTTGGAGTTGCAACAGCAGCAAAGGAACCACCAACTGCATAGTTAGTCATCCCTCTGATCTGGATCACCGCACCAGCAAAGTTTGCTTTATTGAAAAGAACACCAGGAACGTTAAATTGGAAATCATAAAATTCCTTTAGATTCTTCGATTCGATATCTGACGCAGTTAACACTGTGACAGCAAGACCCGTATCCTGCAAGGATGTCTCTTTTCTTAAAGCTGTTGTAACAACTTCCTCAATATTATCTGAATCAACCGATTCAGAATCTTCTTGAGCATAAGAATAAGAACTGACTAGCAGAACTAATAATAATAGTATGTATCTCATATACTCTCCCATAAGATATTTATCCTAATATAATATAACAATTAACAAGCTAAGCAAACATTTGAAACATTGAGAAAAGGCGAGAAAAGAGAAAAAATTATAAGTCTTCTAAATACTCATTTTCCCGATCCAGGCGTGCCATTGGATCATAAAGATGCGTATACGTTGCTCATAGCTGTATTGCTGTCAGCACAATGTACAGACGAAAGAGTAAATCAAATTACACCTAAACTTTTTAAAAAAGCTTCAAACCCAATAAAAATGAGCAAATTAAGCCAAGATACTATTTATAAAATCATTAAACCGTGTGGCTTAGGTCCACAAAAATCAAAAGCCATAAAAAAACTTTCTGAGATTTTAGTGAAAGATTACCAAGGTAAAGTGCCCAAAGATATTGAGCTTTTGAAGAAATTGCCAGGCGTTGGCCATAAAACTGCATCTGTAGTGGTAGCGCAAGCATTCGGCATTCCATCTTTTCCAGTTGATACACACATTCATAGATGTGCCCAAAGATGGGGCTTAACCTCTGGAAAAAATGTTGCAACTACAGAAAAAGATTTAAAGAAGTTTTTCCCCATTGAAGAATGGAATAAACTTCATATACAAATTATCATGTATGCTAGGAATTACTGTTCTGCTAGGAGCTGTTTTGGTCTTGAGTGTCCAATTTGTACTAGCTGTTACCCAAAGAGAAAATCGAAATTTATACATAAAAAACCATAATGAACGAGTTTATTAAAACGCAAAACCAAAAAATATCTGAGTATGATTCTGACCTATCAAAATTTCTGGAAGCTGAATCAGATAGACAAGAAGAGCATATTGAATTGATTGCTTCAGAGAATTACGCTTCAAAAAGAGTGCTAGAAGCACAAGGCAGTGTTTTAACTAATAAATATGCTGAAGGTTACCCCAACAAAAGGTATTACGGTGGTTGTGAGCATGTTGATGGAGCCGAGACTTTGGCTATAGAAAGAGCAAAAACACTTTTTAATGCAAAATTTGCAAATGTCCAACCACATTCAGGCGCTTCGGCAAATGCCGCTGTTTTTCTTGCCCTCATGGAGCCAGGCGATACTTTTTTAGGTATGGCTCTTGATCAAGGCGGCCACTTGACGCATGGATCTAAAGTAAATTTTTCAGGGAAAAACTTTAATGCTATTCAATATGGTTTAGATAAGGTTAGTGGTGATATTGATTACGCAGAGGTAAGAAGATTAGCGCACGAACACAACCCCAAAATGATTGTAGCTGGATTCTCGGCTTTTATGGGAATCGTAGATTGGAAATTATTCAGAGAAATTGCAGATGAAGTTGGAGCATACCTGATGGTAGATATGGCTCATGTATCAGGTTTAGTTGCTGGCGGTGTTTATCCCAATCCTGTGGAATTTGCTCACGTTGTTACGAGTACAACGCATAAATCTTTAAGAGGACCAAGATCAGGCATTATTTTATCTAATGAAGATCAAGAGTTTCAAAAAAAACTAAACTTTGCAGTATTTCCTGGGTCACAAGGAGGACCTTTGATGCATGTGATAGCAGCAAAAGCTGTCTGTTTTAAAGAGGCAATGACAGATGATTTTAAAGATTACCAAAAACAGATTATTTCTAATGCACAAATAATGTGCGAACAGTTCAAATTAAGAGGATTTGATTTAGTTCAGGAGAATACAGATAACCACCTAATTTTAATGGATTTGAGAAATAAGAAAGTCACCGGTAAGGAAGTTGAGGAGCTGTTAGGATCAGTAAATATTACAGTCAATAAAAATTCAATTCCTAATGACCCGGAATCCCCATTTGTAACTTCCGGAATTCGTATCGGAACACCTGCCATAACAACAAGAGGCTTCAAGAATGACGAAGCAAAAGAAGTAGTCGAATTGATTTGTGATGCAATAGAAAATAAAGAAAACTCTGATGAACTTGATATAGTAAAAGATAAGGTAAAGGAATTATGCAAAAAATTTCCTGTATATAAATAATGTTTTGTCCATTTTGCTCACATGAAGAAACAAAAGTAGTTGATTCAAGACTTGTAGCAAACGGCTCACAAATTAAAAGAAGGAGAGAATGCATTAACTGCGGCGAACGATTCTCAACTTATGAGGAAGCTGAGCTGGTAATGCCGAGGATTATAAAATCAAACGAAAGACGTGAACCATTTGACGAAGAAAAATTACGTGCGGGATTACATAAAGCTCTAGAAAAAAGACCAGTATCTTCTGATCAAATTGAAAATGCACTACAGAATATTAAGGATTACATTAGAAAAATTGGTGAAAGAGAAATTCAGGCGCAAGTAATAGGTAAACAAGTTATGAATCAGTTAAAGGATTTAGATCAAGTTGCCTATGTGAGGTTTGCCTCTGTATACCAAAACTTTCAGGACATTAAAGACTTCGCTGATGAAGTCTCTGAGCTATCAAAAAATTAATGAATTATACGTCTCTTATGGAAAGGGCTATAGAAATTTCTATGCCTTTCAAATATCTCGTTAAGCCTAATCCAATGGTTGGTGCTTTAATTGTAAAAGGCGATCAAATAGTTTCAGAAGGTACACATCAAAAATATGGTGGAGCTCATGCAGAAATAAATTGTTTTCAGGCATTAAAAGAACCAATTACTGATGAACATGAAATGGTTTGTACTCTTGAACCATGCAATCATCACGGCAAGACTGGCCCATGCACAGAAAAAATTATTGCTTCAGGAATAAAAAGGATAATTATAGGCAGTTTAGACCCAAATCCTAAAGTTGCAGGAACTGGAATAAAAAAACTTCAGGATGCAGGTATAGAGGTAGTTCAAGGCATTCTTGAAGATAAGGTAAAAAAATTAAATAAGTTCTTTTTTTTCAAACACTTAAACGGAAGACCATTTATAACTATTAAAATTGCTAGTTCAGCTGATGGCAAATCTCATAGCAAGGATGGCAGTTCTACATGGATTACATCGAAGAAATCTAGAGAAGATGTCCAATTAATTAGAGCAGAACATGATGCGATTTTAACTGGCGGAAATACAGTTAGAAACGATCAGCCCAGAATGAATGCCCGCGTAGACTTTGCTCTGAATCAACCAAAAAAAATTCTCCTAACTTCGCAAAATGAATGGAATAGAGATATAGATTTTTTTCAAACATCTGAAGTTGATTTAATTGCAGAAAAAAATCTACATAAAGTAATTAATACTATAGCTCAGCAAGATATAAATTCTGTTTTAGTCGAAGCTGGACCAAAATTAGTAAGAGCATTTCTGAAAGAAGATTTATGTGATGAATTGATTGAATATAAGTCACCAAATAATCTAGGAGATGCCAGTGTCCCTTGGTTTGAAGACAACGAGGGAATTGATAAATTTAATTTTAATCTTAAATCTTCGTATACAATTGATCGAGATTTAAAAAGTATTTTTACAAAATGAATAAAGATGAAATAAAGGATGTAATTGCCGATTTAAAAAAAGGCAAAATGGTTATCATTTTAGATGATGAAGATCGAGAGAATGAAGGTGATCTAATTTGTGCCGCTGAAGCGATTACACCGGAAATTGTGAACTTTATGGCAACAAATGGTCGAGGCCTAATATGTTTAGCTTTAGATTCTGAAAAATGCGAAAAACTAAACTTACGACCAATGACCAACAATAATAAAGCAAGTAATCGAACTGCGTTCACAGTTTCAATTGAAGCTAAGGATGGTATAACTACGGGAATTTCGGCAAAGGACAGAGCCCATACAATTTTGACTGCTGTAAATGCAGATGCCACTGAGGATGATATCGTCCAACCAGGACATGTCTTTCCATTACAAGCTATGAAAGGAGGAGTTCTTGCTAGAGCTGGTCATACTGAAGCTGCTTGTGATTTAGCTTCATTAGCTGGCTTTTCAGCAGCTGGTGTAATCTGCGAAGTAATGAACGACGATGGTACTATGGCTCGAAGAGATGATCTGCTTAAATTTGGAGAAAAACATAATTTAAAAGTTGGAACTATTGCCGACCTGATTGATTACAAACTCTCTAAAGAATCTACTATTGAAAATGTTCTTACAAAAGATGTAACAACAGAATTTGGAGAATTTAAGCTAAACGTTTGGAGAGATGTAATCTTTGATGAATATCATTTTTCTCTGACAAAAGGGTCTCCAGAAAAGGTTGATGTGCCAATGGTTAGAGTCCAGACACAAAGCGTACTTCAAGATACTTTGGGCATAGATGAAATTGGCAAAAAATGGTCAATTAGAAAATCATTACAAAAGATTGCTGATGAGGGCACTGGGGTTTTTGTCTTAATTAATCATAGAGATGCAAAAACTTATTGGCTTTCAAATTTGAAAGATGAAAATATTGAACCCAAAAGGAATCGTAGAGTTATTGGTATTGGTTCACAGATATTACGAGCGATTGGTTTGAACAAAATTAAGGTTTTGGGAACTCCTACAAAATATAGTGGACTATCAGGATTTAATATTGAAATAGAAGGATTTATAGATGAATAATGCGCCAAGCTTTAATGCTGAATTAAAAAATATAGCAAATAAAAAAATTCTTGTGGTTTCTACAGTATGGAATAAAGATTTCCTTGCCCCTGCAGTAGAGGAAATTACTGAACATGCAAAGGCAGAGGAAATAGACGTTACACTCAAATTTTGCCCAGGTTCCCTTGAATTAGCAGCAACTATCAAAAGAACACTTAAAGTTGTTCAATACGATGGTGTAATTGCACTAGGCCTTGTTATAAAAGGTGACACCCCTCACTTCAAATTGGTTTCTAAGCAAACATTTCATGATTTAGGCAAAGTTGCATTAGATTTCGAAACAACTCCATTAGTTAATGGTGTATTAACCGTTGATAATAAAGTTCAAGCTGAAGAAAGAATCAATCCTGAAAAAATGAACAAAGGAAGGGAGTTTTCAAGTTCTTTATTTCAAATGATGTCTTCCTAAAATGAAAAATCTTAGTCAGCATAAAGAGAAAGTAAATGCTCGAGAACTTTTAGTTCAAGCCCTTTATGAATATTCTTTTGGTCACAATGAAGCTAAATCAATCGAAGAATCTTTTAGGAAAGATTTTACCAAAACCAAGGTAGATTATATTTTTTTTAGAAATACTTTTAATCACATAACCGAAAACATAAAGCAACTTAAGGAAACTATTCTAGAATCGGCAGAATTAGAAGTCTTTGGAATAAAGTCAATTGAGACAATGGAAGAGAACATTCTTTTAATAATTATGGCTGAGAATGCATTGGATGAAACACCTAAAGAGATACTTATTGATGAAGGGGTGAGATTAAGCAAAAAGTTTTGTTCTGAAAACTCCTATAAATTTATCAATGCAACATTAGAAAAAATATTAGAATCCTAAAATGAGAAAAATTGGTTTTATTGGTTGCGGTCACATGGCTCAAGCGTTAATTAAAGGACTTAAAAGCAATAAGTCTTATGAGTTGTTGGGCCACGACAGAAACAGTAAAAATATAGCTTGGCTTAAACAGGAAAAGATCACTTCTTATTCATTAAAAGAAGTCTGTCACGAAGCTGATATTTTGATGATTTGTGTCAAGCCAAAAGACATGTATGACTTGTGCTCAGAAATGAAAACACATATTGGTAAAGAATTAAAAATAGTAAGTGTTGCTGCCGGCATTACTTTAGAAAGCTTAAAAGATGCTCTGTCTGGAGGAAAAGTATATAGAGCTATGCCCAATATTGGTGCCAAGCATAACCTCGGAATAACCAGTATTTTCTCGCATGAAGAACTGAATGAAATTTTAGATATTTTCAATTATCTTGGAAAAGCCATAGTTGTCGAAGATGAAGACAAAATAAACTTACACACATCACTCATTGGCAGTGCCCCAGCATTTTACTTTGAAATTATTAATGAATTTGAACATAGGCTAAATGAACTTTTGCCTGATAATGTCTCTAAAAGAGATATAACTCTTTTATTCTTAACTAGCTTAATTAGCGCAATCCAAAATGGTGAGAATTTGGAAGATTTAATCGAGAGTATTAAATCAAAAGGTGGGACTACCGAAGCTGGCCTCAACCATTTGTATGAGAATGATTTTATAAAAATTTTTTCCAAAGCTATAGATACAGCTAAGGTTAGAGCAGCAGAATTATCTATGGATTAGATCTTCTCTGTTTGGGCCATTGGAAATTAAACTAATCTTCACTCCAACGTAGTCTTCAATAAAGTTTAAAAATTCTTTTGCTTCATCAGGAAGCGAATCATAGTTTTCGCAATCTGCTAGAGAACAATTCCAACCCTTAAATGCCTTATAGACAGGTTCAGCTTTGTGAAGCATTCTTGACTTAAAGGGAGTATCTTCGCCATTTACTTTGTATCCTACGCAAGCTTTTATCTCACCAAAAGCATCTAGAACATCAAGTTTTGTAATGCAAAGCTCAGTTAAGTTATTTAATTTCGCTGAATATTTAAGAGCTACGAGATCGAGCCAGCCACATCTTCTTGGCCTACCAGTTGTTGCACCAAATTCATGTCCAAGTTCAGCAATTTTTTGCCCTTCTTCACAGAATAGTTCAGTTGGAAATGGGCCTGCTCCTACTCTTGTAGTGTAAGCTTTTGCTACTCCTAGAACATCCGAATAAATACTTTTTGGAAAGCCAGAGCCGATTCCCACGGAAGTAGCTAGAGTATTAGATGAGGTAACATATGGATAAGTACCATAATCAACATCTAATAGAGTACCTTGAGCACCTTCGTATAATATATTTCCACCCTGCTCATAAATGTTCTCGAGAGTATCCGTAACATCACCAAAATATTTAGATGCCTTTTTGTATGACTGCATTAGCTCGTTGTAAACATCTTCAAACGCAAAAGGTTCTGAACCATGAATGTTTTGAATTTGGTAATTATAATATTCAACTAAATTTCTGAGCTTTGTTTCTAGTAGATCGTTATCTTCAAGATCAAAAGCCTTGATGCTTCTTCTAGCAGTTTTATCCTCATAAGCAGGACCTATGCCTCGACGAGTAGTACCAATTGAATTTTTGTTATCTTCTCTTAGCTGATCAATTTTAGCGTGTAAAGGCAACAATAAACTGCAATATCGGCTTATCCTTAACTTGCCCTCGAGATTTATACCTTTTTGCTCTAATTGTTCAATTTCCTCAAGCAGTGAATCAATGGATAAGATTACGCCTTGACCTATAAAACATGAAACATGGTCATAAAATATCCCTGAAGGTATAAGATGAAGAACAAATTTCTCTTCTTCCTTATAAATTGTATGGCCAGCGTTATGCCCCCCTTGGAAACGGCAAACTGCATCGAACTTCTTTGAGTAAAAATCTACTATTTTTCCTTTTCCTTCATCACCCCATTGAGTGCCTACAAGGATCAAGGATTTTTTCATTTATTCAGGTTCAGATTTATTCAAATACTTAAAGTAATCACTGTCAGGATCTATCAATAAGATATCACCTTCGTCATTAAAGGTATTTTTATATGCTTTAAGACTTCTAGTAAAATCATAAAATTCAGGGTCTCTGTTGTACGCCTCAGCATAAGTAGCTGTTGCAGTAGCGTCGCCCTCACCTCTAACTTTTTCAGCCTCTTTTGTAGCATTAGCCAAAATAATAGTTCTTTGTTTATCGGCATCAGCTCTAATTTTTTCAGCTGTTTCTCTGCCTTCTGCTCTTAATTGCTCTGCAATTCGGTTCCTCTCAGTTTTCATTCTCTCAAAAACAGAAGCTCTGATTTCTCTTTCAAAATCAATCCTTTTTACACGAAAATCTATTATTTCAACACCAAGTTGAGCTGAATCTTCACCAAGAGAATTCTTTAATGCAAGCATCAAACCATCTCGATCACCTGAAACAACTTCAATGAGAGTCCGCTTACCAAACTCATTTCTAAGTTTGTCTTTAATTCTTCTTTGCAATGTATCCTCAGCAACTCTACTTTGACCACCGTTAGTAGATGTATAGTATGTTTCAGCATCTACAATTTTATATTTAACGAATGAATCAACATTAAGAGGTTTTGCTTCGCTTGAAAGCACTCTGTCAGGTGGAGTATCAAGTGAACGAATTCGAGCCTCAAATTTTGTTACAGTATCTATAAAAGGTATTTTAAAATTCAAACCAGGCTCTAATGTTCTCTCAAAAGCTCCAAGTTTTAATAAAATTGCTTTTTCGGTATCCCTAACAATTACTACAGATTGGACCAGTGCTGTTAAAACTAGTACTACTAGCAATGTAATAAAACCGTTTCTAGTCATCATCTTCCTCCTGTTTTTTGATAAGTTGATCTAATGGAAGATAAAGTAAATTATTACCTCCCTCGACATCTATCATGACTTTAGTACTTGAAGAAAGCACATCCTCTAATGCGTCTATATATAATCTTTCTCTTGTTACTTCCGGAGCTTTATCGTATTCAACTAAAAGTGCTTTGAATCTTTCAGCTTCACCCTCAGCTACCGCAATTACTTTTTGTTTATAAGCTTCAGCATCTTGCAGTTGTCTTTGTGCTTCTCCTCTAGCTTGAGGAACAATTGATAATTCATATTTTTCAGCTTCATTTCTTAATCTTTCTTTATCTTCTCTTGCTGCAACCACATCTCTAAAAGAATCAATCACTTCAGCTGGTGGTTGTCTTTGTTCGATGTTGACTTGTTGAACTGAAATGCCAGCATCATAAATATCCAAATATTCTTCAAGCCTTAGTAATATGCCTGAACTTATCGCTGCTGCTCCAGAAGTAAGCAAGTTATCCATATTATTCTCACCGACTACATGCCTAAGAGCACTCTCAGTTGCTTGTCTAATGGTTATTTCAGGATCTTCAACATTTAATGAGTACTTAACTAAATCACTGATCGTATACTGCACGTTAAGTTCGATATCTACAATGTTTTCATCTCTTGTTAACATATTAGTTGGCAAAACAAATGTACGGATCTTTGAAACATTCTCTTCAGCATATACCTCTTCAATTATAGGAAAATGAAATTGTAGACCGGGACCCAAAACTCGATTGTATTTACCTAGAGTTAGCACAACCAGTCGATCTGCCTCATTAACTATTCTTATTCCTAGAAATACATATAAAACCAACAAGCCCATTAAAAGGTATGTGAAAAACTGAAAGTTGAACTTAAAGCTTGCACCTCCTCCTTTAAAGCTTCCTCCGCCTGTACTACTAGAAAAAAACATTTTTCTTAATTGTTTAATTGCATCGTCTAAATCTGGGGGTGAATTTTTTCTGCCCCAAGGATCATTGTCGTTTGGATTCCAACTCATTTATTTTAGCTCCTTAAGATAAGTCTCTATTGTATCAGAAAAAAATGTTGATTCATTTTGATCTTTGCCAATTTTAGTTAATGAAATATCAAATTTTTTCATCCATGTTTGTTGCGTCTTAATCAATTTCTTTGTTGCACTAAATGCATCTTGGATAGCATCTTTAAGAGTTATGGAGCCTTCCACATGAGGAAAAAATTGTTTGTAATTTATTGAGTTCATACTATGTGATTCAGAAGTTAATTTATAGGTATTTATTAATTTCTCAAGTTCATTTAAAAATCCTTCATTAATAATATTTTTTAATCTTCTTTCTGCAGCTATATCGAGCTCTTTTTTTGCATCATTCATTCCCAAGATTAAACACTTTTGACTATCAAAAAACTTGTTTGACGGCTTTTGCTTAAGCAAAGATAGTTTTGTCTTAGTAAGTTTGATAATTTCCAGTGCTCTTTCAACTCGTCTTGGATTTTTAATATCAATTAATTGAAAAGTTTCAGGATCAAGTTGCTTCAACTCATCAAGCAAATGCTCATAACCTTGATTTTTTTTTACATGATTGATTTCTTCCCTTAAATTTTCATCTCGTGGAAAATCATGCATACCATCAAAAAGAACTTTATGAAACATCATTGTGCCACCTACAAATAATGGAATCTTATTATTTTTGATTATGTTTTTTACTGCTGACTCAACGTAATTTAAAAAAAGCCCTACATCGAATTTGGTATCAGGTTTGATTATATCTATTAAGTGATGAGGGATTCTCTCAAGATCTTGTTTAGATGGTTTGCAAGTTCCAATATTCATATCCTTAAACACCATAGCGCTGTCGACGCTTATGATTTCAAAAGGATATTTTTCAGCTAGTTTGATTGCAGTATCGGTTTTACCTGAAGCAGTAGGTCCAATTAAAAAAACTGCAGGAGACTGGAATCTATATGTCATTTAATGAGTCAATAATAAGTTCATAAGAACCAGATAATTCTTCCAATGCTTTTATTTGTGACAATAGCTTTTTATCTCGAATATTTGGGTCTTTATACTTAGCAACTAGAGCCCTAAGTTGATTTTTTGTTTCAAAAGTCTCGATTTGATTGGTATCACACAGATCCCTTTTTAGTTGTTTGTAATTATTCAACTTAGCGCCTGTAATGGTTAGGGTGTTTGCAAAAATGGGCTCCATAAAGTTGTGACCTTTATTGAAAATTATGCTTCCTGCAACAACAACTAGGTCTGCAACAGCATATAGATTTATTAGCTCTCCAACTTCATCAAATATAATTATTGTTTTGTCATTATTAAGTTTTTTATGGTCATGCCTTTCAAATTCAGAAATTTTAACGGGTTCAAATCCTTTTGATTTTACTAATTGCATAACTTTACTAACTCGTTCCGGATGCCTTGGAGCCAATATTAAATTTATATTAAGACCTTCTAATGCATCCATTACAAACTCTTCTTCTCCTTCGTGTGAACTACCCAGAACAACATTTAAAATATTGGGATCTAGAAACTTTACGTATTTATTTTTTTTATTTTCATCTGTAACGTAATTTTCAGGATTTATTTTCATATTTCCTAATAGTTTGGTGTTCGATGCCCCCAGGATATTTAGTCGATTGATTGTTTCTTTTGATTGGGCAAGAAAAAGATCAATTTTTGAAAAAATATAGGACGAGAATATTTTTGTTGCTTTATATCGTGAAAAACTTTGATCAGATATCGAGGTATTTAGTGAGATAATTTTTACATCAGAAGATTGGCTCAATAAATTTGGCCAAAATTCACTTTCAAATAAAACTATTTTTTTAATTCTATAATGACTAATAATTTTTTTGTGAACATGATTTAAATCATATGGAAATGGAAGAAATTTAATATTTGAATTTTTGAAATTTTTCTCTAATTCATTGCGACCAGTATTAGTAGTCGATGTTAACAATACATTATGTCCCTCATCATCCAATCGTTTAGCCAAAGTTGATAAGATTTTAATTTCCCCAAGACTCACTCCATGCAACCATATAGAGGCCTTAGTTTGCTTCATATAATTTTGACCTAACTTTTCTGAAATTGTTTTTAGTTTTTCCTTATCAATAGTGATTAAGTCTCTTAAAATTAAAAGAGGTAATAAAAAAATATAAATTAAGTTATAAAAAACTAACATCACATGAATAATATCATTCTTATAGCATTAATTTCTTTTACCAAGCTTCTTAGCCTTCTTCCAAAGTCAATTTTCACCAGCAATAATTCACCACTCTGGCGATTGATTGGAAAATCGATGAAGAAAAGAAAAAAAATCATTTCAGCAAATATTAATCATTGTTTTTCTGATAAAGATAAAAAATGGCGGGAAAATTTAATTGAGAAAATATGGCAAGATACATTTTTAGCTCTGTATGAAAATAATTATGCCTGGAATGCTGGAAACCAAATTAAGAGCTATAAGTGTGAATTTAAGAATGAGCAGATCATGATCAATGCTCAAAATAGTAAGAAAGGTGTGCTTCTATTATTCAGACATAGTATTTTTTTGGAGCTATCAGCAAGGTTGATTTCAGAAAAGTTTGCAATCTATGGCATGGAAAGACCTAACAATAGCGAAGTCCTACAAAAAATTATGAAAAGAGGCAGGCTGAAAGCAATGAAAGGTCTGACATCTAATTCTAACGTAAGCCAATTAATTAAATGGTTAAATGAAGGTAAAACAGTCTTATATGCGCCTGATCAGGATTATAAAAATAAAAGATCGGTCGTTTCGAGATTCTTTAAGCAAAAATGTTTAACTACCACTGTTCCGTACACTTTAAAAAACATTACAAAATGTAAATTAATTTATTTAGATTTCTACAAAACTTCAAATGGCTATGAATTTATATTTGAAGACGTATCAGATATTGCAGACTCAAAACAAAATTTTGCCGACGAAATTAATTCAATAATTGAACGAAGTGTGACTAAAGCACCTGAGCATTATTTTTGGCACCACAGACGCTTCAAATCTCAGTCTCCTGAAATATATGATTGAGGAATTTTCAAAAATTAAGGGCTTTCTTGAACAAAAAGAAGGTAAGGCGCTATATGAAGCATGTAAATTCTCTTTCAAGACTGGAAAATGTGCAGAAATAGGCTCATATTGTGGCAAGTCTGCTTGTTATATTGGTCTTGCATGCAAAGAAGTTGGTTCGAAACTTTATTCTGTTGATCATCATAGAGGCTCTGAAGAACAGCAATATGGTGAAGAATATTTTGATGAGGAAATATATGACTTTTCAGCAAATCAAGTTAATACACTTCCATTATTTTTAAAAAATATTAAAAAGTTTAACCTTCAAGACCATATTGAACCAATGGTTATGACTTCTGTTGATGCATCCATTAATGTGCCAGATAATTTGGATTTAATTTTTATAGATGGTAGCCACACATTTGAATCAGCACGAAATGATTACTTACATTGGAGGCCAAAGCTTCGCTCTGGTGGTGTTTTAGCAATTCACGATGTTTATGACTCTAAGGAAGAAGGAGGTCAAGCTCCCAAAGAAATTTACTTAAAAGCATTAGCTGAAGGTTTTAAATTAAAAGAAAGAATAAATAGTCTTGTATTGTTAAATTAAGATGACTTTTTCTTTACCAGTTATATCATGGATACAATCAGCGGCCATAATTATTGCGGCATTAGTCCAAGTTGAATCCTCTTTGGGCCAGTATATTCCAAGATCATACTGATACCCAGTTGGAAAATACCCCTTTGAATTTTTATGTTTTAATACCTCATCTAATATTTTTTTTGCTTCTTGTTTTAGTCCTACTTTATACAAAGCCATAATACATTCTGAAGATTCAGCAAACGTTACCCATGGCTCTTCTTCCACACATTTAATCCCTAAACCATCTACATAAAATTTTTTTAAAATTTTATTGGCATCTTCTTTTGTTCCGCTGTCGCATAAAATTGGGTAATAAGAGTCCATGGAAAACCGGGTTCTATCTATGCCTCCTCGATCAAATTTATTTGAGTTCAGTTTGGTATTCGAAATTATTATGTTGTGATCGATAAATTCTTCATCTTGGATTAACTCACAAATTTTATTGTACGCTCTTCTAGAGAGTTCAAGCGAACATGATGAGGTAACTAAAGTATCATCAAGAAGGCCTTTTTTGTCTAATGCCCAATGATAATAACCATCAGCATCTTTAAACCTTTTTGCCCCATTATAAATTTGATGGATTTCAGATCTATACTTCAAAAGATAATTTATATCGTTATCAATGTAGTACTTTTGTAGAAGAGGCAAATAAATGTAAGGAGCATGATGTGCCTCAAAAAAATCTTGTGATATTTTTCCATTTATATATTGAGATTTAACTAAACCCTCTTCGTCAACCATATTTAAACAAAAGTCTAATCCTCTTCTAAAAGCTTCCCATTCTTCATAAATAGACAGTGCAATTAAACACTCACAATGATCCCAAAAATCCCATTTTCCTTTATCATCCCAGAGAATTTCACCGTTATCTTTTTGATTATTAAGTATCCAATTTTTAGCAGAAAGTAGTTCTTTTTTTATATCTTTATTCATTTTCTAAGATAGAAACATTCTGACTTACCAAAAAAAGGATTCAACATTTTCTCAATAAAAAGAGAAATCTTTGCTTGGCCAAACATTTGCCTGACTAACAAGGCATGAAGAGATTTTAAGAATTTATCCTCTTGCATATTATTGCGAGCTTTCAAAATCCAATAAATTGAATGTATTGCATGTTCACGATGGTATTTGAATACTTTTAAATTTAATTCTTCGAAACATTCTTTCAAAAAAGCTTTTTTAAAAATTCTGATGTGTCCACCGGGTGTTTGCATATATTCTTTGGAATATTTCCAACAAAGACTTTCCGGTAAATAACTTGGAACACTAATAAGCATAACAGCTCCAGGTTTAAGAATTCTGTAGCATTCTTTTAGTACATCTTTGAAGTTTGGTACATGTTCTAGAACTTCAGAACATATGACTAAATCCTGAGAATTATCTTCTAAGTCAATATTTCTAACATCACCTATTGAAAACTCATAAGAATTTTGATTTTTGCAAATATGATCAGAAAATTCATCTTGTAGTTTGGTTATTTCTTCACCAGATTGATCTATGCCTATAATTTTTGCATTAAGTAATCGCAAACCTAGAGATTTTAAATGTCTACCATTTCCACATCCCACATCTATGGCAGTTTTAATCTTTTTTAGGTTAAGTGACTCAAAATTAAATGTTTCCACTGATTATTTCTTCGTAGAGATCCTCAAGCTTCTTAGCATACTCGTCCCATCCAAAAAAATCATCCCTTCTTAATTTTGAGTTTTCTGTTAATTTATTTCTTAATATCTTATTCTCGATTAATTCTTTCATTTTCTTTTTTAAATCACTACTATCTTCAGAATCAAATATTAATCCAGCTTTTCCAGCTAGCTCAGGTAATGAGGCTTTATCTGAAACTATTACTGGCAAACCAGTTGCTATCATTTCTACTAGAGGAAATCCAAATCCTTCATAGCTAGAAGGTGCTATCCCAATATCTGCATCATTTAAAGATTTTATTAATTCATCCCTTGGAAGTTTGCTTTTGTAATCAATGTCATTTG
>CACIDC010000007.1 GCA_902585315.1 uncultured SAR86 cluster bacterium
GACTGGTTCGCTAGGTGATGTGATGCAAGAGTCAATTCAAGCAGCTTTAACTGTTGCAAAAAATATTGCTAAAGATAAAAAAATTAAAACTGAGTTTTTCGACAAGCATGATATTCACATACATGTGCCTGAGGGTGCTACTCCAAAAGATGGACCAAGTGCAGGCATTACAATGTGTACAGCAATAACTTCTTTAGCAACTGAAAAAAAAGTAAAAGCTAATTTAGCAATGACAGGTGAAATTACATTAGCAGGCAAAGTTTTAAAGATTGGTGGACTAAAAGAAAAGCTTATTGCTGCAAAAAGAAGTGGTATTACTAATATTATTATTCCACATGAAAATTTAGGTGATGTTGAAGAGATAGAATCTAATATTCTTAAAGATCTTGAAATTATTCCGGTGAAAAATATTTCAGAAGTGCTTAAAGTAGCACTCGCATAGGCATTCTTAAGTCACAAAGTCAAGAAAAAAGGGCTCAAATAAAGTTGAATTATTTAGTTAAAAAATCTTGATTTATTGATTTTTAGGGTCTAATGTTATTAAAAGCTCTTAACAGGGCATTTTGAGGAGATTTTATGAATAAGGCTGATTTAATTGACATGGTTGCCAGCGAGACTGGTAGCACTAAAGTTGATGCTGCTAAAGCATTAGACGCTGTTGTAGATGCTGTTACAGGTGCACTTGCTAAAGGTGATTCTGTATCACTTGTAGGGTTTGGAACATTTTCTGTAAGACACAGAGCTGCTAGAGAAGGTATTAACCCACAGAATCCATCACAAAAGATTCACATACCTGCGGCTAATGTACCAGTTTTTAAAGCAGGTAAAGCACTTAAAGCTTCAGTAAACTAAATCTAACTGAGTGATCAGTTTCTTACGGGAGAGGCTACAAGGAATTGTAGCCTTTTCTTTTCTAGGAGTTGTTGCCCTAACATTTGCGTTTTTGGGGCTCCCTACCTTTACGCAAACTTTCAGCGTTAATGAGTACGCCAAAGTTGGCAATTACAGCATTTCACAATCTGAGTATTTTCGCGCAAAGACTCAAGTTGAAGAAAATCTTCGATCACAATTTGGTGAGGGTTTAAATTTTTCAGACCCAGCTATAATAGATATCGTTTCCAATCTAACAAATAACTCAATTATAGAAAAATATACATTGATCAATTTCTTTGACGATTTGAATGCTGTCATCCCAGATACATTTATAGAAACAGAGCTCTCAAAATTGGAGGCTTTTCAAGTTGATGGGAGATTTAATCAGGATTTATTTAAACAATATTTAATCAATTTCAATCTGACAAAAGAGGATTTGATGGAAGATTTTGAATCAGATCTCAAACTCAGTTTGGCTGTCTCACTTTTAGATGCCACTGCCAGTTCATTTGACAAATCCATCAATCAGTATTTGGATTTACTCACAGAAAGAAGGTCTATATCTTTTGTTGAGCTTGAAGCTGACAATGTAACAAAAGAATTCATTGCAGAAGAGCAAGAAACTGAAGAGTATTTCAATAACAATTTAGAACAATTCTCAATTCCTGAAAAAAGATCCTTTCTTTTACTGGATTTGAATAAAAGTAAATTAAACCTTGAGGTAAGTGATACTGAACTAGAGGAAGCTTATAACTTATTTCTTGAAAATTTACCTGCTCCTGAAAAAAGAGTTTCTCATATCATGATAATTCGAGATAACTACACAACGGATTTAGAGTATCAAGAAAAAGTTGCCACTGTCACAAAAGAACTTGAAGTCGCAGAATTTTCTAATCTTGTAAAACGTTATTCTGATGATCTAGGAACAACAGATACAGACGGTGATCTTGGTTATACAAACGGAGAGGTTTTTCCAGCTGAGTTTGAATCAATTATCGCAAATTTAGATGTAAATGATGTCTCTTCGGCAGTGAGTTATGAAAACAATACTCACTTCCTGAAAGTAACAGAAATTAAAGGTTCTGGTGCAACTACCCTTGAAGAAAAAACAGCAGAATTATTAAGTGAATTACAACAGATAAAATTTGAAGATGAAGTGGCTCAAATCTCAAGCAGCCTAACATTTTCTAGTTTTAGTTTAGATGAAGCAAAAGAATTTGCTGAGTTGCGAAAACTGGAGCTTAAAGATTACTTAGATTTATCAATTGATGAGTTTCCGCTGAATTTAGAGAATTCTTCAATCCTATCAGCTACCGAAGTAGGGAACTGGTCGAGCCCGCTTGAGGTGGGGTTTGATAATTATTCATTTGCTTACGTTTATGATGCAAAGGAGAAGACCTACAAAGAATTCTCAGACGTTATGAGTTCCGTTCAAGAAATTATTATTGAAACAAAAAAGACTGATTACTTGAATGAAATTTATGCTAACTCAGATATTACAACTCTTGATCAAGAGTCATTGAGTGAAATGTTCCAAATTAATAATTTTAAAGTTGAAAAATTTAAAGCTATAAATAGATCAACTTCATTGCTATCAAATGATGTGGTAGCTCAAGTATTCAATGATCCGGATGTTGGTGAAATTAAGAAAGAAATTACTCCAAACGGTCTTCTACTTTACGTTGTAGAGGATCGAATTAAAGGCGATTATTCAAACGTTTCAGAGGAAGATCGTTTGGCAATCATTGAAGAATCAAAAAGAACAAATTTACAATTGGTTTTTAACGAATTAAGAGCAAAATACAATTTCGATGAGAAGATTTCAGTAAGCAATCAATTTGCTAATCAAAACTTGTAGCCTGGATATTATAGCCACCGTCGACGTAAATTGTCTGACCAGTAATGCCACTGGACAAATCACTTAGCAAGAACGCAGCAGCATTACCGACTTCCGTAGCCGTAATATTTCTTGCAATTGGTGTGTTCTCACCGTGTTTGCTTAGCATAGTTTTGAATCCTTTAATGCCTGAGGCAGCCAATGTTTTTATTGGGCCTGCAGATATGGAGTTTACTCTAATACCTTTAGCACCCAAGGTTGAAGCAAAATACCTTACACTTGCCTCGAGGCTAGCTTTTGCCATTCCCATGACATTGTAGTTGGGAGTTGCTTCTTGAGAACCAATATAGGTCAAAGTTATTGCCGAGCTATTTTCAGTCATATATGGATGAGCCTCTTTCAAAAGGCCTGAAAAGCTGTATGAACTGATATCATGTGTGATTTGAAAGCCTTCTCTGGTAATGCAATCTTCAATGTTACCCGAGATCTGTTCAGCTGGCGCAAAGCCAACAGAATGAACAATTCCATCAATTTCACCCCACTCTTTAACAGTTGATGTAATAAGTTCTTTAATATCCGAATCGTTGGATAGGTCACATATTTTTGTGAAACCATTACCATTTTGGCTTGCAAACTCATTAATGAACTTCTCGAACCTTTCGTTTTGATAACTAAAACCTAATGTAGCTCCATTTTTATGCAAGGTTTCAGCTATAGCGGCAGCAATCGAATATTTATTGGCAAGACCAACAACCAGGATTTTTTTCCCCTCAACCATGTAAAGATTATAGTTTATTTTTCTTGGATATTAAATTTATCAAAAACGCTCTAAATACCTTATAAAAACTATGAAATTAAGCTTTTTCGATAATAATCCAACAAAAAACGCTTATTTGTGACAATTAAGTAGCAAAAAAGTATCTAAAAAGCTCCAAATGAACTATTATTTGGGGATATTAACTTTTTAAAAGGTAAATAAATATGAATATATTTAAATATTTAATGAGCTTGCTTGTCATTGCTTCATTCTCTTTGGGTGTAATTGCTCAAGAAGATGAAGGAGATGTTGAGGAAGTTGTTGTTACTGGTTCAAAAATTAAAAGTGCAGACTTGTATTCTTTTGCTCCAGTATCAGAAGTTACTGCTGAAGATATTGCTATCTCCGGTAAGGCTTCAATAGGTGAAATTCTTGCTGAATTACCATCTCAAGGTTCTGGTCTTTCTAGAACGTTTAACAATGGTGGTGAAGGTTCAGTAAGAATTGACATGAGAAATCTTGGATCAAGTAGAACTTTGATCCTTGTAGATGGTAAAAGATGGGTAAATGCAGGTCGTGGAGCAAACTCTTCAGTAGATCTGAACTCAATACCTACAGCTTTAGTCGAAAGAGTAGAAATACTTAGAGACGGTGCGTCTGCTGTTTATGGCTCAGATGCTATTGCTGGTGTTGTTAACATCATTACCAAAGACGAATACAGTGGTGCTGATATATCTCTCCAAACTGGTGAATATTTCGACGGTGGCGGAGGCGGTGACGTTTTAAGTTACAGCTTCGGTGGCACAAGTGGAGGTACCTCATTCATTGGAGGATTCTCGGTAGTTAATCTGAATTTCTTGAGCAACTTTGACAGACCTGAAACAGCTGCAAGACCAGCAAACGGTGGTTCTTTAGGTACACCACAAGGTGCATTTGCTTACAGTGGTGTTGTCGGAGATTGTGGTATTTTCACATTAGTTGACGGTGCTGCCGGAACAAATGCTGCTACTGATTTTAGATGTTGGACAAGTCCGGATGATAGATTTAACTATAATCCTTACAACTATGTCGAAGTACCTAGTGAAAGATCAAACGTCTTCGCTAAAATGACATCTGATTTAGCTACAGGCCAAACACTTGGCATGATGTTTACTTATCAAAAAAGAGATTCAAATCAATTATTAGCTCCAACCCCTTTATTTTATGGTTTTGGTAGTTTTGGTGGAAGTGAAGGTATCGGTGTTAACCAACCTTACAACCCATTTGGAGTTGAGTTCTGTGACTTAGGTGGCCAATCACAAGGTTATTCTGACTGTTCTGCAGCAGACGTACCAACAGCTAACGGTTTCTTCGGTAGAAGATTCTTAGAAGGTGGGAACAGAGATTTTGTTGATGCTCTAGAAACATATAGAGGAATGGTTACATTAGATGGAAGTGCAATGGGTTTTGATTACTCAGCGTTTCTTTCAACAGCAACTAACAATGCAACCCTAACAACTGCTGGCTTATTAGATACCAGTGCTGTTAAAAGAGCACTTGCATCAGACTGCGGACCGGACGGAAATGGAACTACCTGTCTAAACATATTTGGTGGACAAGGTACTGATACTGTTTATCAAGGAGAAGGACTTTGGGCTGGCTCAGGTTCAATTACTCCGGAAATGGTTGACGCCATAACATTCCAAGGTAAAGATACTGGTGGAAACGACATGACAAACTATGGAGTTGACTTTACTGGTGATTTATTTGTGAACCCACAAGGTTTTGATGTTCCGGTTGCTTTTGGTTACGAGCACAGATCAGAAAATGGTTTTAATAGTCCTGATGCATTTATTGCAAAAGGCCTATCATCTGGTAATGCCGATCAACCTGTTTCAGGTGGATTTGAAGTTGACGAGTTTTATGCTGAAGCAGTATATCAAGTACATTCAATGCTTGCATTTACTGCTGCTACAAGGTTCTCAGATTACAGCACCTTCGGTGACACAACTAACTCAAAAGTAGCTATGTTGTTATCTCCAATGGATGGCTTGAACTTCAGAGCATCTTTCGCAGAGGGCTTTAGGGCTCCAAGTATTGGCGCACTTTATTCAGGAAATTCTGATAGCTACCCGACTTTGCAAGATCCTTGTGATGTTAACTCAGCAAACTTTACAGGTAATGCTGATGGCACACAAACTGGTCAATGTTTAGCTGATGGTGTTCCAACAGGTTTCACACAGCCAAACGATCAGATCAGAATTACGGTTGGTGGTAATCCACTAGTTCAACCAGAAGTGTCAGAAAGTTTCAACGTTGGTATGACATATCAATCTCCAATGGGATGGAATATCTTTGCTGATTACTATGACGTTGAAGTTGATGAGCTTATTGGATCAATTGGTGCTCAATTAATCCTAAATGGTTGCTATACAGGAACAGATCCAGATTACTGTTCTCTAATTGACAGACAAACTGGTGGTTTTGTAGCAGATTTAAGAAATACAGCTAACAACGTTGGTAACTTAGTCACATCAGGTGTTGAGGTTGGAGGTTCTTATGACTTCAGCACAGCATATGGTGATTTTGCTGTCAGCTCTGAGGCGAGAATGTTAGATAATTATGATGTAACTCTTGCTAATGGAGATGTTGTTTACAATGCTGGATATGTTTTGGGTGGCCCAAGAGCTAACTTTGTTGACTTTAAGATGAACACAGCTGTTCAATGGTCAATGGGTAATATGTTTGCTTCTGTAACTTTCACACATTATGGTGAAGGTAACGGGGTTGCAAATAATGCTCCAACATTACCATTTGGTGGTACTGAATTGGTCGAAGAAGATGTAAGGGACATTGATGCAATTACTTATGTCGATGTTCAGTATGGAATGTTCTTCCCAGAATATGATGCAACATTAAGAGTAGGTTTAGATAACGTGTTTGATGAAGATCCAACATTTTTCCCTGAAACATTCGCTAATGACTTTGATCCTATGTACAGAACATGGGGTTCACAAGCTTGGTATATGAATCTTTCAATGAGCTTCTAAACTTAGTTGTTTGAATTTAAAAGGGTTGCTTCGGCAACCCTTTTTTTATGCATTATCTTTTCTAGTTCTAAGCTCAGTAAATTGCTCAAGCTTTGATAAACCTTCAAGATCAGAAGGGACAACATCCAACAAAAATGGATTTATCTTTCGTTCCAGTTCAAGAGTTGTAGGTATTGATATGTCACCTATTAATCTTTTAGCAGAGATTTTCTTATAGTAATTCTCTATGAATTCATCTGTAATTTCGGATAACACGAATTTTAGATTTGATTCAGTATATTCGTGTGCACAATAAATCATTGTTTCTGGAACCAATTGGTTCAATTTTTGAACGGAATTATGCATTTGTTCAAATGTGCCTTCGAAAACTCTGCCACACCCTGCTGAAAATAATGTGTCACCACAAAAAACTAAATTTTTTTGGCTTTCGACATAAGCTATGTGATCAAGCGTATGACCAGGTGTTTCTAGCACAGAAAATTCATAGTCCAATGTTTTGACTGTGTCATTTTCTGTGACATGTATATCTATGCCTTCTATATTGCCTACAGGACCATAAACTTTACCATCAATCTGCTCTTTTAATTCAAGTGTCCCACCAACATGATCAAAGTGATGATGGGTAAGTAAGATATCCACAAGATTAAGTTTATTGGTATTGATTAGTTCTATTACAGGTGAAGCATCTCCAGGGTCTATGACTGAAATATCAGAGCCCGATTGTATGACCCATATGTAATTATCTGTGTAAGCAGGTATATGAAAGATACGCATTAATTTATAATAAACATTTATGTCTATAAAAGTATATACAGATGGCGCTTGCAAAGGTAACCCAGGACCTGGAGGTTGGGGTGTTTATATACAATCTAATGAAGATGAAAAAGAGTTGTATGGAGGAAATCCTGAAACAACTAACAATCAAATGGAAATGCAGGCTGCTCTAGAAGCTTTAAAACATCTCAAAGATGAAGATGAGGTTATAGAACTTTATACTGATTCGAATTATCTGAGACAAGGCATCACTGAGTGGATCCATAATTGGAAAAAAAATAATTGGAAAACAGCAGCTAAAAAACCAGTTGCCAATCGAGATTTGTGGATAGAGATATCAGATTTAAATGAAAAAATGAATGTTCAGTGGAATTGGGTAAAGGGTCATGCTGGCGACCCCGGTAATGAAAGAGCTGACGAGTTAGCTAATATTGGTGCTGAAAGTGTCTAATAGATTTATTTCTTTCGATACAGAAACAACAGGCTTGGATTTTAAAGATGGTGACCGCGTTGTTGAAATAGGAGCTGTAGAAATTTTGGGTAGAGATAAAACTGGAAAAGAATATCAAACTTATTTAAATCCGGAAGGTAAGGAGATGAGTGAAGGCGCAGCTGAAATTACGAATATAACAAATGAACAACTAAAAAAGGCACCGAAATTTAAGGAAGTTGCTGATGAGTTTATTGAATTTGTAAAAGGAGCAGAATTAATCATTCATAATGCTGAATTTGACATTGGTTTCATAAATAACGAATTGAATTTAATTAAGCATGAAGTAAAAGATATAAGAGATATTTGTACAATATACGATACTTTGATACATGCCAGAAAAACTTTTCCAGGCCAAAGAAATAACCTAAATGCATTATCAGCACGGCTCGGTATTTCTGGATATGATAGAACTCATCACGGAGCGCTTTTGGATGCACAAATATTGGCAGATACATATTTGAACTTAACAGGAGGCCAAGTAACTTTTAATTTAACAGATTCACAAACCATAGAAACAAAACAAGACGTTGATAAACAAGCTGAGAGCGTGGAATTTTTGGAATTTAATGTTAAAGATAAAGATCTTACCGAGCACAAAAAATTTTTAGAGATTCTTAGTAAAAAAACTGATAAAGAGATAAGTTGGTAAAAATGAAAGTAATAACTAGATTTGCACCAAGCCCAACAGGATATCTACACATCGGTGGAGTGAGAACCGCTCTTTTTAATTATGTATTTGCAAAAAAACATAAAGGCAACTTTCTAGTGCGTATAGAAGATACAGATAAAGAAAGGTCTAAACCAGAATATATTGATGCAATTATGCAAGGACTTGATTGGTTGGGTCTAAATTCAGATCAAAAACCCATAAAGCAGAGCGAAAGATTTGGCGTATATAAAGAAGAGGCATTTAAATTAGTAAAAGCTGACAAAGCTTATGAGGATGATGGAGCGATTAGGTTAAAAATAAATAAGGATGGCTCAACCCTGGTAAAAGATCTGGTTTATGGTGATATAGAGTTTCCGAATAAAGAATTAGATGATTTAGTAATTTTAAGAAGCGATGAATCCCCAACTTATCATTTTTGTAATGTCATAGATGATAACTATCAAAATGTTACTCATATAATTAGAGGAGAGGATCATCTGCCCAATACTCCAAAACAAATTCAGATTGTGAATGCTTTGGGGTATGAAGGGTTTGAGTATGTTCATTTGCCATTGGTGCTTGGTGAGGATAGAAAAAGACTATCCAAAAGGCACGCCGCAACAGATTTAATGTCTTACAGGCAAGAAGGTTACCTACCAGAGGCAGTTCTAAATATGTTAGCTAAGCTTGGATGGTCTAATACAACTGAAGATATTTTTGATCTAAAAAAACTTGTAGAAATCTTTGAAGTGCAAGATATCCAAAAAGCAGGAGCAGTTTTTGATATTGAGAGGCTTAACTTTGTTAATCAAGCCCACATTGCTAATATGAAAATTGATTCTTTGAAGCAAGAATTAGACTCCTTTAATAAGAAAAACGGTTTCTGTCTGGATGATCATCATGATGGAGAATATTTATTGGAACTATGTAAGGGCAGTGCAAATAATCTTAGTGAAATCTCTTTATTTATAAAGCCTTTTCTCCTTGATTTTGATGATTATAATTCAGAGGATTTTGATAAATATTTGAAGAATTCAGAAGCTGTCATAGATTATTTCAAAAATAACCTTAATAAATTAGAAACATGGACTGAGGAGAGTATTGAAAAGGTAGTTGAAGCTGCGAAAAATGACCTTTCTCTACCTATGCCAAAAATTGGTTTACCCTTGCGTGTTGCTTTGCTGGGCCGCGCCAAATCACCACAACTTAATTCCACTATTTTTTTAATAGAAAAAGAAAAAGTTATTGAACGGTTAAGTAAAGCGCTAGAAATTATTACTGAACACTAACTTTGGCATTAGGCCTTCTTAAATCAGCGTATCCAAATCTCATACCATCAATGATTTCTATGCTCTGTGTGCTTCCCATGGTGTCAGATAACTCTAATTTGTGACCATAAGACTCTAAAATTCTTAACGTATCATCACTTAAGAATTTCTCGTACTCTAAACTTAAGCTTTGGGAGTCTTGATGTATACGGGGCACCATAGATGCTGCTCCGATATCTAAATTAAACTCAAGGTTGTTTATTAAGACTTGTAAAATTACGCCGGGTATTTGTGATCCGCCAGGCGAACCTGTAATTAATTTCAAACTTCCTTCAGCATCAAATACCATTACAGGCGTCATTGTGCTCATAGGACGTTTTAAAGGCTCAAGTTTATTTGCTGGCGAACTACTGCGAAAATAGGAATCATCTATCCCGTAACTATGTGCAAAATTGTTCATCTGATTATTTGTCAAAATTCCGGTACCAGGTATGGTGACACCTGATCCAAAAGAATATCCTAAAGTATATGTTACAGAAACAGCATTTCCATCTTTGTCTACTATGGAATAATGTGTGGTGTCTTTTGATTCCTTATATGAATCATTAATTTTGCTTCCAGTTCTGGCTGTTTGTTTTGGTGATGATGCTTTTTTTAGATTTATTTCTCGAGCTTTTTCACAAGCTAATTTTTTCGATAAAAGCATGTCATATGGGATTTTAGAAAAACTAGGATCACCTACATATTTTGCTCTATTGTGGTGTGCAAATTTCATTGCCTCAGCAATTAAATGATAAGTTCGAGCACTATTGGGAGTTAACTGAGAAAGTTGAAAACATTCAAGTACATTCAACGCTGTTAAAACAACAATACCTCCGCCAGATGGCGCACCCATAGCAAAAACTTTATTTCCTCGATAGCTTGTTCTAATAGGCTGGTATAAATTTACTTCATAAGAAGCTAAATCCTCTTTCCTAATAAGACCATCATTAATAATCATCTGTTCGTGAATTAGATCTGCAATTTCTCCTTTATAAAATCCATCTCGCCCACTTACTTGAATTATTTTTAATGTCTTTACTAAATCGGCTATTTTTAACTTTCCCCCAAGCGAAAGATTTTCTTTGTAGATTTTGTTCGATTCATGATCATTTTGAATATATCTTCCTTTATTTATGGCTAGATATAAGTCTTGTGTAATTGGTATGCCTTGCTCTAGGAGATCAATAGTTGGTTGAATTAAATCACTCATTGGAATTGTTCCGTATAGTTCATGTGCTTTGAAGAGGCCGGCAACTGTCCCAGGAACTGCTATAGCTTTATAGCCTTTTCTTGTTACGTCATCATCTTTTTCTTTTGCTTCTTGATAAAACTCACGAGTTGCTAATTTCGGAGCCATAGACCTAAAGTCAATGGTAATTACAGTTTTATCTTTTTCTATAAAGACTTGCATGAAACCTCCACCTCCAATATTGCCAGCTCTAGGAAGGGTGGCAGTAAGGGAAAAACCAACTGCAATTGCAGCATCAACTGCATTGCCACCTTTATCCAAGATTGCCTTCCCAATATCTGAAGATAAATAATTTTGTGAGACAACGATGCCTGAATTAGTGTAGGTTGAGTGAAATGGGTGAGGGTAGTCAATCAAACTTGCCTGACTAAATACTAAATTTGGAAGTAGAAGAAATAATAATCTCAACATTTAGAAAATTAATGGTAGCACAAAGGCAGAGAAAGTAGTTACAACCAATATTCCTAGAATATTGAAATAAAGGCCAGCTTTCATCATTTGAGCAATAGTGAATTTTTCCGAACCATACACGATAGCATTCGGAGGCGTTGCAACTGGTAACATGAAAGCACAACTTGCAGCTAGTGCAACAGGAATAGCTAGTTGTGCAACAAGACCCAGATTATTTGTGCCATCAGGCAATAAATTTCCTTCGACTGTGGCCAAAATTATCATTATAGGCACAAAGGTTGCCGTTGTTGCTTGGTTACTTGTAAGTTCGGTAAGAAAAACAATTAAAACTACAATTAATAATATTAACAACACAGTATTTATGTCTGGTATGAGACCACCTATCCATTTACCTAAACCAGAACTCATTATGGCGTTTGCCATTGATAGACCACCACCAAATAAAATTAAAATGCCCCAAGGTAGTTTTGTAGTTATACTCCATTCTACAAGCCCTGAACCCTTGCTTGATCTTGTAATGAATACTGCAAGTGCAGCTATAATCGCAATACCATAATCTGTAAGACCTTGGAGCAAGTAGGTATTATCCAAAAGATCTCTAAACATCCAAGCTAAGGCAGTTAGAATAAATATTACTAAAACTCTCTTCTCATCAACGCTCATAACTCCTAAATCAAGATACATTTTTTGCAAAGAATTTTGCGTTTCTTCGTTGGCATTAATATTTACTGGAAAAATAATATTTGTAAGCAGCAACCAACCACCAACCAACATAATGACAGATATAGGTAAAGCAAGAAGCATCCACTGATTAAAAGATACTTCTAATCCTTGCTCTTGGATTAAACTAATTACAACAATATTTGGTGCTGTGCCAATAGGGGTTGAGATCCCACCAATGGTCGCAGCATAGGCAATTCCTAATAGCAAAGCTGTCTGAAAATTGAGAAAATCTTTATCAAGATTTGTAGTTTTTCTTACTACACCAGCGATAGCTAAACCAATTGGAAGTAACATCAGTGTTGTGGAGGTATTCATTATCCACATACTTATGAAGGCACTGACAAGCATAAAACCTCCAATTAAATATTTTGCATCTGTGCCTATTGATATGAGCATTTTCAAAGCTATTCTTTTATGGAGATTTAATTTTTCTATTGCTAAAGCAAGAATAAACCCTCCTAAGAATAGAAAAACATTAGGATGTGCATATGGAGCAGCTGCTTTTGTAAAAGCACTTTTTGCAGGATTGCTAGCATCGCTAAAATCATAAATGCCTAATAGAGGAAATAAAGCTAGGGGTATCAATGCTGTTACTGGTAAGGGTAAAGCTTCTGTGGCCCACCAGCTAGCCATTAGTAATACTACTCCTGTGACATACCATCCGGATTGAGATAATCCCTCAGGTGGAGAAGTCAGTAAAATAAAAAGTAAAAAAAATAATCCAATAAAAAAACCGAAAGTTTTTGGATTAAAGGAATTTTTCATAAAAAAAGGCGCGAAATAAATCGCGCCTTATTCAGATTAACATTTAGTAAGTTACTCTAAAGTCAACGTAGAAGTTCCTTCTTAGATTATTATCTAAATCTTCGAAGTAACCCATTCTTGATGATGCTAAAGGAGCTCTTTCATCACCATAGTTATTTACGCCGAATCTAATTCTCAGATCTGCATCATTGTAGTCAGTATAGTAGTCAGCATAAACATTTCTTGTTTTAAATGGTGCTACTTCCCACATTTCACCAGCTCGAGCAACTGTTCTGCTTTCGAAGACTGAACTTCTTGCATTCTGGTTGACGCCTAAGGCCCAATCTCCTCTTCTAAATCTTATAGAAGTATACGATTTTCTCTTTGGAGCACCATCTACTGCGAGTAAATCTCCAAAACCTGCTATTGCTGTCAATGGAAGGGATCCGTCTTGCATTGCAGTGTCAAGCGTTCTTAGAGTTTCACCATAATTCTGATCTCTTTTAGTTAGCATTGAAACTTGATGTTTCACTGATAATGTACCTAGAGCAGTATCTACGTCATAGTAAACACCGAGATCATTACCTTCTATGCTTCTATCATTCAAGTTAGCATAGTTGTCCTCGACTCTTTCAGCTAAACCAAATGGACATAAACCAGCTGCTAAGAAAGAAGCAGGATTGTCTGGATCTTGTCTAACAACAGCAGGGTTGCTTATTACAGCTCCACAGTTGTTAATATCATTTGACCCTAATCTTAAGAACAGGTCCAGTAACATATGATTGTCCTCACCAAATAAACCGATGGTATTTGTTGAATCAATTGACCATACGTCATAAGTGATCGTTAAATTGTCTGTAGGTTGTAAAACTAGACCAACAGTAGAATTTTCTGATTCCTCTGCAGTAAGCTTTGAGCTTCCCATGGCTTGTCTCTGTACTGAGTATCTACCATCTGCATCATCAGTATCAATACCCAGACCAATAGCATATAGTGTTGCAGCATCATTTCTTGTATTGTTACGTACAACCATACTCTCATTAATAGTGATCATGTTTGGAGCTCTGAAGGTATCTTGCTGAGATCCTCTGATTTTTAAGATATCGTTTACGACCCAACCAAAAGCTATTCTAGGAACACCAGTTCCTTCAAAATCACTATATGCTTCATTTCTATAAGCTAACTGAAGATCGAACTGTTCCACTACTGGAATATTCATCTCAGGACTTACCAATGGAACATCAAACTCGAGATAAACTGAGTTAACATTTCTTGAACCGTCACTATCAGGAGTAGGGCTACTGTTTGCTAAGTCTGAAACATAAGGAAATGTATCACCAGCACTTGTTGAAAGTTGACCATTTGTTCTACGCTCTGTGAAAACAATAGTTCCATCAAGTCTTGGATCTCTGTCATCCATAAATGTTTCATTTCTAGTTTCCAGACCAAAAGCCATACCAACATCGCCACCTCTGACTGAAAATATGTCAGGTTTTGACATTCTAAAGTCCAGAGTTGTCATAGTTCTTTCATTTGCTCTATAAGCATCGACTATTGCTGGACCTATGCCACCAGGAGTATAGTCAACAGGGTTGTGAGAAACAAATCCTGTTTGATAAACACCACCACCATTAAATGGGTTGTAGGCGGTTTCATCTGTTCTGTGTAGTAACTGATCCATTAGAGTGTTTGAAACTCTGTTGTGAGTTACGTCGAAAGCTTCTGCAACTGAGTATGTAGCTGCGGTCTCCCAATCCCAACCGGTATTTGTATCACCTCTAACACCAACTAAGTATCTGGTCGTTTCTTTATCGTTATCTACATTTCTCGCCCCAGCATCGACAAATCTGTAGTTATCCATCAATAGTGCTTTACCAGTAAAGTTGTAAGGGTTTGTTGCAGGCACAACGAATTTAACTGAAGAGAAATGTGATACAGAATGTCTGTTTCCGTTGTACTCACTTTGATAAGTTCCGTATTCAGCAAACAATTCATTTCCATTTCCTAGTTCATGATTTAGGAAGACAAAAGCATTATGTCTTGTCACAGCACCTAATATGTCTCTCTGACCATTCCAGTTGTGTGTATAGTTTCCAGAGGAATCTGATGCAGCACAAACATTGTTTCCAAGATTAAGAATACAATTTGGATCACTGGCTAATTTAATTAAGAATTCACCGGAACCATCTGTATATGGAGCAGTTCCACTCATATCGAATTGTCCAAAAGCTGAGTTCGAGGAACATCTGTAAAAAGCACTATCAAATTGTTCTGGCACTAAATCACCATAGTCACATCTTCCCATTATTTCGTCTTCTGAAGCTGCAACTCTGTCTCTTTGATAAAAACTGAAATACATCGAAACGTTTGTTGCCCCACCGTTAAAATTCTCTCCATATTTCATGGAGAATTTGTGATCGTCTCTATTGAAATGCTGCCAGTTTTGAAATCTACCTCTCATTTGAAAGCCAACATAATTTGTATCTAGTACGTTGTTGACAACACCTGCAACAGCGTCAGATCCATAAATTGCTCCTGCACCATCTCTTAATATTTCCACTCTATCAACAAGTGAAACTGGAATATTATTTGAGTTAACTGTTGCAACAGGTACAAAACTTCCTCCGATATTTTCAGTTTGATATGAAGGAGTAGAAATCATTCTTCTACCATTCAAAAGTACGAGTGTATTACCAGTACCTAAAGATCTTATATCAAAGGCACCAACATCACCCCTCGAGGCGTTAACACCACCCCCGTTAGAACCAACGTCGTTAAACTGGTTTACACCTTGTTCGGTTAAAGTAGCTAAAAGCTCATCACCTGAATTGACACCTCTATCGTCAATATCATCAGCTGTAATAACTGTTACAGGCAATGCTTCGTTAATACGGGCACCTTTAATTTGAGTACCTGTAACAACGACTTCTTCTACATCATTGTTATCAGCTGTTTCCTGTGAATTCACAGAAAAAACAACTGCACACATTAATAAAACTAAATATTTAATCTTGGTCATATTGAAAACCCCTCTCGTTAAGACTATTTAACTAGAATTAAACGATTTTTTCAAGTTTTAAAACATATTTTAAAAAGCACTAAAATTATTTAAAATAGCGGTTCTGGGGCCATAGCTCAGCTGGGAGAGCGCAACACTGGCAGTGTTGAGGTCAGGGGTTCGATCCCCCTTGGCTCCACCAATGTTTTGAGGGCAATGTGGAAATATCATTAATCGGCTGGATACACACTATTTTAGGGACTTTAGCGATAATTGTAGCTGTATTAATCATTGCTACCCAAGGCTTTATTAAAAGTAAAAATAACCTCGGCAAATTTTACCTTGTCGCTACTTTAATAACTGCTTCAACTGCTTTGATGTTATTCAAAAATGGAGGATTTAATCTTGCCCATTTATTAGCAATACTTACAATAATTGCGATTGTTTTGGGTATAACCTCTGAAAAATTCAATATTTTTGGGATCTCGAAATACATTCAAGCAATGTCTTACACGGGGAGTGTTTTGTTTCATTTGATACCAGGTATTGCCGAGGTCAATAAAAGACTTCCAATTGACAATCCGATGGGACTATCAGTTCTTGATCCAGTAAATATTCGGTATTACTTAATATTCACAGCAATCATCGGCACAACAATTTTGATTCAATGGTATTTTCTTTGGAAGAAAAGATCTATGAGTTAGTTTTTTGCCAAAGTTTATGCAGGGAATAAAACCAAAAAGCATTGATTATGGGCTCAACAAAAGCATCTACAGCTGCTAAATTTAGGGGAGCACTAAAAATCACTGATGCACATAAAGTGGCAACTGATATGTGGCCTATAGTGTAAATTACAGTCAAAAGAATATCTGAAAGCTTTTCTTTGAAAAATTGATGCAATAAATAAAACCAAAAGCCATTTATTATTGGTTCGATAAAAGCGTCTATAGCTGCTAAATTGAAGGAAGCATTAAAAATAAAAGTCGCACACAAAATAGCGATGAAAATGTGACCAACAGTGTAGATTAAAGCCAACGCAAAGCTTCCCAATTCTCTGGTTCTTTCTAATATTATTGATTCTAATTGTATAGTCGGTTTTTCAGCCGATTCTTTTATTAGGTTTACTAATTCAGTCATTAATTTTTACCTTAACCCTTCTTTGCCAGTTTCCATAGGCTTTCCACGCAATTTTTTGTAGAAAAACTCTATCTTCATCATTTATAGCACCATAATAGTCAAATTCTAGCCCCTCAGGGGATTTGCCAGTGACAGAGGCAAATACTGTAGCTGCTCCTAAATATGTTCCAAGTTGGCTTGGGTGAGTTCCATCTACGTGATGTAGTTTTATATCAGGCCTTTCTTTGTAGGCAATTTCATAAGCTAAACCTACTGGAATGACAATTGAGTTGCTTTCTTTTCCAGCTGCAAAATATGTTTTTAAAATTTTTTTGATGAGGTTTGGTTCAAATCTTCTATCAGCTTTCGTAAATGCATGAGTCATGTAAAGAGCAGTTTTTACTCCAAGTTTCTGTGCTTTTGCACTATATTGCTGAACAGTTTGTATAAATTTTTCTTGATCTCTTTCAAAGACAACTTCTGTGCTACCGCCTTGCATTATAAGTAAGTCAATTTGTTGATCTAAATTCAAGTTTTTAGGATTTAATAAGTGGTCAATATTATGATGGTGGAGCTTTGAACCACCAATTGCAGATAGCTTGGTTTCTATTTCAGACCCATGATGTTCTCTTAACATTAGTTCTACATAGTTATGAACACTATTGTTGTAGTAAAGATAACTATTCCCCACAAAAAGAATATTTTTAAGTTGTTCAGATTGAGTTTGAAGCGCAAGGAAAAGCAGAAACAATAATCTAAAAAATTTCATTTCTTTATGTCCTTATGCATGGCAGTGAACTCTACTAATGTAATTAATTCATCTTTTTCGTTCGTAATCTCAACTTCCCAAACAGATGTACTTTTGCCGATATGTTTGGGTTTAGCTTTCCCAAAAACAAAACCTGATTTTGCTGACTTTAAGTGACTTGCATATAAATTTAAACCAACTACAGTTTTTAATTTTGGGTCAATACATAAGAAGGCAGCGAAACTTGCAACTGATTCAGCTAAGACACATGAAGCTCCACCATGTAAAAGACCCATAGGTTGTTTTGTATTTTCATTCACAGGCATTTTTGCCCTTAAATAATCATCACCCAATTCTAAGAATTCAATCTCAAGATGTTTATCAAGGCCAACATAACCTTGATTCAAATCGAGATCGGAATAATCTGTAAACCAAATAGCCATCTATGAATTATATATAAAAATTACTTTAAATTTCTTTTCTTCATTTAAGCTTTTAAGACATAAAAAACACTAAATTTATTTCAATTAATATTAATTTAATTGACAAAATAGCTTAATTTACATAAAAAAGTTCATTTTCTTTTATTTTAAGCATAGAATCTAACTAGGTTTTCATCGCTACTTAGAAATTTTACTTAAGAATGTCTGGCCCAACTTCCATTCTGTAATTTACTGAGTAGCGAAACCTCTCTTCCTTTGTTCAATAAGCTTTTTTGTATAGTTCAACATCGAGTCCGGATTCTGCTGCTGCATCTCTACGGATTTAGGTGCATAATCAGGATTCACAGGCAGCCATGATTTTTTCTCACTAAAGCCAAGGTTAATTTCATTTGAATTCCATGGCATAGGAGTTCTGCAGCCATCTCTACCTTTAAACTCAGGCCAAAAGTTCTTGCCGAAAGGATCTTGAAGATCCTTAAATTGAACTTCAGTTTCCTGTAACCCTAATTCCTCACCTTGATAAATACATATATTCCCTTTTAACTCCATGAGTTTCTGCATAATCTCTCTACAAGTTTTGTTTACCCTTGAAGCTATTCTCATTGAATCATGGTTGCTGAATGACCAACACGGCCAGGAGTTCGGGTTATTATGAAAAAATTGATCTACAATTTTATTTGTATCTGAAAAGTTGAAATCTTCTGATAAAAATTCAAAACAATAAGCCATATGAAGTCTTTGATCGTTTGCATATTCGCCTATAACATTTAAAGGATTCTCAGAAACGATTTCACCTACAGATATCGCATCATATTTATCTAAAACTTTACGTATTCTGCTTAAATATTCTAAAGTTTCCGGTTGCGTATTATCGTATTTATGGATTTGTAAACCATAAGGATTATTCTTGTTAAATCCCAGAGGTCTCACAAGTTTAGGATCTTTTGCTGGATTGTCTCTAAGAGCGCTATCGTGATACAGAAAATTAATAACATCAAACCTAAAGCCGTCAACACCAAATTTTAGCCAATATTCAATTTCATCAAGCATCTGCTGTTGAACTTCTTCATTATGAAAATTTAAATCAGGCTGTGAAGTAAGAAAGTTATGAAGATAAAATTGATTTCTCTCATCATGCCACTTCCATGAGCTGCCGCCAAAAACAGATAACCAATTGTTGGGTGGAGTGTTTGGGTTACCATCAGTCCAAACATACCAGTCAGAGTATTTATTTGCATCTTGTTTTTTACTATTTTTAAACCATTCATGTTCATCAGAAGTATGGCTTAAAACCAAATCAGTAATAACCTTAATATTTTTTTGGTGGAAGACCTCTAGTAATTTCTGAAAATCTTCATTTGTTCCGAATAATTTATCTACTTTTCTATAGTTTGAAACATCGTACCCAAAGTCTTTTTGAGGCGATTCAAAAAACGGTGATATCCAAATGTAATCAACACCAAGATCTGAAATATAGTCTGCCTGTTTTGTTATTCCATTAAGATCGCCGATCCCGTTTCCAGATGTATCTAAGAAAGAGCGAGGGTAAATTTGATAAATTATTTTATTTCGCCAATTATCCATTTATTTGTAGATTAGCTTATTTTTAGACAATAGGAATAATTATATTTTTATATATAATTTGTACTATCCGGGGAAACAGCTTTTGAATACAGAAAAACTTCTAATAGACCTAGGCGGCACAAACTTGCGTGCAGGAGCCGGGGATACAAGCTCTATGACGATATCTGACATTCAGAAAATTAAAGTAGATACAAACGAAGATATTTTTGATGCTCTTCATGACATTAATTCAAAGAGTAATTATGAAGAGGTTGTAATTTCAGCAGCGGGACCAGTAAGTGCAAATAAAATCTCAATGACAAATAGAGATCTGGAATTAAACGCAACTGATTTAGAAAAAGAATTAGATATTAAAGAATGCCACCTTCTTAATGATTGGGAATCAATTGGTTATTCTTTACCATTGATGACAAAAAATGATTTCAAAGTTATCAAAAATGGAAATATGGACAACAGCCAAACTTGTTTGGCAATAGGGCCTGGAACGGGCTTAGGCTTTTCTGTTTTGAGGTATGTTGGAAATGTGCCTTACGTCTATCCAACAGAGCTTGGTAACGCTAGATCTTACAACGATCACTTATCTAATTTATTTGAAATTGATAATTGTGAAAATTTTATTGTTCTCGAAGATTATCTTTCTGGAACTGGAATAAAAAAAATCTATGCTAAAAAATCAGGGCAGAATTTAACTACTGAGGAAATTGTATCCCGCTATCTTGACGATGATTTAGCAACATTTATCTTAAATAATTTTGTTATAGCTTTGAATAATATATTACAAGACCTTGCTCTCACATTTAATGCTAGGGGAGGCATTTTTTTCGCAGGAAGTTTAATGCGAACTATTTCTGAAATGAACTCAATCAATTATATTAAAGAAGAATTTAATAAACATTCATCAAAAGCACACAGCAACATTTTGAAAAATATTTCAATCAATTTAATAAATAAAGAACATACTCCTTTGTATGGAAACTTGAATTATTCTGTTATAAGGAGGTTACATGAATAGTTTAGATTATCTAATAGTTGGATTTTATGCAGTGGCTTTAATAGCAATTGCGACATATGTTTCAAGGTCAAAAAAAGGCCAAGAAAAAACACCTGAGGATTATTTCTTGGCTGGAAGATCACTTCCATGGTGGGCTATAGGAACCTCATTAATTGCAGCAAATATTGCTGCCGATCAGATAATTGGTATGAATGGTGATGCCTATGCATTTGGAATGGCAATTGCTGTTTATGAATGGACCGCAGCAGTTGCATTAATTGTAGTTGGAAAATTCCTTCTACCTGTTTATTTAAAACAACAAGTTTTCACAATGCCACAACTGCTATCACAAAGATATGATACTCGTGTCAGTAAATTGTTAGCCGTACTTATGTTAATTATGTACGTTTTTGTTATTCTGCCAACAATCTTATGGCTTGGTGCTAAAGCAGTAAATAACCTTACTGGATTAGATCTAATTCTCTCAATGATCTTGCTTGGATTGCTTTCACTGGCATATTCTCTATACGGAGGTTTAAAAGCTGTGGCCTTTACAGACATCATTCAAGTAAGCCTATTAATTTTTGCAGGTTTATATGTTTCTTATGTGGGTTTAAATGCTATTTCTGACGGTTCAGGAGCATGGGAAGGTTTTATGATTCTGCAGTCAGAATTTCCAGAAAAATTTGATGCATTGTTATCTTATGTGCCTAAAGAGCAAGACCCGGAAGCTTACGGGAATTATGTAAAACTTCCTGGCATATGGGTTTTGATTGGTGGTATGTGGATTGCACATTTCTACTATTGGGGAACAAATCAATACATAACACAAAGAGCTTTAGGAGCTAAAAGTCTCAATGAAGCTCAAAACGGCTTGATGTTTGCAGGTTTTCTAAAAATATTAATGCCAGTAGTGGTTGTGTTGCCGGGTTTGATTGCTGTTGCTCTAGAAGGTACTACCATACCATCGCTTGAGGGTGACAGAAGTAGGGCATATCCTTCAATGCTTTCACTTTTGCCAAACGGGATTTTAGGTTTAACTTTTGCTGCATTGGTAGCAGCGATTGTGTCATCCTTAGCTTCTTTGACAAATAGTGTGAGTACAATTTTTACAATGGATCTTTACAAAGGGGATATGTCTATTGAAGATAAAAGTCTTGTAAAAATTGGAAGAAGAGCAGGATTAGTTGGTTTAATTATCTCAATTATTGTTGCGCCTATATTTCTCGGCAGCTTAGATTCAGCATTTCAATACGTCCAAGAATACATGGGATTATTTAGCCCAGTTATTCTTTTTGTATTTTTATCAGCCATAGTTTTAAAGAATTCGACATCAAATTCAGTTTTATGGGGTTCGGCAGCGGCACTTGTGGCCGGTGTTGTTATGAAGCTGTATGTTGCAAATACGTCTGAATCATTAATTGAACCTTTTATGCATCAAATGGCAATATCGTTTTTTCTTGCATTTGTTGTGAGTGGACTGCTTTCACCGAAAAAAGAGAATAAAAAAGTTTTCAATTTATCAGCTAGTGACTTTAAAACCTCTAATCTGTTTAATGTTGGTTCAACTGTGATTGTTCTGATTCTTGCATCAATTTACATTACCTATGCATAGAAAGTTAATAATTTTTTTATTTTTTGCTGCTTTCAGTCATTCGCAAGATGTTAATTGGGAAAGAGTAAATTCTTGCCCAGTAGGTGATCCAGATTTTGTCGAAAAAGTAATGATGGGCATGACTGTTGAAGAAAAAGTAGGTCAGACCATCATGGCAGATTTAGACTTCATAAGTCCATCAGATTTAAAAAGATTTCCAATAGGAGGCATATTAAATGGTGGCAACACATCCCCAAATGGCAATCAAAAAGCCTCAACTGATGAGTGGAAACAACTAGCAGAAGATTTTTATATTGAATCAACAAACCGAGGCGGAGCAAATATTCCAATTCTATGGGGAACTGATGCTGTTCATGGACACAGTAATGTTCTTGGAGCAACAATCTTTCCACACAATATTGGCCTTGGTGCAACAGCCAACGAGAAACTTCTAAAAGATATTGGGGCAGCTGTAGCTGAGGAAGTCCTTGCAACAGGTATCTATTGGACCTTTGCTCCAACAGTAACTGTTCCACAAGACTACAGGTGGGGCAGAACATACGAGGGTTACTCAGAAAGTCCTGGACTTGTTTCTAAGCTTGGGGAAGCTTTTATATATGGATTGCAAGGAAGTGGAGAAAGTTTTTTAGCTGATAATAAAATTATTGGTACAGCAAAGCATTTTTTAGGAGATGGAGGAACCGCTCTCAATAGTTCTGCGGCATATATTCTTGACCAAGGTGATACAAGAGTTGATGAACAAACACTTAAAAAGATTCATGGAACACCATACTACAGTGCCCTAGATGCTTGTATACAAACTGTAATGGCTAGTTTCAATTCTTGGAATGGAAAGAAAGTACATGGTGATTACTACTTACTTACTGAAGTTCTAAAAAATCAAATGGAATTTGATGGTTTTGTTGTTGGAGATTGGAATGGACATGGACAAATTCCTGGATGTTCAAATGGTAGTTGTCCAGCCTCTTTAAATGCTGGAGTAGATATGAATATGGTCCCAGAAAACTGGAAAGATCTTTATAGAAATACTCTTCGTCAAGTAAAAAATGGAGAGATTTCAATTGAAAGGTTAGATGATGCGGTAAGGAGAATAATTTCAGTGAAACAAAAACTTGGTTTGTTTGATGGTAAACGACCATCAAACTCACCTTTTAAGGAAGTAGGCTTGAAACATAATCGAGATATAGCCCGACAAGCTGTTCGAGAATCTTTGGTTATGCTTAAAAATAATAATAGTGTCTTGCCTTTAAAAAATGGCCAAAAAATATTAGTTGTTGGAGCCGATGCTAATTCTCTCAAAACTCAAACAGGTGGCTGGACTCTTGATTGGCAAGGAACTAATAATCGTAATATTGATTTTCCTGGATCTATACCATTTTTAGCTGCACTTGTTGAAAAAGCTGGTCGAGGAAACGTAGATTATGTTGAAAATTTAAAACAAGTTAATAAAGAATATGACGTTGCTATTGTTGTGTATGGAGAGCAACCATATGCCGAGGGTGTAGGAGATAGGCAAAATTTAAATTTTGATGGAAGCCGACACATTTCAGCCTTAAATTTACTGAAAGAGAAAAAAATTCCGACTGTTTCTATTTTTCTGACTGGACGACCATTATGGGTAACAAGAGAAATAAATTTATCAGATAGCTTTGTTGTTGCTTGGCTGCCAGGAACAGAATCAAGAGGTATGACTGATGTATTATTCCATGATGGAAAAAACGATTATGATTTTTCAGGGAAACTACCTTTCAGTTGGCCTAGAAATACTAAGCAAGCAAATCTTAATTATTTTGATGCTACTTCAAGTCCGCTTTTCAATTTTGGTTATGGATTAACTTATAAGGAAGAAATCTTCATTAATAATTTAGATGAAGGTGAAAATTCTGAACAAAAAATAGATTCTATTGAATTAATGAATGGAACTATTAACGATAAGTTTATCGGCTTCATAAGGGAAAGTAACCTAGCTGAGGTTCAGATCTCGAGCAATAAAGTAAGCTCTCAAAATGATTTAATCTCAATTGATCTTATAGATGTAAATATTCAGGACGATACTTTAAAAATCAACGTGCAGAAATCTGAATACCTTAATAGTTTCTTTTTACTTTCAAAAGAAATATTAGATTTGAGCTCTCTTTCTGACGGTTATATAAACCTCAACGCGCGGGTAAATGATATGGATAGTGAAGTTAAATATATTCTCTCATGTGGTGTTGGTTGTTTTCCTGTCGTTGATTTAACTAAATTTTTGCAGATTTCAGAGGACTTCAGAGATTACAGCATCCCTTTAAAGTGTTTCACCAATTACAGTAATTTGGATTTAACAAAAGTTAACCTACCTATGTACTTAGCAACACAGGGGCCACTTGATATAGATATTTCTAAAGCAAACATCTCCAGGGATGAAGGTGATGTAGTTTTAAGTTGTTACTAAATATCGAGCTTTGAGTCTGATATTAAGATGCCGTTGATATCGGCATAAACCCAATCATCAGGTTTTAGTCTAAGTCCATCAATTGACAGTTCGACATCTTTTTCACCTTTATTTTCTTTTAAGCTTTTCTTTGGGCATGTTCCAAGTGCAAAAACTGGCATTTCCATTTCAGATATAATCTCAGCGTCTCTAATCCTGCCATTGACAATTATTCCTTTCCAATTATTTGCTATAGCTAATTCTGCTAAGTTATCTCCAAGCAATGCAACTTTTTTTGATTTGGCACCGTCAATAAATAAAATTTTTTGTTGTCCATTTTCTGAGAGCATATCTCTTACATAAGAATTATCATCTGGACAGAAGACAGTAGATATTTGTCCATGTATTGACTTTGTTTTTGAGAAGCATTGAAAGTCTAACAAAAAATGTTTGTCTGGATATTTGTCTGATAAGTCTGTTGTTTTCATAAAAAAGGGAGGCGAGCCTCCCTTTTATTTTAACTAAAAATTATTGTTACCAGTAGTATCCGAACCTAATGACTTTCTGTGATGGTGCAGAGTATGCTCCTCTTGGGATACCATCTTCTATACCAATATACCATGGTACAATTTCGCTTTTAGCATTATAAGAAGCCCATTGAATATACCAATTTTGCTTTGAGTCTAAAGTTAAAAAGTAGTCATACATTTCCCATCTATCTCTTTTATCTGTGTAATTTTCCAGTGGCTGACAGAAATAATTAGGACCATCACAACCACCTTCGTCATTAAGATGTTTATCCATATTCCATGGAGTTACATAAGAAGATGATTCCCAGTGATAATTCATTCCAGGTTTAAATTCCATACCATTCTGAAGTCTATATGTATGTTCAAATCTAATTGTAAAAGCAAGGTCTGGAGTATATGGTGCCTCATTGCCTTTCAAATTAACAAAATTGTTTGGATTGGTTGGATCTATTGAAGCTCCATAGTCACGACCAAATAATGCATCTTGACCATATCTCCACATTGTAATGAAGTCTTCGGTAAATTCAGTATGGTAACTTGTTACAAAGCCTGATAACTTACCACCATCGTAAGGTAACCAATTATATTCAAATTCTAGTCCCCAGTGTGTTTGTTCACCAAAATTTTCAGTTGTCCATAGAGTTACTCCTTGATCGAAGTAAGTAAATTGACCGAAAGTTGGTGAATTTGGATCTGAGTCGTAACCATAAACTTCTACAACATCAACAGGCAAATTACCTGTAAATTGTTTACCATCATAAATTGTATAAAAAGCGTTAAATGCATAATTTAAAGTATTTTCCTCGTTCTTTGCTTTAATTCCCCACTCCGCTGTAGTGACATATTCTGGATCATAATTTAAATCTACTCTTTGTCCTTCTGAATACAAAATAGAATTACTTGGTGCTACATATACATCTGCCAAGCTTCCTGATTTGTAGGCATTAGCTAGGTACGCGTACATAAAAGATGTATCACTCATATCCCAATCAAGACCAAGTCTCCAAGAGAAATTATCCCAAGATTGTGAAGTATCATTATTTGTCACAACTACACCACATCCAATCATTGGGGCAACACAATCTACCCCATCAATCATTCTTCCCATTTGTATCCAATAATCAGGTGCTAGTTGATTAATAGCATCAAACGGATTTCCGCCTGTGTCGTAGATCTGTGGGTAACATCCATTTCCCGTATTACAATTAATGTTTCTACCGCCAACATCTGATTTTTCATCGTATGAGAATCTTCCACCAAGCGTAAAGAACAAGTCATCTCTTAAGGCATAAGTTGCTTGTCCATAAACTGCGTAGTGGTTTAATTCTCTGTTAGGTTGCCAAAAGAAATCATGTCCATTTAATTCGGCAGTAAAGTTAGCAAGCATGTCGTTATCCTCAGTGCTGGTAAATATTCCACCAACCCATGCCCATTCTTCATTTGCTCCAGTAATGTAAGCATCAAGTACATTTGATTCTGTAAGAAGTCTATTAATGTTAAAGGCCATACCATATTGATAATTGACGCCTCCATCAATTTCAAATTGGCTAGACTGTTCAAGTTCTTGGTAACCATAATTAACTGTTAAGTTTGTAGTTTCGTTCAATTGGCGTTTATATATTGCTCTAAACGAATCAATATTCATTTTATTAAAACCAGGTGTATTAGCATAAGATTGATACCTATTTTCTGAACCTAGTATGTCAGTACATGTATTTGCCGGACGATCTTTAGCAATGAAGCCAGTCCTTGTTCTCATTAATTCGCAACTTAAAACATTGGTCCAGCCTTTACCATTATCCTCGTAATTTTCAAATTGAATATTTAGATCCGAATTATCATCAACAACATAAGTCGCGCTTATTCTCCATGCACTATCTTTAATAGCCGTATAAAACTCAGATGGATCAGCTGCTATTTTATTGTAAGGATCTGAGAAATTTCCCTGACCACACCCATTGCCTGGTTGGGTTGAACAACCAAGATACCATGCGTAATCAGATAAATAACTTCTCTGATCTGGGCTTGTTATTACTTGAAATTGATTTCTAACATCAGAAGGTAGTCTTCTCCAATCCAGTTGAGAACCATCCCAAAAACCATCAATGAATGAATCTTTTGATTGCTCCATATAAGCAAATCTCAGAGCTAATTTTTCATTTATAGGAAGATTGTAATGAGCTCTTAACCCGGCTTCATTCAATTGCCCCCCAACAAGATTTAAAGAGCCTCCTTGGATATCAAAATTAGGTTTCGCAGTAACTATATTTAATGTACCTACAACTGAATTTCTTCCATAAAGCGTCCCTTGTGGTCCTCTTGTTAATTCTGTTCTTTCTAAATCAAACATCAAAGCATTTGCAGCTTGTGGTCTTGCAACATAAACACCATCAACATGAATTCCGACAGCAGGATCGCCTAATTCAGTAACGTTTTCTGTTCTAATTCCTCTTAGTGTAATAATTGGAGCATTCGTATCTGTATTTTGCACATACAAACCAGGGATCATGTTATTTAAATCTTTGATATTGTTTAGACCCAACTCTAAAAGCTGGTTACCAGATAATGCTGTTACAGCTTGAGCTGTATCAAGAATATCTTTTTCTGTTTTTGTAGCTGTAGTAACAACTACTTCTAGGCCTTCATCTTCGTCCTCTGATTCTTGTGCAATCAGCGGCATAAGTAAAAATGATATTAATAAAGTTTTTAGAAATTTTTCTAGATAATTCATGTTTCCCCAATAGTGTTTAAAACGTTAAAAAAATAAACCTATTGGCTCATTATGTCAATGATTTACATATAGTTGAGTGCTGATATAATCTAGCCTAATCTCGTTTTCTTTTGTAATTAATAGAAATATAAATGACACGTAAAATATCAATTCTAATTAATGCTTTTTTTCTGATAATACTTACGGCATGCTCTGGAGGTTCGTCCGGCACAAATGAGGGCATTTATCCGATACCAACACCTGCACCAACACCTGCACCAACACCAGCACCAACACCTGCACCAACACCTGCACCAACACCAGAACCAACACCGGCACCTAATACGTTATATGAAGATGATTTTGAAGATTATGCTTTAGATGCAGATACAATAAGCCCTTGGAAAGCATACATTAATAGGTTTCAGCCTGATTGTTCAACTTATATCGATGGTTACCAAGTAAGTCCAGCACCAAATGGAGACAACATTAGTAGTATTTCTACTGGAGAAGCAGGTCAAAACGGTGGCGTTCAATATCTAAATGTGTTCAGTAATTACAATGATGACCACAATTCTTATTGTTTAGAAACAAGTGTTTATAGAGAATTTATTATCAACGATTCTTTTGATGGTGATTTTTCTTTTTCATTTGATGCTAAACGACCTGAAGCAGAGGAATATGCGGTTACAGCTCCATCAAGTGCTAAAGCATTCATCAAGAAGCTAGATCCCAATGCTGGTTTTAGTACGATTGAATACATATCCAAAGATGTTACTGATATTTCAAAAAGCTCTTGGTCAAGTCATGAATTAACAACAGAAGTAGATTCAACGGCAGAACAGGGTTTCTACTTTCAGTTTGGATATAACAATGTTGCAACTGCATATAATCCAAGTGGAGTTCTCTACGATAATGTTGTGATAGAAGGAGGTTTGGCTCCTGAGCCAACACCGGCACCATCAGTTGATTTTTGTCCCAAGAATTCACCAAATCAATACGATGATTATACGTTAACTTGGCAAGATCAATTCGATGAAGACGCACTTGATACAAGTGTTTGGTCTTATATGTATGGCGATGGTTCTCAATATGGTATACCAGGATGGGGTAACAGTGAATGGCAACTTTACACTGGTGATTCGGAAAATGTTTATGTTGTTAATGGGTGTCTGTATATTGTCCCGAAATATAGTCAATCGGAGGATCAATATTACAGTGCAAGACTTAGATCAAAAGATGGTCAAACGTTTCAATTTGGAAGAATAGATGTTGGGTTTTCTGCACCCGCTATGGATGGTGTATGGCCAGCAATATGGATGATGCCAGAAGATGATAGATACGGAGGCTGGCCAAGAAGTGGTGAAATTGACTTATTTGAAGGTAAAGACAAGTTAATTGATCAAATCAACACAACAGCTCATTATGGGCATGATTTTCATCGATATTATACAAGATGGACTTCTCTAACACCGCAGGATTACACAAGCGACCCAACAAACCACAATGTGATCAGCCTGTTATGGGATGAGCAAGGCTTCGAGTGGGTATATAACGGAGTTTCATTATTCAATGTTCAATATGCGTCTTTGCCTAACCTTGCTCCTAACCCCTTTTTAGAGAAATTTCACATGCTATTGAATGCGGCTGTTGGTGGCCATTATCCTGCTTACAATCCCAATCCTGAAGAGTATTGCAAGCTCAATGATGCTGACCCATGTTATGATTCTCAGAAACTAGTAATTGACTATGTTGCATATTATCAAAAAAACTCTAATTAATTTCTTCTTTTTTTCTCCATTATTCCTAATTTCTGATACCAAAGATATTTCAATAGTAATTCATGGTGGTGCTGGATGGTTTACATCAATGACAGAAGAAGAAATTGAAGGAATTGAGGAAGCATTAAACATAGCTGCAGATTCAGGGTATGAGTTAATGTTAGAAGGTGGAACGAGTTTAGATGCTGTCGAAAGGGCCATAATTATTTTGGAAGATAACCCCTTATTCAATGCTGGCAGAGGGTCTGTGTATACATCAGAATTAAGACAAGAAATGGATGCATCTATTATGGATGGATCAAATCTTAATGCTGGAGCAGTTGCATCGATTACAAACGTAAAAAATCCAATTAAATTAGCAAGATATATTATGGAAAAAACTGAACATGTAATGTTTTCAAGCAAAGGTGCAGAAAAAATTGCAATAGAAGCAGGTCTTGAGACTGTAAGCCCTAGTTATTTTTACTCTGAAGAGAAACTACAAAGAGCAAAAAATAAAATTAAAACAAATTCAAAGAAGGGAACTGTGGGTGTTGTTGCTTTAGATGCTTATGGCAATATCGCGGCAGGAACTTCAACTGGGGGTATGACAAACAAGATGCCTGGCAGAATTGGAGATTCTCCGATCATAGGGGCTGGCACTTGGGCAGAAAACGGCGTTTGCGGAGTATCTGGAACAGGGCATGGAGAATATTTTATTCGTTTAAATGTTGCAAAAGAAATTTGCGTATTAATGAAATATGAAAAGCTAGATGTAAAAAAAGCCGCTCAAATAGTAATTGATCGTCTAAAAAGCATGGGTGCTGATGGCGGTGTAATAGCACTGGATGAAAATGGGACCCCAGCAATGATATTCAATACTCCTGCAATGGCTAGAGCCTATAAAGATTCACCCGATTATACTTTTGTGCAAATATATAAAGATAATTGAAAACATTTTTTGAAAATCAAATATTGCACTTAGACCTTCATGGCATTAGGCACCACGATGTTGAGATAATGGTCCAAGATTTTGTATTAAGTCACCAAGAAGAATTACCATTAATCGTAATCTGCGGCAACTCTGCAAAAATGATTCAGATAGTAAATCAGGCGTTAACAAAAATAAAAGTGGATTTTGAAGAAACCAGATATGGTCGAATAAGAATAAATTATCTCGATGCGTAAATTAAAAATCATTCAGATACTTCCAACTCTTAATACTGGTGGAGTTGAAAGAGGAGTATTAGATTTTAATAAATACCTTGTTGATAAAGGGCATGAATCTTACGTAATTTCCAATGGCGGTAGGCAAGTTAAAAATATTATTAAAGATGGTGGTGCTCATATCCATTTGCAAGTATCCAAAAAAAGTATATTTACATTATTGCAAGCAAAAAAACTTGCGGACATCATTAATGAAATTTCACCAGATATCGTTCACATAAGGTCAAGGATACCAGCTTGGGTCTTACAAACATCAAAGCTATTCCTCAAAAATCCCAGACCCATTATATTTTCAACCTTTCATGGATTATATAGTACTCCTTTTTATAGCCGAATTATGGCTAGTTTTGATAGGGTTATATCTATATCCAAAACAGTTGATAAATACGTAAATAAAAATTATCAAAGATACTTAAAAAAACCTACAAGACTTATTTTCGAAGGAGCAGATGAAAAGTTTTTTTACCCTAAATTTTCTCCAACTCAAGACTTTATTGATCAATTTTATGCAAAACTTCCAAACTTAAAGGGTAAAAAATTAATCACTTATCCAGGAAAACTTTCATCTTGGAGAGGTCAAGAATCTTTCATAAAACTTTTATCTGATTTACCAAATGACTTTGCAGGTTTGATATTGGGAAACTACAATTCAGCAAAACCTAAGTACTATAAATCTCTACAGAAATTAATAGAGGATTATAGGCTTAAGAATCGAGTTTATTTTTATGATGTAGAAGATGATTTACGTGAGATTTATTGTTTATCGAAAATTGTATTAAATCTTTCCTCAAAGCCTGAAGCATTTGGTATGAAACTACTGCAGGCTGCAATGATGGAAAAAAAGATAGCAGGCTGGAATCACGGTGGATCTGGTGAAATACTTGAAATGTGTTTTCCACAAGGTAAGGTAGAATTCAATAATTTTGATTTACTAAAACAAAAAATAAAAGAATTAGCTGACAGTGAAGAGGTGCCCAAAAACGTATTTCTCACATCTAATTTATTACACGAAAAAACTGTCGCGTTTTATTTTGATGCACTAAATAAAAATTATTAAATTGAACAAATTTTTTGTTTTTGATTAATCAAAAAGAAATTTTTCCTTTTTGTTTGAGAGACATAGATTAAAATAATGCTGAATGACTAATAATAATCAATACAAGTCCGTTTTTTTATCCGATATCCATCTTGGATTCAACGGCTGTCAAAATAAAAAATTGGAAAATTTTTTAACAAACACCGATTTCGAAAACTTGTATTTGGTTGGCGACATAATCGACTTTTGGTCCATGGAAGACAAATTTTATTGGCCTGATAGCCATCAAAAAATTTTAAACATTTTCGAATCTAAATATGTAAAGGGAGCTAACGTTTTTTATATATCTGGAAATCATGACGACCCTTTGAGAGATCAGCCCCTCCTTGAGGAAATAATGCAAAAAGATGAGGTATATAAAAAAATAATTAGTGTGCTTAAAAAATTTGAACACAAAGAAAGGCATGATTTTGTATCAAGTAAATATGGTAAATTACTAATTCTTCATGGTGATCAGTATGATGCTGTGACTTCAAATGCTAAGTGGATATCTAAATTTGGGGGCATGCTTTATGACATTCTTATAATGATCAATAGACCTATGTCAAAATACCTTAAGAATTTAACCAAAAAGATAGTATCTGGTGCAAGTGGATTTCAAAAATTAGTGAAAGAGGAATGTCTCGAGGGCAACTACGTCGGCCTTATATGTGGCCATAACCATAGGCCAGAAATACTTAAATATAAAACACATGTATACATGAACACAGGTGACTGGGTAGAATCATGTTCTGCTATAGTTGAAGAAATGGATGGAACTTTTAAATTAATAAAAGTCGACGAAAATTTTGATATAGAAACGATCTCAACTTTATGAAAAAGATATTAATCATTACAGATGCCTGGGAGCCTCAAGTAAACGGAGTTGTGACAACCATGACAACTGTCGTAAAAAAATTAAAAGAAAAAAATTTTAAGGTTGAGGTTATTCATCCAGGAATGTTTCATACCTTTCCTTTGCCAAACTATCCTGAGATTTCCGTTGCATGGAATTTTTGGGACCTTAAAAAGAAAATTGAGAAATTTGATGCAGATTATATGCATATATCAGTTGAGGGGCCGCTTGGTGTTACAGGCAGACACTATTGCTTGGAAAACAACATACCTTATACCACTTGCATTCATACGAAGTTTCCCGAATATGTTTATGAGAGATTTGGTATTGGCCTAGACGTGACCAAAGGTCTTTTAAAATGGTTTCATAATCCGGCTACAAAAACACTTGTAAACACCATAAGCCATAAAGAGGAACTTGAACAAGACGGATTTACAGATTTAGTTCTTTGGTCGAGAGGTTTCGATGAAAAAATATTTTATCCTTGTCCAGATGGAGGCAAAAAGAAGTATTTACTCTATGTTGGAAGAGTTGCCGTAGAAAAAAATATTGAAGAATTTTTAAAAATGCCATCGCATTTGCCAAAGGTAGTTGTTGGTGGTGGTCCAAGTTTAAAATCTTATGCCAAAAAATATCCAGATGTAGAGTTTGTAGGGTTCAAAAAGGGGAAAGAGCTTGCTGACTTTTACAGAGATGCTGCTTGTTTTGTCTTTCCATCTTTAACTGATACTTTTGGTATAGTTTTGATTGAGGCATTGGCGTGTGGAACTCCTTTGGCAGGTTTTAATGTAACTGGTCCAAAAGATATAGTTATTGAGGGTGTAAATGGATCATTAGATGATAAAAATTTAGAAAATGCAGTGAAGCGAGCTCTGCAAGTTGATAGAACATCTACATTCAATTCATCCAAAACTTATACTTGGGACACAGTGGCAGAGCAATTTATAAATTCTCTAGTACCGATGAAATAATGTTTGTTTTTCTGCCTATCTCAGATGAGAATCCAACTCCAAATAGACCGTATTTAACATGGTCATTGATTGCTCTAAATTTTCTTGTTTTCTTTTATCAGCTCTCACTGACTGGTTCAGCCAATCAAATGCTTGTAAATGAGTTTGGTGTAAAACCGAGTGTTTTCTTTGAAATGCAGAACTTCCACACGATTTTGACATCTGCATTTTTACATGCAGGCTGGATGCACTTGCTCTCAAACATGCTCTTTTTATACATATATGGAGATAATATTGAATCTTATTTAGGACGAATAAATTTTTTAATTTTCTACATCCTCGGGGGCGTATCTGCCGCCTTTCTGCAAGCATTTTTTTCTGGAGGTATGGATGTGCCAATGATTGGAGCGAGTGGTTGTATAGCAGGAATTATGGGGGCATATTACGTTCTGTACCCGAAGGCAAAAATAAATGTTTTCTTGTGGTTCTTTATATTTATTCAGTTTATAAAAGTTCCAGCCAACATAGTTCTATTAATGTGGATTATTGGGCAGTTTATTTCAGCAGCTGGTGGTTCATATACAGGTGTAGCTTATTTTGCTCACATAGGTGGTTTCATATTTGGCTACCTAGCAATAAAGTATTTTTTTCAAGAGCATGTACGTAGAGCAAGAGTGATAACAAATTATGAAATTGTTGATGATAATGATCTGCCAATTTCAAGGAAGAATAAATCACAAGGTCTGACAAAAGATGATTGAGAGTATTAATAAAAATCTTTCACAAAATATTAAATGTAACCATTTAGAAATTGTTGACGAAAGCCCTAATCATGGTGGATATAGAGGCAGCGTATCACATGTTAAGCTAATCGTTGTATCAGACGATTTTGACGGCCTTAATCTAATTAAAAGACACCAACTTGTCTATAAAGCTTTAGAGAATTTAGTAAGTGAAATTCATGCTATTTCAATCGTTTCAAAAACAGTTGATGAGTGGAAGGAATCACCTGATTTTATACCATCACCTGATTGCGCAAAAAACAAATGAATTTTTTTTTCCAATCTATACTTAAAAATAAAAACACAACTTTTATATTGATCTCAGCGCTCTGCATTAGTCTTTTTTCATGGGTTGATAATTTCCGGTTTGATGCTTCATCAGAAACATTGGTGCTCGAGGATGATTTGAGTTATGAATTATATGAGCAGATCAACGAAAGATTCTCCTCTTCAGAATTTCTTGTAATAGCTCTTAGTAACGACGATATTTTTTCAAATGTGAGTTTAGCAAATCTGAGGAACCTTGAAGCTGAACTTGAACAAGTTGTGAATGTTGCGAATGTGATATCTGTTCTAGATGCACCATTATTTGAGCAACCAAAACTTTCTTTGGTGAAATCAGCGACAAACGATAAGTATTTACTTATTGATGACTTGGATCTAAATAGCGCAAAACAAGAGTTGATTGAAAGTCCATTATTTAACGAATTAATTGTGAATAACAGTGGCACAGCGGTTGCAATGCAAATAAATTTAGATGATGCAGTGGACTACGACACTACAGTCAAACAAATTAGAGACATCTTAAACAAAGAAATCAATTTTAAAAGTTATTTAGCAGGACCAGCTATGATCGTATCAGATACAATTTCTTTCATTAAAAACGATGTTTTAATCTTTGGTTGCCTAACTTTCCTAATGTTCTTTGTTTTGCTAATTGTGTTTTTTAAGGATTTTTGGTCGGCATTTATTATTATGTCTAATGCTTCATTGGTTATCTATCTAACGATAAGTCTTTTGGGTTACTTTGATTGGCCAATAAGTATTGTTTCATCGAATTTCCTAGCCTTATTGTTTATTTCATCAGTTGCTGTCTCAGTGCACATGATTGTTAAACTCAGAGAGGGAAGGGCTAATAATCTTGCCGATGAAGAATCTCTTGCAAAAATTTTTATACCTTGCCTATACACCGCCTTAACGACAATGGTCGGTTTCTTATCACTTTTACTAAGCAATATCCAACCAGTGATTGATTTTGGAAAGATGATGGCAGTGGGTGTAGTAGTAAATTTAATTGTATCCTTTGTATTTATTCCAGTTCTAATTGGTTTTAAAGGCATAGCTAAATCATCTGAATTTTCACTTTCAAAAATTTATTACAGGTATCTTTATTCAAATACGAAAAAGGTATTTAAAACTATTGGAATTCCTGCGATCTTTTTATTAATTCCAGTCTTTATTTACCTTTCATTAGGCTTAAAAGTAGAAAACAGATTTATTGATTACTTCAATGAGTCGACAGAAATTCATCAGGGTATGAAATTTATAGATGAAGAGTTGGGGGGCACAACCCCAATAGATTTAGTTTTTACACTTCCTGAAGAAGAAATACTAATTGATGAGGACGATTTCTTTTTTAGTGAGGATTCAGAAACCAGTCAATATTGGTGGCGGCAAAAAAATATGAGATTGTTGAAAAGCATTCAAGCTGATCTAAATCAAATGCCTGAATTGGGGAAAGACCTCAGTATAGTAAATGGTGTTCTTTTGGCAGAAAAACTTAACGATTTTACAGAAATGGGTGATCTTGAACTAGCTTTTGTTAGAAATTCTCTACTTACCAATGAAAAAGCTAAGGATTTACTAGCTAGCTATATATCTCCCGATGATAGGAGTGCCAGAATCACTTTCAGAATTATCGATAGCTTTGAAAATATCAATAGAAATATATTGTTAGAAAAAATTGATAGCTATTTACAAACAAAATTAGAAAACACTAATGTTGAATATCAGCTTAGTGGCTTAGGAGTTTTGTACAATAATTTACTGCAGAGTCTTTTTGGTTCTCAAATAACCTCTTTAGTTTTTGTGTTCGGCACAATCTTCTTGATGTTATTGCTTCTTTTCAAATCACTTCTTACATCTTTAATTGTATTATTTATTCCACTTATCGCTGTTGGGTTTGTATTTTCATTTATGAGCATTTTTTCAATTCCTTTAGACATAATGACAATAACTATTGCCTCTATATCTGTTGGTATGTCAGTTGATTATGCGATCCATATTGCGTGGAGGTTTCGCGAAGAACAAAAGATTTCAAAGCGTGATGCAGAAATAAATACAATTCATACCTCTGGTCAGGCAGTACTTATTACTGCTATGACAGTGATTATTGGATTTTTGGTTTTCGTTTTTTCC
>CACIDC010000008.1 GCA_902585315.1 uncultured SAR86 cluster bacterium
TTATCAATAATGCTCGCGCCTGTTTTGTTATTTATGATCGTGAAATACCAACAATATTATGATCTAGTGAAAAAATATTTTCTGAGTCAAGTGGGCCTGAGTCTTGTTCTTTCATTCTGTTTATTGCTTATTGGCTCAATGTTTGAACACGAATATTTATTAAGCAGAACTTTAATAGAGGAGAGTTTCGAGTTGATTGCCTACGGGCTCTTCTTTAGGGCGGTCTTTATTATGTTCCAAGGTGAAATAAAAACTCATTAAATTTAATGTAAGATATTTGAATTAGAAAGTTATGGATAATGAATTAGGTTTATTTGCTACAGCAATACTTTGGATCTTTGTGATTTGGGTGGGCGGTTTGATGTTGCTTATAATTAGCAAAAGGCTTGCCAAGCACTGGTTATTCATAAGCCACTCTGTTGGATTCTCTTTTCTTCTAACACCTTTGTTGTTTTTTGAATATAAAACAATACCTTTTCAAGTCGAATTAATTTGTGATAAGACTTATGAAAAAACAACAACAACAGATCTTTCAACCTATGGTTTAAATGATAAAGGAAAAGTTGAAATTGATTTTAATGAACAAACAGACTCGTTTTCAGCCTTCGTCGATAAAAATATTTTTGATAACTCTCTCCTAGGCAATGTACATTGGGCATATGGTTTCTATGCTGTTTGCATAAAAGAAGTTGAAGAGAAAATTAAAGAATCAGGTCAGACAGAATTTTTTAAAACAGGAAGGCTTCCTAGGTGGTGTCAAGAATACTCTGAATGTAGAGGGAGCCCTTTTAGCTATTTAAAAGAAAAACCACCTTTAAATTTAGATGCAAATATTGAAGATACTTCTGCAGTAACTGTATCAAGCTACTCCTTTTTAATACTTTCTCTTATTTTTTATATTTCATTTATCGTTTTATGGCGAAAGTCCATGAAATCGATGTGGCCGTAAAGCCCTTATTCTTGAAATGAAACTTTTTCGAAATAATCTGCTCTTTAGACAGCTTATAATTTTGAGCCCCCTCGTTTATCTGGTTCATCACTTTGAAGAACACATTTTTTTTAACTTTAGAGATTGGCGGCTAACTTATTTTCTTGATAACAACCCATACACTTCTGAAGAAATGCTGATAAGGCTTGCTGTTTTTATGCTGGCATTAATCTTTTTTCATCAAATTAAACAAAACCGAGCTAGCGCTCTTTTTGTTTTATATTTTGTGATGACGACTCAGGTTGTTAATGCCATTTTTCATGTTTTTTTTAGTTTTTACTATGCAGACTTTAGCCCTGGAGCAATAACAGGTGTTTTGCTTTATCTACCAGTAAATTATTTGATATATAGAGCTGCAATGAATGAGGGATATATTAAAAGCAATACAGAAATAGCAATTTTATTTATTTTGGGCTCTATAACCTTTGCTTTATTTGAAGCATTTGGTCCAGCAGTCACCTTAATCTCAATTTTTTTGTATCCTATTGCTTATTTTCTTTTAAAAACTAAAGAGGCTTAATATTATTGATAAATTTAATATTTTTTAGTTTAAAATATCGTTATGTGTGATTGTTGCAAATGCTGTAATTGTTCTTGCTGCTCAAAGTAAGAAATAACTCTTAATACAATTTATTAAATGATGAGTCTTAGAAAACTTCATAAATATGTTAGTTTAGCTGTCTCATTACAGCTTTTGCTTTGGACTATTTCAGGAATTTACTTTTCATTTAATAAAATTGAAGATGTCAGGGGCGAACAATACTTCAAAACTGAGGAAGTAGAAGAAGTCACCACACCGATAAATATAAAAAAAGTTTCCAGAGAATTTGCCTTTAATATAATTGAAGAAGAAACCCTTTTAACACCGTTAAATATGGAAATTATTGAAGAAGCTAAGGCTGGCTCAGAGTACAGAGGTCGAGACTTGCCACTTTATAAAGTCATAGCAGAAAATGAGGAAGGTGAAGAAATAAATATTTACCAAAACCCATACACAGGTGAAATTCTAGCTATCAGATCACAGCAATGGCGAATTTGGGATCTTATGTGGGGTCTGCACATTATGGACTGGAATGAACGAGACAATATCGGAAATATTTTCTTAAAAATATTTTCTTTCATTGCTCTGTTCACAGCTGCTACAGGTGTAATTTTATTTTTTAAGCGCAAATGAAAAATTTCTTAATCATTGTCCTATTAATTTCTTGGTCAGTTCTTTCTGATGATGAAACCATGCATAAAGACCATGAATCGATGCAAATGATGGATCATATGCATCATTCTGAACACCATTCTTCTACACCGGTTGGCACAACTGGCAATATGCATCATATGGGCTGGATGGTTTCGGTTAAGCAAGGATTAATGAATATGAGTGGCAATATTTTAGATGGCGATAGTATCGCAAACGCAGATATCTTGCAGTTACCAAACCCCATGGGAAACATGCCAGCAAACTTATCTGTTATTCCAGAAGATATGGACATGCAGATGACCATGATTGATGTTATGTATGCCCCTACTAAAGATCTCACTTTAATGATGATGGGAACATATGTTTCTAAGGATATGACCCTTGGCACCTATGCAGCCATGATGGATAGAAATTTACTTGGAACATTCAAAACATCATCAAGCGATTTGTCTGAGTTAACTTTCAGTGCATTGCGCACAATTAGTGATGCGGATAATTCCAAATGGCATGCGGAGGTGACCTTACAAAAATCTCTAGGCAATAACGATCAGACCGGTCTAGTTTTGACTCCAATGGGTACAGAAATGAACATGATTTTGCCGTATGCTATGCAGCCTAGTGATAAAGCAACTCGACTAATCTTGGGGTTGAATAACACCAGAAAATTGAATGATAAAGTGTCTTGGATCAATCAAGCAAGATTTAAGAAAGTCCTTGATGAGAAGGAATGGGCGCTTGGAGATCAATTAGAGCTTAATTCTTGGGTTCAGTATCAATACAAACCTTCTTTGTCTGTGTCAACAAGATTAAAATTTGTGAGCCAAAAAGATATTTCAGGTTCTAATCCTATGATTATGGCACCCGTCCAAACTGCAAACCCTGAAAATTATGGGGGCGACGAATTGCACATTGGGTTTGGTGCTAATTATGATCTAAGTTCGTTCACCTCAAAACAGGATGTTTTTGGTGTTGAGGTTTTGTTTCCTATTATTCAAGACAAGAATGGCATACAAATGGAAACAAAACACCAAATAGTTCTTGGTTTTAACAGGAGCTTTTAAATAGAGTAAGATAAAGAAACTTAGGGGAGTATGAAAGCTAGCAAAACTTTAATCATTACAGGTGTTTTTGCTCTATTGGCTGTAGCAGCTATTTGCTTTTACGCCTTAATGCAGTTTGCTGAAGAAAAATACTCCATCGTTTTAAAAGACTCGTCTTTAGAGATTGTTGATTTTGCTATTGAAGACAAAGAAGAGACTACAAATGATGTGCCACCTAATCCACTAAAGAATCCATATTTTGGTGATTTACATGTGCACACCAGATACTCATTCGACGCTTATGTTTTTGGAGTGAATGCTACTCCTTACGATGCTTATAGGTATGCTAAAGGTGAGATGATCAAACATCCACTTGGATATGAAATGCAGCTCAAAGAACCCTTAGATTTTTATGCTGTCACAGATCATGGAATCTATATGGGGATGATTCAAGAATATGGAGACCCTAATTCTCCACAAGCTGGTTATGAATGGGCTGTTCCATTTCAAAATATAAACAGAGAGGAAAACAGAACGCTCGAGTCAATGGGCGAAAGACTTAATCTATTCAGTTTAATGGCAGGTGATGGTTATTTGGAAAGGCCTTATCCAGTTTGGCACCCAAAAATGTGGCAAGCAATCTTCACTAAAAATAGACAGTTAGCTTCAAAAGCTTTTGACTATGGCGTACATAAATCAGCTTGGGCGGACATTGCTAATGCTGCAGAAGAAAATAATGAGCCAGGCAAATTCACAACCTTTATAGGTTATGAGTTTACTGCTGGTACAGAAGTCGAAGGAGGTAATTTACATCGAAACGTTATCTTTGAGTCGTCAAAAGCACCTATTAGGCCATGGTCAAGGGAAGATTCTTTAAACCCAATGGATCTTTGGGCCTGGATGGATAAGTTGAGAGCTAAAGGTCTAGACTCGATAGCAATTCCACACAACAGTAATGGTTCAAACGGAGAAATGTTCGAAGTAGAAACTTACTACGGCACCCCAATTGATTTGACTTACTCAGAAACTCGTATGAGAAATGAGCCTATTGTTGAAATTACTCAAGTAAAAGGGACCTCAGATACACATCCTTTACTTTCTCCAGATGATGATTGGGCAGACTTTGAGATTATGGATGGTAGGGTTGGTGCTAGGCCGCCAACTTATAGTTACCCTGCTGGTGGTTATGTTAGAGACGCATACTTGAGAGGATTAATGTTGGATTGGAAAGGCCAAGGCAACCCATATAAATTTGGTTTAATTGGTTCTACCGATACTCACTTAGGAGCTGGCTCATTTGATGAAAGTAATTTTTGGTCAAAGGTTGGTGTTGTAGATGGTTCACCTATGAGCAGAGGCAGCATCCCTTTGACTGAGGTACGTTTAGAGCAACTAAGAGAATATTCTGAACAATATAATCAGCCGGTTAGCGCAGTAGAGGTAGATGGAAATTCGTATGCTATTGGTTTCGATCAATGGGGCTCATCTGGACTGGCAGCAGTTTGGGCAGAAGAGAATACAAGAGAATCAATTTTTTCAGCTTTAAGAAGAAAAGAAGCATTTGCAACTACCGGCCCAAGGGTTGCTGTTAGGTTTTTTGCAGGTTTTGATTTAACCTCAATTGACGTTAATGCCGAATCACTTGTAGAGGAAGCTTATAAAAAAGGTGTTCCCATGGGAGCAGACTTATTTGCAGACGGTGAAAAAGTTCCAGAATTTTTAGTTTGGGCTCAAAAAGATAAACATTCAGCTTCACTTCAAAGGATCCAAATTATAAAAGGCTCAATAACCAATAGTGGAGCAAGACCAAGTGAAAAGGTATTTGATGTTGTTTGCTCTGATGGGCTCGAGGTCGACCCATCGACTCATCGGTGTCCTGATAATGGAGCAAGAGTTAATATAGAAGATTGTTCCATAACCAGTAATGTAGGTGCAACAGAACTGAAAGCTACTTGGCGCGATCCAGATTTTAACCCGAAAGATAAAGCTTTTTATTATGTAAGGGTTTTAGAAAATCCTACGTGCAGATGGTCTACCTGGGACGCTTTAAAAGCAGGTATAAAACCTAGATCTGATTTACATGAGACCATACAAGAGCGTGCTTGGTCATCGCCAATCTGGTACATACCTGTACCTGAAGATATAGATATATTTGCTCTATGAGCTTAAAACCTTATGTAAGAATTATCTTATTCTTTTTACTAGGTTTTATTATTTATCTTGCAGATATAACCATGAACTACGATGAGGAATCGAAGGACATCTTTATCTCCGATCAAGAATTAGATGGTCTTTTTGCAGCATGGAACTCTCAAGTTGGCAGGCCTCCCAACGAGCAAGAAGCACTTAATATTGTTAATGAATTTATTGAGGAAGAAATTTTATATCGTGAAGCACTTAGATTGGGCTTAGATCAAAACGATAGAATTATTAAAAGGCGTCTTGCTCAAAAAATCTCTTTTTTAAAACAGGAAACCGATAGAGAAGAACCTAACTCTAAAAAGCTGATAGATTTTTTTAGTAATAATAGAGATAGGTATTATGTGCCTGCAACCTTCTCTTTCACCCACTATTATTTTTCAAAATCATCGGAGGCAAAAATTAAGGCTAAAGCAGGCTTATCTGAGATTGTTGAGCTTGGGGCACCATCAAGCTCAGAACCCTTTTTTCTTGGAAAAAACTTCAGTGAGTATAGTTTAGGTGAAATTGAACAAGCTTTTGGCCCTGAACTTTTGGTCGCTTTTGAAAATCCTAATTTAAATACATGGATTGGTCCTTTTTCCTCAAGCTATGGCGAACATTTGCTTTTCATTAATAATAAAAGTCTTGGTTATTCACCAGAATTTTTGGAAATAGAAGATTTGGTTAAACAAGACTACTTCCTGGAAGAGCAAGACAGGAAACTTTCTGACTACCTTGATAGTGTTAAAGCTGAATACAGAGTGATAATTAATCCGACATATGAATTTTGATGATTAAAGGGATTAAGGTTGTCTTGTTTTTGGTTTTTTTGCCATTTTTATTTTTTGCTCATGAATTTAATCCGGCTCATTTGGTAGTTAAAGAAGTTGATAAAAATACCTATGAGACAAAATGGATGTATCCAGTAAAAAATATTGGCGCACGAGGCGAAGTTGTATTTCCTAATGAGTGTTTAAGAGAAAATACAAAAATAGAAAAAAATGGAAGGTATCTTGTAGAAAGTTTTTTTCTAACCTGTGCGACTACCCTAAAAGGCAAGACCGTCAACGTTAAAAGTTTAAGTGTGCTTACGGATGCATTAATAACAGTGAATCATTTAGATGCCACAACTTTTGAAGGCTTAATGAGCGCTAAAAATCCATACATTGAGATACCCCTAGAAGAACAGATTTACCCAATAGGTTACTTTAAGTTAGGTATCGATCATCTGTTAGGTGGCAATGATCATATTATTTTTATTTTTGGGCTGCTTTTTTTAGTCAAAAATCTAATAGTAGCTATAAAAACAATTACCGCATTTACAGTAGCCCATAGTATTACTTTAGGCTTGTCTGTATTTGGGTTAATTTCACTGCCCCAAGCAACTGTTGAAGCAATCATCGCACTTACGATTATCTATTTGGCTTATGAGATTAGTGATAAAAAAATTTATAAGCAAACGCCATGGCTCATAGCCTTTGGTTTTGGATTGTTGCATGGTATGGGATTTGCAAATGTTTTGAGCGGTATAGGTATTGCCAACGAGCAAATGGCGATGTCCTTATTATTTTTTAACTTAGGTATTGAGGCTGGCCAACTTTTATTGATTCCCTTGTTTGCACTTTTGTTGTGGGGCACGACCAAATTAAAATTTAATAAAGCTTTTACAGCTTTTTCTTATGTTGTTATTGGAAGCTTAGGGTCCTATTGGTTTATCGACAGGGTTGCAGCAATAATTCTCTAAGCCCATAAGAATTAGATGACTCACAATTTTCGGTAGAATATACTGGATGTAAGATAGGCTTTAACCTGTTATAGATAATTTCAATTCATGAATACTCCAGTAAACATAATCTGTATGAAGTGGGGCGATAAATATGACGCCTCCTACGTGAATAAGCTTTACAACATGGTTTCAAGAAATTTATCTAAAGAGTTTAGATTTATTTGTCTAACAGATGATAATTCTGATTTTCTGCCAGCTATCGAATCATTTGATATACCAAAATTAAATTTGCCTGAGGGAATTCCAGAAAGGGGTTGGACTAAATTGGTTACGTTTTCCAAACACATTTCTGATATCAAGGGACAATGTCTGTTTTTGGACTTAGATGTAATTATTGTGAACGGTATCGATGAATTGTTTGACCTGCCAGGTGATTTTTTCATCATCAAGGACTTTGTAAGAAGAGATATTACTGGAAATAGTTCGGTTTACAGATTTGAAATGGGAAAATTTCCGGATGTTCTAGAAAATTTCCAGAAAAATTTCGAAAAAATAAGATCTAAATTCAGAAATGAGCAAGAATATCTATCAGATTATATGCAAAAAAACCACTCTCTCAGTTATTGGCCTTTAGATTGGTGTCAAAGCTTCAAAAAGCACTGCATACAAAAAGGTTTGAAACAATTTTTTTTAGCTCCATCTTTGCCACCCGAAGCTAAAGTCATAATTTTTCATGGAAAACCTAACCCTCCTGAGGCCCTGATAGGAAAAAGTGGAAAATGGTACAGAAAAGTTTTGCCCACACTTTGGATAGCTGAACACTGGAAATAACTTATGACGTTGAAATCAAATAAATCTAGGAGTTTCAAAAAGATAAATTTTAAGGAAAAATTTTCTAAATTTTCTGAGCATTGGCAGCCAAAAGTGGTTGCTAATCTTAATGATTACGAAATTAAACTTGTAAAGTTAAAAGATGATTTTATTTGGCACCATCATGAAGAGACAGATGAGGCTTTTATTGTCTTAAAAGGTGAAATACACATTGAATTTGAAGATCATACGATAAGTCTTGGTGAGGGAGAAATGTTAGTGGTGCCAAAAGGAGTTAGACATAAACCTTACGCTGATCAGGAAGCGCATGTAATGTTAATTGAACCAAAAGATGTAAGGAATACAGGCAATATTGAGGATGATTTTACAGCACCCAATAATAAATGGGTATGAGTTTGTATTTATTTTCTTGGACTGATAATCTTTTAATACAAATATAGGAGATCTATGGAAATTTATATCATCGGAGCATTATTGCTTGCCTTGTTTCAGTCTTGGTTGATACCAATGACCATTAATATCAAAAATCTGCATTGGATGATGGGTGCAAGAGACTCCTCACCATCTGAATCTGTCCTTCTAAAGAGAGCCAGAAGAGCCTCTTTAAATTTGCACGAAAGCTTAGCGCCTTTTTTAGCTTTAGTTTTAGCATCAATGTACTTAGAAATTGATAATGCAATGTATGCATGTTGGTGGCTTATTCTTAGAATTGTTCACGGCCTTACCTATTTAATGGGCACTCCTTATGTGAGAACACTGGCTTTTATAGGTTCAATAGTTTGTTTAGCTGCAATGGCCTTAGCTCTTATTTAATTATGAGAATAATAATTAATTTTTTTCTTTTAATAATTCTTAGTTCCTGTTCTTCCTTAGGAAAGTCAGATGCTGAGGGCGAATACAGATACGTACCAATCACGGAAGCCTTAAAAAAATTATCTGACGAAGAAGTTGCTGCAAGACTTCGCACAGCTTCAATTACTTGCGAAAATGATATGTTAAAAGTTAATGTGCCTTCAAAAGCTGTCGATCCTGAAGGATGGCAAACAGGCCAAGAAGAAAGGCAAAGGTATTACAAAAATTGTCTTGAACTAAAAGGTTTTGAAAGAAGATTTTTTTCAGCTTCTGCAATTAAAAAGATTAATAAAAAAGAAGATAGAGAAATGACTCCTGAAGAATATATTGAAAAACCAAGATTTTACTGAGATCTTCTAGATGAAAATTGGTTTACCCAAAGAGGTTAAAAACAATGAATTTAGGGTCGGCCTAACACCTGACTCAGTGGGTGAGCTTTCTTTAAATCATAAAGTCTTTGTTCAAAAAAATGCTGGAAAAGCTATAGGTTTTACAGATGAAATGTATCAGGCAAATGGTGCTCAAATTTTAGAAAATGCTTCCTCAGTTTTTGACGAATCTGATTTAATTATAAAAGTAAAAGAGCCGCTGCCTGAAGAGAACCAGTTTTTATCTTCTAAACACACCCTTTTTACTTATTTACATTTAGCAGGAAATAAAGAAAATGCTAAAAGTCTTATAAACACCGGGGTAAATGGTGTTGCCTACGAAACAGTTACTTCTAATGATGGAAGCCTGCCATTATTAGCGCCAATGAGCAAAATTGCAGGCAGAATAAGTTTAGTTGTGGGGCAATATTTTCTTCTTAAACCAAACAAAGGCATTGGAACTCTTTTTGGAAATTTTGAAAACATACAAGCTCGAGAAGTTTCAGTTGTTGGTGCTGGCGTCGCAGGCAAAGAAGCTATAAGAAAAGGCATAGACTCAGGAGCACATGTAAATGTGTTAGATATTTCAAGCCAAAAGCTAAAGGATCTAGAGAAAGAATTTGGGACAGATAATATTTCTTATATCAGTTCAACATCAGAAAGTATCTCAGTTGCTATTAGCAAATCGGATCTAGTGATTGGTTCTGTCTATGTTGTTGGAAAAGAAGCTCCAAAAGTTATAACTCGAGAAATGCTGAGTGTAATGAAACCAGGCAGTGTGCTAGTTGATATATCAATAGATCAAGGAGGTTGTGTTGAAACAAGCAAACCTACAACTCACGATGATCCTGTTTTTGTTGAAGAGGGAGTTGTTCATTATTGTGTAACCAATATGCCAGGAGCTGTGCCACTAACTGCATCATTAGCGCTGAACCATGCAACCCTTCCATTCATTAAAAAAATTGCTGATCTCGGTTTGGAAAAAGCATGTGCCTTAGATAACCATTTAGCAAATGGTCTGAATATGTCTAATGGCGAGATAAGGCACCCCTCAGTTCAGGCGGCCCTAAACAGTTAGCTCTTAGAAAGTTTAAGCCAAGTTTCTATGACTGTATCAGGGTTTAAAGATACGCTATCGATACCTTCATCAAGCAACCATCTAGCAAAATCATAATGATCTGATGGGCCCTGGCCACAAATTCCTACATATTTATTTTTTGATTTACATGCACTGATTGTTAGTGAGAGCATCTTTTTTACAGCTTCATCTCTTTCATCAAAAATATCAGAAACAAGTGCAGAATCTCTATCTAATCCTAAAGTCAGCTGAGTCATATCATTCGATCCAATCGACATGCCATCAAAATAGGATAAAAAATCATCTGCAAGCAAAGCATTGGACGGAATTTCAGACATCATTAAAACTTTAAGCGCATTCTCCCCCCGTTTTAGCCCATTCTGCTCTAATAGAGCAACAACATTCTTCGCCTCCTCGATAGTTCTTACAAATGGAATCATTAATTGCACATTAGTAAGACCCATATCGTTTCTGACTCTTTTAAGTGACTCGCACTCCATTTCAAAACACTCTCTAAAGTCATCTGATATGTATCTGCCTGCACCCCTGAATCCGAGCATTGGATTCTCTTCTTTTGGTTCAAAATATTTACCTCCCACAAGGTTTGCATACTCATTTGATTTGAAGTCAGATAATCTTACAATTACAGGCTTTGGTGAAAAAGAAGCGGCTATTGTTGCTATTCCTTCAGATAGTTTTTCAATAAAGAATGTTCTCGCGTCAGAGTAGCCATTAATTTTGCCGTGAATTTTTTTTGCGGTCTGTTTATCAACAGCTGTAATATCTAGTAATGCCTTGGGGTGGATACCAATCATTTTATTGATTATGAATTCTACTCTTGCTAGACCGACACCTTCATTTGGTATCATTGAGAAACTCATAGCTTTGTCAGGATTGCCAACATTCATCATTATTTTCACTGGCACCTCAGGCATAGAGCCAAACTTAACCTTTTCAACTTTGTAATCAAGCTCTCCTTTATAAACTCTGCCTTCATTTCCTTCTCCACAACTAACTGTTATTTTTGAGTTGTTAAGTATAAATTTCGTTGCAGTATTGCAGCCAACAATTGCAGGTATGCCAAGCTCTCGAGCAATAATTGCGGCATGACATGTTCTTCCTCCACGATTAGTCACAATGCCTGAAGCAATTTTCATAACTGGTTCCCAGTCTGGATCAGTCATGTCTGTAACTAACACATCACCAGACTCAATATTTTCTATTTCAGATATGTCTTTAACAACTTTTGCTGTGCCAGTTCCAATTTTTTGGCCAACACTCTTGCCGCTTACTATTAGTTCGCCCTTTTCTTTGAGTGTGAATCTTTCAAAATAATTAGAAACTTTACTTTGAACGGTCTCTGGTCTTGCTTGGAGAATATAAATTTTTTTATCTTTTCCATCTTTGGCCCACTCAATATCCATAGGCACTTTGTAATGATCCTCAATTATTTTTGCGTATTTGGCTAATTCAATAATCTCAATATTTGTGAGTGAAAATTCATTAGCCTCTTTTTTTGGAACCTTGACATATTTAACGCTTTTGCCTGGCAGATTATTGTCAGCAAAAATCATTTTTTTTGCCTTTTCACCAAGGTTTTTTTTAATAATTGGGAAATCATTCTTTTCCAACGCCCTTTTAAAAACATAGAACTCATCTGGATTAACTGTGCCTTGAACAATGCCTTCACCTAAACCGTAGGAAGAGGTGATAAAAATTGAACCTCTATAACCTGATTCAGTATCGAGCGTAAAAGCTACCCCTGAAGAACCAATATCACTCCTAACCATTTCTTGCACTCCAACAGAAATTGAAAGTGAGCCTTTAAAGTTTCTAAGCCTTCTATATGAAATTGCTCTATCGGTAAACAATGAAGCATAAACTTTGCGGACAGCATCAATTAAATTATCAAATCCATCAATGTTAAGAAAAGTTTCTTGTTGTCCAGCAAATGAGGCATCGGGCAGATCTTCTGCTGTAGCTGAAGAACGTACAGCGAAACTTTTACCAGATTGAGAGACTCCTAACCAAGCATGCTCTATTTCTGAAATTAAATTTTGTGGCAGAGGTGTTTTTAGAATTAAGCCCCTTAATTTCTTTCCAACGCGCCTTAAGTCACTGAGATTTTCAACGTTTAAATTTGCTAATTCCTTTGAAATAACCTTATCGATTTTGCTGCTTGATAGAAATTCATCAAACGCTGAAGATGTTATTGCAAAGCCTCCAGGCACATTGACGCCCAACTCTGAAAGGTTGCTTATCATTTCACCAAGAGATGAATTTTTGCCACCAACAGTATCAAAATCTTTTATGGAGATTTCATTGAGATTTTTAATAAAAGTTCTGGCCATACTTTCTATTTAAAAATTCAATTATATAATTTAAATCCCCAATAGGCTTAAAGTTGGTTTTTAATAGACTACACTTAAATTTAAATTATGAATGACGCTTTAAAAAACATACTTAACAGAAACTCACACAGAAGCTTAGTAGAACCCGCTCCTACTCGAGAAGAGATGGATTTAGTTTTTCAGGCTGCCTTGAGAGCGCCTGATCATGCTTGGCTTAGACCATCCTCTTTCATAGAAATTCAGGGAGAGGGGTTAAAAAAACTATCAGACGCCTTTGTTAGTTATGCTAAAGAAAATATTGAGGATCTGGAAATTGAAAAACTAAAGAAATACGAACAAGCGCCGTTCAGAGCGCCAATGATAGTTGTATTGATCTGTACTCCCAGAGAACATCCAAAAGTTCCAGAAGTAGAACAAATAATGTCAACAGCAACAGCAGGGCAAAATATTCTTCTTGCCCTAAATTCAATGGGTTATGGTGGTATATGGCGCACAGGTGCCTTTTCGTTAAACAACAAAATTGGTAAATATTTAGACCTAGATAAGGGCCAACAAGTAGTTGGTTATTTATACATTGGCACACCAGAAGGCAAAGCAAAAAAAATTCCCAAACTTGACATAGATGAGTTCGTGACTAAATGGAGCTCCTAAATGAATAGAACTGTATTTTTTGTCCCTCTATCATTGGTTGGTTTATTTTTCACTGTTTATATTCTGCTTGCCTCTACAACAAATTTTTTATCTGTTGAGCCTGGTTATGCAATAGGCGAAGTTTCTAGATGGTGCGAAAGAATTAGCGGAGGCTATTTCAGGGAGCCTGCTAACGCTTTAAGTAATCTTGGGTTTATGTTTACCGGATTGTTAATGTTTTGGATCTTGGCAAATGAAAAGAAGATTAAAGGCAGCAGGTTTCATGGACCAACAATTACAGCATTAACCTACGCAACTGCAGCAGTTTGGTTGGGTCCAGGATCCTTATTAATGCATGGAACACATACTGCCTGGGGGCAATGGGCAGATTGGCTAAGTATGATAATGTGGATCTCGATTCCTTGGTTGGTAAATATTTTTACTATCAAGAATTGGAAGGAATCTCTTTTTCTTAAAACCTATTTATTTATTGTTGGTATATATGGAATTTTAAGTTGGTTTTTAGGAACAGGCCTTGGCATAAATTTTAATTTTTGGTTTTTATCAATTGCACTATGGGTAATAACAGAAGTTTTACAATCTTTTTACAGTCCAATAGTCAGATATCTGTCAGGATTTGTTGGCATAGCAGTAATGGCAGTATTTGGTGTTTTCCCTAATGAAATAATTCTCGAACCAACTAAATATTGGTGGATAATTTTATTTTGGATCCCGGCATTCTTTATTAATAAAAAACATCAATCAAACAAGAGCTATTTTCCATGGTATTGGTTAGGCATAGCCTTCTATATGACCGCTTTTGCAATATGGTTGCAAGGTTATCCTAATCAACCTTTTTGTGATCCTGACTCTTTAATTCAACCACATGCTATCTGGCATATTTTAAGTTCTTGTGCCACCTTATCTTTTTTCTTTTTCTTTCGGACAGCAAGAAGTTAAATCTATTAAAATAGATAAATGACAGATTTAACTGTTACACAAACTCTGGCGATTGGATTGCCTATAGCTTTTTTCATAATTTTTTTAGAAGCAGTATTTTCTACTTGGCAAAAAAAGAGCTACTACAAAACATCAGACACTCTTTGTACTCTTGGTTTATTGGTTGGAAATATGATGGTAGTTCTAGCTACCAAAGGACTAACTTTAGCTTTCCATATTTATCTTTATCAGTTCAAGGTTTTTGATATTGCGTCCATGTTTCCGCTTTGGGTGATGTGGCTGTTGGCCTTTATATTAATTGATTTAGTTTTCTATATTTACCATAGACTATCTCACAGAGTTAGCTTTTTGTGGGCTATCCATATGAGCCATCATTCAAGCCAAGAAATGAATTTTGCTGTTTCTTTTAGACAAGCCTGGTTTGGGCCAATTTCTAAAATTCCTTTTTTTATGATTTTGCCTTTAATTGGGTTAGATCCAACTATAGTTGCCGTCGCAGGCTCTATAAGCACACTATGGGGAATAGTCGGCCATACTCAGATAATTAATAAACTAGGACCACTAGAAATTTTCCTGAATACCCCATCACATCATAGAGTGCATCACGGCGCAAATAAGCAATACATTGATAAAAATTATGGCAATTTATTAATCATTTGGGACAAAATGTTTGGTACATTCGAACCTGAGCATGAAAAGGTTAAATTTGGATTAGTTAATAATGTAAACACTTATAATCCAGTGAAGATTACTTTTATGGCTTGGCAAGCAATATTTTCTGAGATGAAAAAATCTGAAAATTTGAAACAGGCACTAGGTTGTTTTTTTGGACCACCTAAAACAAAAATTAAAGAGACATGAATAAAGCAGCTATATACTTTGCATACTTATGTATTTATACAACCCCAATACAGTTATTTATTTTGGGTTGGATAAGTTTAATCTTGTTTCAAACAGACAATTCAATTTTGGGATATTCAACAAAAGCATTTCTTGTTGAAAATTTGAAATTTTTCCATGATTGGATTTATTCCTGGTTTTGGAATGCTTATCTAGATTTTTGGTATCAGTTTCCAGCTTTAATTATGACTACACTCAAAATAGTGCTCTCAACTTTGCTTGGTTTTTGGCTGTTGAAAAAATTCAAATGATATTTAGATCCTTAATAATTTTATCCGTAGGTTTTAATATCTACTGTGCTGATATTCGTGCTATTGCACAGTCATATAACAAAGATGGGCCTTTTATTGCAGGAGAAAGTCTTACTAACCTCAAACCAGGCTTACATTTTCTTGAAAATACTAATGAGCAGCAAACAGAATTAGTTATTGCAGTTCATGGTTGGCAAACCAAAGGATTTGAGTGGGTGTATCCATTAATCAATCTAAATAAAGAAACTAATAGAGTTGCATTCTTTAGATGGAAAACAAATGGATGCCCAAATAAAGCTACTAAAGAATTATTAAATATTATCCAAAACGAAATTAATAATTATTCAAAAATCTCTCTCATAGGACATAGTTATGGCGGCATAGTGTTAGCAAATTTACTTGAAAAAGACTATTCCAAAAGTATTGAATTTCATATTGTTGCTTCAGGTATCTCGGGAGACCCAAGGTTGAATTCTTTTTGTGGTTATAGGCCACCAGAACAAACTGGTAAAAATGTATTTGCCTATCAATGGATGACGCAAAAACATTTGGATGGAGCATTTAAAGATTTAGATATTGATTCACAAATTCAAAAAATAGAGGGAGTTTCTGCAGTAAGGTTGCCAGAGGTTTATAAAGGTAATACATTAACACACAACTGGTCTATAAGTTGGCTGGTAGATTATTTAAACAAAAATAAAAATGCTTCCGAAAATTCTTGAAAACAATTTATCTGTTCCTGTGGTGGGTGCGCCACTTTTTATTATTTCAAGACCTCAACTTGTTATAGCACAATGTAAGGCAGGAATTGTTGGTTCATTCCCCGCTCTAAACGCCAGACCTCAGGAACTTTTATCAGATTGGATAAACCAAATAAAAGATGAATTGGGACAATTTAAAGAAGAAAATCCTGATAAGCCTGTTGCGCCCTTCGCAGTTAACCAAATTTGCCACTTATCTAATGACAGGCTTTTCAAAGATGTTGAAACTTGTGTGAAACACGAAGCCCCGATAATAATTACATCTTTAAGACCTCCTGAAGACTTGGTTAAAGCTATCCATTCATATGGTGGCTTGGTTTTTCACGATGTTATAAGCACTAGGCACGCACAAAAAGCAGTAGAGCAAGGAGTTGATGGTTTAATTTTAGTTTGTGCAGGAGCTGGAGGCCACGCGGGCGCTTTATCGCCTTTTGCATTGCTCAGGGAAACTCGAGAATGGTACGATGGAACAATATTGCTTTCAGGCTCAATCTCAGATGGTTTTTCGGTCGCAAGTGCAATTGCAATGGGTGCTGATCTTGCATATATAGGCACAAGATTTATAGCAACACAAGAGTCTGAGGCCGATGATGATTACAAAAACATGCTAATTCAATCAGCAGCAAAAGATGTAGTTTATACAAACTATTTTAGCGGTGTTCACGGTAATTATTTAAGCCCCTCAGTTGAAAGGGCCGGCATGGATCCATTAAATTTACCCGAAGCAGATAAAACAAAGATGAATTTTAATTCAGGCGGTAATGCCTCTGCCAAAGTTTGGAAAGATATATATGGGTCTGGACAAGGTATTAATTCAATAAAAGATTCTCCTAAAGTAGAAGACCTAGTCGATGAAATGAAAACAGAATTCCAACAAGCTAAAAGAGAATTCAGCGAGAAATCCAACAATTACTAAAAAAATTTTGAGCCATAAAGTATAATAAGACTGTGGAAGTAGCTGGTTTTATAATTGCAATATTTGCCCTCGTCATAGGGATTTTAGCGCTTGTGTTATCAATGAGAGCTCTTTACATTATTGGCGTTAACGCAGGATTAGATAAACAATTTGATCCAAAATCAAATACAGTGCCAACTCCTGCCGAAGTAAAAATAGACACAAAAAAAGAATTCAAAAAACCAATAAGAGTGGAAGGAGACAAGATAATTTATAACGATGATCCTTTAATTTATGTTATCGAAGACTTCATTACAGCAGAGGAATGCAAGCACTTTGTTGCTGCCTCTGATTCTAAATTGGAAAGAGCTAAGACAATCGGCGGTAAAGATGGTATTTATCATGAAAATAGAACTGGCAGTAATTGTTGGTTGCCACATAGCCATTCTTCAACCACAAAAGCAGTTGGTCAAAGAATTGCAGACTTGATAGGCTTCCCTTTGAAAAATGCTGAATCATATCAAATAGTTTATTACACAGGTGGGACCCAATATAACGATCATCATGATGCGTTTAATGACGAGACAGAAGAAGGCAGAAAACATTTAAAAAGGGGTGGTCAAAGAATATATACGGCTATCGCTTATTTGAATGATGTTGAAGAAGGGGGAGCAACTGAATTTAGAGATTTAAATATCTCTGTTGCACCAAAAAAAGGATCAATATTGGTTTGGAAAAATGTATTACCTGGAACGACAAAAGTTCATCCGCTGTCTTTGCACGCTGGAAGACCTGTCACCGGAGGTGAAAAATATGCCTTCAATCTTTGGTTTAGGGAAAATAAATTCGTCTAATTAATGGATGTATCCTATATCCTTGATGATCTCAATGATGCTCAACGTCAAGCTGTAACTTCTGAATCAAAAAAGCTTTTAGTTTTAGCAGGCGCCGGTTCTGGAAAAACCAAAGTGCTTGTTCACAGAATTGCATGGCTAATTAAAGCTTTATCTAGTTCTACTCACAGCATACTCTCTGTAACATTCACCAACAAAGCCGCAAACGAAATGACGGGGAGAATCGAGCAAATCTTAGATCAGCCAATACCTGAAATGTGGTGTGGGACTTTTCATTCAATCTCAAATCGATTGCTAAGAAGACATTATAAGGAAGCTGGATTGGAAAAAGACTTTAGCATCCTTGATAGTGATGATCAGTTGCGTGTGATAAAGAGGAATTTAAAAGAATTAGATATTGATGAAGACCAATGGCCAGCCGAAAAAGTAAGAAGGCAAATAAATAATTGGAAAGACGAAGCATTGAGGCCGAAAGATGTTGACGACAAAGGTGACTTTAATCTTGAAACTTTAAAAAAAATATTCGCTCATTATGAAAACTATATGCAAAGAGAAAATCTAATAGATTTTGCTGAGCTAATTTTGAGATCGTATGAATTGATAAGAGACAATCAACAAATTAAAGAATTGTATGGAAATAAATTCAAAAATATCTTAATTGACGAATTTCAAGACACGAATGAAATCCAATTTAAATGGATAAAGAACTTAACTGGAACTGATACAACAGTTACTGCTGTAGGTGATGATGATCAATCAATTTATGGATGGAGGGGAGCAAAAATTGAAAACATAAATAAGTTTTCAAAAGAGAAAGAGACAGTAATTGTGCGGCTCGAACAAAATTATCGCTCAACTCAAAAGATTTTAAATGCTGCAAATGCAGTAATTGGAAAGAATTCTAATAGATTAGGGAAAAAGCTTTGGACTGAAGGGAATGAAGGGGAATGTATTGAGGTGTATGAAGCTTATAATGAGCAAGAAGAAGCCAACTATGTCGCAGAAAATGTGCATAAAATATTTTCTGGTGGGGATTACTACAAAGATATTGCTGTTCTTTATCGATCAAACGCTCAGTCTCGAACTATTGAAGAATACTTATTAAGACAGAATTTACCATACGTAATTTATGGCGGTGTCCGATTCTATGAAAGGCTTGAAATTAAAAATGTTCTAGCCTACCTGAGGTTAATAGTTAATAGGAATGATAATGCTGCTTTTGAAAGGTCAATAGGTGCACCCACTAGAGGCATAGGAGAAAAAACGCTCGAACAAATTAGAGCATATTCCCAAAAAAACGATCTATCTTTATTTCAGTCATGTAAAGGACTAGTAAAGGATGGAGGATTGAAGGGTAAAGCAGCAAAGTCATTAGATTCATTCTGTGATTTTATAGAAACGTGCGCAGAAATAATTCATGAATTACCTTCTGATGAGTTTGTTGAAAAGGTAATAAATCAAAGTGGTTTAATTGATCATCATATGAAGGAAAAAGGAGAAAAAGGTCGAATCAGGATTGAAAATATTAATGAATTAATTTCAGCAGTGAAGTCTTTTGAAATAATAAATAAAAATGAGGATTTATCTGACTACGATTCCTTTATTGCAGCTTTTCTAAGTTCAGTCTCGCTTGATATGGGAGAAACTCAAGCGTCAAAAACAGATGACGCAGTTCAGTTGATGACAATGCACTCTGCTAAAGGTCTTGAGTATAAATACGTTTTTCTTGTAGGAATGGAAGAGTCTCTTTTCCCTCACTCTAGGTCAATGGATAACATTAATGAGTTAGAAGAAGAAAGGCGCTTGTGCTATGTGGGGATTACTAGAGCCAGGAATAAATTATTCTTAACTCATACAGAATTTAGAAGACTTTATGGGCAGGATTCATATAATCCGCCTTCAAGGTTTATTAATGAAATCCCGCAAGAATGTTTGGAATTTGTTAGACCTAAACAGACCTATAAAAATTCATTTTATGGATCGGTTGTTTCCAAAAAATTAAATCAAGATGGTAACGAATATGGCCTTGGTGATAGGGTCTTACACAAAAGTTTTGGCGAGGGAGTAATACTGAGTATGGAGGGAGAGGGAGATTCAGCCCGCATACAAATTCATTTTGATGCTGTGGGCACCAAATGGCTTGTAATGTCATATGCCAACCTTGAAAAATTATGACAGAGATTCAATTCAAAGAACTTGGGATGGTTGAATACTCACAGACATACGAGGCTATGATGGAGTTGATTGAGTCTCAGCCCAGTTTTCATTCAATTTGGTCGCTGGAACATTTTCCTGTATTTACTATTGGGATAAGTGAAAAACAGATAATTGAAGATAAATCAAAAAACCCACCTTTTATAAAAACGGATAGAGGCGGCAAAACAACCTTTCATGCTCCTGGCCAATTAGTATTTTATTTCATCTTACATATGAAGAAATTGCCCTTCCCTCCAACTGAACTTACAAAAAAAATATTAGAAACTACATCTTTAGCTCTATCCTCATACGACCTAAAGCATGAGATTAATGCTAATGATCCTGGCATATTTCTAAATAATGAAAAAGTTGCTTCCATAGGGATGCGAATCAAGAAAAATTATTCATATCATGGTCTCAGCATTAACATTGACACAGATTTAGACACCTTCAACTCTATTAAGCCTTGCGGATTGGATGTTCAGGCTTGTAATCTTAAAGATTACATAGATATTAATGTTGATAATTTTAAAAAAGACCTTTTAAATAAATTTCAACGGATGCTTGATAAATGAAAGACTTGATACCAACAATAAAGATTACAAACTATGCTGGCGTTAGCTCCATCAAAGATGGTATGAAGAGTAATGCTTATTCAAAAGTAGAAAGAGAAAAAAAACCAAGCTGGATCAGAATGACTGCTAACCAAGTAAATCAAAACTACAGTTTGATAAAAAACAAAGTAAAGAATTTAAATTTAAGTACAGTTTGTGAAGAAGCAAAATGTCCAAATTTATCGGAGTGCTGGTCAAGGGGAACTGCTACTTTTATGCTCATGGGAGATACCTGTACGAGGGCATGTCAGTTTTGTTCGGTAAATACAGGAAATCCAAAAGGGTGGCTCGATAAAGATGAGCCCAGAAAAATTGCAGAAACCATAGCCTTAATGAGCTTGAAATATATAGTTTTAACTTGCGTTAACAGAGACGATATTTCAGATGGAGGTGCTCAACATTTTGCTGATACGGTTGAGGCAATTAAAAAACTGAGTCCTGAAACAGAAGTTGAAGTACTTACTTCTGATTTTAACGGTGCTTATGAATCTATAAAAACAGTGGTGCATTCTCCAATAAAAGTTTTTGCTCAAAATATAGAGACAGTTGAAAGACTTACACACCCAATAAGAGATCCCAGGGCGGGATATTCAAAAACACTGCAAGTTCTAAAAAATGCTAAAGAAATTAACCCTTATATGATTACTAAATCCAGCATTATCTTAGGCTTAGGTGAAAAAGAAGAAGAAATTTATCAAACTTTTGAAGATTTAAGAAAACATGATGTTGATATTGTTACTTTGGGACAATATCTTAGGCCTACATTGAATCATCATCCAATAGATAGATGGGTGACACCAGAAGAGTTTGATCTTTATAGAAAAGAAGGTCTAAAATATGGGTTCCTTGAAGTAATCTCTAGCCCAATGGCAAGATCAAGCTATAGAGCAGAGAGAGCTCTGGATTTAAATAACGCAGGTATAAAAATATGATAGTAATCTCACCAGCAAAAAGGTTAGCAGAGAGAGTTAGTGAAAACTCTCTAAAATTAACCACACCTTATTTTAAAAAAGAAGCCGATCAGCTTGCAAAAGAATTGGCCCTTATGAGTTCTCAAGAACTCGGCTCAATGATGCATGTCAGTGAGGGAATTGCTCAATTAAATTCCACTAGATACAAAAATTGGAATAAAGACACTGGTTCTGAAAAAAGAGCAATTTTTCAATTTGAGGGCGATGTTTTTAAACATCTTAATGTTGGGCAATTTAATGATCAGCAGATTAATTACATGAATGAAAATCTAAGAATCTTATCTGGTATTTATGGTCTATTGAGACCATCGGATGAAATGAGTCCTTATAGGCTTGAAATGGGTACAAAGCATAGCTTTAATGGCTCAAAAAATTTATACGAATTTTGGGGTGATAAGATAGCAAAAAAAATCAATGAAGAATTAGAAAGCTCTCTTCTGTTTAATTTAGCTTCTGAAGAATATTTCTCATCAATTTCAAAATATGTGGATGCTGAAAATACTATCAACTTTAGATTTTTATCTAAATCTGGTGGAAAAGAAAGAGTTGTTGGCGTAATTGCAAAACGTGCAAGAGGAGAGATGGCAAGATTTTTAATAGAAAATGAAATTCAAACTACAAATGGCATCGAAGAATTTTCTAGCATGGGCTTTAAGTTCAAAGATTTTAGTGATAACTGCTTTACTTTTGTAAGCTCTTAGACTCTTCTTCTATTAAATCATCAACAATTTCAAGCAACTCATCTACCATATGAAACGTTTCGTGAAATGAGAGAACTACTTCTCTTTCTCGGCTCAACAGAACGAGACCATCACGAATTTTTTTAAGCTTTTCAGATTTGTTCATAACAAGCTGTTTATTCTAATGAACTTTCACGTCAAAGCAATGTCAAAAATTGTTGAAAACATGGCAAATTTAGTGCTAATATAGCAACCCATTTGTTAAAAGATAAACAATGGTTATAATGTGTTATAATAATTTATTATGAGTTACGCAATTGCATTAGCAAATCCAGGCTCAGATATAGATAAATATCTGTCCCAGGTTTACTCAATCCCTGTTCTCACTCGAGAAGAGGAACTAGAACTTACGCGTGAATTTTACGAGACAGAAGATATAAAAGTTGCGCACAAACTAGTCATTTCACATCTTAGATTCGTGGTTCACATAGCAAAGTCATATGCTGGCTATGGTCTGCCTCTGGCTGATGTCATTCAAGAAGGTAATCTTGGATTGCTTAAAGCAGTAAAGAAATTTGATCCAGATAAAGGTGTTCGTCTTGTTTCATTTGCGGTGCATTGGATCAAAGCTGAAATTCATGAATTCATACTTAAGAATTGGAGAATAGTGAAAATCGCAACTACAAAAGCACAAAGAAAACTTTTTTTTAACCTCAGAAGCAAAAAGAAAAGTACTGGTTGGCTATCGGACAAAGAAGCTAAACAAATTGCGGCAGATCTTGATGTTTCATACAAAGAAGTAATGCATATGGAAAATCGATTGAATTCTGCTGATTCAGCTTTTGATATGCCTTGCGACGAGGAAGACGATGAGAAAGCTTTTTCGCCAAGTCAATATCTCGAAGATCATTCATTTAGCCCGGATCAAATAGTTGAAAAAGAAAATTATGAGAGCGTTAATCATACTGCTTTAATGAAAAATATTTCTACTTTAGATAGAAGAGCACAAGACATAATTAGAGCACGATGGCTTGACGATCATAAGCTCACACTTAACGAATTAGCTGATAAGTATTCCGTTTCAGCTGAAAGAATTAGGCAAATAGAAGCTTCTGCCTTCAAGAAACTCAAAACATCATTAGTAAACGTTTAAATTAATTCGTAATCAATATTGCTGGTTTAAATTACAATAACTGTTATTGTGATCAAAACATTTAGCTCAAGAGCTGGTAGGCTTTCATCCACCAACAAGAATTATTTAAGCCTACAATCTAACTGTTTAATAAGCCCTGAAACTAAACCAAAGACAAATTATCCAATTGTTATTGATATTGGATTCGGTGATGCTCAATCTTTTTCAGAAGATGTACTCATTAATAAAAAATATTGTTTTATAGGCATAGAGCCGTATAAAAAAGGCTTTGCCAGAGCTGTTGAATTTTATGAAAAAGAAAAACCAAAAAATCTTTTTTTGTACAATGGAGATGCAAGAGAATTTTTAGAAATAATAGACTACGAAGTTTCGTTCGTCAGAATTCATTTTCCCGATCCATGGCCTAAAAAGAAACATATTAAAAGAAGATTAATATCGCAAAATTTTTTACATCTTTTAGATCAAAAAATTTCAAAGAAAGGAAAAATCGAAATTATTACAGATTCAAAAATATACCAAGACCATATAGAAGAAATTTTAGACGCACAAAAAATATTTAAACAGATTGATAGTTTTGAAATTTCATATGAAGTTTCAACTTTTCATAGAAAAGGTTTGAAAAAAGGACATGAGGTTAAAAAGTATATTTTGACAAAAATCTAAACTATATACTCGAACATTAAGATCTCAAGCACTCTTTCTGCTAATTGAAATACAAAAAAAGCAATTAATGGCGACAGGTCAAAACCAGCTGTTGGTGGAATAATGTTTCTAAATATAGATACAGTTGTCTCATAAACTTCTTGGATTAAAGAGGTGGCAGAGTTGTAAAAATTTGCACCAAAAGCATAAAACCAACTTAAAACTACACCAATAATCACTACAAACTTTAGCAAACCAATCATCATCTTTGCAGTTTGAAAGATTGAAAAGTTTAGCAAGGTTCCAAGGTCGTACCCAGGCAGCAACACATAGAAAGATATAAAATTAATTAATAATGCAGCAAATAAAAGACCGATATTTATTTTTTTGTAGTGTATATTGAAAATCAATAATAATGGGAAAAGTAGAATCTTCACGATTCTTGCTATTTTGTTATAGGAATCAGCTCTAGCTAGATCAATTAGAAATAAGACCAATATCAAGTAAATAACAATTTCTTTTATGGTTAACAACATGCCAAAAATTACGGTTGAGTCCATCATCTAATTTCTAGCTCCGAAAATTGATGTGCCAATTCTTATCATATTGCTGCCTTGTGACAGGGCTAACTCATAATCGTTAGACATCCCCATAGAAAGAAATTCAACATCTTTATTCATTGATTTTATTTTTTCAAAAACATTTTTTGCTTGTGAAAATTGTAACTTTAATTTTTCTATTTCAATTCCACCCTCAGCAATAACCATTAAGCCCTTTATTGTAATATTTGTGGATTCATTTGTTGCTACAATTTCATATATTTCTGCTTCATTAAACCCTGACTTAGTTTCTTCCTCACCCAATTTAAGCTGTAATAAAATCTTAATGCTTTTGTTAGTTTTAAGTTCTGAGAGTTTATTGAATATCTTGCTTCTACCTATTGAGTGAATCAGATCTGAGCACATTACGATGTCTTTTGCTTTGTTGCTTTGAATGTTGCCTAAAAAATGCCATCTAATGTCGCTGGGCAGTATGGCTTTTTTTTCCTTAAGCTCTTGTAAGAAATTTTCACCAAAATCTCTATGACCTATGTCATAAAGTTGTTTGATTTTTTCTAGATCTTGTCCTTTTGAAACAGCTATCAGCTTTTGATGTGATTTAAGTTTTTCAGAAATGCTATTAAATTTATGTAGATTCATCAGTTAATTTAATGCAGCTCTTAATCTCTAAAGAATCCATGTTAAGTCTTCTTAGATTTTCCCGAGCATTGTTTGTTTGGGACCTATTAGCAAAGGGCCCTACAATCACTTTATAGTTAAAACCATTTTGACTGGTTACATTTTCAATTACTGGGCTGTACCCTATCTTTTTGAGCTCTTCTAATTGGCTGCTTGCAGCTGAAAATGTTCTGAAACTTCCAGATTGAGCAAAAAATTGACATTCCTCCTCCCCTTCATTAGTGCTTATTACAATTTCATCAAAAGAACTATTTTCCAGAAGAGTTTGAAATTCATATTCAATATCTTCAACGTCATAATTTTTTAAATCCAAGAAATCTTTGTTATCTTGCAAAAAAATAATTGAGGAGAAAGACATTAGAAATGATACAGAAGCTGCTAAAAGAAATGTTGGGGCTAACTTAAGTGGAAACTTCTTATTTTTAAAAGAAAAGTCAGACATATTACATTTTTTCTAATGGCTTAACATTAAGAATTTTAAAACTATTTTTGAGTATTAACTTAGTAATACTTGTTATTAAAAGTCTTGAATTAGAGGTAACATTATTTTCGGATAAAACAGGGTTTTGTTCATAAAATGAATGAAAAGTTGCAGAAAAATCTTTAATAAAATGAACTAATGAGTGTGGTGATCTCTCTAAAGCATACTCCTGTAAGATCAAAGGATAATTAATGGCTTTTGACGTAATTTCGTAACAATTTTCAATTTCATTGAGATCTATTTCTACTGTTGGGTCAAAAGATGACTTGGCTAGAATAGAACAGCACCTCACATATGCATATTGTGCATAAAAATATGGATTATTCTTGCTTTCATCTTTTGCTAAATCTATATCAAAATCCATTGGATGATCCGATTTTTTTTCTAAAAAGAAAAACTTTATGACATCTGGCCCTAAATCTTCTCTCAAATCATTTAATGAAAAATATTCTCCTCTTCTAGTAGACATGGTTTTTTTAACACCCTCTTCATATAAATTTACCAATTGGTAAAGTAGAAATTCGATATTTTGATGCTCTTTTTTCATGACATCAAAGGCAGCTGTAAGCCTTGGAATATACCCGTGATGATCGGCACCAAAAATATTTATATAAGAGTCAAAGTTTCTATCTATTTTATTTTTGTGATAGCCAACATCCGTCAAGTAATAGGTTGGCTCCTTATTTTCACGTAATAATACTCTATCTTTATCGTCACCAAATTCAGTGGTTTTAAACCATTCTGCACCGTCTTTAGAATATGTATATCCTTGATTTTTTATGGTTTTGAGAGATTTAGACAAATCCGATTCAACATCTTCTACTGTCCCTAGAGAGCTTTCGCTAAACCAATGATCATGAATAATATTAAAATTATGAAGATCTTCTTTAATAAGATTTAATATTTCACTAACAGCAAATTTTTTAGCTTCCTTCCATGCTCCACTAAACTCAGATTTAAAGTATTTAGAAATTTCATCTAGCCTGATATCTTTATCATCATCAAGGGAGCCGAAATCAATTTTTTTATCAAGTTCTCTAAAATTTGATTTAAATGTTTTAGCAAGCTCTTTAATATACTCACCCTCATAAGTTCCATCTGTTTCAAAAGTTTCTACATAGGCATTTAGTAAAACACTACTTGTTAAGATTGATATCTGTCTTCCAGCGTCATTGACGTAGTACTCTTTTGTTACCTCATAACCGATATTTTCTAATAGATTTGCAATTGCCATGCCCAGAACTGCTCCTCTTCCATGTCCAACATGTAAAGGTCCTGTTGGATTAGAAGAAACAAATTCTAATAATATTCTTCCAGAATAATCCTTAGTTATACCCCATTTATCGCCTTCAATAATTATGTTTTTTAGCAACTCACTTTTTGTTTCTGCTGAAATGAATATATTTATAAAACCTGGACCTTCAATTTTGATATTTTCAATTCTTTTATCGTTTAAATTAGCAGCTATAATTTCTGCTAATTCAACAGGTTTTTTCTTGAAGTATTTTGTTAGCTTCAGACAACAACTTGTTGCAAAGTCACCTCGAGATTTTTCAGCACTAATCTCGAATTCCACCTGTTCGATGATTTTTTCATTAAGTGTTAAATCATTTTCATTAGCAACCTCAATTACAATTTTCTTTAACAGTTGATTTAAGTCTATTAGTATCATTCTTTGCTTCTTCCCACGTATGTGCCATCTCTAGTATCAATTTTAATTTGTTCTCCCTCATTAATAAAAATCGGCACTTGCACCTCTATGCCCGATGAAAGTTTCGCGGGCTTTAAGGTATTTGAAACTGTATCTCCTTTTAGACCTGGCTCAGTTTCTGAAACAGTTTTAGTTACAAATGTTGGCAGCTCTACATTTAAGACTTCCCCGTCCCAAAAAAGAATTTTGCATTCTTCCTCTCCATCTAACCAAAGCTTTATTTTTTCGATCTTATTTGCTGTTATTTCAATTTGTTCGTAGGTATCTTTGTCCATGAATACATAGTTTTGTCCTTCCACATACAAAAACTGAAAATCTCTTTCAACTATATCTGCGCCCTCTACGGATTCTCCTGATTTAAATGTTCTTTCCCAAACTTTTTGTGTTCTTAAGTTATAAAGTTTTGTTCGCATTACAGCTTGCCCTTTACCGGGCTTATGAAATTCATAAGAAAGAATTGAACATGGTTCATTTTCAATAAGAACTTTGAGACCAGCTTTAAATTGATTGGTTGAATATTTCATTTTATGTCACATTATGCTTTTTCTTGTATGATACTTATATTAAAAGCAAATTATGGCTAAGACTATTTTACAACCTTTAGTATTTCTTGCTATCTCAGTAGTTACTTTTTTAGTTTGTTACTTGCTTGCTGTAACCGTCTCGGCTGGCACAATTGAATCAGGTGGGTTATCACTGATCATGGTAGCTATGGCTATATCTTTTGCCATGCATTGGATTCTTTTTGTTCCATCGTACATTTTCCAAACTGAAAAATTTTATGATCTAACGGGGAGCTTAACTTACATTACAGTTTTGTCGTTTGTGGTTTTCATAAAAAAAACTATGGTTCACGAAATGCTCGATTTAAGGTCTTTAATAATTTATGGATGTATTATGGTTTGGACGGTTAGGCTTGGCGGATTTTTATTTTGGCGAGTTCTAAAAGATGGCCACGATAAGAGATTTAAAAAAATCTTACCTAGTTTCAGTCAGCTTTTCATGACTTGGACGCTTTCAGCAGCCTGGGTATTTATTCAATCACTGTCCGCTTTAGTTGCGTTAACTGTAATCACCACTGTTGAAATGGGTATAGTCGGTTGGCTAGGTCTAGCGCTTTGGATATTTGGGTTCGGATTTGAAGTACTAGCAGATCATCAAAAAACTAAATTTAAAGCTGATCAAGCTAATGAGGGAAAATTTATTACTGGCGGCTTATGGGATGTCTCGAGGCATCCTAATTATTTTGGTGAAATTGTTTTATGGCTTGGCATTTCTGTAATGGCTGTACCGGTTATGTCTGGTTTGCAATATGTTTCTTTAATATCGCCTGTGTTCGGATTCTTATTAATTTACTATGTTAGTGGAGTACGAATGTTGGAAGACAGATCTAACAAAAAATGGGGCAATGACCCTAAATATCAGGAATACAAAAGAAATACGCCTGTATTATTCCCAAAACTGTTTTAAAATGCGGTTTTTCCTCAAAAAATAGTTGTAAAATAACAGTAATTTGATAGTTTTAACGATCAAGTTTTTAAAAAGGGTAAAAGATCATGAAAAGATACGTATTTTTATTATACATATTAGCAATATTTGCGGTAGCGGATAAAGCTGACATAGACCAGATTTTAGAAGAAAATCAATCAAATATTTTACTGTCTGAAGAATCTCAAGAAACAGTTGATAATCTATCTACTGAAAAAGATTCACTTCTGGCTGAATGGAAGGTTGTTGTTAAACAAGTTGAGGGTTTAAAAATTTATAATGCTCAAAAAAGGCAACAAATTAAAGCACAAGAAGAAAGGCTTGTTACATTAGCCGAACAAACAAAGCAGGTTGTTGTAATTCAAAGACAAATTCCACCTCTAATGGAAAGAATGGCAAACAGCTTGGAACAATTTGTATCTCTTGATGCTCCGTTTTCTTTGGACGAAAGATACAAGCGTATCAATCAAGTAAGAAATACCCTTTCAGATCCAAAAGTAACTGCTTCAGAACAAGTAAGACAAGTACTCGAAGCCTATAACATCGAACGGGAATATGGCAGAACAATTGAAACATATGAGGATGCTATTGTCTTAGATGGCGAGGAAAAAGTCGTAAACATCCTGAGAGTGGGCAGACTTGCTCTCATGTATCAACTTAAAGATCAAAGTGAGGCTGGCATCTGGAATGGCAGCGACTGGGTAGAAGTGAGTGGTTATAGAATTCCTGTGAGAGATGGAATAAGAATGGCAAACAAAACAGCGCCACTAGATCTTTTACCATTGCCGGTAAAATTTGAGGAGAAAGAATAATGAAATATTTAAAAATATTTTTACTTAGTTTACTAATATCCTCTTCATACACTTTTGCACAGGAAGCTGACGTCGATGCGCCTACTAACTTGGATAAATTATTGGAGCTTGTAAAGGAAGGTAAATCAAAAGAGCAAAGCGAAAATACGAAACGAGAAGCAGAATTTAAGGCTGCTAGAGATCAGCAGGACCAAATACTTAAGGCAGAACAAAGAGAGCTTGCCAGACAAGAAAGAATTGCTGACCAGCTTGAGGAAGAATTTAGAAAGAATCAAGAAAAGCTGAGAATTGCTGAGGAAGCATATTTTAAACAGCTTGGTTCTCTTAATGAGTTATTTGGACATATGCAAAGTATCACAACTGATTCTAGAGTTACATTTGAGTCTTCACTGACAGCAGCAGAATTTGGTAAAGAAAGAGAAAAATTCTTAGGCGATCTTACTCAAAAAATGGGTGAATCTACTGAGTTGCCAACAATTGAGGAAATTGAAAGAGTTTGGTATGAAATAATGCGCGAAATGAAAGCTACTGGTGAAGTTAGCCGTTTTACAGCAACTGTTATTAATGTTGATGGCACACAAACTGAATGTGATGTTGTTAGAGTTGGTGTTTACAATGCAGTATGTGGTAACAGTTATTTAGAATATGTGCCAACTAAAGGCCAATATCAGTTCTTGGCAAGACAGCCTGCAGGAAGATACACAAGTTCAGCTGGAAGAGTATCAGATGCTGATGCATCTAGTGGCTATGTAAGCTTTTCTGTGGATCCAAGTGGTCCATCAGGTGGCGCATTGCTTGCTAACCTCGTTCAAAATCCTTCTTTAGTTGAAAGAATTAATCAAGGTGGATTAATTGGTTACATCATTCTAGCCATTGGTGCGATAACAATGCTTTACGCAATTTATAAGTACACAATGCTATGGATGACAAGTAGAGCGGTTCAAGAACAACTAGCTAATGACAAACCAGATGATTCAAATCCTCTTGGAAGAGTCCTCAATGTTGGTAAAACACATATGAAAGACGAGATAGACAGACTTGAGTTAAAACTTGCTGAAGCAATTATGGGCGAAAGGCCTGCAATTGAAAGAGGTATTAGTTTTGTGAAGATTGTCTCAGTTGTTGCGCCACTAGCTGGTCTATTAGGAACAGTTACAGGTATGATTATCACATTCCAACAAATTACATTGTTTGGAACAGGTGATCCAAAAATCATGGCTGGTGGTATATCACAAGCACTTGTTACAACAGTTCTTGGTCTTGTGGTCGCTATTCCAACAACACTTGCACACTCATTCTTGCAGTCTTCTGCAAGGTCTGTTGTGGATGTTTTAGAAGAACAAGCAACTGGTATTGTTGCTGAAAAAGCTAAATAACAATGTACTGGCTTACTGAGCTTTATATTTCTCTTAGAGACTTTATGGAACAGGGTGGGCCAGTATTATGGTATATAGCATTTCTAGTTACATTCATGTGGGCTTTAATTTTTGAAAGAGTTTACTACTTCCTTTTCGTTCATGACGATTTTGCCCAAAACATAAGAAGTAAATATCTTTCAATGAAATTTAAATCCCCATGGCACAAAAACCAAACCAAAACCAGATTCATATCTGAAGGAAAAATATCAATTAATAGAAATGTTCAACTCATACAGGTATGTATTGCATTATGTCCACTTTTTGGATTGATGGGTACAGTTACTGGTATGATCGAAGTTTTCCAAGTTATGGCTTTTACTGGTGGTGGTGACGCAAGGTCTATGGCTGGAGGTGTGTCAAAAGCAACTCTTCCAACAATGGCTGGTATGGTATCATCATTATCAGGAGTATTAGCTATGATTTGGGTCAAAAACCAAGTTGAATCAAATGAATTGATGATGGTTGATTATGTAACTGGATCAAGCAAACAAGGAGCAAAATAATGAGAAGAAATGCAATAAGTGCAGCTGCTCGAGAAGAAGAAAGTGAAATTAATTTAACACCTATGCTTGATGTAGTATTCATCATGCTTATATTCTTTATTGTTACAGCAAATTTTATTAAGGAACCTGGTTTAGAGGTAAATAGACCAGACTCAGATACTTCTGAGATACAAGAAAACGCTGCAATATTAATTGCAGTCGGAGGAAACGACGAAATCTATATGGATGGTAGAAGAATTGATGTTAGACAAGTTAAAGCTAATGTACTTAAACTACTAGCTGATAATCCTCAAGGAACAGTCGTCATCCAGGCCGACGAAACTGCTAGTGCAGACGCAATTATTCAAGTTATGGACGGTGCTAGAGATGCCGGAGTCTATGACATTTCATTAGCAGCTGAACCAAACTAAATATGGCAGATACCAAAAGATATACATTTTTAGCGATGGCACCTTTAGTTGCCTTCGCCTTATTTGTCTTTATGGTTCTTTTAGTTAGTTCAGGAGATACAGGCGACGTAGTTAAGGCTAGAAAAATTGGTGACGTAATAATGCCTGATAGAGAAATCGAAACAATAAATTCTGAGGAAGTTGAACCACCAGAAGAGCCTGAAATTGCTCCTCCAGATATAGCCCCACCTCAGCTTGATGTAACCCCAATTGCTGTCAGTGCTGCCAAATCAAGACCTGATATAAACTTTTCAGGAGGTACAGGTGCTTTATTCAGAGATGGTGACTACATTCCTTTATTCAAAGTGCAGCCCATCTATCCTCGAAGAGCAAAGGAAAGAAATATGGAAGGCTACGTCATAGTAGCTTTTACAATCACTGAATCAGGTACAATTGAGGAACCATACGTAATTGAAGGTATGTGTCGTTCAGCTACAAATCGAGAGGGTTCCTTCAGGGAGTGTACAATGTTCAACTCGGCTACAATAAGAGCTGCATCTAAGCTAAAATACAAGCCAACAGTAAGAGATGGCAGAGCTGTAGCAGTAAGCGATGTCCCACATAAATTTTCATTTGAATTGGAGCAGGAAGGCTAATGAGATTATTATTTTTTGTACTACTTATTTTTTCTTTTGACGTCCAGTCTAAAATTCCTGAACCGGGCTATGGATTACCAGAATTGGCTTCTGAAGCACGTATCAAGGAACTGAATTCTAAAAAAAGAGCAAAAGTCATGACACCTTCAGTTCAAAGAAAAATGCAAAGAGTCCTTGAGGCGCTCGACGAAGCTGGAATTTTAGAGCAAGAACAAGCACTCCTCAAAAAGGAAAAGAAAGATAAAGAAGCAGAGGCTAAAGACAAAGAGATCGCAAAAGCCATAGCAAACGGTCAAAGAGAACTAGATGATTTAAAAACAAGACTAGAATCTTTACAAAGCTATGACAGATCAATGTTTTACTACTATTCAGCTTATTACAACCTTGCCTATCAAGAAAAAATTTCTGAGGCTATGAATAATTACGTAAAACTTGTAGCTGAAAAAGATACTGCAGAAAAATTAAGGGTTAATGCTTATTATGTTCTAGCTCAGCTATATCTCTCTGAGTCAAACTATCAGTCTGGATTAGATTATTTATTGAGATGGTTTAAAAATACGGCAGAAGTTAATCCGGACGGCTATGTGCTTCTGGGTCAAGCGTATTATTTGCTTGCTGATAAAGAATCAACTAAATCTAAAGTATTGGCTAGCTATCAAAAAGCTTATAACAATATGGTAGAAGCTAAGAGACTAGCAGATGAAAAACAAATTAGATTTAGAGAAAACTGGTATTCTTTATTATTAGCCTCAATGGGAGAGTTAGACCTGAAGAATGAACAAGTGCCAGTCTATGAAGAAATATTAGAGCTTTACCCAAAGAAAAAATATTTCGTTAACCTTGCTGGTTTATATAACGACTTAGATAGACAGCGCGATTACACTGCACTGCTTAAAACTGCCTACACCAAACAATTGTTAGATAAGAAAGGTGAATTTCAATCTCTTGCACAAATGTTAGTATCTTCTGGCAATCCTTATTGGGCAGCTGAAGTCATTTTAACAGGGATGACATCTGTTCCAGGCTTAAGAGTGGTTGATCAAGAGTGTATGATGAGCAAAGTTTTAGATGATGATGGAAACTTAAAGACAGATAATAAAGGAATAGCTATAGAAGAGCTTGTTTGTACAGACATTTATGGCCCAGCCTTTGTTAAGGCAGGTTCACCAGATGCACTAGACGCTAAAGCAACTCCAGTCTTGATAGAGGACAAACAAAATTTAACGATACTAGCTGGTGCTCTTCGTGCAGCACAGGAAAGAAAAGCTGCAATTGATGTTTTTGAAAAACTAACAAAAGTCACAAATGATGGCGAAGCTTTCATTGCTATGGGAAATTTATATTACCAAGAAGATGAAATTGAAAAAGCAATTGAAGCAATCAATAAAGGACTAAAGAAAGGGAACCTCAAGAATCCAGGTTTTGCTCAGCTAACCCTTGGCCAAGCCCTATTTGAGCTACAAAGATTTAATGAAGCTAGAGATGTTTTCACAAAAGCTTCAGCAAGCAAAAAGGATTCTGTTAAAAAGTCTGCGAGAGCTTGGCTCAAATATACTGATAACGAGCAGGAAAGAGTAAAAAATCTTAATGTAAGAAGAGAATCTATTTCTTAATATATTCTTTTATTGTGAAAGCAAATTCATTTTGATCAGATTGATCAAAATTTTCAGAAGATACTTCAAGCCACTCATCGATACTAAATTCTGGAAAATAAACATCTCCATCAAGATGAGCTGCACTAACCCATGAGATCACAAGTTTGTTAACTCTAGACATCCCTTCTTCAAAAATTCTAGAACCGCCAATTAAGATTATTTCATCATTGGTATATTTTTCTCCAAGCCTAATAGCTTCATCTAAAGATTTACATATATAGCAACCTTCAATGCTCTCTAACTTATTGGATACTATAATATTTGTCCTATTTGGTAGAGGTCTCCCAATTGATTCAAATGTATTTCTCCCCATGATTATTGGTTTATGCATGGAATAATTTTTAAAATGCTCAAGGTCGTCTTTTAACTTCCATGGTAAATCATTATTTACACCAATCAGTCTGTCAGCATTCATTGCAACAAGAGAAGAGATAATCATATCGCTACAGGTGCGGGGATGTGAGGATGATGTTCATAACCAATTATTTCAAAATCCTCAAAAACGTAATCATCAATTGAGTTTTTTTTCGCAACTTTTATTTGTGGGGGCTGCAAGGGAGATCTTGTTAGTTGCTCATCAGCTTGTGTTAAATGATTATTGTATAAGTGTGCATCACCTAAAGTATGAACAAAAACACCAACCTCTAGGTCACATACATTTGCAATCATATGAGTAAGCAACGCGTAAGAAGCAATATTAAAAGGAACACCTAAAAAAATATCAGCACTTCTTTGATATAGCTGACAAGATAGCTTTCCTTCTTGAACATAGAATTGAAATAAGATGTGGCATGGAGCAAGAGCCATACTTGGAATTTCAGCAACATTCCATGCGCTAACAATGTGTCTTCTACTATTAGGGTTGTTTTTAATCTGATCAATAACATTTGAGATTTGATCATGGAAACCATTTGCTCCTTTCCAATCACGCCACTGTTTACCATAAACTGGGCCTAAGTCTCCATTCTCATCAGCCCATTCATCCCAAATTGAAACTCCATTATCCTTTAAATATTTTATATTGGTATCTCCCTTAAGGAACCAAAGTAATTCGTATGCTACGGACTTAAAATGAATTTTTTTTGTAGTCAGCAAAGGGAAAGAATCTTGCAGGTCAAATCTCATTTGGTGACCAAATATTGATAGAGTGCCTGTGCCTGTTCTATCGCCCTTAGGCTTACCAGAATCTTTAACTTTTTTAAGTAAATCTAGGTATTCTTGCATTTATTTTTTTGAAAGTATGAGTAGCCCTAATATTATCATAGGTATCGATAATAATTGACCTTGAGTGAGAAAACTAAACAATAAAAAGTCATTACCCCAAACCGAGTCGGGAGATTTGTAGAATTCAACTATGGATCTTGAAATACCATAACCGATTAGA
>CACIDC010000009.1 GCA_902585315.1 uncultured SAR86 cluster bacterium
TGCTTTCATAGGAATGCTAGTTTTTGGTAAATTTAATTTTTGGTCTTTCTTTTCACTCATATAGTTTTTTTAGCTCTTTAGCTCTTATTTTATCTTCATTAATTTGATTCTTTAATTCTTCTATAGACTTAAATTTGATTTGATCTCTAATTTTACATAAAAATTCTATGCTTAAGGCCTCATCATATATATTTCCATCATATTCGAGGATATGAGCCTCTAAAGATTGTTCAAGATCATCAAAAGTGGGTTTCGGGCCAAAATTTATAATGCAAAAATATTCACTTTTACCTATTTGAGTTTTACCTAAAAAAACGCCGGTAAAACAAAATTTTTTATTTAAAATATCTATATTCGCTGTTGGAGTGGAGATTCTTTTTCCTAAACTTTTACCTCTAATTACTTTTCCAGATATTTTATAAGTTCTACCAAGCAATTTTGATGCTTCTTGGAATTTTCCATTATCGAGTAATTCTCTTATCAATGTACTACTAATTTTTATATCATTGCTTTTGAGATCTTCTAGGACCTCTAAAATTATTTTATTTTGATCGCATAGAGATTTAAGCAGCTCTAAATCGCCCGACCTATCTTTACCAAATCGAAAATCTTTGCCTACAATCAAGTATCTAACATCTTCTTCAAGCAGATATTTTGAAAAGAAGTCTTTTGCGGAGGTGTTTCTAAAATCATCATCAAAATTAATGGTGTTCACATCATCAATTTTTAAATTTGCTAATAATTCTCTCTTATCAAATTCTGAAAGAATTCTATTTTTTTCTAATTTAAAAAATTCAAATGGATAAGGATTAAATGTAATAACTTTTGTTTTAAGATTCATCTTTTCTGCATTAGTTTTAATTTTTGCAATCAAAGCTGCATGGCCTAAATGTAGACCGTCAAAATTTCCTATTGTCGTGGCGTAACCAGTTTTCATGATGTCAAATTTTCTCTCAAACTAAATAGATAAATTATTGCAATTGCCCACACTGATATGGCTGCAAAAGTAGTGGCTAAAGCCAATCCCACATGACCCATATCATAGACAAAAATAAACACATAATTTAGCACTAAATTTAGGATTAATGAGATTAAACCAAGAGTTAAAACAAATTTTGTTTTATTTGCTGCAAAAAAAACACTATTAAAAAATTTTGAACTTAATAAGAAAGGTAAAGCATAAGCATAGGCAACAAGACTTAGTGAAGTCATCTCTACATCATTCATATTAAATTCACCTCTAAAAAATAATAATTGAATGATTTGTGTCGAAAGAAAAATATAAAAAAGACTAGATGCTAATCCCAATAAAAACGTCGATGAGAAACCTTTGATGAATACCTTCCTGAACTCTTTTTTATTTTTATTTAATAGTTGCTCAGTCAGATCAGGTAATGCTACAAGAGCTATTGCAACACCAAATAAACCCATTGGAAACTGGATTAATCTATCTGATAAATACAACCATGTTGGACTACCAGATATAAGGAATGATGCAAAAATTGTGTCAACTAAAACATTAAGTTGGTAGACTCCAGCTGCAAGAATTGCAGGAAAAAATCTAGAAAAAAATGAATTTAGAACTTTCGTATCATATTTTTTTGTAAAAGCAGGGAAGTAACCGAGTGTGCTAGTAAAGTATAAATTTAATAAAAGTTGTATAGCCCCAGCTACTATTACTGCTGTTCCAATTACGCCTAAAGAAAGCTCCTCAGAAAAACAAGCGAAAACAATTAAGGTTAAATTAAATAATATTGGAGTTGCTGCAACAACTTGAAAAGATTTCTTGGAGTTTTGCACTGCCCCTAAAAAAGCTACCAGAGAAATGAGTAATATATAAGGAAAAACATATGTTAAAAACTTCGTGGCATCCAAAAATTTATTTTCATCTGCTTGAAATCCTGGAGCAAAAATTGAGACAAATAATTCAGGAAAAAGCTCCACAAAAACTACGAAACTTAACAAAGCAAAAAACAGCATCGTAAAAATTTGATTTAAAAAATTATGTAAGTTCTTTTTAGCTTCAATAATGCTTGGCGTTAAAGACTGAGATAAGGCCCCCTCACCAAAGAAGCTTCTAAAAACATTAGGGATTTTAAAAATTACAACAAATATATCGTGGATTACATTTGCGCCAAGGATTGATGAAAAGACTAAATCTCTTATATATCCAAAAATTCTGGAGATCAGAGTAAAGAAACTAAACCCAAACGAAGATTTCCAAAAATTTGAGATATTCAACTACTTTTTCTCTGAATCAAAGTCTAAAGATATGGAATTAACACAATACCTCAAACCAGTTTTATCTACTGGGCCGTCATTAAATACATGCCCTAAATGGCCCTCACAATTCGAACATAATATTTCAGTTCTTGGACGACCAAAAATAGAGTGATCATCTCGATAGATGATCGCATCTTCATTAACTGCTTCAAAAAAGCTTGGCCAACCACATCCAGCGTTATATTTTGTTTCAGATTTAAATAGTTCTTGGCCACAGTTTTTGCATTTGTAAGTTCCATCTTCATAAAATGAATCGAATTTGCCTGAAAATGCTCTTTCAGTGCCTTTATCTCTAAGAACTATTAATTCTTCTTCAGTAAGGTTGTTATTTATCTTTTTCATTGCCTTTCAGTTATATTCTAGTTTTCTTCTACGGTGAACCCAAGTGATTTTAGGTTTTCACGATCTGCCTCATCTGAGCATCCCTTAATTATTATTTGTGAGTAACCGATTCTGTTATTGTAATTATCTCTAACTTTTTTGAAGTCTTTGTATTTAAATATGTCTGACTTAGGATTGTATGTCTCCAACATTAAGGAAACAGGTAATCCAAATTCTTTCATATCTTTATCAAAAATATTTTTTTCAAAATTAATAATTCTGTTTTCAAGAATAGAATTTCTTTTACTAATACCCTGTCCTAGAAAATTCATAACATTCTCATATGCCATTTTGGTCATTTGATATCGAGCAAATTGTGAATGGCCTGCTATATGAGGTGTGGCAAATAAGTTTTTGTTCAAAAAATCCTCTTTTATATTTGGCTCATTTTCAAAAACATCAGAGATCAGTCGAATGTAATTATGACCATCATCGAGTTCTACGAAATCTTTCTCAGATACTACGCCTCCCCGAGATGTATTAAGAATTATTGCTCCATCTTCACAGCTTTTGAATTTTGATGAATAAAAAAGGTTTTCTGTAAAATGCTCTGATTCTGAGGAAGTTGTGAAAGGTACATGCAAGGAGATAAAAGAATACCCTTCGACAGCATCATCATTATTAGTGCTTGGTTTGTGAGGATCATAGGAGCTAACATTGAAGCCAAAATATTTTAAAGTCTCAAAGACACCCTTTCCAATATTGCCACAACCGATAATCAGTAACGGAGAGGTTATGTTTATTTTTTTTTCTTCTAACATTAGTGCTATTACCGAAAAAACATACTCTCTAACTGCAATAGCATTAGCACCTGATGAAAAAGCATATGGAATTTTCATTTTTTCTAGGACGTTCTTATCAAAATGATCTTCGCCTGTTGAGGCAGAACAAAGAAATTTAACAGCGTGAGAGATTCTTTTTCCGTGAGTTCTATAAGTTGATCTTGTAATAACTATGGAATCCTCTTCCACTTCACTAATATCAAAATCCTGATCTGTGAAATATTCAATATCATTGAGATGATCTTGGAAAAAATGTGCTACATAAGGAATATTTTTATCAATTAGAATTTTCATTTTTTTGGCCAAACAATTGATCTAATCCATCCAAGCAAAGTATTTGCTTCCATTGTTTTTTTCTCAATTGTGAGAAGATCATCTAAATATGTTGATGATTGGCTGAATAATGATTTTCTGGTAACGAAATCCCCCTTATCGAGTTTCTTTACTTCTCTCGCAGGATTGCCAGCAAAAACAACGTTTTCAGGAACCACACCATTCACAACTGAACCAGCTCCAATAATGCTGTTCTTTCCGATACTTGATCCTTTCAAAATAATTGATTTTTCTCCTATCCAAACATTATCTTCAATAACTACCTCTTTTGGAGTTGCTACATAATCTGTTCTATCGTAGATTCCATGCCAGTCTGAGTCAGTTATAGTGACATCTGAAGCAATCATGGTTGATTCTCCGATAATAATTTTTTTTGCACTTCTAATGCTGGTCCCAGGAGATATTAATATATATTTCCCCAAATCAATTTCACCATTAATCTTATCTGTCTCCCAGGTTGATAAATCTATTCGCTTATCAGGAGCAGTAATTAAGGTTGCATAATCACCAACTGAAATATTATTTCCAAAAATTTTTAAATGCTGAGGATTAAGGATCATTACATTTTTTCCAAAATATTTAAATTTAGGTTTAAGAAAATGATGGATATAAAAAGCACTAATTGAATTAAATAAATGTTTAAGCCAGAACGGTCTTTTTTCTATGTCAATGATAAAGCTCCTTTACTAATTATAAGCTAGAATAGGTCTCTGCATGATCAAGTTTAATTTAGTAAATTTCTTACTGGAAGCAAAATATTTTAAAAAACTTGGGCTACCTATTCTGGGTAGTCAGCTTGTAATGTATGCCATGACAACAACCGATTACATTATGGCAGGTTACTATTCAGCAAATGACCTAGCTGGTGTTGGTTTAGCTGCATCTATTTTTAACCCTCTGTATTTCTTAACTGCTGGGGTAATGTTTGGTATTGGGCCTATTATTGCTCAGCATTACGGAGCTAGGGAATTTGAAGAGATTAAGATTAAAACTCGAAGATTTTTGTGGGTAGCTCTATTTTTGGGTATTTTGTTTGCTTTGCTACTTTCAAATGGAAATCTAGTATTAAATGCCTTAGGTACAGAGGATAGTATTCGCTCCGTGAGTCTTGGCTATCTTACTGCTGTGTCATACGGCGCTATACCAATAGCCCTTTATCAGGCATTAAGAAATTACAGTGAGGGAATAACTCAAACTAAACTTGTCTTCATGATTGGCGGTTTAGGCTTTGTGTTGAATATCCCGCTGAATTATTTCTTTATATTTTTTATGGATCTGGGTGGCATAGGTTGTGGTGTAGCAACTGCATTGGTTAGTTGGATAGGTCTTATAGTTTTATGGTTAGCAACTCTCTTTTTAAAAAATTATAAAGATACTTATATTTACGGAAAATTTTTATTACCCAATATTACAAATACCTTGGAAATATTACGAATAGGTACTCCAATAAGTTTTGGTATTTTTGTGGAATTGAGCATGTTTAGTGGTGCTGCTCTAATAATATCAATGTTTGGTTCGACATCATTGGCTGCACATACAATTGCAATAAATATTGTTGGTCTGATATTTATGTTGCCTTTATCGCTCGGCTTAGCTTCTGCAATAAGAGTTGGGAATTTAATTGGTGAAAAAAATTATCCAAAGGCAAACTATGCGGCGAATTTTAGTTTAAGACTCTCTTTCTTTATAGCTATTATAAATTTTTGCTTGTTATTAATGGCGGGTGAGCTCTTAATTGGGCTTTATACAAGCGATCAATCAGTTGTAATAAAGGCTCTTGGCCTTTTAGCTCTAGCGGCAATATTTCAAATACCTGACGCAATTGGCTTTTCAGCAATAGGGTCTTTGCGAGGGCATAAAGATACTTTTATAACAATGGTTAATCTAGTTATTTCATATTGGTTTTTTGCCCTTCCAATAGGCATCTATCTGGCATTTAGTGAAATAGCAGGATTACCAAATGAGGCAGAGGGAATTTGGGTAGGAATGATAATTGGGATAACGATGAGTGCGATTCTAAATACAGGAAGACTTAAGTATAAGAAAGGGTTACTTAAGAAGCTCAGTTAATTTTGAGCCAGTTAAATTTAGATCTGTAACAACAGACACACCAGCACTTTCAAGAGCCTTGAATTTGTCTTGAGCTGTGCCCTTGCCACCAGAAATAATTGCTCCTGCATGTCCCATTCTTTTGCCCTTTGGAGCAGTTACTCCTGCAATATATGAAACAACGGGTTTTGAAACATTGTCTTTAATGAATTCAGCTGCTTCTTCTTCAGCTGTCCCTCCAATTTCTCCGACCATAACAATAGATTCAGTTTGATCATCGCTTTCAAACATCCTTAAACAATCAATAAAAGATGTCCCATTAATTGGATCGCCTCCAATGCCTATACAAGTACTTTGACCAAGACCTGCAAGAGTTGTTTGATTAACCGCTTCATATGTCAAAGTCCCTGATCTAGAAACAATCCCTACTGATCCTTTTGTATGAATAGAGGCAGGCATTATTCCAAGTTTTGCTTCGCCTGGAGTTATAACCCCAGGACAATTAGGACCAATAAGACGAACATTAGGATTATGATTTAAAACATCAATGACATCGATCATATCTAAGACTGGCACGCCTTCAGTGATGCAAATAATTAATTCAACCCCATTCTCTGCTGCTTCTATTATTGCCGCTTTTGCGAATCTTGCCGGTACAAATATTACTGAAGTATTTGCATTAGTTTCTGAAACTGCCTCTTTTACTGAGTTAAAAACAGGCAAGTTTAAATGTTCTTGGCCACCTTTTCCTGGTGTTACGCCCCCAACAACATTTGTTCCATATGCAATACATTGTTCGGCATGCATAGTTGCTTGTGAACCTGTAAAACCTTGAAAAATCGCTTTAGTTTTTGAACTAATTAGCACACTCATTTAACTAACTCCACAATTTTTTGAGATGCTTGAATTAACGAGTCCTCACCTATCACATTAAGTCCAGAACTGTTAAGTAATTCTTTTCCCTCATTACTCATATTTCCTTGAAGTCGAACAACTATAGGCACATTTACCTCTATTTCATTAATTGCTCCTATAATGCCCTCAGCAATCAGGTCGCATCGAACAATGCCACCAAAAATATTAACCAAAATTCCCTTAACATTATGATCAGACAATATTAACTTTAGCGCCTCTCCAACTCTCTCTTTTGTAGCCGTTCCCCCAACATCTAAAAAGTTAGCAGGTTCTCCGTTGTATAATTTAATTGTATCCATTGTGCCCATTGCCAAACCTGCACCATTCACCATGCATCCAATATTTCCGTCAAGAGATACATAACTAAGGTCATGTTGTTTTGCTTGATACTCTCTTTCATCTTCTTGGGATGAGTCTCTCATTGATTGGATTTCTTCTTGCCTGTATAAAGCATTTTCATCTACATTAATTTTTGCATCTAAACAGTGCAAATTGCCTTCGCTTGTAATTACTAAAGGATTGATCTCAAGCAAACTCAGATCCTTTTCAAGAAAAAGCTTTTTGCAACCCATTACAATTTCATGAAACTGTTTCGTCTGCTCAGCACTAAATTCCAACTTATTACAAACTTCATGTAGCTCATTTTCATCAACTTTATGGCCATCTTGAAATTTAATTTTTAGTATTTTTTCAGGGTTAGTCTCTGCTACTTCTTCAATATTCATGCCCCCCGCTCTAGAAACAATCATAGATATACATTTATCTGCTCTATCAACTATTAGGCTCATATATAACTCTGCTTCAATTGAAGTTAATTCATCAATAGAAATAATATTTACTGGCAGACCTTGGCTACCTGTCTGATTTGTAACAATTTTTTTTCCTAGCCAATTATTTACAAAATTTTCAATCTCTTCTTTGGTTTTACAGAGTTCCACTCCACCAACTTTGCCTCTGCCACCAGTATGGGCTTGAACTTTTGCCACACAGCCATTACTGAAGTCAATTTTTTCTAAAGCTTCATCTATATCAGATAATTTTGTGATTAAACCTCTTTTAGAAACTGGCAAATTATAGAGTTCAAAAAGTTCTTTTGATTGATACTCGTGTAAATTCATTAATTGCCAATATGTATAGCTTGCTTATTCACAGCTAAAGCAGCTTCATGGAGAGCTTCGGAGACGGTTGGATGACTAAACATTGTTAAGCCGAAATCTTCAGAGCTAGCTGAAAATTCCATACCTATTAAACCTTGTTGTAAAATTTCTGAAGCAGAATTTCCAAATATTTGCACACCTAAAACCTCATCGGTCTCCTTGTCAGCAAGCATTTTTACAAAACCAACAGAATCTCCAGCTGCAAGTGCCCTGCCGCTTGCAGAGAATGGAAAGCTTCCTTTTTTGTAATCAATATTACTTTGCTTTAAATCCTTTTCTGTTTTACCAACCCACGCTATTTCAGGATGTGTATAAATAACACTTGGCACTAAGTCGTAGTTCACTTCCATCTTCTTGCCAGCAATTCTTTCAGCTACCATAATCCCCTCTTCCATTGCTTTATGGGCTAACATTGGACCTCTAACAATATCTCCAACTGCATAAACGTTATCTAATGAAGTTCGGCAATATTCATCTACTGGAACAAATCCTTTTTCATCAAGTGATATTTGTACTTCTTTACCAAGTAAATTTTCCGTGAAGGGTCTTCTGCCTACTGCTACAATTACTTTGTCGTATTGAGCTGAGGTTGTTTTACCGTCAATTTCCAAATCTAACGAGATTCCTTTTCTTGATTTCTTGGAACCTTTTACATAAGTACCAAGTTGAATATTAAGATTTTGCTTTCTAAATTCTCTTTCAATTAATCTAGAAACATCGTCATCTAGCATAGGTAAAAGTGTTTTTTCAGCTTCATAAATGTCAACAACTGACCCAAGTCTTGACCATACACTTCCCAGCTCTAATCCAATTACGCCTGCGCCTATTATTGCGAGTTTTTTTGGGGTTTCGTTAAATTCAAGAGCACCGGAACTACCCACAACTGTAGATCCGTTCCAAGGAACAGATGGAATATTTATTGGTCTAGAGCCTGCAGCTAAAATTATATTCTTACCTTTGACTGTTTGTTTTTTTCCTTTTGAATTTGTCACCTCAACTTCGTTAGCTGAAACTAACTTCCCTTTTCCATGTATGGACTCAACTTTGTTATGTTTAAATAGATGGCCTACCCCTCCAGTAAGTTTTTGAACGATTTCATCTTTTCTTTGCATCATTTTGCTTAGATCATATGAAGGTTTTGAAACTTTTATCCCATGATCATCAAAACTTTCGCTGATCTGTTTAAATTTATATGACGAATCTAAGAGTGATTTTGAAGGTATGCAGCCGACATTTAGGCAAGTGCCTCCAAGTTTTACTTTTCCAGATTTATCCTCATCAAATTCTATGCAAGCTGTCTTGAGACCAAGCTGAGAAGCTTTAATAGCAGCCACATAGCCCCCTGGTCCTCCTCCAATAACTACAACGTCGTATTCCATCTAAACTCCTAATATCATTGATTCTGGTGATTCTAATATTTCTTTTATTTTCACAAGAAATGAGACCGCATCTTTTCCATCCAATAACCTATGATCGTATGTCAAGGCAAGATACATCATTGGTCTTATTTCAACATTTCCATTCACTGCCATAGGTCTTTCTTGTATTTTATGCATTCCTAGAATTGCGGACTGAGGCGGGTTTAAAATTGGCGTTGAGAGCAATGATCCAAAAACACCCCCGTTAGAAACCGTAAAAGTACCACCCGTCATATCCTCAATATCCAATTTGCCGTCACGTGCTTTAAGAGAAAGATCTCTAATAGCAAGCTCTATTTCTGCGATAGTTAGGTTCTGTACATTTCTTACAACGGGAACAACAAGACCTCTCTCAGTCGATACTGCTACACCAATATCTTGAAAACCATGATAAACAATGTCGTCTCCGTCTATTGATGCATTTACAATCGGCATTTCTTGAAGAGCAATGCTTGATGCTTTTAAAAACATTCCCATAAATCCCAACTTAACACCGAATTTTTCCTCAAAACTTTCTTTATATTTTTCTCGTAAGATTTTTACTTCATGTAAATCTACCTCATTAAATGTAGTAAGGGATGCTGTTTGTGCTTGTGATTCTAGCAATCTTTTTGCAACAACAGATCTTAATCTTGTCATGGGCACCCTTTCTGATGATCCCATATGTGAAATGTTTTCTTTCACTTTTATAGACTCTGCTACTTTTTGAGTTTTTTCAGCTTCTAAAATATCTTTTTTGGTTACCACTCCCTTTTTTGATGAAGTTTTGATATTTTCAGTAGTTAATGATTTTTCTTTGAGTAATTTTTTTGCTGCTGGACCCATTCTGAATCCTTTAGTACTGGATTCTACAATTTTTTCTTTGGTTGTTTCTGAGGTTTCATGAGCTTCATGCACTTCTTGTTTTACTTCTACTTCTTTTACTTCCTCAGCTTTTCTATCTAGTTCAACTTGTTCTTCAGGAATATCAGTTTCTTCAACTACTTTTGACTCATTTACTATTGCGCTTTCCTTATAGCTTCCTATGACTTCAGAACTTTTAATTGTTGCTCCTTCATCAACTAAAACTTTGCCCATTACACCATCTGAAGGTGCAGTCACTTCAATAACAACTTTATCGGTTTCAATCTCAGCAAGAACCTCATCTTGCTTTATTTCTTGGCCTTCTTTTTTGAGCCAACTAGAAAGCGTTCCCTCAAATATTGATTCCGGAAATTGTGGTGATTTTATGTCGATAGCCATGATGATTATTCTATAACTCTAAAGCCTTCGTAACTATCTCTTTTTGTCGAATCTGATGATATTTTTGATAACCGCCAGCTGGAGCAGCTGAAGGAAACCTTGCAACCACATTTAATTTGTAACCTTTTTTAGTCTCATTGAGAACTTTTTCTAATCTATGTCTAATCATTAACCAAGCTCCCATATTTTCTGGTTCTTCTTGAACCCAAAGAAAATCTTTACACTTTATTTCTTTTGTATAGCTTACTAGCTCACTTTCAGGAAATGGATAAAGTTGCTCAATTCTCACCAATTCAATATTCTTAATTTTCTTATTCTTTAGCTCCTCTAGTAAATCAAAATAAACTTTTCCGGAACAAAAAATTACCCTTTTGGCAACACCTGAACATTTATCTCTAATGATGTTTCTGAAAGTTCCTTTTGTTAAGTCCGTAAGTTTTGAAGTTGCCAATGGGTTTCTTAGCAAACTTTTTGGCGTCAACACTATAAGTGGTTTTCTTAGAGGTTTAATTGCTTGCTTCCTCAGCAAATGAAAAATTTGTGATGGAAGCGTAGGAACACAAACTTGAATGTTATCGTATGCACATAATTGTAAAAACCTCTCCAATCTGCAACTACTATGCTCAGGTCCTTGACCTTCATACCCATGAGGTAAGAACATTGTAAGACCTGAAAGCCTGTTCCACTTAGTCTCAGCACTCACAATGAATTGATCTATTACTACCTGTGCCACGTTAACAAAATCTCCAAACTGAGCTTCCCAAATAACTAAACCCTCTGGCCATGTCGAAGCATAACCATACTCAAAACCCAAAACAGCTTCTTCAGATAACAAAGAATCATAAATCTCAAACTTTTTATTATCTTTATTCAACTTAGACAAAGGAACAAATCCGTTGCCTGTTTTTTGATCTTTTATTACAAGATGTCTATGGGAAAAAGTGCCCCTTCTAGAATCTTGGCCTGTCATTCGGACTGGGAAACCCTCATTTAACAAAGTCGCATACGCAGCCATTTCAGCAAAACCCCAATTTATTGGCACCTCACCTAAAAGCATTTTCTTCCTTTCTTCATAAAGTTTTTGCACTTGTTTCTGTAAATCAATGCCTTTCTCAATTTTTAAACCAACTTCCATAGAATTCATTAATGATTCCTTTGAAACAGCGGTTGGGTAAGCCTTGGTCAAATCAGGATTTAAATATGGTGTCCAATCAAAATGAAGATCATGATCTGGATCTTTTGCCATTGATTCAGCTACCATTTCTCCTTTGTCCATGTGTTTTCTATAATCTTTTTTGAATTTTTCATATTGATCTTGTTTGATTTGACCTGAAGAACTTAATTTGTCGTAATACAATTCAGTAACAGTATTTTTTGCTTTGATTTCGCTATACATCATTGGCTGTGTTGCAAAAGGCTCATCTGTCTCGTTGTGACCTCGGCGTCTATAACAAACGAAATCGAGAATTATATCTCTATTAAACTCATCCCTGAATTCAACTGCTAATTTAGCTGCCATTACACAAGCTTCAGGATCATCACCATTAACATGGATTATTGGAGCCTCAATCATTTTTGCAACGTCCGTACAATATTCAGTTGACCTAGCATCTTCTTTTAGACTCGTTGTGAATCCAATCTGATTGTTTACGACGATATGAACTGTACCTCCTACACCATAAGCACGTGTTTGAGATAACTGCAAAATTTCCATTACAATTCCCTGTGCTGAAAATGAAGCATCTCCATGCATGAGAATTGGTATAACTTTCTTATATTCTTTATCTTGCCTTCTATCCTGTCTTGCTCTTACAGAACCTAAAATAACTGGATTTACTACTTCTAAATGAGACGGATTTGAACCAAGAGCAAGATGAACCTCTCCACCACTAGTCAATATGTTTGAGGAAAAACCTAAGTGATATTTAACATCACCAGTATGCTCAACATCTTCCTCAAAATCTTCAGCAAACTCAGTAAAAAGTTCGCTTGGCTTTTTACCCATAACATTTATAAGCACATTAAGTCTGCCCCTATGAGACATCCCTAAAACAAGTTCTTTAGCCCCTTTTGATCCAAAATCTTCAATAATAGTATCGAGTAATGGCACTAGCGATTCGCCACCTTCAAGACCAAATCTTTTTGCTCCTGGATACTTGGATGCAAGAAATTTTTCCAAGCCCTCAGAATCAACCAATCGTTTTAAAATATGTTGTTTTTCTGCATTATTAAAATCGTAAGGTGTAGATCTGCCCTCAATTTTTTTTAAAAACCAAGTTCGGATTTTACTGTTCATGATATGCATAAATTCATAGCCAATGCTGGATGTATAAGTTTCTTTTATAGATTTTAGAATTTCGGAAAGTTTTAATTTTTTTGAGTTTTGAAAATTTGAGATTGAAAATTCCCTTTCTAAATCATTTGCAGATAGACCATGAAACTCAAGTTCTAAGTCAGGGATTTTAGGTTCTTCTCTTAAATGAAGTGGATCAATTTTTGCTACTTGATGACCTCTCCTTCTGTACGCATTTATTAAATTTTGAACATCAGATGAGTTTGAAATTTCAGTTACTAAAGAAACTTTTTTTGTTTCTAATTTTTTATTTTTGTACTTTGAGATTATTTGTTTGTGACTTTGGTCTATTTGGCCATTTTGAATGGAGTCAAAATATTTTTTCCACTCTGGTTCAATTTTTGATGGATCTTGTATGTATTGTTCGTAGAGATGATCAAGATACTGTGAATTCCCCCCATACTTGAAACTTTCTTCAAACCTCTCCTCTATTGATTTTGTCACTATCCTATTCTTCTTAACTCCTTTTTAATTTCATTGATTGCCTTAGAAGGATTTAACCCTTTCGGACATACTGAAGTACAGTTCATTATCCCATGACATCTATAAACACTGAAGGCATCATTAAGCTTTTTAAGTCTAGCTCTTTTCTGCTTATCTCTTGTGTCTGCAATAAACCTATATGCTTGCAATAATGCTGCAGGACCAACAAATTTTTCTGGATTCCACCAAAAAGACGGACAACTTGTTGAACAACATGCACATAGAACACATTCATAGAGACCGTCTAATTTGTCTCTATCTTCTGGGCTTTGTAGCCTTTCATGTCCTGTAGTAACTTCATCTTCATTATCTAGGAATGGTTTAATTTTTTCGTACTGCTCATAGAATGGCTTCATATCAACTATAAGATCTTTTATTACAGGTAAGCCTGGAAGTGGACGAACCTCAAGCTTTCCTCTTGTGATCACATCAGCTACCGGAGTAATGCATGCCAGTCCATTTTGTCCATTCATATTTACCCCATCTGATCCACATACACCCTGGGCACAAGACCTTCTAAAAGTTACTGTTGAATCGTTTTCTTGAGCTTGTCTAATAGCATCTATTACCATCATGTTTCCAGTTTCAGGATAAGAAATCTTGTAGTCGGACATGTAAGGTCTCTCGTCTTTTTCAGGATCAAACCTATAAAGACTCAATAAGAATTCATCAGACATTAATATACCCTTGCCTTCGGCTTGAATGCGTCAACAGTCTTTGGAGATAAATTTACTTCTCTTTTTGAAACAACATTTTTGTCCTTAAAAAATAGAGAATGGCACAGCCAGTTTTGGTCGTCTCTTTCTGGGAAATCTTCTCTTGCGTGTGCTCCTCTACTTTCTTTTCTTTCCATAGCAGAATATGCAGTAGCATTCGCAATATCCAGAAGATTTAAATACTCTAAGACTTCAACTCTTTCAGAATTGAATTGATTTGATTTATCCATTAAGTGAATTTTTTTAGTTCTATCTGTAATTTCCTCAAGTTTTGAAATTCCTTCTTTCATAAGTTTTTCATTTCTATATACACCAAAGTAATTTTGCATTACGTTTTGCATCTCTGACCTTAGATTAAATACAGTTTCACCTTTTTTTGTACTTTGAATTTTATTGAAAACATTTAATGATTCTTCAATATTAGATTTGGAAAGATTTAATGAGCTTGATTCTTTTGCGTTTTCATTAATGTGTCGACCTGCTGCTCTTCCAAAAACAACCAAATCTAACAAAGAATTTCCACCAAGCCTATTTGCTCCGTGCACAGACACATTTGCTGCTTCACCTATTGAATATAATCCGTCTATGACAGAATCAGTGCCATTTTTTGTTGTAATTACTTGGCCATGTACATTCGTAGGTATTCCTCCCATCATATAATGACAAGTCGGAACTACAGGTATTGGCGCTTCAATTGGGTCAACATCTGCAAAAGTCATAGATATTTCTCTGATTTCTGGGAGTTTTTTCATTATTGCGTCTGCGCCCAAATGATCTATCTTTAACAAGACGTGGTCTTTATTTTCACCACAACCTCTTCCTGCTAAAATTTCTTGTACTATGCATCTTGATACAACATCTCGGGAAGCCAGATCTTTTGCTTTAGGTGCATAGTTAGGCATAAACCTCTCACCTTCAGAATTTATTAGGTATCCACCTTCTCCTCTACAACCCTCAGTCATTAAAGATCCATTTCCATATAAACCTGTTGGATGAAATTGCCACATTTCCATATCTTGGAGAGGGTAACCTTGTCTAAGCACCATACCTAAACCATCTCCAGTGCAAATTAGAGAGGTTGTATTTTGTTCATATACTTGTCCAGCCCCACCGGTTGCAAGAACAACAGCTTTACATCTTATTATTGAAACTTCACCAGTTTCCATGTCGAAACAACTTAAGCCTCTTATTGCCCCTTCGTCATTTTTAATCAGATCTATTGCAAACCACTCATTTAAAAATTTAGTTCCTGCTTTAAGGTTTGCCTGATATAAAGTATGTAAAAGAGCATGGCCAGTTCTGTCGGCAGCCGCACATGTTCTTGCTGCTTGGCCTCCCTCTCCAAACTCTTTTGACTGACCTCCGAACGGCCTTTGATATATACGACCATTTTCAAAGCGAGAAAATGGCAATCCCATGTGTTCTAATTCAAAAATTGCATCTGGACCCTCGGAACACATATATTCAATTGCATTTTGGTCACCAATGTAATCAGAACCTTTAACTGTATCAAACATGTGCCATCTCCAATCATCATTAGGATCAGCGCTTGCTATTGCACAAGTAATGCCACCTTGTGCCGCGACAGTGTGAGATCGAGTCGGAAATACTTTTGAGACCACCGCAACATCTAATCCTGATTTTGATATCTCTAAAGAAGCTCTAAGACCTGAGCCGCCGCCGCCTATGATTGCCACATCAAAGATTTTTTCTGATACAGTTATTCCACCAATTTCCATTATCAATTTTACTTATACACAATTATAAACGTCATCTATTTAAACTTCCATTAAATAACTAAAAACAGTGACGTAACTAAGCACAATAATCACTAACCCTATAAAACCTCTGTATGAGTATCTCAAAAACTTTGCAAGATGTTTTGTTTGTGCCAAAAACATGCCAATAGTTCTCTCAGTAAAATAATCATCCTCGACTGCTTTTAAACCCTGTAGCGCATGACCAACCATCATAACCAGAAATAAACTTGTAAAAATTTTCATTTGAATGGAATTTATGTCTGAAAACCAAACTTGTGCATCAATATGATATGGTTTCACAAAATAACTAATTAGTATAAATAGTATGTAGCTCAAAATTATCAGCGAGCTAAAACGTTGGACTAACCAAAGAAAAGTTCCCATTTACCAAACCTCCAAAATTAAAAAAAATGAAACCAGTAAGGTAAGTATGAAAGCAACCATGGTAGAAGACTTAGCTTCAGAAAACTCATGCCCATAACTTGAGAAGTCTGCAATAAGATGTCTTAAACCTGAAAAGATATGATAAGTAATCGATAATATTGATACCGAAATAAGCAACTTAACCTCAAAATTAAACTTTTCAGCACTCCAATTAAGATCACTGCCTACCAAGTAATCTGTCAAAAACAAAAGGATAAAAGTTGGTATTGCAATAAAAAAATTCACTATACCTGAAACTCTATGACTAATTGAGGATATAGCAGTAATAGGCAACTTTATTAAAAGAAGATTTATAAAAGTTGGTCGCCTAGTCATTTTCAGCAGTATTATAGAATATCTTAATGCATTAAAGCGTATAAAATTAAGATTTGTAGGGGTTTTTGGAAGTTATGAATTTAAGTTTTAGAGTTATGCCCATCAAGCCTAATTGCTTTTGATAAAAATTGTTTAGAAATCTCTTATAACTGCCCTCCAGTTTTTCAAGGGAGTTACCATGTAATGTAACTATATGTGGATTTTTTCCGCCTTGATGTACAAATCTAATTTTTGGTTTGAACTTTCCTTTAAATGGTATAGATTTTGTATCAAGAGCTTTTCTTAAAATATTATTTAATTTATTTGTTGATATTTTTTTGTCAGCATTCTCAAGAACTCTGTAGATGTAGTCAAAAAGCTGTCTGATTCCCTCTCTTTTCTTAGCTGAGATAAAACATACTGGTAATCCATTGAACATAGAATCATCATTGAGAGTTTTTTCAATCTTGTTTAAAGCAGTTTTGTCCAACAGATCTGTCTTATTTACTGCAATAATAATTGCTCTCCCATTTTCTCTAGCTTTTTCAACTAACTTTCTATCTTGATCAAGCAAAAAGCTGGACGCATCAAGCATGATTATTGATAAATCGGCTTTTTTATTTGATTCCAATGATTTGATAACTGAGAATTTTTCTTCTTTGGATATAGTTTTGCTTTTTTTTCTAATACCAGCTGTATCTATGAACATATATTCTTTATTTTTATAAATAATCTTGGTATCGATAGAATCTACAGTCGTACCCGGAACATTCGAAACAAGCATTTTCTTCTCGTTTGAAATGGAATTTATTGTTGAAGACTTTCCCACATTAGGTTTACCGAGAATACAAATTTTAGGAATATTAGTTTCAAAAAAAGTTTCCTCTTCTTTCACTTTTGAAAAAATTAATTCTTTTAATTCATCAATTCCCATATTGTGTTCAGCACTCACTTCAATTTTTTCTTTAAACCCTAATTCTTCAAATATTGAGGTGCCTTCTAAGGTTTTAACATCGATTTTATTTATTACCATTATTACTTCTTTATTGCTTTTTCTTATTAAAGAGGCAATTTCTTTATCAAAAGGTGAAATCCCAAATTTTTTATCAACTACAAATAAAATCATATCGGCTATCTCTATAGCTTCATAAGCCTTTGACAAAATCATTTCCTCAAAAGCATCATCTTTTGATGTGAAAAAACCGCCAGTATCTATTAAATTCACTGATTTTCCTTCCATTTGAACGAATGCAGATTTTATATCTCTTGTTAAGCCTTCTTGTTCAGAAACTAATGCTGATTTAGATTTTGCTAATTTGTTGAATAGAGATGATTTGCCGACATTAGTTCTACCGACAAGTGCGACTGTTGTGTTCATTTATTTTAAGTTAAACCCAACTATTGAGCCTTCAATATCTTGTGCAAATAATTTATCTGAAAAAACTGCTACTTGAGATATAGATTTTAAATTTGTTTTGGTTAGCCCTGTTATCATTCCAGTATCGGCATCTAATTCGTGAATGTACCCCTCAAAATCACCAAAATAAATTTTGTCGTCATTTAAAATTAAATTTGTTAGACCTCTATTTTTAAATTTTTGACTTCTCCAAGTTTCAGTTCCATTTGTAGCATTAAACCCAATAATTTCTTCGTCAGTATTAATAGAGAGTATCTTTCCTTTATTAAATAATATTGGTTTTGAAGTTGAATGGTCCACAGAAAAAACTTTGTCACCACTTCTAATATTGAATCTTGTTAAAGAGCCATTGTAGTTTGCTACAAATACTTCTTCATTAATTGTAATGGCATTAGAATCACCATCCATAAGCTTCTCCAATTCAGTAGAGCCTTTAAGTCTTGAAATTGGCTTTTCCCATAATTGAATCCCGTCAACTGCTCTCACAGCTGCTAGTCTTCCATTTGAAAAACTTGTAAAAATTAAACCCTCATAGATTATTGGAGAGGCTGTTCCTCTAATTGAAAGAAGTGGAGCTTGAGCTTGTTTTTGCCATTTAGTTTCTCCGGTTTGTAAATCCATCCCGTACAAGACATCAGAAGAAGTTTGTAAAAAAGCTTGTGTTGATGTTATCAAGATCTTTGAGAGAACTACGTCCTCAAGCTCTTTTTTCCACTTTAGATCGCCAGAGTTTGCATCATGAGCATAAACTATTCCGTCTGCATCAACATAGAAAAAGGAATTATAGCCAACTGATACCCCTGAAATAATTCTGTCAGTCTCAAGCTCAAAAACTTCACTTAACTGACCTGTATCAGCATCAATTAATTCAAGTTGTTTTTCATTTAGGTTATATATAGTGCCAGCATTTATGTCAAAAAATATGTTGGATTCAATATTTTCTCCAAAGAAACTTAAATCTAATAATGGTTTCTCGATCTTTTTTTGCCAACCTATGTCTAAGAAACTTTCGTAATTTTCATCAAGTTTCACAGGCGCATTTGGGTCTTCTTCAACAAAACCGAGTGTCTCTTGTATTGAGCTCAGAGTTTGACAAGAAGAAAGTAAGAAAATAACAGTTATTAGATAAAGATTTTTCATTTTAATTAATTGGTTTTTTGAGTTTGATTAAATTTTTTTGTGAATCATCGATATCAAACGACATTGCTTGGTCATAGTGATAAATGGCAATTTCATTTTCCTGAAAATGCTTATAAAAATCTCCTGCAACATCGTGATACCTCACAGTATCTAATTTGTTTGCCTTTATCAGATTGTCTCCCATATTGAAATTTTCAAGCTCCATAGAAAGTCTTATCAGATTTTCATAGTATTGCTCTAACAAGACTTCTTTGGTGTCCCTTGATATTGAGCTCTCTTTTACCATATTAAAAACATCCTCAAATAACATGCTGGCTTCTGATAAATTTTCTTCATCTAATGCTTTTTTGGCAAAAACAGATTTTGTGATAATTTCAAACCCAATTGAATCAAATTCGAAATCGACGTCCTCTAAATTAATTGGGTTTTCACTAGATAGTGAGTTATTTATTTCTTGAAACTTTTTAAATTCTTCCTCATTTGCTTTTCCTTGCGCATATGACGCTATTGAATTAATCAAAAGTCCAAGAAATATTGCCACAACAGCACCAATGAAGTATTTATTCTTTATGAAATCTAAAATTCTATCAACCATTTAAAAACTCCACCAATTCAATCTCATTTAAAGTATTCTCACTTCCATCTAGAAGATTTTTTAATTTAAAAGAATTTGTATTTTGCTCCTCTTGGCCGACTATAATAGCAAATTTAAAGCCTTGAGAATTAGCTTTTTTAAGTTGTTTTGCAACATTTGCATTTCCAAGGTAATTCTCAACAACTAATCCCTTAATATTTTCTCGTAATTTGTTTCCAATATATTGGGCAAAATTGATCGAATCATCATCCACACTGCCAATGAATATATCTTTTTTCCTAGTAGTTACGTTTATTATTTCAGCCAGTCTGTCAATACCGAGAGCAAAACCTATAGCAGGCAGATCTCTCCCTCCTAAATCCTTAATTAGATTATCGTACCTTCCACCACCTATCACTGCATTTTGAGCGCCTAGACCATCAACTGTAAATTCAAAAACTGTACCTGTGTAGTAATCTAATCCTCTTACTAAGTTTTTGTTTAGATTAAAATCGATTTTCAAGTCTTTCAGAGATTTAATTGTGCGTTCAAATGATTCTTTTTCTTCTTTTTTTAAAAAATCTGAAATGTCACTTGCTTTTTTAAAAATTTCCTGAATATTGCTGTCTTTCGAATCAATTGCTCTTATTGGATTTCTTTGCAATCTTGAATAAACCTTTTCACTTAGTTCATCTTTAAAATTTTGGAGGTATTTTCTCAAATATGAACGATAAGAGTTAAGAGAATCTTCTTTACCAAGATAATTAATTTCTAGCGTGTATTTAACGTTTAGTTTTTCTAGTATTGTTTTTGCTAATAAAATAATTTCAACGTCACTTTTAGTTGATTCCTCTCCTATCAACTCTGCTCCAGCCTGAAAAAATTGTCTTTTTCTACCTTTTTGAGGCCTTTCATACCTAAACATCGGACCCAAGTAAAAGAATTTTTTTATTTCATCATTCATTAATCCATTTGTGATTAATGCTCTTACAAGTCCAGCTGTTCCTTCCGGCCGTAAACATAGTATCTCCCCGTTTCTGTCCTCAAATTCATATACTTCTTTTTGGATGATATCTGAACTCTCGCCAACAGACCTCTGAAATAAGGTCTTATTTTCAACAATGGGTGTTCTAAATTCTTGAAAATTAAAACTCTTGAAAGTTTCAAGACATATATTTTCAACAATAGATATCCTCTCTACATCTTCATCGTAGAGATCTGGCATTCCTCTTATAGTCTTTAAATCTTTCATTCTTTCAATATTGTATTTCTTTTTTGTTCTGCAATTTTAGTTACTTCTTTAATTAGAGCATTTTCAAGCTCATTAGTTTCAACCTTATAGGCTGGCTTTCCGTTTAAATAAATTAGGTGTTTAGGTGATGCGCCTGTTACACCAACATCAGCAACCTTTGATTCACCAGGCCCATTAACATAACAACCTATTACCGCCAAAGTTACTTCCTCTTTCAGATGTGAAAGGTTATTTTCAAGATTATTGACTGTGCTAATGACTTGAAAATTTTGCCTTGAGCAGCTTGGGCAGGCGACAATTTTTACACCTCTTGATCTGATTTTCAAGGACTTTAGCATTTCCCATGCAACATTAACTTCATCTACTGGATCAGAAGCTAAAGATACCCTGATAGTATCTCCAATACCTTGCATTAATAAAGATCCTAATCCTATGGAAGACTTTACTGTTCCTGTTTTTAAAGAGCCTGATTCAGTGATTCCTAAATGCAATGGTTGTTCTATCAATTCTGAGATTTTTTCATAACTCTCAACGGCCATAAAAATATCTGAAGATTTGATACTCAATTTAAAATTTTCGTAATAATTATCTAAAAGAATATTTACATGTCTCATGGCAGACTCAACCAGTGCGTCTGCATTAGGCTCGCCGTATTTTTTTTGTAAATCTTTTTCTAAAGATCCAGCATTCACACCAACCCTTATAGGCACATCTAAATCTCTTGCTGCAGAGATAACTTCTTTAATTTTTTTCTCACTGCCAATATTTCCAGGATTGATTCTTACGCAATCAACACCATTTTTAAGAACTTTAAGCGCTATTTTGTAATCGAAGTGGATATCTGAAACTAAAGGGATATTTGATTGTTCTCTTATATGTTTGAATGCTTCAGCAGCATCCATGCTGGGTACAGAAACTCTTACTATGTCTGCCCCCGCGTCCTCCAATTCTTTAATTTGATTAACTGTTGATGAAACATCCATTGTTTCAGTATTTGTCATTGATTGAACAGATACTGGTGAACCTCCGCCAACTGGTACATCGCCAACCCAAATTTTTTTCGTAATTTTTCTTTGAACAGGCTGTTTATCCAATTTTTTAACCAAAAATTTCTGTGCTTTCGAAGAAATATGCTATCTCTCTCTGTGCACTAACTGGCGAATCAGAACCATGAACAGCATTTGCATCAATAGACTCAGCAAAATCTGCTCTTATAGTTCCTGCGTCAGCCTCTTTTGGATTTGTATTGCCCATCAATTCTCTATTAAGCATGATCGCATTCTCTCCTGCAAGAACTTGCACTATAACTGGACCAGAAGTCATGAATTCTACTAGAGCATTAAAGAAAGGCTTACCTTCATGTTCAGCGTAGAAACCTTGAGCTTTTTCAACACTCAAATGGAGCATTTTTGAAGCCACAATTTTTAGTCCTGCATCCTCAAATCTTTGCTCAATTTTGCCTATCACATTTTTAGCCACTGCATCTGGCTTTATAATTGATAATGTCATTTCCATATTAATCTATCTCCTTAATCCAATTTTGTTGAATAGATTCAAGAATTTTCTCATTCACTCTATCTGGTAAATCATCGAAATCTTCAAGCTCCAAGACTAATTTTTGCAAATCTACAAAATTTATCCATTGTGGATCGATATCTGGATGTTTTTCAGATAATTCGATCGCAATATCTAGAGTATCTACCCATTTAAGCATGTTATGTTAACTCAGAAACTTGGTTAATAGTATATTTCGGTATTTCTATCACCGTGAGATCATCTACAGGAAATACTTGGCAACTTAATCTAGAATTTGACTCTAAACCCCAAGCTTTATCTAGCATATCCTCTTCCTCATCTGAAGCACAATCAAGACTATCGAATCCCTCTTTAACAATTACGTGGCAGGTTGTACAGGCGCACGCTTTTTCACAGGCATGTTCAAGATTTATTCCGTTCCTGAGACATGCATCGAGAATTGTTTCATTATTCTCAAGTTCGATTGTTAAACCTTCAGGGCAGATCACCTCATGGGGCAATATTTTTAATTTTTTTTTTGAGCAGTGCTTGTATCCGAATTGAATTTTTCGTCTTTGACAGTAAAACTCTCACCGCAGCCACATACAGCGCTTGCATTGGGGTTTATGAATTTCACACCTTGATTTAAACCTTCAATTGTATAGTCAACCTGACTGCCTCTTATAATTTCCAGGGAATCTGAGGGTATAAAAAACTCTAAATCATCTATAATAATTTTGTGGTCGGATTTATTTGCTCTACTAGTAAATTCAAAAAAATATGAGTAGCCGTTACAACCCATCTTTTTGACACCAAGTTTTACCTTATTTTCTTTGCCTTGCATGGAGACCATATGCTTAAAATGAGCTAATGCTTTTGTAGTGAAATTTAAAGGTTCTGGCTTATGTTTTCTTGGATTCATAATCCGCTATGGCTTTCTTAATACTATCTTCAGCTAGAACGCTGCAGTGTATTTTGATGGATGGAAGTTCAAGCAATTCTGCTATTTCTCTGTCTTTTATGTTTTTGGCTTCTTCTAATGTTTTACCAATCAGCATCTCAATCATTTGTTGGCTTGATGCTATTGCAGAACCACAACCATACGTTTTAAATTTGCAGTCTGTTATAACATCTTTGTCATTCACTTCAATTTGAAGTCTCATTACATCTCCACAAGCTGGTGCTCCAACCATACCAGTTCCAACATTTTTGGCATTTGTATCCATACGCCCAACATTATGAGCTTGGGGGTTATTTAATGTTTCTTCAAACTTTTGTATTACCTTTCTCGAGTACATAATTTATTAATGGGTCACCCATTCAACTTTTTCAAGATCCACACCATCTTTAAACATATCCCAAAGAGGTGAAAGTTCTCTAAGTTGATGAACAACTCTTTTGGTTGTTTCGGCGACCATTTTAACTTCTTTTTCAGTTGTAAATCTACCAAAAGAAAACCTAATTGAGCTATGTGCTAATTCATCTGCACGACCGAGCGCTCTTAAAACATACGATGGCTCAAGACTTGCTGATGTGCATGCAGACCCAGATGAAACGGCTACGTCCTTAAGTGCCATAATTAGAGATTCACCTTCAATATAAGCAAAGCTTATGTTTGTAATGTTAGGAATTTTATTTTTAAAACTTCCATTTAAATAGATTTCCTCAATACCAGAAACTTCTTTCCAAAATAAATCTGCCAATTTTGCAATTTTCTTATTGTCTTTTTCCATTTCCTCATCAGCAATTCGAAACGCTTCACCCATACCAACAATTTGATGCGTAGGTAAAGTGCCAGACCTAAAACCTCTTTCATGTCCTCCGCCATGAATAAGTGCTTCAAGCCTAATTCTAGGTTTTCTTCTAACATAAAGAGCTCCAATTCCTTTTGGACCGTAAGTCTTATGTCCAGAAAAAGACATTAAATCAACATCCAGTTTTGATAAATCAATCGGCAATTTACCGGTACTTTGAGCTGCATCTACATGAAAAATAATATCGTTTTCTCTTGTAAACTTACCTATAGCTTCAATATCATTTACTGCTCCCAACTCATTGTTAATATGCATTATTGACAGAAGTATTGTTGAGTCTTTTACATGTTTCTTAATGTTCTCCAATGAAATGACACCATTTTCATCAGGATCCAGATACGTAATCTCAAACCCCTCTCTTTCTAGTTGTCTGCAAGGATCTAATACAGCTTTGTGTTCAATTTTTGATGTAATAATATGATTGCCTCTATCCTTATAAAATCTTGCTGCACCTTTAATCGCCAAGTTATCTGATTCTGTGGCTCCTGAAGTCCAGACTATTTCACGTGAATCTGCCTTTACAAGGTTTGCAACATGTAATCTGGCCTTCTCAACTGCCTCATCAGCTTTCCATCCAAATTCATGCGACCGTGAAGCAGGATTTCCAAAGTTGCCGTCCAATAGAAGACATTCATGCATTTTTTCTGCAACTCTGGGATCTACTGGTGTTGTAGACGCATAATCAAAATATACTAGATTACTTTTCATGGTTTAATTATAAATTAATGTGGGGTCTTAGACTAATATTTAAATACTTATGCCGAGCTTATGGGCTACTATTTGATAAGATTCGACGACATCCCCTAAATCTTTTCTAAATCTGTCTTTATCCAGGCTCTCACCTGTTTCTTTGTCCCATATCCTGCATCCATCCGGAGTGAATTCATCTCCAAGAATCATTTGTCCATCTTTTCTGCCAAACTCAACCTTATAATCAACAAGGATGAGTCCTACGTCTGAGAATGTTTGACATAAAAGTTTGTTTATTATTAGAGTTTTTTCTTTCATGATAGCTATTTCTTCTTGTGTGCCCCAATTAAAGGCAATTATGTGATTATCATTAATTAATGGGTCACCAAGATCATCGTCTTTTAGAAAAAATTCAAAAAGAGGTTCTTTAAACTTTAAGCCTTGTTCAACTCCCAACCTTCTACAGATTGAGCCGGTAGCAATATTTCTTACTACGCATTCAACAGGCAACATATCGAGTTTATGAACCAAACTTTCATTATCTGTTACAGTTTTTATGTAGTGAGTATCAATGCCATTAGCACCTAAGTAGTTCATAATGTGAGCATTAAACTTGTTATTAATCTCGCCCTTACCTTTTAAAGCTTCTTTCTTTTTTCCATCAAAAGCTGAAGTATCGTCGCGATAGACCATTAAGAGCTCATTTTGATTTTGAGTTTCATATAGGGATTTTGCCTTCCCCTCCGATATGAGATTTCCCTTTTCAATCATGATAATGACTCATTTATAATGTCTACTAGCTCATCGACAGAAAACTCATTATCGGATAGCTTTTTGAATTCTAGAATTGTGTTACCTTCGGACTCTGAAAAAACTAATTCATAATCGGCTTCTGCGTCAACAATATTATCTCTATTGAATAAACCGGTGAAAAATCCTTCTTCTTGAGCTTCAAGTTTTATTTGAATGTATTTAAGATCTCTATTCCTATCGACAACTTTTAAATCTGCTTTATCTACTGCTCTCGATAATGCGGACCAAGTTCTATCAAATGGAAGCCTAAATTCAATTCCTATTTCTTTTTGAACATACACGATTCTAGCTTTTTTATTTAGATTAAGGCCTTGAGCAGCAATAGAATTCCCTTCATAACCAGGAAGATTTAAAGAAATATAAGCAGCTAAATCTTCAAAATATGCAAGCTGCACACTCATATTTTCTTCGTTGAGTAAATAGATTTCAGAACTGTTATTTTTTATGCCATGTTCAAGAGTAAGAAATAAATTTTCATCTTTTTGTGCTGTAATTTTTCCTGCGGCAGGGTTATCGTTTGTGAGTATAAATTCTTCATCAGCAAAAAAATCTTTTATCAAAGGCCAAGATTTAGATGGCAAAGCTTCTACATAAATCCAATAAATTTCACCAAGTCTTCTAACTTCAACATTCTCAGAACCAATTGAAGAGAATATTTTCTTTGGTCTTGGTGTCTCGCCCTCTTTTATGAAACTAGGTGTTTTAGGCGGAATAGGAAATTCATCTAAAACATCTAATGATTCAAACTCACCATTTGTTTTTAGCTTGTCGCCTTCATTTTTGTACCTTTCATTAGGATTTTCTCTTTTTTCCAGCAAGCAACCGTTTTCTGGGCAGTATTCCTTTCTGCTCTCTGGAATAGTGCAATTTTGAAGAACAAATATTGAGATTAAAATTAAACTAAATATTTTTGAATGCTTCATATATTTTTTCCCTGTATTCCTCGGAGAGAGGATGTAATGGTAATCTTAAATTATTCTCCAGTAGAGATAATTTTTCAAGTATGAATTTACATGGACTTGGACTGGATTCAGTAAATAAAAGTTTAAAAATCTCTTGATAATTTTTAATAGTTTTCTCTGCTTCAACAAAATTTCCAGCTAGACAAAGATTTGAGAGTTCTTTTATTTCTTTAGGAATAACATTTGCAGCAACTGATATTACACCATCACCTTTGAACTTCATGAATTCAACGTAACTTGGATCATCACCAGAATACAATTGAAAATCTTGTCTTTTGTCTTTAATTTTACTCAAAGCTAAAAATCGTTCCTCTGTATTTACTGCTTCTTTTATGCCAGAAATTGTTTTGATTTCAATCAATTTCTCAATGGTTGCAGGTAATAAATCAACACCAGTTCTGCCTGGTACGTTGTATAAAATTATTTCGGCACCTAATTTTGAAAGTTCTGTGTAATGGAGCTCTAATCCTTTTTGAGATGGTTTGTTGTAGTACGGCGTTACTGCTAAACATTTTTTTATGCCATTCTTTAAAGAACACTCGACTAATTCTATGGCTTCAGCTGTTGAAGAGCATCCAACTCCAGCCATCAGAGGAATATTAGTATTAGAGTTTGCAAAAGAGAAAATTTCTGCCCGTTCTTTTTTATTCAATGTGGCCGATTCTCCAGTTGTTCCAACGAGAACAATGCCATCGGTGCCTGCATCAGCATGAAAGCTCAATAAATTTTTGAATGATGCAAAATCAATATCACCATTTTTTAACATTGGCGTTACAATCGCTACGATACTTCCCTTCAATTTTTTTTCTCTTATAATCTAAAACATGAATGATAAATCAAAAGCTCCAAATTTTTTAGGCCTAATTGATGAAAACAATCACATAAGTCTCGACGATTACAAAGGTAGTTTCTTAATTATTTATTTCTATCCCAAAGATAAAACTTCTGGTTGCACGTTAGAAAGTCAAGACTTCAGAGATTGTAAGGATAAATTTGCGAAGAAAAACTGTAAAATTGTTGGGGTATCAAGAGATTCAATCAAATCACATTTAAGTTTCACAGAAAAAGAATCACTTAATTTTCCACTAATATCTGATCCCGATGAAACAATGTGTGATGCATATGGTGTTATGAAAGAAAAGTCTATGTACGGTAGAAAATATATGGGGATTGAAAGAAGCACTTTCATAATTGATCCTGATGGGAACTTAATAAAAGAATGGCGTGGGGTTAAAGTACCTGGACATGTCGAAGAAGTGTATAACTTTATTTGTGAACTTTAGGAATCGACGTACTTCCAGTTATCTATAAGAGATTTTATAAAACTGGCAATCGGCACCGCAAAAAAGACGCCCCATATTCCAAAAATAGCACCAAAAAGAAATACGGAAAGCAAAACTACTACAGCCGGCAATTTCACAACTCCTGACATTAAAAAAGGAAGAAAAATGTTGCCATCAATATTCTGTAAAAGTGCATAAAATAACAATATGACTATTACGTACGGATCCAGACCAAATTGCGCAAGACTAACTATAAGTACTGGAAATGTCATAAACACAGGGCCAAAAAAAGGTATAAGTTGGCTGAGTCCAAAAGACACTCCTAATAGAACTGGACTGTTTAACCCTAGAGCCCAGAACATTAAACTCCCTGTGACTGCAACAACAAAAACCTCAATGAATTTTGCTTTAAAATAATTTTGAAAATTTGTATTTGTCTCATTCCAGACTCTTACTAAGAATTTCCTTTTCTTTGGCACAAGTTTTGAAAAACCAGACGATAATGTATCAGTATCCCATAACCAAAAAAATAGAAAAATAGGGACCAATATAATAGTTAAGAATAAATTTGCCGTGTCTTGCAAGCGGGAAATACCAAATGAAACTGCATTGCTAGCAAAACCAGATATTTCTGTCAAAAAACTTTGAGCACCTTCAATAGATTCATTAGGAGCATTTATATCTCCCAATAAATCTGTCAACGGTTCAGCAATCACGGCTAAACTTGGCAGCTCACTAAGATACCTATTTGCCTCATTTGCAAATAATGGTATGAAAATTAAAAGGAATAATGTTGCAAGCGAAACAGCTGTGAAAAAAGTAATAAATACACTTAATCTTTCCGGAACGCCTATTTTTGTAAAATAAACTTGCATAGGTCTAAATAGTAAAGCTAAAACTATGCTTGTCAGTATTGGAGTGGATAGATCTCCGACAACCCATAATGAAAAGAAACCACCTAACAAAATCATTGCCATAAACATGAATTGCTGGTTTTTCAAAAGATTATTTAATTTCATTTTTTGTTGAATCTTCTTATAAAATACCTATCAAATAATTATAGTTAAAACTAATGATTAAAAAAACTACCCTAGCACTGCTGTTAATTTTAACGAGCATATATTCATATACACAAGAAAGTTCCATTGAATTGCCTTTAATAGGTGACAGGTTGAGTGGAGCAGTTTCAGAAACAGAAGAAGAAGCATTAGGAAGGCAATTTTTGCGAGACCTAAAAAGAGAGTCTGCAATTCTTTACGATCCAATTGTTCAAGAATGGACTGAATTATTTATTTATAAAATTGGGGAAAAAAGCAAGGTAAATAAAAAAGCATTTGAATTATTGATTATTGAAGATAATAATCTGAATGCGTTTGCTGCACCTGGAGGCATCATAGGAGTAAATGCAGGTCTATTTAAATACTCTGATAATGAAGCTCAATTTGCTTCTGTAATTGCACATGAATTAGCACACCTTAGTCAAAGACATTTCGCTAGACAGATACTTGAAGGTAGTGATAGAAGCAATCAAAGTCTTGCAACAGTCTTAGCTTCAATACTTGTCGCGGTTGCAACCAATAGTCCTGCTGCAGTAATTGGGGGGCAAGGAATACTAGCAGCCCAACAATTAAGATTCTCAAGACTTTATGAAACAGAAGCAGATCGTGAAGGTTATATAACGTTACAAAAAGCAGGATATGACACCATTCAAATGTCGGAGATGTTCAAAAATATGCAAGAAGTTAGAAGGCTATCAGGGGATAATATTCCTGAGTTTCTACTTACTCACCCCATAACAACCAGAAGAATTACTGAATCTAGAGAGAGAGCACGAGAGTATCCAAGCCCAGGTACAGTTGATAGTTTTAACTTTCAATTAATAAAAAAAAGAGTTGAATATTTAATGACCGATAATCTTTCCATAAGATCTATTGAAAAAGATATTGGTGAAGATGACGAAGACGTCTATTTAAGAGCTTTAATCGAAAAGAAAAAATTAAACTTCACCAGATCAATAGAATTATTAGAGAGCCTTGAGGAAAAACATCCAGATAATTTAATAATAAAAACAAGTATTGCGGAAGTTTATACAGAATCTGGCAATGTAAGAAAAAGCAAAGATTACACAACCAAACTTTTAGCAGTATCACTTGGAAATTATCCTTTAAGCTACAACCTTGCAAATGCTCACATACTAGAGGAGGATTATGTGGCTGCTGAACAACTTTTAGAAGACATCAAATTTTACAGGCCAGTTGATATAAATTTACTCAAAGATCTTAGTCAAGTGCAGAAGAATAGTAATAATATGCTGGGGTATCATTTAACGAATAGTGAATTTCTTTTTTATTCCGGAAGGTATGAAGAAGCCTTAAG
>CACIDC010000010.1 GCA_902585315.1 uncultured SAR86 cluster bacterium
CTCTCAATACTGAGCTGCCATCGCAGGAGGAGATAAATCTCAGGCATGAGAAAAGAATAAAAATGATGGATCGCAAATTAAAAGATCCTATGATGCGCGATAGGAAGCGAATGCAAAATAAGAAACAAAAGAATAGAAGAAATAGAAAAGACTAGTCATATTAGTCGTAATCTGCCCATAACAGATTTGCGGCAACCGACCTGAAGGGGCGCCACTCTCTTGCTAAACAAGTCATATCCTCAACGTTAGGGCGCTCTTTCAGGTCTTTTAATCTTCTTACACCTTCTTGCAGACCTATGTCACCAACTGGCCAAATATCTTGTCTGCCTAGACATGCCATGAGATAACAATCAGCTGTCCAGCTTCCAATCCCCTTCATTTTCTCTAAAGATTTCCTTGCCTCTTCGTCTGACATTGTTTCAAGATCATCAAAATTAAATTGACCTGTACTTTCCTGTTCAGCAACGCCTGCTAAGTAATTAATCTTAGGTCTACTTATACCAGCTTCTCTAAGAAGATTCCTATCTAGCTGCAGAAAGTTTTTCGCATTTACGTTTTCCATTAAATTAAAAACTCTTTTTTTTATGGATTCTGCTGCCTTAACAGAAATCTGTTGTTCAATTACAAGCGCACAAATACCTTCAAAACCTTTGGGCCTTAAAAAAAAATCAATCTGATGATCTGGAACAAAATGTGTAAAATTTGGCTCAACAGAGAGAAGATGTCTTATACCTTTATTTAGAATCTGTTGATTCATGCTTTCAATAAATTGTCATTTATCAAAGCTTGTTTAAATTCATCGAATCTATCTTGCCCAAAATAATATTGACCCTCATAAACCAAACCAGGAACACCATGGTGGCCTGCTTCTTTTTGAGCGTACTGGTTTTGTTCAATTTGCTGTATGAGCTCTTTTTCATTCAATTTGGCTTTTTTAGAAAGCTCTAAGTAATCTAAACCAACATTTTTACAAGCTTTTATTAGGTTTTGTTCTTCATTCCAACCTTTTTTTGTGCCAAAAATCATGCTGGAGATTTCGTAGGCAAGCTCAATGCCAACACCTTCATTATGTCCTTGTTGACCTAAATGACAAAGATCGTATATGTAAGGCTGATGCTCATTAACCTTACCCGTAAAAATATTTTGCTTTATTGGGTCTGGCTTAGGAATGAAAAACGGCATCCCTTGTTGTTTGGCTACTGATCGCATATCAAGAATTTTATGAGAAAAATATGTAATAAAATTCTTTCCTTTAAAAAAGCTGGGTTGGCGAATTGCAAGCGGGTATACAAGCTTAAAATTTATCTCAATACCTTGCGCTTTCAGACTTATTACTCGTGGCAGAATGAAATATGAATAAGGACTACGATATGAAAAGTAAAAATCAACCATGAACAATTATTATAATGTAAGATAAAAATCTAGGAATATTATTATGAGCAGAAAGGCATACGTGGTAGCAAATCTTGAAGTCATTCATGACAGAGACAAATTTAGAGATTATGAAAGGGGTTTAGTTAAATCTTTGGGCAGACATGAGGGTCAATTACTGACATTTAGTGATAATGTTGAATGTTTAGAGGGCGAGAATCCACCAAATGGTAGACTAGTAGTTATGGAGTTCCCTTCAATGGAGCACGTTGAAAATTGGTGGGCAGATGAGGAGTATCAGGCCGCATCTAATATTCGAAGAGAATATTCTTTAACCAACTTTATCTGTAAACTAGAAGCTCTGCCACCTAGAACTTGATAGTTAGTTATGGAAATAACTGAACACTATTTTAAAACACCAAGACACGAAACATTCTACTTAGCTGCTGGTAATGAAGACGATCCATTAATTTATTTGATACATGGATGGCCAGATTTATCTATGGGTTGGATGAAACAAATAGGCTATCTAGCAGAACTTGGATATCGAGTAATCGCGCCTGACATGCGAGGCTATGGTAGATCAACTATTCACCCAAACCACAACGATTACTGTCAAAAAGAAATTGTTAAAGATATGCTCGAATTGCATGCAAGCTTTTCCACTGAAAAAGCAATTTGGATTGGTCACGATTGGGGCTCATTGGTTGTTTGGAATTTGGGATTGCATCATCAAGAAAAAGTTAAAGCTTTAGGCAGTCTATGTGTTCCTTTTGGTTGGGGCGGTCATCCTGATAGTTATTTAGATCATATTGATAGGACACTCTACCCAAAAGAAGAATATCCATATGGCCAATGGGATTATATGTATTTCTACTATGATAATTTCGACTTAGCGTGCAAACAAATGGCCGAAGATCCACACAAAATGATAAAGTTGAACTTTACTAAGCCGTCGGAAAAATATAAGGGTTGTTTCAATGCAGGTATTGGCGCTAAATCCATGACTGCTTCAATTAGAAAAAATGGTGGCTGGTTTAAACATTATGGGTTTAATGGCTTGCATTCAATTCCTGAGGTGCCAGTAGACAAAGACTTAATAAGTGAAGAGGAAGCAATTATGTATGGAGACTTTCTAGAAAAAAATGGGTTTTTTGGACCGAATTCTTGGTATGTGAATGGTAAATTAAACGATGAATATGCCCGGGAATTAAAAAAATTTACTACAATCGATTGCCCAGTCCTATTTATACAAGCAACTTATGACAGTGTACTTACGAAAAACTTTAATACACACAATAAAATGGTCTGCACTCAGCTTACTGAAAAAGAGGTTGCCTCAGGTCACTGGATGGCCAGAGAAAAACCGGAAGAGACAAATAAAGTTATTAAAGAGTGGCTTGAGGCCATAAAGTAGACAGGAAACGGTTTTACCCATTTCCTGTCTTAGAAAGATTAGTAAGTTAGTCTAATATTTAAACCAACATTTCTTCCTGGAAGTGGCACGGCATCTTTAACAAAAGATGTAGAATTTCGTGCTACTTGATCAAGAACGTTATTTGCAAAAGCTGATACTTTTAAGTTGGCTCCAAGAATTTCATATTCTTTTCCAACTCTCAAATTCAACATTTTATAACCTTCAGTCATAGTTTCGTCTTCAGCAACGTCTTCATGATCTGCAACGTCCTTTAGAACAACAGAATATGTGTAGCCATTACTGTTATATGAGGCTGAATAAAAGTTTCTTGCAGGCGCCATTCTTGGTATATAACCACCAGCATCAAGCTTGCCTTCAACAACATCTCTTCCAAAAGAAAGGTCTAAAGTTCCATTTGCAAGCTCATATGTTGAACCAACTTCAAACTCGTAACCCTCAAGAGTTGCATCTTCTTGGACAAACTCAGCATGCATTAAACCCTCATGATCTCCATCACCCTCACTATCATGATGATCCTCATCATGCTCTTCATCTTTTAGGTAAATATAGTTTGAGACATCATTTTGATAGTATGCTAATTTTGCGTACATATTATCCATTTGATAATCAAATGTGATATCTACGTTATTTGAGATTTCAGTATCTAAGTTTGGATTTCCTACTTCAAATCTACCAGTTGCTAAGTGCGGGCCATTCATAAATAGTTCCACTACATCTGGTGCTCTCTCAAATCTTGATAATCCTAAGTTTACGCTTAAGTTTTCTGAAAAATCTTGATCAAAATTGAAAGCAACACTTAAAGTGCTAAGATCCTTATCGTAGTTTTCAATTTCGCCTTCCTCATCAGTATGGTCATCGTCATGATGAGCAACAGAACCAGATCTTGAGATTTCGTCTGATCTTATACCAAGATCATATCTGTAATTACCAAAATCTCTGCTCACAAAATATCCAAGAGTTGTTTCTTCCGTGGAAACAGGAAGCATGAAAGCTTCTTCACCGATTATAGATGAATCTTGTTCAGCTGTATTAAAAACAATCTTTCTTGTAAGATCACCAGCACTTACATCGAATATCAAACCAAACTCAGTAGCATCAGTTTTGAATAGAGTTGGCTCTTCATGACCATGTCCGCCATCTTCACTTTCAGAATGATCATCATCATGATGTCCTTCCTCTTCAGCATGCCCTTCTAGATGTTCATAAGCACTATCTCTAAAAGAAAAGTCAACTTTATTAATGAGTGGGTAAGCGTTTGTGACAAGAGAACCTTTGACATCAAATTTGTTTGAATCAATTTGAGAAAAAATTCTCTCTTCACCGTGCTCATCACCATCTCCCTCACTATCCATAAGATCATCATCGTGATCGTCATGTGCTTCAACGTGAAATGGAACACCCATAACACCATCATTATCAGAGTAAGAGAAGCCTAAATAACCCCAATCACCTGCTCTCGAAACACCAAATTTTGTATAGGTATTTTCAACGTCGGAGTTGGGTAGCATTGCTAAACTTTCTTCATCACCATCTCCCTCACTTTCAGAATGATCATCATCATGATGCTCGTCAGGGTAAACTGCTCCTGCTGGCACTTCAAAATCTTCAAACATAGAATCAGAAGCAACAAAAGTTACGTTAAAACCAGAAATGTTATTTTCGTAACTGAAGTCAACCGCTTCTCCATTGTTAACTGATTGAGTTTCAACGCCTAAACTCATTACACGTTCGGTAATATTTGTGGTTGCAATACTGTTATCAACAACATTGATTACACCACCAGCACCACCATTTGCATAAAGTAAAGATGATGGGCCTTTGACGACCTCAATTTGTTGCGAATTAAGTAAATTAACGTCATTGATATGATCTGGTCCCAAGGCTGCTACGTCTCTTACAACCACACCATTCTCTAGCACTCTTACTCTTGAACCAGACATTCCTCGAATTACAGGTTGTCCGACAGCAGCACCAAAGTCTGCTGTATGCACCCCTAAAAGTTCATCTAGAGTTTCACCTAATGACTGTATGCCACCTGCTTTAATATCATCACCGTCCAGAACATGTAGTGGATCTTTTAGATCGCTTACTGTCTGTTTAGTTAGAGAGGAAGTGACAACAACCTCTTCAACATCTTCAGCAAATATATTTATCGTTAGTAATGCACTTACTATCAGTGCTAAATAATAATTTTTCATTTATACCTCCATGCAAAATTAAAATTGTAGTTAATTAGTTAAGACTTTAAGCTTGGCGGAGCCCTGCTATCAAAGAACTTTTCAAGCAGAGTTGTATGAATATTGAAGTTTAAAAGATAAAAAACCTCTGCTGGAAGAGTAAAGAATATTTGTTCACTAAGGATAAGCTTTGGAGTTTTGAAGCCATCAGCATATTCACACTCAAATACATAAACATCTCCATGCTCATGATCAGATGCATGGTTAAGATGCTCCGTACTCAAAAGTACGGAAAAGCTGAAAGCAATTAAAAGTGCTAAAACCCCTTTTTTAATAAACATTTCTATAAATATTAATGACTTATTTACTATTGTAAACATACTTGCCAAATAAAATAACGACTTAATATTACTCAGATCTAAAGCTTATCTAAATCTCTATGATTTGTTTTCCAAAGTTTTTGCCACTTAGCACATCTCTCAGCGCTTGCGGTGCATTCTCAAATCCTTGGGTGATGGTCTCTTTGTATTTTAAATCGCCAGATTTTATGTGTTCGAGCAGAATCGCAGTTGTTTTTTCAAATTGATTCAACCACTCAGTTACCACAAAAAACCTATGTTGCGGTTTAGGTTTCAAACCACCTAATACGTGAAATGGGGTTTCTTCAGAAGCAATATCGGGTGAATTATACTTAGAAATAAAACCGCATATTGGCACTCGAGCACCTTTATTCAAAAATTTTGAGACATCTTTTGTTATATCTCCACCAACATTTTCAAAATAGATATCAATACCATCTGAACAGTACTCTCTAAGCTTTTGTGCAACATTTTCATTTTTATAATCTATGCAGTGATCAAATTTTAACTCTTCAGTTACATATTGCGCTTTATCTTTACCGCCAGCAATGCCTACAACCTTGCAATTATGTAATTTGCCTAATTGGCCAACTACACTACCAACCGCACCAGAGGCAGCGGATACTACCAGAGTTTCTCCTGCTTTAGGCTTGCCTACATAATTAAGTCCGTAATAAGCAGTTCTGCCAGGCATTCCTATGGCACCAAGAAAAACACTGCTTTGCAGATTGCTTTCCGGTACTCTTTGTAAGGAAGGGTCTGAGTCTTTGGCGCGAATGAAAGTTTGCCATCCTTGATGAATTGTTACTAAATCTCGAATTGCGTATTTTTTAGATTTGGACTCAACTATTCTTCCAACACTTTCACCCACCATAACGTCACCTATTTTTAGTGGGGGTGTATAAGACAAGCCATCGTTCATTTTGCCCCTCATATAAGGGTCTATAGAAAGGTATTCCGTTTGAATTAGAACCTCACCATTGTTTAAGTCTTCAATTATTTCTGAATTGAGAGTCCAACAATCATTTTCGGGCATACCTTTAGGCCTTTTACTCAATAAAAAACGTGAATTATTGTAATTCATAAAAGCCTTAACCCTTTTTAGCCTTATGTTTCATATATAAATTCATGAAAAAAACTATGATCTTTGAGCCATATGTTGCAAGGTGGATTTTTAACGTTTTCATAAAACTTAAATGGTGCCCAGAGGTAGAATCGAACTACCGACACAAGGATTTTCAGTCCTTTACTCGTAATTAAAAACCCTTTAAGAATGCATATTTAAGAGATAACTGTTCAAAATACTGTTCAAAATTATTCTCATTTTAAACCTATTTCAAAAGAGTTATTGAACATATTTTTTTAATTCATAATTTTGTTCTGCCCATTCAGAAAATTTTCTTTTATCTCCACCACATAAAGTCTGAAATTCTATACTAGCAATAAAGTCTGTTTCTGAGATTTTTTGAAAATATATCTTTGACCAGGAACCTTTTAGATAACAAACTGCATCATTAATTTTTACTTCTTTAATTTCAGTGAAACCAACAAAAGGATCATCTCCAAAATCTTCCCAGGATCCTTTTATATAATGTATTTTTGGTTTTTGAGATAATTTAATAATTCTTGAGAAGATATGAAGAACTTCATATATCCATTTTGCAAAGATAATAATTAGAGCAAAACCCATTATTAAAACAACTACAAATAATGTATTTTCAATCACTTAAATATACTAATATGAAATAAGTATTTTTTATACGCATTCTTCATGTAATTAGTGGAAGAAGTAATGGTGCAGGTGGCATAATAAAAACAATGAAACTAACAGATAATGAAAAAAGAGATGTAACAAAACTCATTGAGGAAGGCAAAGTTTTACCTGAAAAATATCGTTTCTTATTATTTGATGAATCAAAACAGATTGAACTAACATGGAATGGAAAGTCCAATGAACTAACAAATTTAGTGCTCCCTTTTCAGATCATTGAGCAAATAGATGAACCTAGAACAGAAAAACTTAAAGAGGCACAAGGGTCTTTCGACTTTGCTTCTGGACGTCAGATATCTGGTTGGACTAATAAACTTATATGGGGCGATAACAAATATGTAATTTCTTCTTTAAAAAATGGACCAATGAGGGAAGAAATCGAAAAACATGGCGGTATTAAACTTATATATATTGATCCTCCATTTGATGTGCAGGCAGACTTTAGTATGAAAGTAAATGTTGGGGGTGAGAATTATCGAAAAAAACGAAATGTCCTTGAGCATATTGCATACAGCGATACATGGGGAAGAGGAACAGACTCATTTTTATCAATGATTTATGAAAGACTAAGACTCATGAAGGATTTATTAGCAGATGATGGTTCAATATTTGTACACTGCGATTATCGTCTATCAGGAAGAATGAGATTAGTGCTAAATGAAGTATTTGGCACAGATTCGTTCGTAAACGAAATTATCTGGCAAGGAACTGTTGGAGATACTTCAAGTAAAAATAAAAAGTTTATTAAAAGTCATGACACTATTTTTTATTTTAGAAAAGACAGTAAAAATTTTATTTGGAATGATGTATTTCAAGATTATTCGCCAGAAAGCAAAAAATTGTACAAGCATGAAGATAAAAATGGCAGATATATGACAGGTGGAAATGTTTCAAATCCGGGGGGTGGAGGATATGTGTATGACCTTGGTTATGGAGAAAAGGTCCCTTCAAGAGGTTATGCTATGCCAAAAGAAACAGCACTTCAGTGGATTGAAGAGGGATTATTATTGGTCGAAGAGGGAAAGGTCCCTACAAAAAAACAATATATGTCTGATGGAGTCAGATGTGCTGATGTTTGGTCAGATATTTCAAATACAAGAGGTAAGCAAGTTACTGGGTATCCAACACAGAAACCTCTTGAACTTCTAAAAAGAATTATTGAATCTTCATCAAATGAGGGTGATATAGTTTGTGATTTTTTTGCTGGATCGGGCACAACCGCTCATGTTGCAGAGGAGTTATCAAGAAAATGGATATGTTCAGACTTGGGAAAATTTTCAATACATGCAATAAGAAAAAGAATGATAGGCGTTCAAAGAGAATTGAAGGAAAAACAAAAAGACTGGAGAGCATTTGAGATCTTAAATTTAGGAAAATATCAAAGACAACACTATATTTATGATAAAAATAAAGATGATCAAATAAATTTAGAAAAACAAGAAAAAGAATTTGAGGACTTAATACTTAGAGCATATAACGCTAAGGAAATTGATGGATTTAAAACTATTCATGGAAAGAAAGGCGATCGATTTGTTTCTTTAGGACCAGTAAATCAACCTCTTTCAAGATATCACGTAGACGAGGTAATGTCAGAGTGCTTAAAAAATAAAATTACTGCTGTTGATGTTTTGGGTTTTGAATATGAAATGGGTTTATTTCCAACAATTCAGGAAGAAGCAAAATCAAAAGGATTAAGACTTGAATATAAGCAAATACCTATGGAAGTTTTTAATAAAAAAGCAGTCTCTAATGGAGAAATAACCTTTCATAATGTTGCTTACATTGAGTTCAAACCTCATATCAAAGGAAAGAAACTTTCTATTGAGTTGTCGCATTTCAAAGCATTTTATAACGATGAAAATTTAAATATAAATGAAAGTCTTAAAAATGGAAGATCAAAAATCTTAGTTGAAAATGGAATAATTCTTGAAAAATCTAAAGATAAAGATGGAAATATTTCTGAAAAGGTTATTACTGAAAATTGGCATGATTGGATTGATTACTGGTCAGTTGACTTTGATTATGAGTCAAAAAAAGAGTTTATTAAAATTCAAAATGACGAAGGTAGCATTGAAGAACAATGGACTGGAAATTATGTTTTTGAAAACGAATGGCAATCATTCAGAGGCAAGAAAGGTTTGGAAGAATTAGAGTTTAAATCTTCGGAAAGAGAAATTATAAGTGGAAAAACAAAAGTCGCAGTAAAAGTAGTTGATATTTTTGGTAACGATACAATGAAAGTAATGGAAGTAGAAGTTTAGTGCCAATATCAGATAAATTCCCAAAATCACCATTTGAAATAGTAGATCCAGATATTAGATGGAAACCGAGTATAGATAAAGAAAGAGATAACTTTCAGCATTTTCATGCTCCATTTGTAGAAAAAATAAGGAAAGAGATTTTTGAATGGAGACAATACGGATATGATGAAATATCTGAAACTTCAAGAGATTTATTAAACTTCTGGTTCAATCAGGATCATTTAAATGGATTTAGATACTACTTTGGTCAAAGAGAATCAGTTGAGGCAGTAATATTTTTATATGAAAAGATGGGCATACGTGATAATAAAGATTTACTTAAACTCGACTCATGGGGCATTACTGAAGATTTTATAGATGATGGTTGGTTGCGCCTTGTTTTAAAGCAAGCAACTGGAACAGGCAAAACAAAAGTACTTACTTTGCTTATGGCATGGTCTTATTTTCATAAAACTTATGAGGATGATTCAAGTCTTTCTAAAAACTTTTTATTAATTGCTCCAAATACTATTGTCCTTGATCGGTTGAAAGATGATATAGATGAATTAAAAGTCTTTAGTATTGATCCAATAGTTCCAAATGATGGTTATCAAGGAAAGACTTGGCAATTTAATCCCACTGTTCATATTCAAGACGAAATAAAGACAATTTCTGATCAAGGCAACATATTTTTAACAAATATTCAAAGATTTGCAGATCGAAAAAAAAGCGCTGATCAGGATGATCTTAGATCTAAGTTTTTAGGACCAACGCCAGTAAAGAAAACTCAAGATAATAAACTTAAAGTTAAAAAAGTTGTTAAAGATTTAGATGACATAATTGTTCTGAATGATGAAGCACATCATATTCATGAAGAGAACGCTTGGAAAAAAACCATTGGAGATATTAATAATAATTTAATACAAAAAAAATCAAAAAATTTATCACTACAGATAGATGTTACAGCAACCCCCAAACATAAAAGGGGTGAAATATTCATCCAAACAATATCAGATTATCCACTTGTAGAAGCAATTCACCAAGAAGTAGTCAAGAAACCAGTAATACCAGACATTCCAAGCAGAAAAAAACTAAAGGAATACAACTCGGCAATCTTCTCAGAAAAATATCGTGATTATATTAATTTGGGAGTTGAGACTTGGCAAAAGCAATATAAAAAACATCTTAAAATGAACAAAAAAGCGCTGCTTTTCATAATGGTTGATGACACTAAGAACTGTGATGATGTAGCAGATTATCTGAGATCAACTTATCCAGAACTAAAGAATGGAACATTTGTTATTCATACTAAGGATAACAGAAGAGAGTCTACAGGCGAAATAAATGAAGTGTCGCAAAAGGGTAAAGAGGAACTTGAAAAATTAAGAAGATTAGTTAATACAGTTGATGATTTTAATAGTCCTATTAAAGCAATAGTCTCAGTACTAATGTTGAAAGAGGGATGGGATGTTAAAAATGTTACAACCATAGTGGGATTAAGGGCGTATGCATCACACATTCTTCCTGAGCAAACTCTTGGAAGAGGTTTACGAAGAATGTACTTTGGCGAATCTGTTGATGAGGAGTTAGATGTTGTAGGAACAGATCCATTCATTGATTATGTTAAAAGTATATCTGTAGAAGGTGTTGAGTTAGAAGAAATTGAAACTGGAGGAAATAATCCAAGTTCTGGACCTTTAGTAATCGAGATTGATAAAGATAATATCAATAAAGATATAAGTTCGCTTGATATGGGTGTGCCCCAGATTCCAAAAAGATTTGGAAGAGATTATTTATCTTTAGATATTCTTGATCCAAGTAAATTTAAGTTTACAAAACAAAAATTAAAAAATTATTCATCTGAAGAATCTCAGCAGAAGATAATATTTAGAGAAACTATTGATAATAAAGAGGTCAAGACTATCTATTTTGATAGACTGAAAGCACTTAAATCTGACTCTATAATAGGTTTCTTTACTGAAACAATTCTTAGAGAACTAAGAATGTCAAAAGTAAACATTAACCATTTTATTTATGGAAAAATAAAATATTTCATTGAAGAGATTTTATTTGAGCAAAAGATTAATATAGAAGAACCTCAAATCGTAAGAAACCTTTCAGAACCAAATGTAACAAACTTAATAATTTCAGTTTTTAAAAAGGAAATTAATAAATTAATAAACAAAGATTTAGGTTTCAGGGAGGCAATAGAATATACCCAAATTTCAAATACTAAACCTTATCTGTCATCTAGAAAAAAACTTTATTATCATCCAAAAAAATCTGTTTTTAATTTAATAGGTGGTGACTCTAAGTTTGAGATAGAGTTTTGTGAATATCTTGATAATTTTGAAGATGTGGTGTCTTTTTATAAGAATGACATTCAACTTAAACAATCCATAGAATATGTGAAGCATAATGGTGCCATAGGGAGTTATCATCCTGATTTTTTTATCAAGTTATCAAATGGAGATAAATGGATTGTGGAAACAAAGGGAGCAGAGGCATTAAATGATCCTTTAAAAATTGAAAGACTTAAAGTCTGGTGCGAAGATGCCACAAGCACCTCAAATCAAAATTGGGATTATATCTATCTTAGACAAGAGATATGGAATGGATTCAAAAACAAACCTAATACTTTTGATGACTTGATAAAGATGACTCAATTCAATGCATAGATTTTAAAAGAAGAAATTGATAAGTCTCCAGATGATTTGAAGTCACTTCAAGAGGAAAAAATTAGATAATTTTGAACAGTTTTGCTACTGTTCAAGAGAATTATTATTTTTTGAACAGTTTCAAAAAAAGACATAACTGTTCAATCTATTGATTCTTTAGGGTTTGAGTGGTGCCCAGAGGTGGGATCGAACCACCGACACAAGGATTTTCAGTCCTTTGCTCTACCAACTGAGCTATCTGGGCACAAGATGAAATATATTAACTGCTAACATGCTTCAAAGCAAAGGCTTGCTCTGAAGTAAAGAGTTCTATTCTCTTCCATTTTGGCATAGCCGCTCCGCCCCCGGAACCATGTCCTGCTCTGACAGTATCAATTAGCATCACTGGATTGTTGCAACCTTGGAATTCCTGTATCCTGGCCGTAAATTTATAAGAGTGTGATGGTACTACTCTATCGTCTCGACGCCCTGTAGTTACAAGGGTTGGTGAGTAACAGTCACCTTCTTTAAGTTGATGATAGGGTGATATCTCAAAATTAAAATCAAAATCTTCTTTACTCAACAAAGGACTTCCATAATCACCACGCCAACCCCAGCCTTCAGTGAATTCTGTGAAGCGTAACATATCAAGCACTCCAACCGCTGGCAGAGTTGCTCCAAAATAATTTGGGTTCTGAACAAGTGATGTGCCTACCAGTAAGCCACCATTGGATCGACCGCTAATCACAGTGGATTTACGATTACCTATGTTGTTGGCTTCAAGGTATTTTGAAGCATATAAAAAGTCGTCGAAAACGTTTTGTTTTTGTTTTAAGCGACCAGCATTATGCCATTTCTTTCCGAGCTCACCACCGCCTCTTAAGTTTGCAATTGCAACTACACCTCCAAGTTCAAGCCAGCCTACATACTTCCGACTAAAAGACGGTCTGATAGAAATGTTATAACCTCCATAGCCGTATAAAAAAATTGGAGTTTCAGAATTGATTTCAAGATCCTTTCTATGAAAATAAGTTAAAGGCACCATGGTGCCATCTTTGCTTTCATAATATGTAAAGGTTTTTTCATAATTTGCCGGATTGAAATTAGAAACTTTATCTTGCCAAACTATCGTATAGTCGAGAGTGTTAAGATCCAGGTCAATATATTGTGTTGGATTGATGAAATTAGAGACAGAAAATCGCAACTTGTCTTTGTACATGCTGAAGGAACTGAGCGTACCTTCAATATCATCTGGTATTTTGAAATCTAAAAGCTCTCCACCCTTAGAATAAAATTCGACCATAGAATTCATATCAGTGTTGATAGAATTAGTAATAATGAAGTCATCTAAAATACTGATACTTTTTAACGCAAGATCTGTTTCTGGAATTATTTCAATAACTTCGCCAGTATAAAGAATTTTTACCAAGCGATAATTAGGTGCTTCAAAGTTGGTCAGAAAGAATAAACCTTCTTCATCGTAATCCTGATAGTCAAAACTCGCAATATTCTTTGGAGTAGCTAATTCCCACACATCACCTCTTTTAATGATGTAATGATTTTCTTCTTCCGAGCCATTAATAACTCTAATTAAAGGTGTATTTTCCTCGCCAACAAAACTTAAAGAATAATTTTCTTCTGGATTTATTTCCCCATAAAAAAGTGAATTTTCACCTGAATCAATATCAAAGTAATAGATGGCTGCGTTTAAGCTAGGTTCGCATAATCTATTCTTTTCCTCAGGCTTTGGATATTTGTTGTAGTAAAAGCCTTTGGAATCCTGATCCCAGTCTATTGATGAGAACTTTACTTCTGTAACTGCTGCCTCAAGCTTTTCCATAGTTTGAAGGTTAATAAGATATATCGTTCTCCAATCAACTCCTCCATCAGAGATACTGTAAGCAAGATATTTTTCATCTGGGCTAAGTGAAACATTTGCGAGATTAAGGGTTTGATCCTTTGACCACTCATCAGGATTAAGAATTACTTGATTACCTTCTTTTTTTACGTATTGATTATGCTGGTTTGCGCCTGAGTTGTAATAGTAATAATCACTCTCTTCATCAAAATAACTCATAGAATAGTATTCAGATGAATAGGCCTCTGAGATTTGTTGATAGAGTTCATCATATTCAGGAGCATTTAAGTAGTTATTAGTAAAGGCATTCTGTTTATCAGCCCATGCAATGACTTCTAAATTTTGACATTCTTCCATATATAAATATGGATCATTAATAGTTTCGCCATGCGCTTCATAAGAAAGAGGTTTTTTTTCTGATGCAGGATAATTAAAATTTGAATCAGTGCATCCTAGAAGAAGAAGTGGTATTGCTAAATATATTTTTTTCATTATGAAATTTTAATATATTATGATGGCTTGAAAAATGAATTCTTTAGAAGTAAGAAAAAAAACCATAACAAACATTCACGAATCTGAATTTAAATTCGTAATTGTATCCAGTGGCGGTGGAAGTAATGCTATTGGTAGTTTTCTCAAAGTGCCGGGAGCAAGTAATTCAATTTTAGAAGCTTATATACCCTATGCTAAAGAATCTTTAGATTTTTATCTAATGAAGAAGCCTGAATCTTATTGTTCGCTAGATACCACTACGAGAATGGCTGCACGAGCATACAGTGCTGCAAAGAAAATTGATCAGAAAACAAATATTGAAAAACTTTTCGGTGTAGCAATTTCTGCTACTTTAAGTACAAATTACGAGAAAAAAGGAAGCCATAGATTTCATATAGCTGTACAAACAAGAGATTTCTCACAATCAATTTCTTGTATTTTGAATAAAGGACAAAGAACCAGAGAAGAAGAGGAAGAGCTAGTCACAGAATTTGTCATTGCCTTAATTTCTGATTGTTGCGGCTTTGAATTTAAATATCCAGAAATAAAAGAGGATGTAGAACATATTCAAATCCCGGCTCAGAAGGGTTGGGCAGATTTAATGTCGGAAAAAATTAAATTTGTAACTTCATCCAATAAACAACCTAAATTGATTTTTCCTGGTGCTTTCAACCCAATGCATGATGGACATATTGCTATGAGTGAATTGGCTAACAAAGAACTAAGTGAAGAAGTATTTTTTGAAATTTGCATTCAGAATGTTGATAAGCCACCTCTCAGCTATCATCAAATAAAAAAAACCATAGATCAATTTACGGATTCTAAGAATTGGGTTCTAACTAAAGCAGGAAAATTTTCTGATAAGGCAAAATTATTTCCTAATAGTACATTCATTATTGGTGCAGATACATTAGTTAGAATTTTTGATGAAAGATTTTATGCTAGCAGAAGAGAAATGATGGAGGAGTTTGAAATCTTTAACGCCAATAACAATAATTTTTTAGTTTTTGGCAGAGAATATAAAAATAAATTTATTGAGCTGAATGATATTCAAGTGCCTGATTCAATAAAAAGTCGATTTAGAGGTTTCGGCGAAAATATTTTTAGAAAAGATGTATCTTCATCAACTATTAGGGCTCAAAATTCAGAAGAATAGTTCACTCTTCTGGAATGTAGCCTGAAGGCTTAGCGTAATCTTCATTATTGAGAAATAAATCCATTTGATTATTTAGCCAAACACGATTTTCTTTTACAGATAAATCTAAACGCTTCTCATTAATTAACATTGTTTGTAGTGATACCCACTCATTCCATGCTTTTTGTGAGAAATTGTCTTTAATGTGTTCGCCTTTAGGCCCAGGTATAGGAGGCAACATCAGTGCATCAAGCTCTTTGTTAAATTTTTTGCAAAAAACTTTAGCCATCTATTAATAATCTATTAAAAATAGGTTTTGGTATAGCAATTAATGCTAATTCTTTTTTATGAAACCATTTTCCTTCTATATTTTTTGGTTTTTTATTTGAATTTCTAAAATTTATGTTTAATTCTCTATGGGATAGCTTATGAATAATTTCAGCTTTTTGATGATTTGCTGTCGATACAGGCGGCATCCATAAATTTGCCCAATATCCTAATTTATTCTCCTTAGTCATGAAGTATTTTTGATTTTTTTGAATTAGTTGAAATTCAAGAAATTCCTTTTTCCTTTTGATTGATTTCTTGGATAGTAAAGGAAATTCGCTCTTTAAGTTTGATTGACAATTACTACTTACTGGACACAAATCGCATTTTGGATTTTTAGGTAAGCATAATTGAGACCCTAGATCCATCACCCCTTGCTGAAAGTTGAAAATATTTTTTTTATCTAGAAGATCTTCAGATAGATTCCAGAATATCTTTTCCTCGAAATTTTTTTTAAAGAAAATTCTACTAATTACTTTTTTTACATTTGCATCAAGAATTGGATATGGCTTATTAAAAGCGATTGAAAGAATTGCTCCTGCAGTTGATTTCCCCACACCTGGTAAGCTTATGAGGTCATCATAGTTATCGGGCATTTCTCCTTTGAACTTAGCATGAATTAGTTCTTTAGCTTGAAAAATGTAACTTGCTCTTCTGTAATATCCTAGACCACTCCACATGTTAAAAATATCATCTTCTGTTGCATTTTCTATTGTCTGCAAATCAGGATACTTAGCCATGAATCTTTCAAAATAAGCTATGGCTGTATTAACTTGAGTTTGTTGGAGCATGATCTCTGAAATCCAGACTCTGTAGGGAGAGATATCATATCTCCATGGCAGGTTTTGGCGACCATTTTTAGTGTACCAGTCTGATATTTTTTCTCCTAAATTATTGCTTTGTATAACTTCCATCTGAAAATTTATAAATAATAGGAACTCCTGTAGCTATCTCAAGCTGAACTATATCTTGTTCAGAAATATTTTCTAAATGTTTCACAAGCGCTCTTAGTGAGTTGCCATGCGCTGCGATAAGAATGTTTTTTGAAGAGATTTCAGGCTCTATATGTTCCTGAAAAAAAGGTACAACTCTATCATGAGTATCTTGTAAACTTTCACCACCTGGCGGGCTTATGTCATAAGACCTTCTCCAAATATGAACTTGATCGTTACCAAACTTAGCTCTCGCTTCATCTTTATCCATACCAGTCAAATCACCGTAAGCTCTTTCATTTAAACTTTTGTCTTTTATAATTTCTGTTTTCACCTGATCCATTTCTTCAAGAATTATTTCGCCCGTTAATTGCGCTCTGATTAAATCAGAAGTAAACATCAAATCAAAAATTATATTTTTTTTCTTTAAAGCTTTACCAGCAGCGTGGGCTTCGTCAACGCCTTTTGCTGTCAAACCTGGATCACACCATCCAGTGAAAAGGTTTTTTGCGTTCCATTCACTTTGACCATGGCGAACTAAGACTAAATAATTTGAATTCATAATATCTTTAAAATAATCTTTATATTGTATAAGCTTAGAACAATTTTTTAATATGGATTTCTTCGATTTTCTCATAAGTAGATGGTATTTATCACTACCATTGCTCATTACATTAATCTTTTGGTATATGTATGAGACAAGCAAAGGAGGTAAAAGGATAACGCCGTCACAGGCTGTAGATCTTATTAATAACAAAGACGCAATCTTTGTGGATATTAGAGAAAAAGATAATTTTGATACAGGACATATTCATGGATCAATTAATGTTCAAAAAGATTCATTTGAAAAACAGGAACATTTGCTCAATAAAGGTAAGCCTGTGGTAGTTATCACAGAAAATGGCTTGGATGCTGGAAGTGCTGGAGTTGAATTATTAAAGCTGGGTATTGAAGAAGTATATTTGCTCAAAGATGGTTTAATTTCTTGGCAAGAAGAGAGCCTCCCATTAGTTAAATGAGAGGCTTAATAAATTTATTTCGTTAAAGTGCCAACAATGTGGGCAATAATTTTGTATGGATCTGCATTAGAAGCTGGTCGTCTGTCTTCAAGGTATCCATTCCAATCATGCTCTACTGTATAAACAGGTATTCTTATACTTGCACCACGGTCACTGACCCCATATGAGAACTCAGTAATTTTTTGTGTTTCATGTAGTCCTGTTAATCTTTGGTCATTATCGGATCCATAGGCGGCAATTCCTTCTGCATGAACTTCGCCAAGCTTGTCACACATCGAAGAGAAAAGTTCTTCAGAACCTGCAGTTCTCATTGCTTCATTGGAGAAGTTGGTATGCATACCAGATCCATTCCAGTCACCTTTTTTAGGTTTTGGGTGAATATTTACGCCAACACCATACTCTTCGGCAACTTTATAAAGCAAGTATCTGCTTACCCACAAATCATCAGCAGCCTTGATGCCTTTACCGAAGCACTGATATTCCCATTGTCCTAATGCTACTTCAGCATTTGTACCTGTGAGGTTTATGCCGGCCGCTAGACAAGCATCCAAATGAGCTTCAGAAACTTCTCTTCCTGAAACATTATCAGCTCCAACACCACAATAGTAGTCTCCCTGTGGTCTTGGTTCGCCTTCTTCCCAACCTAATGGTGAGCCATCTTTGTTGGTAAAGAAATACTCTTGCTCAAAACCGAACCACCACTCATCAGAAACCACTGCATCAGCTGCTGCCCTAGTATTTGAGGGATGTGTTTTGTGGTCTGCCGAATGCACTTGTGTCATTACCAGAAAGTCGGAATACATTGGACTTTCATAGGTTTGCACAGGCAACAGCAAACAGTCAGAACTATCTCCTTCGGCTTGTTGCGTAGAAGATCCGTCAAAAGACCACTCTGGTGGAGTGTCTTCATCAGTTACTTTAATTTTACTTCTCATTGAAGGTTCTGGTTGAAATCCATCAAGCCAGATATACTCATATTTTTTTAAATCACCCATTTTGGCTCCTAAAATTTTAAAAGTTATTTAATGCATCAGTATCTGCAGGATTTAGAAGCTAAACTCGACCGGGTTTAACGCTCGCGTTCCTTCGGCTTTCGCCTACTTCCGTCTTTTTTCAAAGATGAACGATTTTAACTACTTCCCTTAAAGGGCCCCTTTTTAACCATGGAGTATGGTGCAAATGTAATGCATTTCTAATTTAGTATTTTTAATTGAGATTAGCAATTAGAATCAGGAAAAATGCAGAAGAATTTGCGGAATTTTTTGTTCAAGTCCATCAAAGCTATGTGAGCCTCCTTCATCAATGACCATGGTTGAACCAAAAAAATATTTTTCGGCATATTTGTAATCAAGAGTCTCATCACCTGTTTGTAGAAGCACTAAATATCTATTAGGTGTGGGATTTTCAACAAAAATTTCTTCTAAGCTATCAACCCAATCTTGATCAATGAAATATTTCTCACCGGTATTAGGATTTTCATTTTCACCTCGATCATTTTCAAAGATTTTATAAGCCCAAACTGCTGGATTAATCATAGTTGCCTTTAAATTTAAGGTTTCAGCCAAAAAAACTGAGTAGTAGCCCCCAAGCGAACTTCCAACCAAATGTACGTTGTATTCTTTTTGTTTTTCTGAAATATATTTTGTTAATTGTTTTATCACCTCTCTTGGATGATTTCTGAGCGTAATTGATGATGTTTCAAAAACCTCATGGTTTTTTAGCTCGCTTTCAATAAGCTTTGCCTTTCTTGCATTCGCATGCGAGTTCCAACCATGGACGTATAGTATTAAGTCTTTTTTATTCATAGAATCCGCCTGTAAGGATCATATCAAGAACTTCGGTGAAAAACCGATTTTGTTGGGACTTTTCATCTGATGATTTGGGTTGCTGTTCAAACTGAAAAGGGAATTTATTTGGAGCGTATCCATTGAATGAAGCTACTTCCACTAATTCAACGTCATGATAAATGTTTGAAACAAAATTAAAAGAATGAAGAATTTTGGATTCTAAATTTGAAAATTCTAAATATAGTTCTGCGGTATGTTTCGAGATACTCGAATACTTAATCTCTGCTATGAAATTTTTATTAACATCATTTTTTCTCAACCTTTGACTCTTCTTTTTAAAATTAAACATGATCTTTTTTAAACGTAAATAATTTGCTGAGCAAATAGTTAGGTGGTGATTTGTTTTTTTGTATTCAGGCATTTTTGAAAGGTAAATAATCTTTTGATTGCTCAAAATATTCTTTAATATGTTGAGATTCAGTCTCGCAGTAATTGCTGATTGCACTTCTAAACCTTTCATCAACTATCCAATGATATGAAGTATTAATTACAGGCTCAAACCCCCTCTTTAGTTTATGGTGGCCTTGTATTCCTGGATCAAATTCCACACATTTATTTTTAATGGCAATTTCAATTCCTTGGTAATAGCAACACTCAAAATGTAGAAAATTAATATGTTCTTTTGTGCCCCAATACCTTCCAAAAAGTTTGTCTTCAGACTGAAAGAATAAGGATGCAGCAATTCTTTGGCCTTGTTTATGAGCAAACACAATTATTGGTTTAAGGTTCTTTAATTCCTCAAAAAATTGAGCAGTTAAATATGGTCTTTGCCCTCTGATGGCATAAGTCATTGCATAAAATAAGTAGAAGTCTTGCCAGTCCTTTTTGGTAATTTTAGTGAGATATTCAAACTCAATGTTCAACTTTTGAATATAAGCCCTTTCTTTCTTAATATTTTTTCGATGTCGCGAAGTGAGTTCAGATAGGAAGCTATCAAAGTTCTCATAAGATCTATTGACCCATTTATAATTACAATCCAATCTCTCGATAAAATTATTCGATTTAAAAATTTCTCTTTGTGATTTGTCTACGTAAAGTGCATGCAATGAAGAATATTTCTGTTCATTAGTGTAGGAAATTAAACCACTTAAGGCTTCAGAGTTAGATTTACAGTTTGGCCCGATTATCCTTTTACCATCAACAGGAGTGAAAGGTACGCTCATAACGAGTTTTGGATAATAAGGCTGGCCATAACGATAATAGGTATTAGCCCAAGCATAATCAAATACAAATTCACCCTGACTATTTAGCTTCTCATAAAAAGGTATTACCGACCCATTTTTATGATTAAGACATTTTGACTTCCATCCTGAATCATTATCAAGGCAGTCTGCCTTATCTAAGGCGTTTAAAAAATCAAAAGAAGAAAAAGGATCTTCTGACGGGTATGATCTAAATACTTGTTCAGCACACTGGATGCTATTTTTAACTGAAAAGCTCATTTTGATTTTCTATAAATAATAAAATTGCTATTACTAATCCTATATGGCTATTAGCTTTGAATGCATCAAGGTTTTTATTTGCTTTTGAGAGTTCATTTTGAAAATATATTTGATAAAAAAGAAATACTGCTCCGGCTCCAAGAATCAATGAATAATTTTTTATGGCAAAGATTACAATTACTCCTAAAAACAACATTGAAAATAAAATAATTGCTTTTTGAGTGTCTTTTCCAAAGAAAATTGCTGAAGAATTTAAGTTTAATTTTTTATCATCATCTAAGTCGCACAAAGCATAACAAGTGTCATAGGCAATGATCCAAAATATGCACCCAATATACAGAAAAATTACTTCAAGACTTAATGTTGACTCTGCAATGGAATAAGAAATTGGTAAAGACAATCCAAACGTTGCCCCCAAGAATAATTGAGGCATCGCTAAAAACCTTTTCATTAAGGGGTATAAAATAATCATTGGTATAGCGATATAGGAAACCAGTTTAATGGTGTATGGATTTGTTTGCATCAGCAAAAATATGCAAAAACTTGCAAGTAAAATTATAAAAATTCCTGCTTCTGATAAGGATAGTTCTTTGCTAGCTATTGGACGATTTTTGGTTCTTTCAACGCTTTTATCGAAGTCCTTATCTAAAAAGTCATTTATTGCACAGCCGAGGGATCTTGTTAGAAATGAGCCTAGCACTACTATTGTAAAATTCTCAATATTAAAATTGTCTGATAAAAATAAGCCCCAAAGACCAGGCCACAACAATAACCAGAAACCTATTGGGTTGTAAAATCTTATAAGACTTAGATAAGAATTGAGTTTAGTCATTAAATAAGAATACTTCTATCACAGAAAACTTTGTACCTGCAAAATCATAAATGCATTTTCTGCCTTGATACTCATCTTCGCCTAGAGAATAAGTTGCAACATAAGTCTCATGTTTCGTTATGTTTGGATCAGAGAACAAAAACTTCCCAAGAGGTTCGTTTTCAAGCTTTCCAAATTTAGAAAATTTTTCTATAACTTCGCTGCAAAAAAATGATTCTGCAAAGACAATATTTGAGCTACCTGTTAGAAAAATTTTTCTTAAATTGCCCGTTGCATTAACTAAGTTAAGTTCTAATTCATTATGAGTACAGATTTCCTCAGACACAACATTTAATACTATCTCCTGCTTTTCATCATTGAGCCTTTTCATCAAAGAATTATTTTCTTCAACCCAACTTTTCATTGCACTATTAAATAAATCACTGCTTGATTTATAAAGTTGCCATTTTGTTTTCTGTTCTGGTGCCATAATTTAATGAGGATTGATTATAATACTTCAGGTAAGAAACTCATAAAATGGAATATAAGAAATGGGAATGTATCGTTTGTGGTTGGATCTACGACGAGGAAAAAGGAAATCCTGAGGAAGGCATAGAGCCAGGTACTAGATGGGAAGACGTACCCGATGATTGGGTGTGTCCAGAATGTGGTGTTGGTAAAGAAGATTTTGATATGATGGAAATATGAGCGTACTTTCACCACCAAAAAACCTCACAAAAAATGTTTTACTCGGTATGGCCGCTGGTGTTCTGATAGCGTCCGCATTTTACTACACCCAAGATTCAATTCCTGCAGGCCTGTATCTAACAATTGAAAAATATGTTTTTAATTTAGGAGGCCAAATATTCAAGAACCTTCTGATGCTTGTTGTTGTTCCATTGGTCTTCTTTTCACTAGTCTCAGGTATTTCATCTTTATCAAACATGGTGAAATTAGGATCAATTGCAACAAAAACCTTAGGGCTTTATCTAATGACTACAGGTATTGCCGTAAGTATGGCTTTAATTTTTGGATACATCTTTAATCTTTCTGGTTATGAAGGAGATGTTGAGGCATTTACTCCAACAACAGGCGACTCAAGTCTGTATGGGACTGTTATGCGCATATTCCCTAATAATATTTTTGGTGCATTCGTTGAAAATAATATGCTTGGCATTGTGTTTGTCAGTATACTGTTTGGCATTGCACTCAACCTTACTGATGAGCTAACAGGCGGCCTGTCTAAAACTTTCGAAAAGCTTAATACGGTATTTTTAAAGATAGTTCTACTCATAATGAGCTTTGCTCCTGTTGGAGTATTTTGTTTAATGGGCAGTTACGTAATGGCAAAAGGTTTAAATGTTTTCGGTGATCTCGCTCAATATGTGGCCTTATTAATATTTGTTTTAGCTTTCCACTTATTTTTCACTTACTCCTTAATACTTAAGGTTTTTGCAAACTTAAACCCATTGATCTTCTATAGAAAAATGAAAGATGTTGCACTTTTTGCATTTTCAACGTCTTCTAGTGCAGCGACTATTCCGGTTACTCTAAAAACTGTGACAGATGAACTTGGAGTCAAAAAAGATGTCTCAGCATTCGTCGTACCAGTTGGAGCAACCATAAATATGGATGGCACGGCAATCATGCAAGGATTGGCTACTATGTTTATTGCAAGCACAGTAGGAGTTGATTTAACTCTAGTACAATACGGACAAATCGTCTTATTGGCTATAGTAACTTCAATAGGTACCGCAGCAGTACCATCAGCTGGAACAGTAACTTTAGCTCTAATACTCGGATCACTTGGATTGCCTCTTGATGCTATAGGCCTGATACTGGCAGTTGATAGAATTTTAGACATGATTAGAACAGCAGTAAATGTTTGCGGAGATGCAGCTGTGTCATGTATAGTAGCTAAATCTGAAAATGAATTGGATGAGAAAATATTTAACGGATAAGTAATTATGGAAAACTTTATTATTGGACCAATGACACCATGGGGCCCATTTGCAACAGGCTTCGTAGGATTATTATGTGCCTTTGTATTGTATGGATTAATCATGAAATATCCTGCAGGAAAGGGTGATGTTGTAAAAATTGGTGATCAGATTCACCTGGGCGCAAAAGTCTTCATGATTACTGAGTACAAAATCCTTACTCCAGTTGTTATTGCTCTTGTAGTCGCATGTGGTCTTTCTCCACTGGGATGGTACACAGCAACGGCTATTGCAGTCGGAGCACTGTCATCAGCTATTGCTGGTTTTATTGGAATGTACTCGGCTACTCAAGCAAATGTGAGGACTGCAACGGCAGCAGAAAACTCAGGCCAAGAACAAGCTCTATCAATTTCATTTTTTGGTGGCTCAATTATGGGCTTATGTGTCGCATCTATGGGTCTAGTTGGTTTGGGCGGCTTATATTTTTACTTTAGCGGCGCTATGGATGATCCAGACAAGATAGCAAAATCCTTAGAGGGCTTTGGTGTTGGTGCATCTGCAGTAGCACTTTTCTCAAGAGTAGGTGGTGGTATTTTCACAAAAAGTGCAGACGTAGGTGCTGACTTAGTTGGAAAGATTGAAGCTGGCATACCAGAAGACGACCCGAGAAACCCAGGAGTTATTGCTGATAACGTAGGTGACAATGTTGGTGATATAGCTGGTATGGGTTCTGATATATTCGAATCTTATTGTGGAGCAATGATAGCATCAATGGCTATTGCAGCTACCTATGGCAATACAGATCTAATGTTTTTGCCCCTATGGTTAGCAGCGGCAGGACTTTTTTGCTCTTTACTAGGAATCCTTATTGTACGAACACAAGTTTCTAAATCTCCAGCAGTAGCTTTGAGATTTGGGACATTCCTGTCACCAATTATATTTTTAGTTTTTGCAGGATTAAGTATTTATTATTCACCTAATATCGAAATGACTATCTTCTACTCTGTGCTTACAGGTGCAGTTGGTGGAATTATGATTGGTCTGATAACAGAATATTACACAGGTGGCGATACAGAAGATTCCCCTGTTGGCAAAATTGCTAAGTCTGGAGAAACCGGACCTGCTACAGTAATGATTACTGGCTTAAGTGTCGGGATGCAATCTGTTGTCCTGCCTCTGTTTGTCATTGCAGGTATTATTGGAGTTTCTACTTACTTTTCTGGACTTTATGGCGTTGGGATAGCGGCCGTAGGTATGCTGGCTACAGTTGGTATAACCATGGCTATAGATGCTTATGGTCCGGTAGCTGACAATGCTGGTGGTATAGCAGAAATGAGTGGCATGAAACCAGAAGTAAGAGAAATTACTGACTCGCTAGATGAATTAGGAAATACAACTGCAGCAATTGGTAAAGGTTTTGCAATTGGTGCAGCAGCTTTAGCAGCACTAGCTATTATTGCAGCTTACATGCTTGCAACAGGACTTGAGTCTCTGTCGCTCAACGATCCAAGAGTGCTTATGGGTATGTTCATTGGTGGGACAATACCATTTTTAGTTTCATCTATCACAATGACAGCTGTCGGAGATGCAGCATTTGAAATGATCGAAGAAATTAGAAGACAATTTAGAGAAATACCAGGTCTGCTAGAAGGTAAAGCAGAACCAGATAATGCCAAGTGTGTTGATATTGCTACTAAGGCAGCACTAAACAAAATGCTTCTACCGGGAGCAATTGCTATTGGTTCCCCAGTCATAGTTGGATTTGCTTTAGGGCCTGTCCATCTAGGTGGCATGCTTGCAGGAGCACTATTAGGTTGTGTGCTTATGGCATTAATGATGGCAAACGCAGGTGGAGCATGGGATAACGCTAAGAAGTTTGTTGAAAAAGGAAACTTTGGAGGCAAAGGTACAGATACTCATTCAGCAACAGTAGTTGGTGATACCGTAGGCGACCCGTTCAAGGACACCTCTGGACCTGCTATGAATATTTTAATTAATGTGATGGCCATTGTTAGCTTAGTAATAGCACCACTTCTTTAAACATCAAAAAAAAATTACATATTGGGCGGTTAGAGATGACCGCCTTTTTTTTAACTTAGACATCAGATAATTCCAGGTGAGCTGGGAACCATCTTTCAACTATTCTTCTTTGTTGTTCAACAGGTAGTCTAATTACTTCTTGTGCAAGTCTTTCAGCTTCAACCTGTAATTCCTGATTCGCAAGCAAGTCGAAAAAAGTGAAGCTTGGTTGGCCAGTTTGTGATAGTCCTAGAATATCACCAGGTCCTCTCAATTTAAGATCTTCTTCGGCGATGACAAAACCATCGTTTGTTTCAGTAATTATTTGAAGGCGTTTTTCAGATAATTCTGTAAGAGAATCACTATGCATTAAAATACAAAAGCTTTCCTTCTCTCCTCTACCAACTCTGCCTCTTAATTGATGAAGTTGAGCAAGCCCAAAGCGTTCAGAGTTCTCAATCACCATAATATTTGCATCTGGCACATCAATACCAACCTCAATTACAGTCGTAGCTAGAAGAATTTTGGTTTTCTTGTCTTTGAAATCAGAAAGTATTCTTTGTTTGTCAGTATCTTTCATTTTGCCATGAATAATTTCATAGTCTTGAGAATCAAATTCCTTCTTTAGTATTTTTTCTAAATCTTCAATGCCAATGAGTTCGCTTTCACTCTCGTCGATGAGGGGACAGACCCAATAAACTTGTGAATTTTTATTAATAGCACTTTTAATTCTATTTATCAGAGCATCCCTTCTGTTATTTGGTAGTGTTGTAGTGACTATTGGAGTTCGATTTGGAGGCAAGGACTTAATTGTTGATATATCCAAACCTGATAGAACACCCATGGCCATAGTTCTTGGTATTGGGGTTGCGGACAAAAGTAATTGATGTGGATAATCTTCAGCTTTTTCTTTTAGCTTCAGCCTTTGGCTAACGCCAAACCTATGCTGCTCATCATATATAACCAGAGACAAATCTTTGTAAGTGACACCTTCTTGGAAGACTGCATGCGTGCCAATGATTATTTTTGTTTTACCTTCAGCAATATTCTCGTAAATTAACCTTTTTTCTTTGACTGGAATTTTAGATGTAAGCAATTGAACTTCTTCTTCACCAAACCACTCAACAAAATTCTGATAATGCTGATTGGCTAAAATGGTTGTTGGCGCAAGAATAGCAACTTGTTTTTTGTCCTGTACAACATGTGCTGCAACTAAACCTGCAACAATTGTCTTGCCTGAGCCTACATCACCTTGAAGCAACCTTAACATTGGAGCTTGAGTTGCTATGTCAGCACTTATTTCCTCATAAGCTGAAACCTGATCATCCGTTAATTTAAAAGCTAAGCTCGAATTAATCACCTTTGCCAGTTTATCGTTTTGGAAAGCGCTGGTTATTCTGTTTTTGTTCTGCTCTTTGATAGATAAATAGCTGATTTTATTTGCTACCATTTCTTCAAGACCTATTCTCTTTCGCGCTTCTGAAGTTCCACCAATTAAAAAATCTTCGATATTACTTTCTGGATCAGGTGCATGAACATCAATAATGGACTTATTCAAATTTGAAAAATTATGTGTAGGCAGAAGGTCAGTGACTTCGATTTTACCCTGCTTAATTAATTCAATCGCTTCTGATATTAGTTTCCTAAGCTTTTGATGAGTAATGCCTTTGGTAAGAGGGTATTTTGCAAGGATTTGTGGTTTAAATCCATTATCTTTAACAATCTCATATTCAGGATGGACAGTTTCAAGTCCATATCTACCCAAACGGGACGATCCAGAGACTTGTAATGATGTTCCTTCTTTAAAGACATTTCTCAGTCCTGGAAAATAGTAAAAGAATCTTAAATATAAATGACCAGTATTGTCTTTAACTTTCACCAAAAGCATTTTTCTTGGAACAAATGTTTGTGAGACTTTCTCAATGACACCCTGCACAACAAAATCTTGGTTTGGTTCTAGTTCAGCAATTTTTTTAAGTGTTGTTCTGTCTTGATAACCAACAGGGAAATGAAAAAGCAAATCCTCAACAGTTCTAATTCCAAGCTTTGAAAGTGTGGATGACAGTTTTTCACCCACGCCTTTAATCGTTGAAACTAATAATGATGATGCTTCAATCTTTTGATCTGTAGACATATCTATTTATTATTATGTTTTAGAGTAAAAAATGAAAATTTTAGTTATAGGTTATGGTGAGTTAGCAGAAGAATTAGCTAAAGTTAGTTCAGATTTTTATTTTGTTGGTATTAAGAGATCTGGTTGCTCAGAATTAACAAACGTAAATATAGTTAATTGCGATTATTCATTGGGACTGCCTATGAAAGTTACAAAAGATAAATATGATTGGGTTATTTTTTTTCCAAAAACTTCTGGTAAGAGTATCGACGATTATAAAAATGGGTACTTATCTCAAATGAGTGCCATAAACGATCATTTTCCTTCGGCACAAAAAATATTTATCTCATCGACCAGAGTTTATTCTGGCTATTCCAATATAGTTGTGGACGAGAACACTCCTTGTAAGCCAAGCGATGAGCAAGGAAAAATAATAGAACAATACGAAAAAGAAGCACTAAAGCATAGTCAAAATTGTGTTATCAGGCTGGGTGGTCTCATCACGCACAAATCAAATTTTGTGAAGTTGGTGCTCGAAAAACAACTTTTTTTAAATAATAAATATATAAATGGAGTTTTTATTTCGGATGTCGTAAGCCTAATCGTTAAAATTTTAGGCGAAGGCATAAGCCATCAGCTAATAAATATGATCATGCCAAAATTCATGAAATACTCAGATTTTGATTTAGCATTTAAAGGCGAGCCTACAAACGCTGCCGTAAAATCTATACACTACAATGATGCAGCAAAATTCAAAATTAAAAGCACTGAAGAAATAGTATGAAAAGCATGACAGGCTTCAGCGAAGGGAGTTTAAATAAAGATGGGATTCAATTTAAATGTTTCGTTAAATCATTAAACAGTCGATTTTTAGAAGTAAACATTCGACTTCCAAATAACCTAAAAAAACATGAAGGCTGGATAAGAGACTTAATAAAAAAGAATTTCGCACGCGGTAAAATTGACCTAGATGTACATTACACATCGCCACCAAAAGAACATTTGAAGATGTCAGATAATTTTTTAAAATTGGTCAAGCAAAATGAAAAGAAAGCGAGATTAAAAGGACTAAAATTAGTTGATTCCTCTTATCTTGATCTGCTACAACTAAGAGACTCTATTCAAAGTGATTATGTATTAAGTGAGACATCTTTAAAAAAGTTAATAAAGAAATCGCTATTCAATTTACAAAAAAATCGTATCGATGATGGTAGGTCGACAAAAAAAGATATGAGCAGACTGCTAGCAAAAATGCAGAAATCAATAGACAAAATCCAAAGAATGGAGAAACAAAACACAAAACATGTTCAAAAAAAATTTAATAGGTTGAAAAAAGAATTTCAAATAAAAAATAAAGAAATAAATATGAATGAAATTATTTCATCTTTTAGTAAAGCCGATATAAATGAAGAGGTTGTACGATTTAAATCACATTCAGATTTAGTTTCCAAACTAATAGACTCCAAAGACTTAATTGGAAAAAAATTAGATTTTTATTCTCAAGAGATGCTTCGAGAGATCAATACACTCAGTTCTAAAGCGATGATAGCTGAAATTAAAAATGAAGCAGTAGAATTAAAAAGCCACATTGAAAAAATGAAGGAGCATGCACAAAATGTCGAGTAATATATTTATCATTACGGCACCATCAGGAGCTGGGAAGACAACACTTATTAAAAAAGTTTTAGAGTATGCACAAGAACATAATAAAAATGTTGTATTATCAGTCTCTCATACTACTAGGCCACCTCGAGAAGGTGAAGAAGACGGCGTAGACTACTTATTTATTTCAGAAGATGACTTTAAACAAAATATTGAGAATGGGGAGTACATTGAATATGCCAATGTCCATGGAAATTACTATGGAACACCCAGATCAGAATTAGATAAAAATCAAAATATAAATTCTAAAATATTATTAGAGATTGATTGGCAAGGAGCACTGCAAATAATGAGCCATTATCCAGATGCAGAAAGTGTTTTTATCTCCCCACCTTCAGTAGATGAGTTAAGAAAAAGATTAATGGAGC
>CACIDC010000011.1 GCA_902585315.1 uncultured SAR86 cluster bacterium
TTTAAAGTGATATTGTCATGAACTTCGGAAAAACTAAAACTATCTATTACTTTAAGAGTATTTACAAAGTGTACTTTCCCACTGCTGAATTGAGCTCCTCTTGCTACTTTTATTGGTGCACCCATTTCTTCTGAAATTACCTGAGCAAACTCCTCTCTTCTTTCATCCATACCGTCAATAATTTCTTGTAAGATTGTTTTTTTCTGTTCTAGTGACAATGCACTTGCATCTTGAAAAGCTTGCTTTGCTGAACTCACGGCATCATTTACATCTTTTACGGAACCTGATACAACATGACCTACTTTTTCCTCAGTGGCAGGATTAATTAAGTCTATTATTTCTTTTCCATCGGGAGTAATAAATTTCCCTGCTATGTAAAACTTATTGATTTCCATACTTATATTTTAACTTTTGATTGCAGAGAATACATCAATTGCATTTTTTCTTGAGTCTTTCAGATCCACGATTGGCTCAGGATAACCGTATTGACTCGGGTTAACAGGCATATGAACATCAGTTGTACTACAGTCTTTAAGTTCAGGTACCCACTTCTTGATATACTCACCGTCAGGATCAAATTTTATGGACTGAGTTTCAGGATTCATTATCCTGAAATAAGGAGCAGCATCAGTTCCAGTTGATGCACTCCATTGCCATCCACCATTGTTGGAAGCAATATCACCATCTATAAGTTTAGTCATAAAAAACTTTTCACCTTCCTGCCAGTTTATTAATAAATTCTTACTCAAAAACATTGCGACAATCATTCTTAATCTATTGTGCATCCAACCTGTTGCTAGCATTTCCCTAATACCTGCATCAACGATTGGAATTCCAGTTTTACCATCCTTCCACCTTTTCAGAGCAACGCTATCTTCATTCCACGGGATATTTTTTGTGTAATCAATGAAGGGAAGGTTTTTTGATACTTTAGGGAAGTTATAAATTATATGTCTGTAGAATTCCCGCCACAGAATTTCTGAAACCCAATGCACTATGCCTTTGTCGCCATTATCCAGCATGTCGTTGTTTAATTCTTTAGCCTTAACTAAGCACCACTTCGAGGAAACTATCCCAGCATTGATATAAGGTGACAATTTTGCAGTTGCATCTATCGCAGGAAAATTTCTTTCTTCCTTATATGAAGCTCCTTTTATCTTAAGAAATTCTGTTATGTAGTTTTGAATATACTCTTCACCAGCAGGCCATTGGTCCGCGAACTCATGGCTAAATTCGTCCAAATACGTAAAGAGATCTGTTTGCTCACAAGTCATTTCTTTTTTCTTCAAAGGAACATCTAGTATCTGTAGCTGCTCATCTCTTAATTCTTCAAACCACTTTCTTTTAAAGGGACTATACACTGAAAAGTTATTCCCAGTTTTAGTTTTCAGAGTACCAGGCTCATGTATGACTTGATCATGATAATGAAATACACCAATACCATTTTCTTTAAATGATTGAAAAATGTCTCGGTCTCTTTTTAATTCATTAATGGGATACTCAACATTAAAATACAAGTTTTTAATATTTTGATCTTGGCAAAATTTAAGAAGTACATCTTTAGTACCGGCGTATTCATCAGCCTCAAGTATAACTAGAGGTATATTTAACTCATTTAATTTTTGTTGTAATGATTCTAAATTTCTAATCCAAAAATTAACTTTCACTTCAGCATCGTTATGCTCAAGCCATTGTTTTCTGTTAACAAAGAAAATCGCAATAACTTCCTCGCTGTTTTGACAACAATGGTAGAAGGCAGGATTATCTAGAACACGCAAATCGTTCCTAAACCAACAAACAGATTTCATAATAATTTTCGTAGTTTTGATTTAAGGGCATCTCTTTCAGTCACAACAAATTTTTTGACATTTCCATGATATTTATTCTCGGATAAGTGAAGCTCATCAAGTCTCATTATTTTAAGTAGGCCTTTTTTTTGAAGACTTTGCATAAAATCATGATGCATTTCATATTGGATTGGGCCCTTCATTTCAATCACATTGATGAAATAACCCCTACTTATAATTTCAGATATTCTTGTAGTGCTGTCTGCTGTAACAAAGATGTGACTATGTTCATCAAGATTTTTAGTAAATAATTCCAGATCAGTATTTTCAGTATCAAGATGTTTATGTTCTGAGCCAGAATTTTCTTTTAAATTTTGCCACGCAAACTTTGGTGTTCTTTTTGAATTGATAAAAGTGCTACTTATATTTTTAAATTCAAAAGCTAACCTATACCAGTCTTTTTCAGAATAATCATATCCATTTCCATCTCCTCCAATTAGTACCAGACTTTGCCTTGTTGGTTGTCTTTCATTTTCATATGGTTTTAATCTAGTTGGAGGCAACTCAGAAGAAATTACTTTATACACTTTGCTTACATCAGAATTTTCAGAAACAACACCATCAAACTTTTTGATTATTCTTAATTTTGGACTGCCAATATAAATGATTTTTGCTTTTGAAGCTTTTGCCAATAGATATGCAGGAACAGCAGTTCTTGTGCCGGAACAAATAACAAAATCAAATTTGTAATCAACCACACTTGGATTGAGTAATCTTAAAATAAAGAGTAAAAATTTTTCATTGATTAACCTTAATGATCTTTCAAGAAATCCTGGGAATGAAATAAGGTTTTTATGTAGATAAAAAATATCTTTTTTAGGGTCATAGTCCTGTAAGACGTCTCTTAAGCCCAAACAATGACTGAGATCGCCGCTTTTTTTGTCGGCCACTATAGCTATCTTCATAGTTTGCCGTTTGAAAATTTTACTGAGTACCTGTCATCATCTATTAATGAAAATTCTGCTTTACCACCGGCTTCTTCAACCAAACAAATACCAGCGGCAAAATCCCAAAGATAAATCCCTTTTTCTGCATAATAGTCACCCTTACCAGATGCCACATATGCACACGATAAAGCTGCACTACCAAACATTCTTATTTTTTTCCAAACTGCTAAATTTTTAAGAAACAGACTTTGAGATTCTATGGATTCAGATGCTGGAAAACCTGTGAATAATGATGCTTTACTTACATCAGAGATATCAGACACCCGAATTTCTTTCTCATTTAGAAAAGCGCCATTACCTGAAGATGCATGAAAAATCTCATCGGTATTAAAATTATAAATAACTCCTATCTTTGATTTCATGCCTTCCATTAGAGCAATTGATATACAACACTGATCAATACCGCGAAAATAATTGGCTGTTCCATCAATAGGATCAACTACCCAACTAATAACATCTGAAGAAATCACTCCTCCAAATTCTTCGCCATATATTTCTATTTGTGTTGATTTAAGCTCATCTCGTATTAAATTCTCACATTCTCTGTCAAGCTCGATTTTAATATCTCTTCCATGTTCAACTAATACTTTCTTTGTTTGATTTTTGTTCTCTATTAGGAACTCGCCAGCCTTTCTTGCAGCAACGATTGCAGCTTCTAAATTATTTTTTAAATCCATTATTTAATAACTATTTTTTATATCTTAATAATAACAAGAAGTTTCTCTTTATGTCTTTTGGTAAGTTAAGTCTTTTGGATTAAGAAGAATATAAAAAGCTAAATAAAAGGATACAAATATTAGACATTGAATTTGGAGAATCAAAGAGTTATCTGCGAAATAATTTGCCGAGAGAAGAAAGGGGAAATATAAAATAAAGATAAGTAAAGTAGTTATTGCATGGTTGGTATTTTCAGACACAAGTCCAATCTTTTTCACTCTTTTATAAACTATATGGTGAAGGTGCTTGCTGTCTGGTTTTACTGTTGAAGCTTTAGAAATAATTCTTCTAATTATTGAAAAAAATACGTCAGTAATTGGATAAATAAATACACTAAATACATACCAAGGCGATAAGGCATTTATTTGGTAATACTTTATAACTCCAATTGAGAGCATAATCCCTAAGAAATATGCTCCACCATCACCCAAGAATATTCTTCCAAATGGGAAATTCAAAATAAATACAGCTAATATTGCAAAAAATATAGCTACAAAGAAAAGATTGATATCTAGACTTGATGATGACGATTGAAATAAAAGAATTAGTACGCAGATTGTAAGAGAGTAAAGTAAAACAAGCCCATTAATACCATCTATCATATTAAAAGCATTTACCATTCCGGCTATTGCAAAACAAATAAAAATAATGGAGAAAATCTTAAATTCAAATAAAGAATCTATATATGGAATATCTACTGAGTATGCTTCAACACCTAAAAAATAATATGATAAAAAAGCTGAAGGAAAAACTATTAATAGCCTAACAATAGGTTTAATTTCTAGTTGTAAATCATCAAGTATGCCTAAAATAAAAATTGGCGATGAGCAGTAAAGAGCTATCCTCATGAATTGATAGTTTTCACTACTATCAATTAAACTGACTAATAAAAGTGAAAAGAAAATAGCGATACCTCCAAATCGAGAAATAGATTTTGTATGCAATGTTTGTGGAGATTTTCGTATATTTACAATTCCTTTTTTTCCAATAATTTTTGAAATAAATATAAGCAAAATTGAAATAAGAAAAGATATTGGAAAAATGTCAGACATTATGAATAATCTTCCATTAAATTTTTTAACTCTTGCATAAACTCACCTGCATCTACACCATTTATTACTCTATGATCATATGAAAGAGCTAACGGCATTAAAGTCTTTTCTAAAATTTCATTATTTTTTATTGCTAAAGCTTTTTTTGAACGTGAAACTGCTAGAATTCCAACCTCAGGAGGGTTAATAATCGGTGTAAAGCCTGTTCCACCAATCTTACCTAAACTAGATATTGTGAAAGTTGCTCCTTTTAGGTCTTTTTCCATTATTGTTTTTTTTCGCGCTTTGTTTGCAAACTCAGATATTTTCTCTGAGATTTGACCTAAGTTGAGTTCCTCCACATTTTTTATTACTGGGACAATTAAACCCTCATCAGTATTAACTGCTAACCCAATATTGACATATTTTTTTAGCATTAATTTACCTTCACCTATAAGCGATGAATTTAGTATAGGTTTATTTAGGAGTATTATTGAACAGGCTTTTACAATATATGCCAACAAAGATATCTTATTTTTTGAAACTTCATTAAGTTTTCTTCGGTGTATCTCTAAATTGCTAATATCAACTTCTTCAAAATGAGTTACGTGTGGAATTGAAGACCATGAATTATAAAGATTTTTTGCCCCTAATTTTCTAATTTTTGTTTGGTTTTCAAGAACAAAATCTCCAAAAATCTTTAAGTCTGATAAATCAGCATAAGATTGTGTCTTCCCTCCTGAAAGTGATGAGATATAGTTTTTAACGTCATCTTTTGTAATAAAACCATTCTTTCCTGTGCCTATAATTTTGGATAAATCTATTCCTAATTCTCTGGAAATTTTTCTTACAGCTGGTCCAGTATTAACCCCCTTAAAATCCTGTAAATTCTCAATGACATTCTCTTTTTCTTGATTGCTTGTGTTAATTACATCTGTAAGTTCATCTTCAACCTTTTTTTCTACGTTTTTTTTGTTCTCTTCTTTTGAATCTTCTTCCTTGATTTCTAATGTTGCAAATATCTTTCCTTCTGCAACGCTTTCGCCTTCTTTGACGAGAACGTCAATAACTACGCCATCATAATCTGCAGGTACTTCCATCGCTGCCTTCTCAGATTCGAGCACAATTAAAGGATCATTTTTTTTAATTTTTGCACCTTTTGAAACAGACACTTCTATAATTTCTGTATCCTCAGCTTCACCTAGGTTGGGTATCTTCAAATCTATTTTCATCTCTTTAAATAATGCTTCGAATTAAACTCAATATTATTGTCTTTAGCAAATTTCTTTGCCTCCTTATCCATGCCCAGAACTTTCAAGGCATTAAAAACTATGTGTTCAGCATCAATCTCAAAAAAAGAGCGTAATTTTTCTCGTGTGTCACTTCTTCCAAAACCATCGGTGCCTAAACAAACATAAGTCCCTTTAACCCACTTTCTTATTTGTTCTGCATAAAGCTTTTGATAATCTGAAACTGCTATTGTTGGCATCAAAGTACCAAAACATTTTTCAACGTACGATTCTTTTTTATTATATTCATATAATTTTTCTTGATCAGTTGCAGTTCCTTCTCTTGCTAATTCGTTAAAACTAGTAATGCTCCAAATCTCTGCGTTGATATTCATTTTTGACAAAATGGCTTCTGCTGATAAAGCAAATCGTAAAGTTAGTCCTGATGCAAGAATTCTCACATGTGGTTTTTTTGCATTTTTATACTTATATGCACCCTTCATAATTGCTGTGTTAGTTGCAGCACTAGGTCTTTTAGGATGAATATAGTTCTCATTCATAACCGTCAAATAATAATAATTATCATTATTTTTTACATACATATCATCCATACCTTCTTTTATTATCGTAGCTAGCTCATAATCAAAACATGGATCATATGACTTACAGTTTGGAATTGTTTGTGCTAAGAGATGGCTGTGGCCATCTTGATGTTGTAAGCCTTCTCCATTTAGTGTTGTTCTGCCTGACGTAGCACCCAGTAAGAATCCTTTGGCTCTTGCATCCCCAGCAGCCCATGCCAAATCATGAATTCTTTGAAATCCGAACATTGAATAAAAAATATAAAATGGGATCATTGGTAATTTATTATTAGCATATGATGTTGCTAAAGCTAGCCATGCAGAAAATGCCCCTGCTTCTGTGATACCTTCCTCTAACATTACACCATCTTCTGATTCTCTGTACCACATGACTTTGTCAGCATCTTCAGGTATATATTTCTGGCCTTCTCTGCTATAGATACCGAACTGCCTAAACAGCCCATCCATTCCAAAAGTACGAGCTTCATCGGGCACTATTGGAACTATTTTTTCTCCAATTTTTTTATCACGAAGCAGGCTTGTGAGAAGCCTTACAAATACCATAGTTGTTGACATCTCTCTTTTAGATTTATCATTAAAATCCTCAAAAAGTTTATAATTATCAAGATTTTGAGGTTCTAAATTTACTTCTCTTAAAGGCAATCTTCCTCCAAGTTTTTTTCTTGATTCAACCAGATATTTTTCTTCAGTACTTCCTTTATCAAAGTTTATGTAAGATGGATCATCTAGATCTTTTTCAGTTACCGGTAGCTTAAAATTAACAACAAAATCATTAAGGATTTCTTTACTTAATTTCTTAACTTGATGAGCAGTATTATCTGCCTGTCTTGAACCAAAACCATATCCCTTAATTGTGAAAGCCAAAATAACAGTAGGCTTGTCTTTAACTTCGTAGGCTTTTTTGTAAGCATTATAGATCTTAAGTGGATCATGCCCTCCTCTATTCAGTTCTTCAATTTCTTCATCTGTCATATCTTTAACCAGCTCAAGTGCATCAGGATGTTTGCCAAAAAAATGTTTTCGCGTATAAGCGCCACCTTTTGCTTTAAAATTCTGGTACTCTCCATCAACTGTGTTGTTGATTATCCACCTAAGCGCGCCTTTGGTATCTTTTCTAAAAAGCTTATCCCATTTTCTGCCCCATATAAGATTGATCACATTCCATCCTGCTGCCTTGAAAATGGAAGCAAGCTCTGTAGCAATTCTAGAATTCCCCCTTACTGGGCCATCTAATCTTTGCAAATTACAATTTACTACGAATATCAAATTATCTAGTTTCTCTCTTGCAGCAAGTGATATGGCTCCCAGAGATTCGGGTTCATCCATCTCACCGTCTCCACAAAACATCCAAATCTTTCTATTTTGATCAAACTCTAAAAGCTTTCTCTGCTCTAAATATTTCATAACATGAGCTTGATAAATTGACATTATGGGCCCCAATCCCATGGAAACTGTTGGAAATTGCCAATAATTTGGCATTAGCCAAGGGTGTGGGTACGATGAAAGCCCCTCACCATCTATTTCTTGCCGAAAATTATTTAAATTTGTTTCAGAAAAAACACCCTCAAGAAATGATCTTGCATAAATTCCAGGAGATGAGTGTCCCTGATAGTAAATCATATCTGAAAGTGAATTCTCACCCCCACGAAAAAAATGATTAAAACCAACTTCATATAAAGTTGCAGCAGAAGAATAAGTTGAAATATGTCCACCAAGGTCTTTTTCTCTATTGGCCTTAAGGACCATAATTATTGCATTCCATCTTATATAATGCCTAATTTTTTCCTCGATCTCCCAATCACCTGGATATTCTTCTTCTTCATCTACGGATATCGTATTTTCAAAAGGAAGTTGCTTAAAAAAATCATCTATTAAGCCCTTATTTTCTGCATACTTGAAAAAATCGTTAACAACCTCTTTTGTGTGATCAGTTCCGTCAAATAGATTGAGATTTTCTAGAGCCTCTATCCAATCTTGCAAGTCTTGGTTTTTAGATAGTTCTTTAGGATCTGGGCTAGACATTTTTAAATTTAATATTACATTATGTAGATCAAATTACGGAAAATTTTACTTTAAATCATTGGATTAATTTACATTCATTTTAAACTTTTGGTTTATTTAGTGTTTTTTTTAAACGTATACACGAAAAAAGCTTCCTAATTCTATCTTTTGCTATTAAAATCAAACATTAAACAGGACACATATGAAGAATTTTTTAAGAATACTTTTGGCTACAATTATCATGCCAGCCTATCTTATTGCAGATGAGGCTGATGAACCTACATCTCCACCAAAGGCTGACGAAGTTGAAGTAAAAGAGAATGATGACAATGATCAAGAAGTAATTGAAAATGATTCAGAGGATGATGATGGTTTCAGTCTTCCTGGCTTAAGTGCTAATGATCTTGCTAACACACTAGCATGGGTGCTTGGATATGGTGTTCTGTCAGAGGCTACTGGAAGCGATGTTGAGCCAACTCCTACTCCTGCGCCAACTCCTGCGCCAACTCCTGCTCCAACACCTGAGCCAACACCGGAGCCAACACCGGAACCGACTCCTGAGCCAACACCGGAACCAACACCAGAACCAACACCAGATCCTGGAACTGGAACTGGAACTGGAACAGGTACTGGTACTGGTACTGGAACTGGAACTGGAACTGGAACTGGAACTGGAACTGGGACAGGCGTTTAAAATAGATAGAACTAAATAATCATCTAACTCTATATCTTTCTATCACATCTTCGATATTAACAGATCTTATAAGCTGTTGACCCGGATCTTTCGTTAGTGGCCTCCACTCATAAGAAATCAAATTTTTGCTTTTACCAAAAAAATTTAGCGGTATCTTAAGTTTAATACCCTTATCAAATGATCCTTCACCGAATAATTCAACTGGTACGTCAGTATTGGTGGCAAAAACACCAAATTCTACACCATTATTAAATCTTCTTTTAATTTCAAGCGTTGTACCAATATCACCAGCTAAATATTCACCATAAGATAGTTTTAACTTTATCTTTGTTTGAGGATGAGTAACCTCTGCAAATACTCTTAAAAACTCATTTGAATAATCTAAAGAAGAAAAATAAAGATTATAATCTCTTTTTTTAACGTGATATGCTTGGGCACCAAAAACAAGATTTGAATATTGTCGAGAATATAGGTAGTCAATGCCTGCTCCAGAAAACATTTCTTCAAAAAGTCCTGCCGAAAGTCTAAAAAAATGTTTTCTTTTAAACGCTTTAAAATAATTAATTTCAAATCTACCTATTGAAAAACCAGAACCAATTTTCTTAAGGTATTCTTTTACGTCAGATCTTACTTGATTTGGATATGTATCAACAGGAGGTATGTAAAGTCGATCAAAATTGCTAAAAATTGGGTATTTTATATTTGATAGAAAAATTAAATTTTCGGAAAATATTAGTTCAGTGTCATTCTCTAAAAGGATACCATTAAATAGAAAGCCTTCTCTCGATGCAAGCATTGTTCTAATTCTAATTTGATTATTTGATCTTAAGATGGGCATATCATTAGTGACTTCATAAAGTTTTTCTGTACTAGCTGTTAATGAAGTTTTTTCCTCAAAATGATTACCATTTTTTATATTTGATTCAGTTCCCATCACTTCCATTCCAAGTGTGTATTGTCTGATTATCAGAGTTTTATAATCATTTTTGAATTCATGATTTTGAACAATTTTTTGTATGTTTTTATTGGCTTCTAGTTGGTTAGGGTAACTATTTTGTTTCACCTTCAATATTAGCGCGGCATCTTTTCTGCTTGCTTCGATTAAACCAATATCATTCAAAGCTAAATTATTTTGTAACTCTTTAAAAGATGCACTTTTTTTTGTTTCAATAAAACTATTTGCTTTATAGTCAGAGAAATTGAACTTTTTTGATATGTTAAACATCAACTGTTCATTTGAAACTACTGCAAAGCTTGCATCAAATTGTTTCATATTTATTTGTACTCCGTAATTGATATTATTCTTTCTTTCCAGGTCCCAGTTGTATTTTTCTGAGTTATATTGATCTGGAAAATTTAATGGATCATACTCTATGAAAAAGTTAGCATTTGGTGTTGCTTGATATTTTACTAAGAAAAAGGGTGCTACTTTCTCACCAGAAAAATAATTATTAAAATCAAGAGAGCCACCTTTATCTTTAGGTACCAAAGATCTGTTTCTAAAGCTATCATTTATGCTAATAAAAGGGTTACTAATGCTTTTCCCAGAGATGTTTGGGCTCCACATCAGACCAACACTAGTTTCAAACTTATTATATTTTTTGCTCGCAACAATATATTCAGATGAGTATATGCCTGTTCCTGCCAAGTCGTTTAGACCTATAGAAATTGAAGGTAAATTTTGTCTCTCTTCAAGAAGTCTGATTTTTAGATTAAATCCTTTATCCTTATATGTTTGATCAAATCCATTATTGTAATCAAGAGAAACTATATCTACATAAAATATACTTGCATCTAACCAATCAAACGGACTAGCAGTTAACACAAACTTTCGATCAGGTTCAAACCTTGAGAAATGTAAAGCCAATGAACTTTCCTTAAACGTAGAAGCTGATGGCGTTGTTAAACCTCCATAATGGCCATGAGAATTTATGTCGTTAGGTCTTATGATTAATGAAATAAGGAGAATTAAAATTATATAAATTCTTTTATGAGAAACCCTCATTAATCTGAGATGGTTTGTAATGCTGCTATGGATACTGCGGTATTAGATAAAATCGTTGTTATTAAACTTGCTAGAGAAAGGCCATCAACCTTATTTATGTTCTGATTTATGATTATTGTATCACCTGCTTCTAAAAATATTTTTTTAGCGAACATACCTTTTTGAAAAACTACCATTTCACCAGATCCCTTTAGAACATAAATATTTCTTTTATCTGCCAAGCTAGTGTAACCACCAGCAATTTTAATGTAATCATTGATTGTGATTTCTTTTTCATATTTGATGGTAACTGGATTATTCACCTCTCCAAAGATACTAATTGTATTTGGAGTAACAGGAACAAAAATTCTATCACCATCCTCTAAAACTAGGTTTTGTGAATAATTACTGCTAGGGGATAAGTCACCTGTTATCCTACCATCTATAGATTCATTAGAGGCTAAAGATAATAGATCTTTAAGATCTCCAAAATTAGAATTATTGTTTGTGAGTTGTGTGGAGATAACTTTCGCAGCTGCATTAGAAATAATTGTTTGCTGTGCTACTTCTGCAACTTTAAGTTGAGAACTTCTTATTCCCTCTCTATAAAGTTGTATGCCATCTAAGTAAGCATCATCTTTTAACCCACCTGCCAGAGCATAAACATCTGACAACACTAAATTTGAGTTAATTCTATAAATTCCGGGATTTTTTACTTGGCCAAGTACAGTAATTATAACTTCTGGATCAACTTCGACAGAAAATGACAGCGCTGTTACACCATCAGCAGAAACATTACTTTCTTCCACAAGATATATATTGCTGTCTAAGCTGACATAGTATGATTTATCTAGCAGGATATCTTCTTTTGCATAAGAAGTGTTGAGTAAATTTAATAATTCCAAAGGATTAAAAATCCCAACCAATGGAATTTGAAAATCTTCATCACCTATACGCAGCTGTTTAAGATATTTTCTAGCAATTGGTTCTACGTAGTTATCAGCTAATATATCGTCAAGTGTAAAGAATGTGATTATTGGATTCTTCTTCAACGAGATTTTTTCATAGGTTTTTGGGTCTTTTAATGAAAAGGGGATTATTTCAACTTTTTTACCAGAATTATCATACTGTTTTAGTACTTGAAAATAATCATAAGTTGAATCAGAAGTTTTAATCGTAGATATGATATCGCTGAGCATTTGACCTTGCTGATATTCAAGATAGCCATCTCGCACTTTTCCACCTCTCAAAAAAAGCTGCTCAGTCACTAACTCTTCATAACTTCCAACAAATAATTTAAGCAAAATTTGGTCATCAATATTATTTATTTTATTTACTTCTTTGGTAGTTACTGATCCTTTATCAAAGCTATTAACAAACAAGCTTTGAGGATTTGCATACTTAGTAAAGCCTTGACTAAAAGATATAAGATCTTGGAATGAATCTGATGAGAGATATTCGTATTTCATTGGTCTGGCAATAGCTCCTGCTATCTCTATATGTCTGTCAGTGGAGCCAATTATTACTGTATCACCATTTTTTAAATTTAAATCAATCGCCCTATCCCCTAAAATTAGAAAGTCATAGAAATCAACAATAGTTTCATCTCCATTCAAACTAATTACTTTTATTTCTCGTAAACTTGATTTCTGTGTGAGCCCATTAGCATATTTTATTGACTCTGAAATGGTTACATATGGGTTCATTAAGTACGATCCAGGTTTATTAACCGCTCCTATAACAGATATTTTTCGGGCTGATGGTTTGCTGACACTAAGAGAAGTTTTTGTACCAATAAATGTTCTAGAAATTATTTCTTGTATCTTTTCATTGGCATTGCTTAATGTTAAGCCTACGAGTGAAACTGAGCCAACTTCAGGTATAAGTACGTTGCCACTAAGATCAATTCTTACTTCATGAAGCTTATTCTCATTACCAATCAATAAAATCTCTAATTCGTCATTAACTGACAAAATGTAATCTGCTGGTAACGGTATATCCAATAATGGTGTTGAAGTTGTTACCTCAAAATCGAAAAAATCTAGACCAAAAATCTCTGAACCATCATCACTTTCCTGATCAGAGAAATCATTTAACTCTAAGTTATCTTCTATTGGCACAGATTCAAGATTATTTAAATTTCTTTCATTCAAAATTTGTTGTCTTACGTCATCCGGAAGAGTGTTAAATAATTCAAGATTTTCTTGAGATGCTTGGGCAAAAATTATGCTTGGCAAAAGCAATGAAAGCATTAGGTAGGTTTGTTTATTCATGTGTGCTCTAATTATAACTAATCTATATCAAATATACTTCTTGTAAAAATTTTCTCTTCTACATCAAGAAGCTGTTCACTCATCCTATTAGTAATTATTATCGTGGATTCATTCTTTAATCTTTGCAAATCGTGTGTCACTTCTATTCCATAGTAACCTTGTTTTGGGCATAAAAGAGGTTCATAAATTAATATTTTATTACCTTTCGCATTCAATCTTTTTATGACACCCTGAATTGATGAATCTCTGATATTGTCTGAACCTTCTTTCATAACCATACGATAAACACCAATGGTTTTGTTATCTAATTTTCCAATATATTCTGCAATTACATCTTTTCTTGTTGAGTTTGACTCAACTATGGCTTTAATTAAATTTTGTGGAATGTTCTCATAATTAGCTAACATCTGTTTTGTATCTTTTGGCAAACAATATCCTCCATAACCAAATGAAGGATTATTATAAAAATTTCCTATTCTTTCATCACTGCTAACACCTTTCACGACTAAATCAGCATCAATATTTTTATTCATGCAATAACTATCTAACTCATTAAAAAATGCAACTCTTAAAGCCAAATATGTATTAGAAAAGAGTTTTACAGATTCTGCTTCAGTGTTTCCCATATATATTAACTCAGGCTTATTTTTTGCTGCGCTAAAAAAAAGCTCTCCAATCATTTTTGAGTTTGCATCTTCACCTCCAACAATTATTCTTGAAGGATAGAGATTATCTTTTAAGGAACTACCTTCCCTAAGAAATTCTGGAGAAAAATAAATCCTATTTGTATCTAATTTTTTATTTAATAAATCTGTGAAGCCCACAGGAACTGTTGATTTTATTAGTATTGGCGCGGTGTTAGTTGTATCTTGCAAAAGAAGCTTAACAGCACTTTCAATAATACTAGTATCAAAGTTATTAGATTTAGAATCGTAATTTGTCGGAAGACATAAAACAATTAGATCAGTTTTATTTTCTTTGGGAATTTTTGAGTAGACCTGCAAATTTTTTTTGCTATTTTTTAAAATATCCTGAATATCCGCGTCTTCTAATGGGCTAATTTTTTGTTTTAGTTTTTTTATCTTGCTGAGATCTGTCTCAACAATACTAACTTCATGAGAATCTAAAAATAAAGCTGCTAGAGATAGACCTACATACCCTGCGCCAAAAATAGTTATTTTCATTCTTTCTCGCCTGTTATGAATGAGTTATATGCCGATTCAATCCCTTGTCTTAAGTTTATTTCTGCCTGCCAGCCAAGATTTTTTGCTAAAGCAATATCTAAAAGTTTACGTGGTGTGCCGTCAGGCATACTTCTATTTAATTTAAAAGATCCTTGAAACTGCACAACATCTGCTATTAATTTAGCAAGATCAATTATTTTAATATCTTCTCCTGTGCCGATATTAATATAACCAAAATTATTATGTTGAAAAAAAGATTTTTTACTAAGATTCATAAAATAAACAGATGCATTTGCTAAATCGTCAACATGCAAAAATTCCCTTTTCACTTCTCCAGATCCCCATATTTCGACTTCATCTTGAGATTCTTCTTTTGCATCATTTATTTTCTTTATTAAGGCAGGTAGAACATGAGAGGTTGATAAATCGTAATTATCATTTGGGCCATATAAATTGGTGGGCATGAGTGCTCTAAAGTCAGTTTGATATTGCTTATTGTATGCCTGACATAATTTAATACCTGCTATTTTTGCTATGGCATAAGGCTCATTTGTTTCTTCAAGATAGCCACTAAGTAGCTCCTTTTCATTAATCGGTTGTTTAGAAAATTTTGGATATATGCATGAGGACCCTAGAAACATTAAGCTTTTGACATTAGCAGTATGAGCACTAGATATAACAGAATTTTGAATGGACAAATTTTCATAGAGGAAATCAACTGGATAATCACTATTGGCTTTAATTCCACCTACTTTTGCGGCAGCCAAATAAATTTGATCAATAGAGTTGTCATTCAAATATTCAAGAACTTTTTTTGAATTTTTCAGGTCAAAAGTTTTACGTGATGCAGTGAAAACCTTATTTTTTTGATTTTTCAATAGGAGTCTTACAATGGCAGATCCCACCATACCATTGTGACCTGCGACAAATATGTTCATTTCTTAACTATCATCTCTTTATCGAGATCATAATTTATCATTTCTTCACAAAGTTCATCGACTGAAATCTTAGGAGCCCAGTTGAGCTTTTCTCTTGCGAGATTAGAATCACCTAATAATCTATCAACCTCTGCAGGTCTAAAGTACTTTTCACTCACCTTGATTATTTCTTGACCAACTTTCAAGTTTTCAGAAAACTTGGATAGAGATTTTATATATCCTACCTCTTCAAGACCAGTATTTTTAAATGCAATTTCAATGCCTAATTTAGCACAGGAAATCTTTACAAAATCACGCACACTACATTCAACACCAGTAGATATAACATAATCTACAGGTTTATCTTGTTGAAGCATTAACCATTGCATCTCAACATAATCTTTTGCATGTCCCCAGTCTCTTAGCGCATCAAGATTACCTAGATATAAATATTTCTCAAGACCTAAAGCGACTCTAACAAGCCCTCTTGTAATCTTCTTAGTAACAAAAGTTTCCCCTCTCCTGGGTGACTCATGATTGAATAAAATTCCATTGCAGGCAAACATATCATAAGACTCTCTATAGTTGACTGTAATCCAATAAGCATATAATTTTGCAACTCCATATGGAGAGCGTGGATAGAACGGAGTGTTCTCTGTTTGGGGGATTTCCTGAACTTTTCCATAAAGCTCAGAAGAAGAGGCTTGATAAAATTTTGTTTTTAAAGACAATCCACAATGTCGAATTGATTCTAATATTCGAAGAGCACCGAGTGCTACTACATTACCTGTATATTCAGGATTCTCAAAAGAAACACCGACATGTGATTGTGCACCGAGATTATATACTTCATCAGGTTTAATTTTTTGAATAAGAGAAAATATCGACAGGGAGTCTGATAAGTCGCCATAATGCAAATGAAAATTTTTATTTGATTCATGATAATCCTGGTATATGTGATCAATTCGTTCTGTATTTAAAGATGAACTTCTTCTCTTAATACCGTGAACTATGTAACCTTTTTCTAGCAATAGTTCTGCAAGATAAGAACCATCTTGACCTGTTATTCCTGTAATTAGAGCAGTTTTTGACATAAGAAGTATTATACTTATAAAAAAATTATAAAACCTTTAAAAGGTCAATATATGAGTACAAAAAATTCATTTTTTACAGTTGATTTTGAAGATTTTAGATATGATTTCCTCAATAAAAGAGGACTGACAACGAAGAGAAGCCCTGATGGTCTTCATCAATCCTATGCGGCTATAAAAGAGGTTCTAGAGAAACAAAATGGAAACAGGAAATGCACCTTTTTTTGTACTGGAAATGTTGCAGAGCATTCACCAGAATTAATAAAACAAATATCAGATGATGGACACGAAATCGCATGTCACTCTAATGAACATAAAGATGTGAGCAAACAATCAAATTATGAGTTTGAGAGAGATATTGAAAAAGCAATCAATAGCCTAACTAAAGCTTCAGCTTTAGAAATAAAGGGCTACAGAGCACCTATGTTCAGTTTACATAAAGATGATATCCAAAAATATAAGATTCTTGCAAAATACTTTGTTTATGATTCTAGTCTTATTTGTACAAGCAAAGAGCTACCAAAGTTCATTCAAAAAAACAAAATTCATAAATTAAATCTTTATGAGTTCCCTATAATCGAAATGAAAAATTTTCCAGTAAATTTAAAAATGATAGGCGGGACTTATCTCAAGATAACTCCAACTAGCAAAATAAAAAAATGGTTTCTTAATGAAATATACTCAGAATATATGCCAATAATCTATATGCATCCATATGAATTTTTAAAAAATAAACCCTTTTGGGTTTCTTTTTCAGAGCTTAAAAATTTAAATTTTTTTAAAAATATTTACTTTCAAATTAGGCAACATCAATGGCATTCTTTCAATAGGCTCAATATTGATAAACTTTCATGTTTACTGGAAAACTTCCCTAATAAAGGACCATTAGAACAAAACCTAAAAATCAAAAATACTTAATTCACTATTTCCATGAAAAGACGGGGAAAGTTGTTTTGATAAAACACTAAACCTGCTTAATTTAATTTTAAAATTTTGGTCTTTTATAAAATCAATGTGTATTTTTCCATTCATCCAGCAATAGATGCTCAAATCATTAATTATGTTGCTATCGACTTTGTCAGCATATATCAAAAGGGAAATTTTCCTCAACATATTGCTTTTAGTAATGCTAATATCTTTGTATACAAAATAACTATTTTGGTCTGAGTTAGATTCTGAAATTACACGCATATTATCTGCATAAAATATATTTTTATTTTTGCAGATCTTCAAACTTTCATCCTCTGTGACTTTAAAAAACTTATTCTTAGGAAATTTTGTAGGAACTTTTATGTATACGGATTCATGTATTTCTCTGAGACCAAAATAGTTAAAAAGTTTTTTTGCTTTATCTGTAGCAGTAAAATCTAATATGCATTCGTTTTTTAAGTTAGAAAAAACTTTGTTTACAAAGCTAATAGTTTTTGATCTGTGCTGTTCATCAACATACATTGATGATAATGAATAAGCTTGATTAAAAGTATCAAATATTAAAAAAATAGATGCAATGATTTTGTCATTAAAATAATAGCAATAGCCAAAGTTTTTTTGGTTCGAAAAAGATTTATAATTTATAAAACTTAAAATTGATTTTTCCCAGAAAATTCTGGGTCTATTAAAATTTTCTATTAAAAAAAATTTTACTTCTCTAAGGTTTTTATCATTAATTTCACTAAATCTATACATTTTTTATGGATATTATTAATACGTATATAAAAGCTTAAGACCAATGATATAATCATTTTATGGTAAATAACAAAAAAGTAATAATTGAATGCCTTGATGTGGAAGATGTAACATTCGATATTAATGGAGAAGACCTTCTTGATCAGATAGGATGGGACTCACTAAGTGCAATACACCTGTTAACAAAGTTTTCTAATGATTATTCAATTGATATTGATCCAGATGATCTTGAACACCTCAAAACTGTAGAAGATTTAGATCAATTCCTCAGCAATCTTTTAGATGATTCTGTTTAAAGAAATAAAAATTAGTCTAGGATCGAATCTTGAATTAAATTCACAGATTGAAGAAAGGCTTGGTTGGAAGCCTGGGCAAATTTTAGAAAAAACTGGTATTAAACAAAGATTTATTTCATCTAAGGATGAAACATCAGAAACATTAGCTATAAAAGCTTTTTCTAACCTTGATGAAAATTTAATGCATGATGTAGATACTATTATTTCTGTAACTAATACTCCTTCACATCTTTTCCCAACTATTTCAAACTTTGTGCTTACTAACTCTGCTATCGAAAATAATGTGCACTGCCTTGGAATAAATGCTGGATGCACTGGATATGTAGATGGGTTAAGGATAGTGTATTCTCTCTTTAAATCCGACCAAAGCAAAAAAGCCGTAATAATCACTACTGATACGTACTCAAAATATATAGCAGACGATGACAGGTCTATAAGATCATTGTTTAGTGATGGTGCAACTGCAACATTGCTTGAAAAAAATAATGAAGGTTTCAAACTAAAAAATAGTATCTTCTCTTCAAAGAAGAATACTGAGGGTGCTCTAATAAGAAATTTAAAAGATGGGATTATAAGAATGAATGGGCCTAAAGTTTTACAATTTGCACTTAATAAGGTGAGGCCAGAAATCAAAGAACTTTTGAGGGAAACAAAAAATTGTAATATATTTCCACATCAAGCTGGAAAAATAGTTTTGGATGCACTGAAGAATAATATTCCCTCTGATAGCAATATGTTCACCAATTATAATGAAGTTGGCAACCTAGTATCATCTTCAATACCTAAACTCATTTACGACAATTTTGAAATATTTAATTTATCTGATACTAATTTACTTAGTGGTTTTGGAGTTGGCTTATCACATAGCTCGGTTCTTCTTACAAAATGAAAAGATATTTAATTCTAGGTACTGGCGAAATGGGCATGCAGATTGCTCAACTAATATTCTCGTCTTGCAAAGAATCTAAACTATACCTTTTCTCTTCGACTGGAAAGAATTTAGATAAAAAACTTAATGTGCTTGAGAGTAGTATTTCAAAACTAGCTAAATTTGGAAAACTGAAATATTCATTTGAGAGCAATGATCTAAAGAGAGTGAAATTTGTTAGTGATTTTGAGATTAAACACAAACCTAACTTTATTTTTGAGTGCTTGCAAGAGGATAAAAATGAGAAATTAAATGCCTTGAAGATTTGTTCAAATATTTATGATAGCTCAATAATCACTACAAACACCTCTTCTCTTTCAATTGATGAGCTAGGTAATAGTTTAAATTTTCCAGCAAGATTTTTTGGTTGCCACTTCTTTAATCCTGTTATGAAAACAAGGTTTGCGGAAATAATACCCCATGAAAAATCTACATCAGAAAATTTAACCATATTAAAAAGTGAACTAAGTTTATATTTGAAGGATTATGTAATTATTAATGATAGCCCTGGCTTTGTAGTTAATAAGATTCTGATATCAATGATTGAGAGTGGTATCGAATTACATATTAATGAAGGAATAAGCTATGAAGAAGTTGATAGATCATTAAAATTTGGGGCAAATTTTATTGCTGGGCCTTTTGAAATTGCAGATTTAATAGGACTAGATGTTGTAGTAAAAATTATGAGGAACACAAAAAAAATGAAATATATAGATTTTTTACAAGAGAGAGTTTTATCTAATAAACTTGGGAAAAAAACCGGCATAGGCTTCTATACCTACTGACTTAAAGATAATTTTAATCAATAATTTAAATTTTTTTTCTTACGAAATTAATATCTAGATTATTAAAAAATATTATTCTAAAAATCTTCTATATATCTTGAAACCATTTGGCATTCTTGCTAAGTGACCCAGTCTACGGAAGGTATCTGTTGTAAATATTCTCCAAAGTCCCTCAAGTCCAAGAAGTTCGATAAATTTTGGTGCGATTACCTCATTGCCAGTTAGCATATATATTGCAGCACCAAAGCAGTAAATTGGCACTTGCTTTTTTTTGGAAATAATCTCAGCTATTGATTCTTGTTTTGGAGAAGAAACACACAATACTAAAATATCACCGATGTTATTATTTAAGATTTCTGTAGCTAGATTTTCTGCATTATCAAAAGGCAACTCTATAAAGTTATAATTTAGATCTTGAAATATAACATCCTCAAAATTAATTTCTGAGCCTGCAAATGTTATTTTTTTATTATCATGCTTACATAAAGAAATTAGTTCAGTAAGCATATGTCTGCCAGGTATTTTTTTTAAATTTGGGTCAACTAGTTTTGCTGACAGCCCATCTGGCCAAAATATAAATCTATCTTTAAGAGTTCGTTCTGAAAAGTTGTAAATAGTATCTGAGAAAAATATTGCACATAAGGCTGAAAATATTTTTTTGTCTTGATATCTGTCTTTAAAATCATTAATTGATACAAAATCAAGCATTAATATTTTTTCCAGACTTTACGATTGATATGATTAATTTTCGATGCAATTAAATTAATAAACTTGTCTGAGAAATTATCAATATTATAATCCTCGACAATATTTATTTTTGAGTTTGCGAAAGCCTTCACTGCAAAATCTACCAGTTCAACTACATTTTTTTCCTCAATACCTGACATCACTATTGCCCCTTCTGAGTAGCCTTCTTGTCTTTCATTTTGCTCTCTAAAATTTACAGCTGGAAAGCCTAATATCGATGATTCTTCAGTTATTGTACCACTATCTGAAACGACACAATAAGCATTAGTTTGTAATTTCAGATATTCCGAATATGCAAAAGGTGGACACATAATAAAATTCTTATCAAATTCTTCTGAATCTATTTTCTTTTTTATTCTAGGATGTACTCCCATTACAATTTTTTTACCAAATTTAGTATTTAAAGATCTTATTATTTTTAAAATTTCTTTAAATTTGCGTGGAGAATCAACATTTTCTTCTCTATGTGTGCTGAAGAGAATATATTCATTCTTCTTTAGTCCTAGAGCTGTTAAAATCTTTGACTTTTTTGAGATGCTTTCACAGTAATTAATTATTTCCTTCATAGGGCTTCCTAAACAAATACTCATTTCAGGATCTAAACCTTCTCTTAAAAGATTCTCTCTTGCAAATTTACTATATGTAATGTTTACATCGGATATATGGTCAACGACTTTTCTATTTATTTCTTCTGGCACATTCTGATTAAAACAGCGATTTCCTGCTTCTATATGAAATATTGGAATCTTTCTTCTTTTTGCTGCATATACTGAGATAGCACTATTTGTATCACCTAAAACAACTACAGCGTCTGGCTTGGAAACGGATAATACTCTATCAATTTGTTTGAGGATTTTTGCAATAGTTTCTACAGCATTTTTTGCTTTTGAATTTAAATAAATGTCAGGTTTTCTTAAACCTAGGTCTTCAAAAAATACTTGATTTAATTCATAGTCGTAATTCTGGCCTGTATGCACCAGTTCATGATCAAAATATTTATCAAGACTTCTGATAACTGCTGACAATCTTATTATTTCTGGCCTTGTTCCTAGTATCGTTAGTATTTTCATAGCTTTATAACTTAAAGTTTTTTAAATCTTTTAATTGCTCATCAATTGATTTTAGTTCAATTTGACCTTTTAAACTTCTATTTATAGTTATTTCTGTTTCAAACTTTTCAATCTCACACTTTTTTTCAAAAATTTTTTTAAACTTTGTTAATAGCTCATATTTACTGAGAGAAACTGAAGACGACAATTGTATAAAATTTGTTTTATGATTTGCATCCTCATTTAAATAGCCGGAAAGAAATTTACACCATTCAAGTGTTGTAATACCATTCCAATAATGATTCGAAAAGCCTTTAAGCCTAGAATTATCTTGTTGGTTTAGAAACCAATCAAGAAGACCCTTGCTAGTGAAATTGTAAGTTGTGCCAATAATTGAAGTTCTTATAACTAATGATTTATTTCTTTTTAATACAAAGCTTTCTGCTAAAGATTTAGTTTTGCCATAATCATCTTTAAAATCATGCTTTTCATCATAATCATAAGGCTGCATCCTATTTACTCCAGAAAAGACGCAATCTGTTGATGGATGAACTAATAAGAAATTTTTTTCTAAACTTGCTAATTGCTGAGGCAAAAATGTATTTGCAAAATAAAGCTCATCATAATTTAAAGTTTTCTGGGGAATTCTGCCTACACAATTAAGCAAAACATCAAAATTCAATTCATTTATATATTTTAAATATTCCTCACTAGTTGCTTTTGTAAAACGATCATCAAGAATTAAAACTTCAGCACTTTTTTCAAAGAAACTTTTGGCCATTGAGCCAAGCATACCCTTCGACCCAAGTATTAAAAATTTCATTAAATCTGCCCTTCGAGTTCAGGCAGATTACGTAACATTTCTTCAAGCTGATTAGCTGTTAATCTATCAGTATTCTCAGAGCTGTATTCTTCGACAGATTTTAAGTCTCTTCCTGAGCTAAAATACTGCTCATAATTTAATGATCTTATATCAGGTGGCACTCGAAAATAATCACCCATATCTTCAGAGACATATCTTTCTTCTCTAGAAAGTAGAACTTCATGGTTTTTTTCTCCATGCCTTATACCTATTTCTTTTATCTTTTCCTCTTTACCTAAAACACTGAATAAAGCTTTTGATAGAGTGCTGATTGTAGAGGCAGGTGATTTTTGAACAAAAATATCGCCATTGTTGCCATGCTCAAATGCAAATAAAACTAATTTAAATGCTTCGTCTAAACTCATCATGAACCTTGTCATATTAGGATCTGTCACAGTAACTTCTCCATTATTTTTAATCTGATCAATAAATAGTGGGATTACAGAACCTCTTGATGCCATAACATTTCCATACCTTGTTAAACAAATTTTTGTTCTTTTAGCTGATCTTGATTTTGCAACTATAATTTTTTCCATCATAGCTTTTGATGTTCCCATTGCATTTATTGGGTATACAGCTTTATCAGTACTTAAACAAACTACCCTTTCAACAGAATTATCTATTGCACATTGCAAAACATTATCTGTTCCAATTACATTTGTTTTTACAGCTTCAAGAGGGAAAAATTCACAAGATGGCACTTGTTTTAATGCAGCAGCATGAAAAACATAATTTATATCATCAAACACTCCATTGATCGAGTCTTTATCTCTTACATCACCAATATAAAATTTTATCTTTGGATCTTGATATTTCCTTCTTAAGTCATCTTGTTTTTTTTCATCTCTACTTAAAATCCTAATTTCTTCAATATCTATATCATGAAATTTTCTTAATACAGTAGAACCGAAAGAGCCAGTACCTCCAGTTATTAGAATTTTTTTGTTTTTAAAGTTCATTGAAAATTACCATTAATTTAAATACATAATTTTATTTTGATTTTACTAATAAGACTATAAAAAATTTCATAAGAATATAGTAAAAGATTAATTGCCCAAAAATTGAAACTATGTAAAGAGGAAATCCAACTAAAGAATATATGACTGCAATAGTAATTATTGATCCTATAAAGTATGAGCCATAATTTATTAATTTTTGTGCCAAATAAATTAATCCTCCTGAAATAATACCCAAAACTATAACTCCATTTTTGCCGAAGAGGATAAATGATTCCCAAATCATTCCTACTCTTACACCTGTATAACCAAGTCCAGCAAGACCGAGGTTATCAACAAGATAGGTTTGAAGTTGGGATTCATAAGCTTGTTCTGAGCTTATAAATAAACTCCAGCCTGGCAAGAAAGTGATGAAATTTTTAATAAAAAAATCTTTTGCATTCATTATTTCAATTTTTGAAAACATGTCATTTGCAAGAATTCCGTCTCTCCATTCAGAACCAAAGGCTGTGATAAAAATCTCAAATAATAATGCTTGATCTCCTATCTCTTCTGACCTAAAAAAAGATATTGAAAGCATTAAGAATAATACAATTATGCCTATAGACCCCAAACGTAGCAATGATATTTTTGAACATAGGAAAAAAATTAAAAAAATAAAAAAAATATTTGCTCTATTTCCAGAAAAGAAAAATAGAATCATGCTAATTGCGATAAATATTAAAGCGATCTTAGGTTTTTCTTTTGCCATGAACATTACTGGTGTCAGAAAAATGAACATTAAGAAAAGATTTGAAAAAGGAAAATAAGCTTGGCTGGTGTACCCTACTAATAATACTAAAGTAGAAATAAAAAATAATAATGTAATTAGATTTTTTGATGTTGGTCCAAAAAAATTTCTATCATCAAGAAAATTATTATTAATACTGACTGAGCGGAGACTAAAATCTAAAAAAAAATACGTCGCTAAAAGACAAAAGAGATATGTAAAGAAAATTGTATTAGATAATTGCCAATTTACTTCCTTTATTGACCACAATTCTGTTAAAAAAAGTACACTTAAACTTCCTAGAGAAAAAATTAAAATCGCTATAGATAATAATGCAAGAATAGCTCTATGTTCAGTCATTAAAAAATCTTTTTCGAGCAAGAGCTGAAATAGATGCAGTTACAATTCCAAGAATTAAGCTTACTAAAATTATCAGAACTCTATTAGGGTATTCAGCCTTATAAGGCAAATTAGGTTTATCAATAAATTTCACTAGATATGTTTCTTTTGTATTTGCATACATGATTATCTTTAATTGGGCTTCAATCAGTGATGCTATAGAAGATCTTAGGTCTGATTGAGTTGCTTCAAGCAGGCGTAGTTCTAAATACTGAAGAGATTTTTCTGCTTCTTCCAATGCATCATTACGTGCTAAATTATCTAGTTCAGTAATCATAAGATCTAAAAATTGTTGAGCAAATATAGGTGAAGGATGTTGAAAAGAAACCTCAACAAAATTAGTTTGTCTATTAAGTCTTACAAAAATTTTATCTAAGTAGTTATCTTCAAAGATTCGCTCAAAAGTCAATGCATCTTGTTTGTCTTTTTCTGAATTGAATTGCCATTGCCTATCTTCAGAATTAAAAAATTTATTAAAAACTATCTCTTGCGTTTTATAATTGAAACCTTTTGCAGAGATAAGCTCTGGGACTAAGTCATTTTTCTCTAAAATCCTATCCAATAACACTCTTGAACTAATAAGCTCAACGACATAATTTTCTTGTGATTCGGAACTACCTAGACCACCGGTAAATTGACTCAATGCACCTAATGAAGAATTTAAATTACCAAGTAAAGAGGAATCCTCATTTTTCTCAACCTTTAACAATGCTGAAGAAACGTAGATGTCATGCTTTGTGCCTTGGTAACCAATTCCAATAATAAGAAAGCCGATCACTATAGCGAGAGGCAGCTTCCATTGCCTTTTCAAATTAGAAAAGAAGTCTTTCATATTAATTTCATTTCTGGAAAAATCGGACATGTCATTATTTTAATAAAAAAAATTGTTTATTTCGCCATTATTCTTAATACTGACCTTCTTAAGTAAAGATAAAACTCGAAAAGCCACTTGTAAGTATTCAAAAAAAATTGTGGAAAGTAAGATTTTTTGAAGTTAGTGATTTTCTTTGGAGAGCTTTTTTTTCTTTGATAAATATAATCAACATTTGTTGCAAATTCATCATCACCTTGATTTGAAACAAAAGACAGGATTGGAGTAATTGAAAATAAATTTTTTTGAACTTGGCATAATACAAGTCTTATTGCCCATGAGTTAATCTTACCTAGCTTTTGATTACGTAACATAAATGGAAGATCAGGTGATACAAAAAATAAGTTGATATAATCTAACAACGAAACATTCTCATAATTATTTAAATCTATCTTTCTCCATTTTTTCGACCAAGAGGCCCACCCCCATGATGTAGAGCGTTTTGATAAATAAAAATTTTGAGCAGTATTTGAAGGAAGAGGTAGATTAGAAAAACCAGATACATTAATAATATTGTCATTTTTTTCAAAAGTAGCCAAAGCATTTTCCATAAAATCAAAAAAATTATTTTCAATTATTAAGTCATCCTCTAAAACTATAAATTTGTCAAAAAATTTAGAAACATGTTCAACACCAGAGATTATTGAACTTGCTAAACCTTTGTTATTTTTTAATTTTTGAATTACTTTTTTTGGTACGGAAAAATCTTCTATAACTTTTGTGACTTTAGCAATCTTATTTTTATCTTGTTCACTTCGAGGACCATCAATAAAAAAATAGTAAGAAAATTTTTCAAACCCATCATTAGATTTAATAGACTCTAGAAGACTTTTTAGACTTTTTTCCCTACAAAATGCAAAAATTAATACTGCTGTTTTATTCATTTATATGATCATTAACAGATATATTTTCCTTGAAATTCTTAAACCTTTGAAGCATTAATTTCTTAAAATCCATTATGTTTTTAGAATAATCTTTTGTTTTAATATTTTCTAAAGCTTGCATAACTTTTTCTGGGTTATTCAGATTTATAACTTCTCCTATGCCATATTGTTCAACTATTCCTGAAATTGCAGAATAATCTGGTGCAATCACAAGTATTGGTAGTCCTGCTGATATATATGTTGACGCTTTTCCAGGAAATGATGTAGTTACTAAATCTCTATCTTTTTTATTAAATGACATTGGTATCAGACCAACATCATATTTAGATATTGTATTTATCAGCTCATTTTGATTGTTTACAAATTTGTGATGATTAAATATTTGTTTATAAAACTTATATCCAGAATAAATATGAATTTTAAATAATTTTTTTTGATCTCCAATACTTATTAAATCGTTAAATAATTTAAGTTCCTTTTTAAATCTTGGTGTACCTGTATATACCAGGTTAATGATATTTTCTTTTACTTTTTGAGGATAATTCGTTTTAACCAATAGATCCATTGCTGAATAAGAAATTAAGGATACACCTTTAAATCCATTATTGATTGCAACATCATGCATTTCATCACTTACAAATTCAGCACTTTTAATTTCTTTTAGTTTTGATAAAAAGATTTTTTTTATTATGTAGTTATTTAAGGAGGAATTTTTAAACGTCCAGGGGAAATCCATGGTGATAAGGTGAAATTTTATATTTTTTTCTTTTGATATCCTTTCTGCAATCTCAATTGACAGTAAGTCTTCCGTAAATGCAATAATATAGTCTATTTTTTGATTTTCATTTTCTCTGATAAAGCTTTTCGCATTTAGATATCCAAGAATTTTAAAAGAAACATATTTAAAGAAAACCATCAGAGGAATTCGAAAAAGTAAATTAAAGAAACGGCTGAAATAAATTTTATTTGCAATTGCAACAGGACCTTTCTTTTTGTTCAGCTCTAATACTTGATAATTTGAAAAAAAATAATCAAGATTCTTTCTTGCATAGATCGTTCCGCCATCATAATCATTAAGTTCAGAAATTATAAGAGACGCTTTTTTTTTGTGCATTTAACCTCGAAAGCCAGATCTACCAGAAATCTCTTCCCTTTTTTCCTTTTTTATCAGTAAATCCTTTTGTTTTCCACAAGGCGCTATGTGGTTCTTTGACTGATACATTAGCTTCGGGTCTCGAGGCTACTGTATAGTAATAAAGAATAATTGATTTCCGAGGTTCTGATTTTGGAAAATTTATTTTATTTGGAAGACCATGAAAACTTTTATCATGTGTATCAAAAATTACACACCTATTGAAAAGAGGTTCAACTGACTTAACTAGATCATTTCCTGAATTATTATACATCCCAAGTTCGCCCCCCCAAGACTTTTCCCAATTGGGGTTCAAGTAAAATAATAAATTTACTCTTCTATTCATACCTGAAGCATCGTGATAGTTTCCATCTACATGAATATCTAAATGCCCTCCTTTTTCTGAAACATTTAAACCACCTCCACTGAAATAAGGGTCT
>CACIDC010000012.1 GCA_902585315.1 uncultured SAR86 cluster bacterium
GAATATACGAATAGGTGGGAAAAAGTAAGCTGTGCATATGAAAAGTGTGCCAGAATTTCAGATTTTCAATAGTGGTCTAAGATTTTTATTTATGTCTCCACCTAATACGATCTTTCCTGTTGGTTTGTTTCTTATTTGCTCTAACATTAAACAGCAAATAACTACCACCCAACAGGCAGATTAGTATTACAAGTAGTACACCGTCCATTACCTGCTTCTTAGTTTTGTCAACAATCTCAATATTTCTAGATACAGCCAAATTAAGGTGACCATTAAAGAAAAAGCTCCATACCACTCTAGGTATTTTGGTGCACCTTGTTCTGCACCTTGCTCGATATAATCAAAGTCTAAAACAAGATTTAATGCTGCTATACAAACTACTAATAATGAAAAGCCAATACCAAAAAGTCCATTATCGTGAATGAAGCCAATTGAAGCACCGAAAAACATCATGATGAAGTTAACAAGATACACAGCAAAAATAGCGAATGTTCCAGCAAACACCATTAACATAAAGTTTTTATCAGGTTTTATGATTCCTGTTTTATATGCAAAAAGTAATCCAAACATTGTAGCGAAAGTTAATGTCACAGCTTGCATGGTAATACCACCAAACTGTGATTCATACATTGCAGAAATACCTCCCAGCGCAAAACCTTTTGCTAAAGCATAGATTGGAGCTGTAACTGGCGCCCATGTTCTTTTAAAAATTGTGATTAAAGCAAATATTAGACCTGTAATAGAACCACCAATCATGTAAGGTGCTACTGATGTTGGACCATTTGAAAAGTACATTGACCATGTATAGGAAGCAGTTAATAATACCAGCAATAGGCTCATACCAACCTTATTAACTGTGCCTTGAAGAGTCATTCTCTCAATATTTACATCTATGATTGTTTCTGAAAAAGTTTTTTCAGAAAACATAGGATTTCCCGATCTACCAAAAGTTTGTAATGCTTGTTTTGAATTCATGAGCTTATTATATGAAAATATTAGTCATGGTAAATATCACTAAACTTCAAAACAGCTATTTGCGAATTAAAGACTATATAAATAAAACTTCTATACTTATTTCAGAAAAATTAAATCAAGACTTCAATGCTTCTTTCTACCTAAAAAATGAAGTTGAACAAGTTACAGGCTCATTCAAAATAAGAGGAGCCTTATCAGCACTAAGTAAATTAAAAGAAAATAATATTAACGGTGTTGTGGCGTATTCATCAGGTAATCATGCACAAGGAGTCTCTAAAGCGGCACAAATCTTTGATATGCACGCAATTATAGTGATGCCAGAAGATGCTCCTCAAAACAAGATCGACAAAACATTAGCTAATGGAGCTGAAGTAGTACTTTACAAAAGGCATATAGAGAGCCGGGAAGAAATCGCATTAAAGATTGCCGATGAAAAACAATATCCATTGGTAAAACCGTTTGATAATGAAGATATTATCGCAGGCCAGGGGAGTTTCGGTTTAGAAGCATGTGAATATTTCATCCAAAATGACATAACTCCAAACATAGTTCTTTCCTGTACATCAGGGGGAGGGCTTGTCGCTGGGACAAGCATAGCCTTTAAGCATTATTTTCCTGATGTTGAAATTTATCCAGTTGAACCTGCAACTTGCAATGATACTGAAATATCTCTGAAGAATAAGACAAGAACAAGACTCAAGAATCATCAAAAAACAATATGCGATGCATTAGAGGTAGAAATACCTGGTGAAATTACGTTTCCTATTAATTTAAAGAACTGTACAGCAGGAATAGCTGTTACTGATCAAGAAGTTTGTTTTGCAATGAAGTATTTATACGATAATTTAAACGTTAAAGCTGAACCGAGTGGTTGTGTAAGTCTAGCTGCTATCTTATCAGGTAAAATTGTATGTGAAGGTAAGAAAGTCTTAGTTACAATTTCAGGGGGAAATGTTGATGATAAAGATTTTTCTAAATATCTTAAATTAGCTAAAGACTAAAAAGATTAGAAATATAAACCCAATAATACTTAACAATATAACAAGGAGCATGCCCACTGAATAGGTTATTTGCATAGCTTTATCTTCCGGTCTAAACATAGGTGTGTTTGTCTATAAATTCGTGCGCAGCTTTATATATAGCATCTTTTCTATCTTTATTCATTTTTTCTAAAGACCTCACCATTAAGCCTAGTCGAGGATTTGATGCGAAAAAATCTCTATTTTTTTCAATAAAATTCCAATACAAACCATCTACTATTTCACACCAATTACCTTTTTTGAAATTGGACATTCTTAACATATAACTAGAACCACAAATGTATGGTTTTGTTGCAAATGTGCCTCCATCAGCAAACGTTCCCATTCCATAAACGTTCGGTACCATAACCCACTCTGATGAATCAATAAACATTTCCATAAACCATTTATAAATTTCATCTGGATCTATCTCACACATATTCATAACATTAGATAAAATCATCAATCGGTTTATATGGTGCGTATACCCATATTCTTGTGCACCTTTTATGGCATCATCTAATGGTGGTATGCCTGTAGTTCCTTCATACCAAGCATCTGTCATTTTTCTTTTATGACCCCAATAATTTTTTGATTCCATTTTTTCAGAATAATTTTGATACACACCACGAATAAACTCTCTCCAACCAAGTATCTGTCTTAAAAATCCTTCTAGGCTGTTAAGAGGAACATCATATTTATCCGCAAATTGATTAGCTTTGTTTATAACAAGCTCTGGAGTAAGTATTCCAATATTTAAAGAGCTACTTAAAACAGAATGTAATAGAAAATGTTGATCTTCTACAATTGCATCTTCATATGGACCAAAATCTCTAAACCTTTCTTTAAAAAAAACCTCTAACCAATTTAAAGCTTGTGTTGTTGTATAAGGCGTAAAGACGTTCAGTTTTCCTGTATGATCGTTAAAATTATCTTCTATAAATTTATAGATTTGTTCTTGCTCAGGATGTTCTGGAAAAGATGGTAATTTCGGAATTGTGTAATCTTTTGGAACCTTAAGTCTATTCATCTCGTCAAACGACCATTTTCCGCCAACAGGCTTGTTATCTTCGACTAAGAAATTATATTCTTTCCTATTTTTCTTGTAATAATTTGCTTGAAGCAAGAATTTTTTTTCAGCACAAAAATTTCTAAATGACTCTCTGTTATCTATAAACATTAATGATTTTTGTTCGTGATATTTAAGATTTAATTTTTTGATCAAGACAAATATCTCCTTTTCAAAACTCTTATCTTCTATTTCATAAAATTCAATTTCGGTATAGCCACCAGCTTTTATAAAATTTTCAAGCTTATTGATGAATGGGATTTTAAAATCTTGGTTGCAATTGATATATTTAACCTGATAGCCCGTTTCTGTAAGTTGATCTCTATACGAACGCATTGCCATAAAAAAAAGAGCTATCTTTGACTTGTGATGTTTCTCATAAGTGCAGAGACCATGATCTTCACACATGAAAATTGTAGTGCTCATATCTATATTTTGTTGGTCAATTGGAAAGAGTTGATTTCCAAGTACTAGTGCTAATCTTTTCAATTTCTTTATGTTTATGTACGATGTCATAATTAAACCATGTTGAGAATTTTTTTAAAACTCATATCTATTGTTTTTCTTATTAGCTGTTCTGATAATGAAGAAGCACAAAATACAGAAATAATTACTGATTCTTATTTTTTTCAAAAAAAGGTATTAAATATGAATTTGTACAATTGCACTACTCCGATAGAAAACGTCGATTCAACTTATAAAAAAACTAGCGATTCTTTAAATTTTTATAAATTTTCGGAGCTTACTGAGCAAGATGATCAAATTGATAGTTGCACACAAACCTTCACTCAAATAAATGAATTAACCCCACTAAAAGCAGACTTATTATTAGGTGTTTCATATATGGAGTTATCCAATTGTAATTCTAAAATTGAAGAGGAATTGCTCTTGGACGATTTAGCGCCTTACTTGGAATATTTAAAGGAAAATGATGTACAAGTTTGGACTGGTATATCAAATCTCGAAAACAATAGTTTTCTATGGATTAATATATGGCAATCAGAAGAATATCGAGAAGAATTTCTCTTAGAATGGATAAACTCTAACAATTCGGGCATGTACGCTAAAGCTCTTAAGTCCAGTGCTTTTTGCGAAAAACCTTCAATTTATTTATTTCTATAATTAAAGTTTAGCTCTATAATAAACTACCTTGCGACTGTGGTGTTAATGGCTAGCACAAAAGCCTTCCAAGCTTTTGGTACGAGTTCGAATCTCGTCAGTCGCTCCAACTTTTTGTTACAATCTATATGTGTACAATTATCAAAAGCAAAATTCTGAACAAACACTTAGAGAAGGATTAGAAGAATTTTATTCTATAAACACACAATTTAGAGATCTTGCTGAAAAAGATAATCCAAATGCGCATATTTTCAAAGAACATGATTACACACATGTATTATTTGGCTTGGGTACATCAATAGAAGAAGAATCAGTTCTCGACACCTATGTTATCTGGGGCATGAAATTTAATTGGGGAAAAATAATTAATTTCTATAAAGATCCAGAATACAAAGAAGTTATAGGTAATATTGTGCAAAAACATGGTGGTTATTGGGGAATTTTTAAAATATATATGTCTCTTATGCCAGTTAAGTTTCGCGTATTTTTACGTTGCTTAAATATGAAGAAGAAGTGGAATTACCATGATATTTCAGAAGAAATGCTCAATACGAAACTTCGTAATTTAAGACAAGAATACAATATTGAACTAATCCCATTGAAACATATTCCTATAAATAGATATAGCTCTAAATCTGATTAAAATTAGTCTTTTTCTAAATGTATTGTGCTTGTTGGATAAGCAAAATCTGAACCATTCTTCTTAACAATTTTCATGATTTCAAGTATTAGATTTTCTCTTGCAATACAAAAATCATGCCACTTCGTGGATCTTGTAAAGCAATAAACAAGCATATCTATACTTGAGTCATTGAATTGAGTAACTCTAATTGTTGTTGTTGCCTCATCAGCATTAGCTAAATCATCATTTGCAGCTACATAGGATTCAATATCTTTTCTAATTGCTAATATTGTTTCTGGCGTAGTTTGATAAATGAGTCCAACATTAAACATAATTCTTCTAAAGGGCATTTCCGAGAAATTGATTATTTCTGAATCACTTAAAACTGAATTAGGTACAAATACTGGTGCTTGATCAAACCTTCTAATTAATGTTGATCTAAAGTCTATTTTTTCTACTGACCCTTCTGCAACACCCTCGACATTTATCCAGTCTCCTTGTTTGAACCTTTTTTCACCAATAATTAATAAGCCACCTATTAAATTTTTAAAGAAATTCTGCGCACCCAAGGCTAAAGCTACGGAGAATAATCCTAAACCGGCAATGATAGATGCAGCATCAATACCCCACAATTCTAAAACGCTTACAACACCGATTAAGTAAGCAACAAACTTTATTGCTCTAAAAATCCATGCTCTTAGGGTGGGCGATAGAAAATCATATTTTTCACCAATAAAATCTCTCAATGGATCAATGCTAGCAGCTATCGACCAAAAGACTGCTAGATAGAAATATGTTTGAACTAGAAGAGAACCATATTCTGAATATGTTTCAGGTAATGGTAATGCTTCAACTAAAGCATAGATACCAATACCTAGTGGTATCAATGTAAGTGGTTTTTTTAAACTTTGTACGAATGCATCATCATGTTTTGTGTCACTTGTGTTAGCAAATGCTTGCAGTGATTTATAAATTACAGTTCGGCTCAAGATAATCGCAATCAAAGTCAATAAAACAATTGGACCTATATCTAGGCTCAAATTCAGAAGATTATCTGTTATTTCATTCATCTTTATTTACTCCGATACTTAAAAAGTCGTCTGATCTAAAATCACTTACTCCAATTAATTTATTATCCTCGAACATTATAGATGACGTTATACCGTTACTAAAGTCATACGTAGCTGGTCTTCGATAGAGATTAAAACCCATTTTGGTTAACTCATCTACTAATTCATCATCAAAACTCTCATACATTAGATGTTCAGGTTGCCATTGATGATGATATCTAGATTTATAAACTGATTCCTCTGCATTTAGACCAAATTCATAATAATTTAAGATTACTTGTAAAACTGCAGTTATTATTCGTGATCCGCCTTGAGCACCTGTAACTAGATAAGGTTTATCATTGTTAAAAACAATTGTTGGAGTCATAGAACTTAATGGTCTTTTTAATGGTTCTATACGATTTGCATAAGTTCCTAATAGTCCAAAATAGTTAGGTTGACTCGGTGATGCTGAAAAATCATCCATCTCGTTATTCATAAGAATACCTGTATCTTTTATTACAATTCCTGAACCAAAAGCTGTATTTAGTGTTGTTGTAGTACTTACGATATTTCCAAAGCCATCAACAATTGAATAGTGAGTTGTATTTTCCTTAAATTTAAATTTCTCTGGATCGTAATCATCGGCATTGCTCATTCTTTTTAGGTTAATATTCGTCAATAATTGTTTTGCTCTATCTTTACTAAGAAATTCATTTTTAGGAACATCATAAAAGTCTGAATCAGCCACATAAACTGACCTAAGAGAATATGCAATCTGCATTACTTCACTTATCTTTAAAATATTTTCTGGTTTATGAGGATCAGATTTATCTAACTCTAGTTGCTCAATCATGTTTAACATTAAAGCTAGAATAAGTCCTCCAGATGAGGGTAAAGGCATCGTGACAATTGATAGATCTTTATAATTGAATTCAATAGGTGTCCTAAATTTAGCTTCATAGTTGCTTAGATCATTTGTTGTTATTAAACCACCATTTTTTCTCATATCTAACTGAATTTTTTGTGCTGTTGTGCCTTCATAAAAACCAGCTGGACCTGTTTGAGCTATCAATTCTAATGTGCGAGCTAAATCTTTTTGAACGAGTAAATCACCACTTTTAAGTATTTTTCCATTATTAAAAAATATATTTCGACCATCTGATGTTTTGGCGAGTTTTTCTTTATACGAATCTAAGGATTTAGCTAAAGTGTCAGTTATTGGGAAGCCATTTTTCGCTAATTGAATGGCTGGTTCTACTAACCTAGTCCAGGGCAATATTCCAAATTTTTGATGAGCAATGTAAAGACCATAAACCGTTCCTGGCACACCTGAACTGAGATAAGATTCAAGCGCTAATGCTCTATCAACCTTACCATCAACAACAAACATATCCTCAGTTGCCTTTTGAGGTGCCATTTCTCTATAATCCAAAGCATAATTACTATTAGACTCTTCATCATGGATTACCATAAATCCGCCACCACCTAGAGGACTTGCTTGGGGCAAAACAACACTTAATGCAAAAGAAACTGCTACTGAGGCATCAATTGCATTACCGCCATCTAATAATATTTGATTTCCTACTTCAGAAGCTATGTAGTGTCTAGTGACTATCATAGAGTGATCAGAAGAAATAGTTTTGCCTTTGACTATTTGTGTTTCACTAAATAAGGGGAAAACAATTACCAAAAAATTTAATAATACTTGAAATTTTTTTACCATAGAAAATTTTTCTTCTGTGACTTTTTCCAGTCAAATTCATAAAGTTTTTTAAATGAAAAGGCGTTTTCCTCATCCACTATTTTTTTGTTCTTTATATCAATGCCTGTAAAGTTTTTATAGTCATTGAGTGTTCTGCTTGTGCCTAAGCCATAAATATTTGTAAGATCCTGATGGATTATTCTCTCAATTCTTTTTTTACTTTTTGATTGAAGGTCTGTCCATTTTATTGCTCTATCTTTATCTTCTTCTTCATTCCAGTGCATTGGTCTTTTAGCTGAATTTGAGTAATCTACGTAACAATGAAACAACGGTATCCTCGGTATATGAAAAACATCATATCCATTCGTAAATAAGCGTAAGGACATTGTTGTTTCTTCACCTTCAAAATATAAGTTTGGATCATAAGGAACATCTTCTATCATGCAGCTTTCAGAAAATAGAAATCCAGCAGATATTAAAAAACCTCTATAAATTTCCTTAGATTGAGAAGGCAAACCTTTTTGCATAGAAAAATACCCATCTTTAAATGTTTTTTCGCTATCAACGACCATCACATGCGTAGAGTGATCATCTTCTTGTAATTTTTTAAAAACCTTTTTTTCAAAATCTACAATTTCAAAACCTCTAGGATAAGCAGAAATAACTGGTTTGTTTGCATGTTTTTTAATTGTTTGAATGTATTGAATTAGGTACTCATCCCAATCTTTCTCAAATACGGTATGTGAATCAACTTGTAAAAAATATTCTTCATCTTGTAATAAAGTTTGAGCATTAGCTCTTGCCCAACATGGACCTCTAGCATCCTTAGGATCTATGTGAATATAAGAGATTTGATCTTTAAGTTTAGCTTTAGAAAAATCCAGTTTTACTTTACATTGATCGATTATTCCAAATCTTAAATTCTCTTTAAATTTCGCATTTGTATAAGCACTATTAATAGTGATGGGTAGTAGTAAATCTTGGTAAGAAGCTATTGATATAAATATTTTCATTAATGTTTTGTTATGATCTCACTGTTTTGGATTTTATCAATATCATATCCAACTTCGTTTGAAATTGATTTAACTAAGTTTTTTGGTTTTTCATTAAAAACAATTTCACAAGAAATATCTAAAATTAACCAACTGTTTTTTGAAACTTCATAATCAAGTTGACCAGCATCCCAACCACAATAACCTAAAGCTAACCTATAAGAGTTACCAAATGTACCGTTTCCAATGGATTCAATAACATCAATGCTTGATGTTAAAGAAAGACCATTTGGAACGATTAATGATTCTTTTTGACTAGGTTGGTTGTGAATCACAAATAATTTATTCATATCTACTGGACCGCCATTCAGTAGATTTTTTTTATCCACTTCTGTATTAATTTTTAACGATTTGAATATGGTACTTTCACTAATAGGTATAATCTTATTCATAACAATACCTAAAGCTCCTTGCTGATTATGTTCAAAAATATAAATTAAAGAGTTATAAAAATAATCGTTTTGATTTTTCTCTTGAAAATACAAGAATTTATTCACAAAAAAATTATCTTCTGACATAATTTATACTTCCACTAACATTATGTTTTTATTATATGTCTGAACCAAAAATTTCTACAAAACAAAATATGTCAGAAGCATTTGCTGAACTTAGAAAATTAAACCCATTGCTTGAGCTAACTAATCGTGAAATTAATGGAATTGATTTTAAAGTATTTGAAAACGCGCCTAAAACAATGAGAGATCTTTTTGGAGCTATCGAATTGTTGCAAGGTGATTTTCCTTTCATAAGTGAAGATGATAACGAACTTTCCTTTCTTGAAAGTATGGCGAAGGCCAAAAGTATATGTAAGTTTCTACTTGATGAAGGAATAAAGCCAAACGATAGAGTTGGCATATGCATGCAAAACTGTACTGAATGGGCTGTTATCTATCTTGCACTAGCTGGATACGGAGCTACTGCAGTACCTTTTAATTCATGGTGGAAAACTGAAGAGCTTGATTATGGAATAGAACACAGTGAAGTTAAATTAATTTTCGTTGACCCCAAGAGATACGAATTAATAAAAAATCATAAAATCAAAAAAATAGTTACAGAATCTATAGAAGGCTGTGTAAGTTATGAAGAAATATCAAATACAAAAGACTTAGATTGGCCAGAAGATAATGCAACAGATGAGGATCTTACTGTGCTGCTCTATACATCGGGTTCAACAGGATTGCCGAAAGGAGTGATGTTAACTCACCTTGCAATTATTAATGCTCTGTTCAGTTTCTATACACTTGGTGAATTAAGAAAAATAGTACATGAAGAGCAGCTATTAATTGTTGAAAATGCATCGGTTCTTATAAACGTGCCTTTATTTCATGTAACAGGTTTAATTACACAATTCTTGCTTTCAATGTTAGCAAAGAGAAAAATTATTATTATGAAAAAGTGGGACGCTAGCTATGCATTAGATTTAATACAACAACACAAGGTAACAAATTTAAGTGGTGTTCCAACTCAAAGTTGGGATTTAATGAACCATCCTAATGTAGATGACTATGATTTATCATCTCTGATTGATATTGGAGCTGGCGGAGCTGCTCGACCAGAAGATCAAGTCTTCAATTTACATGAAAAGTTTAATATTCCGATGACATTTGCTTGGGGTATGACAGAAACTTCTGCACTTGGGACAATTCTAAGAGGTGATGATTACTTGAAAAGACCAAATAGTGCAGGATTAATAGTTCCAGATATCACTGAAATTGGCATAATGGATGATGATAATAATTTCTTACAAACCAATGCTGTTGGAGAGATTGTTTTCAAATCACCTTCAAATACTATTGGATATCTAAAAAATGAAGAAGAAACAAGGAAAACTATTGTAAATGGCTGGTTAAAAACAGGCGATCTAGGGTATCTAGACGAGGATGGATATTTATTTATTCTAGATAGAAAAAAAGCATTAATTATTAGAGGAGGAGAAAATATTTCTTGTCTAGAAGTCGAAAATGCGTTGGATAAACATCCTGAAATAATTGAATCTTGTGTATCAGGCATCGAGGATGAAAAATTTGGAGAAATTGTGGGCGCATACATTTATGCAAAAAATTCTATTAATAAGGAAGATTTAGTAGAGTTTTTAAAGGATAAATTAGCAAATTATAAAATTCCTGAAACTATCTTATTTACTGATAAAGCATTGCCAAGAATAGCTTCTGAAAAAATAGACAGAGTAAAAGTCAAACAACTTCTATCTTAGGAAAATAGATTAAAGTACACTACGAAAATGGGTCAAAAAGTATTTATAGTTGAAGACGAACCTGATTTGAGGGATACACTCAAATATAATCTTGAAAATGAAGGTTTTAGTGTTAAAGCTTTTTCTAACGGCGAAGACTTTCTAAGCTCAGTTGATAAAAATAAACCTAGTTTAGTTATTCTTGATTTGATGTTGCCTGGAGTATCAGGTTTAGATGTATGTCGAGAACTCAGATCAAACAATAATTATCATGGAATTGGTATAGTTATGTTAACTGCTAAAAGTGAGGAAATTGATAGAATCGTCGGTTTTGAATTGGGTGCTGATGATTACGTTACCAAGCCTTTTAGTGTCAGAGAACTAATTTTAAGAGTTAAAGTCATACTGAAAAAAAGAACTGATGATGGAGTAAATGAACAATTACTAGAATTTGGTCCTATTTTGATGAATTTAGATGCCCATGAAGTATCAATTAATGAGAAAGTCGTTAACTTAACGGCCTTAGAATTTAAACTTTTAAAACATTTGCTGAAAAGAAAAGGCAGAGTGCAAACTAGAGATCAACTACTTGGTGACGTGTGGGGCTATAGTTCTGAGGTTACAACCAGAACTGTAGATACACATATAAAAAGATTACGAGAAAAGCTTGGGGAACCTGGAAATTTAATCCAAACTATTAGAGGTGTAGGGTACAGGTTTAATAACTAGTCTTAATGTTTAATTTTTTTTCATCATTTAAGATTTCCAGAGTTTTTCTATTATCAATTTTATTCCTTACATTTATTATTTTTATCGTCGTTACAATTTTCTCAACCTTTATATTTAATAATTCCAGGATTCAGTTAGTAGAATCACTTTATTTACAAGCACAATCAATTAACAAACTAATACCAGATTATGATGAAGCAATTAATTTTGATGAATATGCAGATAATTTAGCTATACAAGATATGAATTATAATGAGCTACGAGTCACTATTATCGATCATAATTGGAATGTGATTGGCGACTCTTTAGTTGATAGCCAAGATTTATACCTTTTAGAAAAACATTCACCTGATACACGAATAGAGATTCTAGAAGCATTAAATAATACATATGGTTCTACAAACAGAAGAAGTGAATCTACAGGTCTAGACTTAATTTATGTAGCAATCCAAAGGGATCCAAATGACATAAAACAGGGTTTGGTAAGAGTAGCTTTACCCTTTGATATTTGGGGATCTTTTTTTAATTTTTTCATTTACCCATTTATAGTTCTATTTCTATTAGTTATTGCTTCCTCTAGTTTTCTTAGTCTTAATGTTGAATATACCTTAAGAAGAGATTTAGACTCTCTTTTAAAAAGTACTAGAAAAGCCATAAAGGGACAGAACATATCTGAGTTAAATAGTGATGATAAACAGTTAAGCACGCTATCTAATGCCGTAAGACAAATTGCTAATAGATTGAACGATGAAGTAAAACAAGCAATAGAACAAAGAACAGAATTTGGAACTGTATTAGATAGTATGAATCAAGGAGTAATTATATTTAACAAAAACTATAAAGTTCGATTTTCTAATGATATTGCTTTGGAAATCTTTGGTAAACATCAATTTTTCTTAAAAGAGAGAATTGAGGTAAAAAAACTCCAACCAATCAATAAATTGCTTAAAAAACTTAAGAAAAGCTCTTCGGAAGAAATTGAGCTTTCAATCAAATTTAAAGATGAGGTTAAATATTTTTTAATTTCAGGATCAAAAATGGAATCTACCAACGAATATATAGTTGTGATCAGTGATATATCATCTTTAAGGAAACTTGAAGATTTAAGAAAAAATTTAATTTCTGATATATCGCATGAAATTAAAACGCCTGTAGCTGTTATCAGAGCTGGTTCTGAAACTCTTCATTCCGGTAGTATAAAAGATCCAAAAATTACTTCTAAATTCACTAAATCAATATTGGATAATTCTGAAAGACTGAGTGAGATGATTGAAGATCTCTTAGAACTTGAAAAGATTGAGTCTGGTGGTCTCGTGATAAGGAAAGAAAAACTTCTACCATATGTAGAAATTAATAAAATACTCAACACCATAGAAGCTCTTGTAGTAGAAAAAAAATTAGTTGTGGAGAATCTAATAAAGGAAGATTTAGTTATTAAAACTGATAAAGAGTCCTTCAGATCAATATTTTCAAACTTATTGAATAACGCAATCAAATATTCTCCTGAGGGTTCTATGATTTCTTTTAAATATTACATAGATAAGAAATCTAAAGTTATCTCAGTCAAAGATAATGGATATGGAATCGAAAAAAAAAGTATACATAGAATATTTGAAAGGTTTTATAGATCTTCAAAAGCAAGAGCTCATACAAAAGGAACAGGATTAGGTCTTGCTCTTGTGAAACAGCTATCAACAAGAATAGGTTGTAATATAACTGTGCAATCACAAATTAATAGAGGAACTGAATTCTTTGTTTCGTTTAAAGACAAGTAGTAATATTTAGAATATGAATAAGCAAGATTTAATAAGACTTTCTATATTTTCATTACTTTTATTAGTAGTGTTAATTTTTTATTACAATCTTGGATTTCTCTCCTTTACAAATGTAAATATAAATGAGCAACTTCCAAAACCAGAAAAAACAATTAAAAATACTATTCAATCCACCCAAAATATTGGCTCAGTTGAAACAGCTAAGAAATTAAATTTAGGTTTTGAATTGGTTGGAATAAGAGGAAATAATCCAGAAAGTACGATTATTATTTTAGAAAAAAATAATTACAAGCTTATAGAACAGGGCGAAAATATTACCAGTCAACTAAGCTTTTCTCATGTAGAAGGTTCAAGAGCTTATTTTTTTGATGGTAAAGACTATAGTTTTCTTGATATCATAGGTTCTGAGAAATCTTTCAACCAGGACAGAATAGATCTCACCAAGGAATAAAATTATGAAAAAATTAATTTTCACAGCATTATTGTCTCTATCATTAGTGTCTCAGGAACAAAATATATTCTACAAAGACGCCGATATTAAAACGTTTGCTCAAGATATTGCACTTTTAACGGACAAAACAATTATTTTAGACCCAAGGGTGAAGGGTGTGATTTCTATCTATTCTGATGCACCGTTAGACTCTGAATCGATATGGGAAGTATTTATCTCAACTATGGAAGTACAAGGCTATAACGTGCTTAAAGATGGAAACATATACAGAGTCATCCCATCACAAGAAGGTGTAAAAAACTTTACAGAAGATGGTCCTCTAGCTGGCTCTATTGGATCAGAGGTTATCAAATTAAGATTCTCTAGTGCAAAAGATATTGTAAATGCAGTTAAGCCAATCGTAGGTGTCAGATCATATATAGTTGCGTTGCAGAATGATAGAGAGGTTTTGATTGCCGATGATGCAGATAATATAAAAAGAGTAAGAGATATTATTAGAAATCTAGATTCAGAACTAGACACAAGTATTTCCGACTTTAAATTAAAAAATTTATCATCTATAGAAGCATTAAGATTAATAAATTCTCTTAAATCTGATCCCAATACAAGGTTTGATAAATTAGCAGTTGCTACGTTTCAAGGTTCTAATAAGCTAATTTTCAGCGGACCACTTGAAATAGTTACACGTGCAAAAAGACTCATTTCACAATTAGATCTTGATAATAGTCTCAATGAAAATACTAAAGTAATCTATCTGAACTACTCAAAATCTGAAGATATATTAAAAATTCTAAAAGATATATCAGCTTCATTTAATCAAGAACAAAATATTGACTATAAAACCGTTATAACGTCTCACGAAGAGACTAATTCAATTGTAATACGATCTAATCCACAAACTATCAAAACACTAACATCTATTGTTGAACAGCTAGATATTAGAAGACCTCAAGTTTTCGTTGAAGCTATCATAGTTGAAATATCAGATGAATCTGCAAGAGCACTTGGCGTCGATACAATATATTCTGGAGATGCTACTAACAACACACCTATAGCAATATCAAGATTTCCGTCTACAACTAGCCCAGATTTATTATCTTTAGCGATAAGTTCTGATGATGATTCTAATCTCGGTACAAATGCAGGTGCAGCAGTCTCATTACTTAATACTCGTGGTTTTGTAGCTGGTGTTGGAAACTTAGTTGATGGTGAAGACAATTTTGCTGCTCTTCTATCAGTACTAAAAGATGATTCAAATTCAAATATTCTTTCAACGCCTTCAGCTGTAGTAATGGATAATGAAGAAGCATCATTACTCGTTGGCCAAGAAATACCTATAACTACAGGTGAATCATTAGGATCAAATAATTTAACACCTTTCCGTACTACTGCACGTGAAGAAATAGGAATTAAATTAGAGGTTAAACCACAAATTAATGAATCCGATTCAGTTGCACTGTTCATAAGACAAGAAGTTTCAAGTATTGCTGGCTCACAGTTACCAAATTCAACTGATTTAATAACAAATAAGAGAGAAATTGAAACTACAGTGTTAGCAGATAATGGAGAAATCTTAGTGCTAGGTGGTTTGATTAGTGAAGATATTCAAGAATCAGTTAATAAAGTTCCAATTTTAGGAGACTTACCTTTAATAGGTGCATTATTTAGATCCTCTGCAAAATCAGTAGAAGAAAGAAACTTGATGATCTTTCTAAGGCCAACAATTTTAAGAGATTCAATTACAACTAAAGATCTATCCGAAGAAAAATATAATCTAATACGGGCAAAGCAGTTACTTAAAGAAGAAGAAAGCAGTAACTAAATATGGATTTACCACTTACTTATAACTTTTGTAAAACGAATAAAATAGCTCTCATAAATGAGGCTAATACATCTATTCTACATACATGTGGTTCGTTAAAACCAAGGGTTTTGTCATCAATTGAAAATTTACTTTTAGATAAAATTGAAAAGAAAAATCATACCGATGATGAATTTGAAACCTTGTTAACAGAATTATATACCGATCAATCTGATGAATACGACTTCTCAAATATTGATGACCTAGATCTAATTGATATAGCAAATGCCATATCACCATCAGATGATCTCTTGGATGATAAAAATAAAGGGCCAATAATAAAATTAATTAATGCAACAATTACAAAAGCAGTTAAAGCTAGAGCATCAGATATTCATTTAGAGCCATTTGAAAATAAATTGAGCATAAGATTTAGGGTTGATGGAGTCCTTAGAGAAGTACTTCATTATCAAAAAAACATTACTCAGATGATAATTTCACGAATTAAAATAATGTCAAAATTAGATATTTCAGAGAGAAGACTGCCCCAAGACGGTAGAATATCAATTTCTGTGGGTAAAAGAGATATAGATTTAAGAGTCTCAACTTTACCTTCCTCTTTTGGAGAGAGAGTTGTATTAAGAATCCTTGAAAAAGATAAGACCCATATACAACTCGAGCAATTGGGTTTTTCTCAAGATATATTAGCAAGCTTTCGAAAAAATCTTGGTAAAAATGAAGGTATTATTCTTGTAACAGGACCTACAGGTTCAGGTAAAACAACATCACTTTATTCGGGGCTTAGGGAAATCTCTGATAGATCTCAAAACATCCTAACCATTGAAGATCCCGTTGAATATGCCTTAGAAGGCATCGGTCAAACACAAGTTAATACTAAAACTGGACTAACTTTTGCAAAAGGTTTGAGAGCAATTTTAAGACAAGATCCTGACATTGTTATGGTTGGAGAAATAAGAGATAAGGAAACAGCTGAAATAGCAATACAAGCAAGTTTAACTGGTCATCTAGTATTATCTACCGTTCATACTAATAGTGCCATTAATGCTATTACCCGTTTAAGGGATATGGGCATAGAACCATATTTGCTTTCATCCAGCCTTATATTTGTTCTATCTCAAAGACTTGTTAGGAAATTATGCCCACATTGCAAAACAGATGATGAGGATAGTAAAAATATACTTGAAAAATATAAAATTAAAGGAAATGCATATAAGCCGGTTGGCTGTGATAAATGCGACAACACAGGCTATAAAGGTCGTTTAAGTATTGGTGAATTCGTCTCAATAGATGAAAAAATAAGTGAATTTATACATAATTCAGCTTCTGAAAATGAAATGTCAGAATACGTGTTCAAAAACAATAAAAAAATATTTGAAAATGGCCTTCAAGTAGTAGCAAACGGTGATACATCCATATCAGAGTTAATGAGAGTTATTGAAGATTAATGGCTACTTTTAAATACACCGCATTTGATGAAAACGAAAAAAATTTAAAAGGTTTTATCAATGCATCTGATTCAGATGAAGCTAGATTGATATTAATCAATAGGGGGCTAAATCCACTTAATATCGAAAAGACTCTACAAAAAAGATCAAAAGTTAGGATCTCAAATAACAATCTTTCAATATTTACCAAGCAAATGTCTGCTTTGTTAAGTGCCGGCACTCCTATAGAAAAATGTCTTGTTTTATTAAGTAAACAATCATCTAATAGCAAATTCTCTCAAATCCTATTGAGTATTAATGAAGATATAACTGAAGGTAATAGTCTAAGTTCGTCTATGAAAAAATATCCGTCCATATTCGATGAAATATATACATCTACGATATACGCTGGAGAAACATCAGCTTCACTTTCAGAAGTATTTCATGATCTATCAATTTATCTGGATAAAGAGGCTAAAATTAGGTCACAAGTAGTGGGAGCTTTAATATATCCAGCAGTATTATTTTTTGTATCAATTGCCGTAATTTATGCACTGTTGAGTTTTGTATTGCCTCAAGTAGTAGAACAATTTGTAAGTTCTAATGTTGAATTACCTTTATTAACACAGACGTTGTTAGCTTTTTCAGAAGTTTTTCCAATAATAATAGTTACTACATTATTAATACTTATAGGAATTTATGTTGTTCAAATAACGAATATTATTCCTCAAAAATATCAATTAATGATTTCAAAATATTTTTTATTCATTCCTTTAATAGGACCAATTATTTTATACGATCAAACAGCACGGTTCTGTTCATCTATGAGATTAATGACAAAGGCTGGATTAAATACAATTGATAGTCTTCAAATAGCTCAAAATACTTTTAAAAATAAATATTTGAAATCACAAGTTGAAAAAGTAGTAAATAAAGTCATTGCTGGAACCTCTATCAGCAAAGCCTTTGCTCAAGTACAGATATTTCCAGAAGTATTTCAACAACTGTTAAGCTCTGGTGATCTCGGTAGTCAAGTCAGTGAGATGTTTGAAAAAACTAAAGAATTTTTAGATCAAGAAGTTGATACACGTAGAAATCTCTTACTTACATTGTTGCAACCAATAGTTATATTAACAATGGGAGTATTTGTGATGTTGATTGTTTTATCGATAATGTTGCCTTTATTGCAAATGAATAATTTAATATTCAGTATATGAAAAAATTAATAAAGAAAGGTTTCACACTTTTAGAACTACTTATAGTTATAGTTATCCTAGGATTACTTGTTTCCCTTGTATCTGTAAATTTTTTACCAACCTTAAGTAATGCATATACAGAAGTAGCTAGACAAGATATTTCTAGACTTCAACAAGCTTTAGTTATGTTTAAAATCAATGAAGGCTCTTATCCTACATCTAGTCAAGGTCTTGAGAGCTTGAAAACTAACCCTGGCAACCTTAAAAATCCTTCTAAATACCCAATGGGTGGATATATCAATAAACTGCCCTTAGATCCATGGGGCAATGCATACGTGTATATTTATCCTGGTCAAAACAGTGAGTACGACATCGTATCGTTGGGTGCTGATGGCCAACCTGGTGGAGAAGGGGAAAATGCAGACATTGGTAACTGGACTGATTAAAGGCTTTACCATCTTAGAAATATTGATCGTTTTAGCGATTATTTCCATTTCTGGAACTTCTTTTTACTTAATCTTAAATGAACCAAAAAGTTTTAATTCGTATAAACAAACTATCAATGAATATAAAATGTTGAGTATTTATAGTGGAAACACTTACGCATTTACCAGAAATTCAATAAATATTCTTAATCAAGATGTTTGGGAAGAAATAGAAACTGCAGATTTTTCAGGTATTTACTCAGTAACTAATAATCAAAACAGAACAAACATTTTAGAAGACGAAGATTTCTTCCTAATAATATCTCCTGGAAATGAAATATCTATTAAATCTATAACATTAGAGGGAGGAACAACTGTTGAATTATAAAATTGATAAAGGTTTTAGTCTGCTTGAAGTAGTAATTGCTCTTCTAATAATTTCTATAACTTTTTTAGCTTATAACCAATTAATTGAACAGAACCTTAAATCACAAGAATTAAAGGAACTTTTTATAAAAGAGTCTGATAAAAGATTGAATCTTTTAACAATTTACGTTTCTGATCCTGATATTGATCAATATGAAGTTAGAGAAATATTGGATATAGATGAAATTGCAGAAACAAGAATTACTTCTTATCAAAACTTTGACGAGGTAAAAATTGACTTCATCTCAGATAAAGAGGTTGTTTACATAACAATAATTAAGTAATGAAAAATGGATTTACATTATTAGAAGTGCTGATTGCTCTGTTAGCTGCAGCATTAATTTCAATAATGTCATTTGATTTTTTATCTAATACTATTTTTTTAAAAGAACGTATAGATAACTCAATATCTAATAATTCTAAACATTCTAAAGCTATACATTTGATGCGTTTAGATATGATCCAAGCCATACCTTTTGAATTAAAAGATCAAAATTTTAACAATCTGAATAACGTTTTTATAGGATCAAATGAAGAACGAATTTTAACTTTTGTTTCCTTAAATAGTTCAGATACTGCAAGTTCGAATTCTATGCTCAGAAGAATTATTTACAGATATAGAGATAAGGGCTTGGTACGTACTACTACACTTGCGAACAATGAAAATATTATTGTTTCAGAAGAAACTTTATTAACAGATATTGAAAATTTACAGATTTATTTTGGAGATAGTTTAGATGATTTAAACAGTAATTATCCAGGGTTAAATGTAGTTGAAAATAACGCTTTTCCACAATTCGTTGTCCTTAATTATGAAATTAATGATAAAAAATTCAATCAAATTATGGGGTTTTTCAGATGAAAAAAGGATTTGTACTAATATCAACCCTAGCTCTAATCGTAATTCTAAGTTTTATTATTCTTGTTCTTAGCAGAACAATTTATTCAGACACATTAAGATCTACTATATTTGCAAAATCTGTTGAAAATAGAATAGAAATTATAAATTACGAGTCTTTTCTAATTGATACATTGGTTGATAATTCTTTATTAAATAGAAACTTATTATTGGCGGAGAATGAATTAAATCTAAATGTAAAAGCTAAATTTCCAAATCTTTCTATATCTTTAGAGGATTATTCCACATGTTTTAATTTGAATACATTAGTTAAACCTTTTCAAAATATAAATATTAAAAATGAAGAACATGGAGAATTATTTATAAACTTACTGACCCTATCAGAGGTTGATAAAAATATTCATAAAGAATTGGTTGATAGGATTTATGATTCTCTTGATGATGATTCATTACCAGAAACTTTTGGCGCTGAAGATCTTTTTTATATAGCTAATGACAACTTATCACTTAATCCTGACCAATTATACTTTCATAAAAGTCAGATCAAAAACTTATCAATACTCGATACAGGATCTTTAAATAAAATTTATTCTGATTTATGTGCTCTCCCTACGACAGATATTCAATTTAATGTGAACAGCTTAAATGAAAATAATATGAAAGTATTTCTTTCTATATTTCCAGATCTCAACATTAATGATCTGGAGAAAATTATTTTGAACAAGCCGTTAAATGGCTACATTACACATAAAAATCTAATAGATTTAACAGGCATTGATTCATCAAAATTAAATAAATCTTTTATAATCTTCAAGCCTTCTTTTATTAAAATAAATTATTTATTGAATTTAGAGGGCCAAATTTTTAACTTTAGTAGTTTATTATCATTAAAAAGAGGAAACTTTGTAGTTTATAGGTCTTTATCAAGATGAATGTTTTTATATTTGAAGATTTAACCTTAAAGAATGGTGTTCTATTAACCAATGGAGCTATAAAAAAAATTAATATTGAAAAGCTAACAAAACCTGAAAATACTCTTTTTGTATTACCAAATGAGCTGATTCAATATAAAGAATTCCAACATAACCTTAAAAATACAAAAAATATTCATGCTTCAATTCTAAATAATTCATCTTCATTAAATATTAATGAGGGAGATCAGCTGGTTCTAAATACATCGAACAACTATGATTTTTTTCTTACAACTAATAAATATCAAGAAGATATTAAAAAAGTTTTTTCGATTTTTAATACATCTATCTCTATTACATCTGATTTATTGTTTTTTAAGGAAGCTTTTAAAATAAACTCCATCTATCAAAATAATGTTTTCTTAATAGATGGTGAAGAAGCAGTGAAGCTCTCTACGAAGTCTTTTAATTTACTAGAGGATGACCTTAAAGTTAAAAACATATCTGATTTAGAACTTAAGAAATTAAAAAATATTAATTTTGCATCATACAAACTTAACACTTTTAATGTTTCCTCAATATTTAATATTAAAAATCCTATTAAACCTTTAATTACAGCACTAGTGATTATTTTTTCTATTTATATAACAGCGTTCTTCAACATTTATTCTAATTATGCACAAATAGAAAAGATGAACACAACTCTCAAATCTATTTATGGTGATATTTATCCCTCAGAAAATATAACTGATATATATCAACAAATAGATTTAAAGTTAAACAGTTTAAATAATGAGCAAATTACCAATTTAACAAAGACCGTAAATCTTCTCAGACAATTATCTGAATCAGTAAATATAATCAAAGCTGAATATATGCAAGAAAAAATACTGGTAACATGCCTGTTTAAAAACGATGCAGAAGAAAGTATTTTTATTAATCAACAGAATAGACTCAATTATGACTTGAATATTATTGAGAGCAAACCTACACAACTTGGGAAAATTACAAAAATTAGTTATGAATTATAAATTATCCAATAGAGAATTAATGCTAATAAAACTTCTAGCAGCAATTGGTTTAATTTCGATTTTTATTTACGGCACATCGTATCTTGCGAGTGAAATAAATAAATCAAAAGAATACTTATTTATTGAGGTAAATAAATTTAATGAGAAAAAACAAACCTTATCACAAATTAAAGCTCAAGAAACAAATAAGAAAATTATCTTGTCTTTGGAGGATTTCCTTATACAACTTACTGACATGAGTATTCAGTATGAGCAAAATGATAATGAGATTGTAATTAAAGGCTTATCTAGTTTAGATGCATTACAAATAATAACTGATATAGAAACAAATAATGCTGATGTCAAAAGCTTTATATTAAATGCAGAGGAACCTCCAAACATAATATTAAGTATCAACTTTAATGGGTAAAATCTTACTAGCTATTTTTATAGCTTTCTTACTTTCATTTGGTTCATTATTTGTTGTGCCCATAAATTTTTTTGTTTCTGGTTTTTTAAAAAACTCGAATTTTGATATTGAATATTCATACCTTGAGGGTAATATTTTTTCCGGAAAAATTTTAGATTTATCTTATGACAAAAACTTTATTGGAGATTTTAAATATGAAAATCAATTTTCTTTTAAGGACCTAACCTTAAAATTTATTTCAATTGATGATAAAGATATCGAAGGCAAGATCATAAAGGAATTTTCAAATATCTCTGATATGAGATCTTTATTTATTCAAGATTTATCAGTAACTAGCAAAATCTCTACAGATTTAATTAAAAATATAGATTTAAAGTTAAATATAAATGAATTAGAAATGAAGAATTTTAAGTGTGTTGATATAGATGGAAATCTTAAAATTTCATCTCAAGATATTCAAGAAGAGTTATTTGGAGAAATAGATTGTGCAGGAGGAAATGATATATCAGTAGTATTATTTAATAAAAGAGATAAACAATTAGGTTTTATAACTTATGAGGATTCACAAGCACAAGTGAATATTTCTACACAATTAATAGCTGATAAAAAAATTCAATTATTTATGGATTACATATCCTTTAAAGTTGATCTTTAAGAATCTTCTTGACCATCCCATCAGATATACTCCATAATGAATTTTCAATGATGTCAGCCTTTAGCTCCTTAATTATTAGACTATATAAATTTAGTGCTTCAGGGATAATGTCAATTCTATCTTCAGGAATTTTGTACTCATTTATTAAAACACCATTATCGATAGATAGATAATTACTTACATGCTTATCAAAATCAGAGGAATCAATAGGGCCATTAACAGAGTTTGCTTGCATCAAAGCACGTAAATTTCCACCTAGACCATATATATGTTTAATGGAATTAAACTGTCTCAGCCAAACACGTAATTCATTAATTGCAAAAGTTTTATCTTTATTTTTAAGATTCAGCAATCTTACTGCACCAAGTTGGAAAGATTTAGCATAAATGTCATTATTAGAATTAATACAAATTTCAAGACTACCACCACCAATATCTATTACTGCTGAGTTTATTTTAGTTTCGTTAAATTCTGATAATAATGATGCCTCTACATCACCAGAAATAATCTTTAAATCGATATCATTATCTTTTAATAAATCAGTAATCTCTTGAGAATTCTTTGTATCTCTTAAAGCTGAGGTAGCAATATAATGAACATTTTCAATGTTATTTTTTTTAAAAATTTCCTTATATTTAAGTAATAATGTTAGAAGATCTTGAATTGTTTTTTCTTCAAGATAACCTTTAGAAAAAACATCACGTCCAAGCCTTAAAGGATGTCTGTAATATTCTACAAGTTCTAAATTTTGGTTAAATATTTTATATTTGATTGCGTTTGAGCCTATATCAACAATTGCGTAGTTCATTGTTTAGTCTGAGAAAGGTGAGAGAATCTTGTATTGTTCGTAATTTAAATTATCAAATAATACACCTTCGATATAACAAGAATACTGACCTAAATCTTCACCCCATTTTGGAGGCTCTAAGGTCTGTTTATCATCATATTCAAGTGTATTCAAAATATATCTAAGCGCACTCAGTCTTGCGATCATTTTGTTATTGGCATTAATAACTACCCAAGGAGAATTAGCTCTAGCTGTTAAGTCGAACATCTGATTTTTATATAATGTAAAAACGTCCCATTTATTTACCATTAATTTGTCTGACGCAGATAATTTCCAATATTTTAATCTACTGTTTTTCCTAGCTGATAATCGTCTTTTTTGTTGATCCTTATCAATAGAAAAATAAAATTTTACGACTTCGATACCATTCGAAATTAGTTTGTCTTCCCACCTATTAACATTATTCATGAATTCTTCATAGTGTTTCTTGCTGCAATACCCTAATGTTGGCTCTGTGAGTGCTCTGGTATACCAGGACCTATCAAAAAGTGCTATTTTGCCTTCTTCAGGCAAATGTTTTTCCCATCTTTGAAACCAATTATTTTTTTCTTCGTTTGTTGGAATACCTAAATGTATATATCTAAAATTTGAGGGACGAAGGTGTTCAGAGAAAAAATTTATTGTTGAGGATTTTCCAGCAGTATCTCTGCCTTCAAAACACAAAGCTATTCGTCTTTTATTTTTTATGACGTCTTCTTGGAGTTTAAGCAATTCAACTTGTAATTTATATTTTTCTTTTTTATAGATTATTGGACCTAAAGTCTTATACTGCTCAAATTTATATTCAATTACGCTCATGTAAATTATTGGAAA
>CACIDC010000013.1 GCA_902585315.1 uncultured SAR86 cluster bacterium
TTTCACCTCCTAAAATAGCCTGATCAACACGTATTGGCACTTCACAATAAAGATGATTTCCCTCTCTTTCTAGGAATTCATGCTTTGCAACTTGAACAACAATAAATAGATCTCCATTTTCCCCACCATACTGACTTACTTCGCCTTCGCCAGAAAGTCTTATTTTATTACCTGTATCTACTCCAGCTGGGATGTTGACTGAAACTTTTTTGTTGGATGTAGGCAGTCTGATTTCAACATCTTTTCCGAACACAGCTTCTTCAAGAGTCATTTCATAAGCCATTTGGATATTCCTTCCTCTTGGCGGTCTTCTAGTGCCTCCTCTGCCAAATATATCTCCAAATATATCGCCAAATATTTCATCACCGAAAATATTATTAAAGATGTCGTTAATATCAACATTTTGGAAACCAGATTGGCCAAAGTTACTATTTACACCCTGATGACCAAATTGATCATAGGTTTGTCTTTTAGATTGATCGCTTAGAACTTCATAAGCTTCTGCAGCTTCTTTGAATTTAGTTTCAGCTTCTTTATCACCTGGATTTTTATCTGGATGATACTTAATTGCTAGCCTTTTAAAGGCTTTTTTGAGTTCCGGAGCCGAAACATTTCTGTCAACTCCAAGAATCTCATAGTAATCCCTTTTCACAATTATTTATCTTTTTCTTCATCAACTTCTTTGAATTCAGCATCTACAGCATCATCAGTTTGATCTTTGGCACTATCGTCATTGGTACTTGTTTGTGCTTGAGCCTGTTCTTTTTTAAATAACTTATCAGATAAAGGTTGTGCTATTTTTGATAGCTCTTCTACGGCTTTATCAATATCTTCTTTATTGTCTGATTTACATGCTTCTTCAACTTTTTCAATAGCTTCATTTAAAGACTTAGATTCCTCTTCAGATAATTCTTCTTTATTATCCTCCATAGCTTTCTTTGTAGAGCTTGCTAAGCCATCCGCCATATTTCTAGAAGCTATTAACTCTTCAAATTTTTTGTCTTCTTCCGCGTTAATTTCAGCGTCTTTTACCATTTTTTCTATCTCTTCCTCAGATAATCCACTGCCACCTTGTATTGTGATAGATTGCTCTTTATTTGTAGATTTATCTTTGGCGGATACGTTTATTATTCCATTAGCATCAATATCAAAAGTAACTTCAATTTGAGGCGTGCCCCTTGGTGCTGCTGGAATATCAGTCAAATTAAACTGCCCCAGAGATTTATTATCAGATGCTTTTTTTCGCTCACCCTGAAGAACATGGACAGTTACTGCTGTTTGATTGTCTTCAGCTGTTGAGTAAACCTGAGATTTATTTGTTGGTATAGTAGTATTTTTTTCGATCATAGGTGTCAATACTCCACCTAAAGTTTCTATACCTAAGGTCAATGGGGTTACATCCAAAAGTAATACATCAGATCTTTCTCCGCTCAGAACAGCTCCTTGAGTGGCAGCCCCCAGAGCTACAGCCTCATCTGGATTTATATCTTTTCTGGCTTCTTTACCAAAAAAGTCTGCGACAGCTTTCTGCACCATAGGCATTCTTGTTTGTCCACCAACTAAAATTACCTCATCTATGTCTTTTGGTGATAATTTTGCATCTTTTAGAGCAGTTTTTACTGGTTCAAGGCTTCTTTTAACCAAATCTCCGACGAGAGATTCCAGTTTTGCTTTTGTGATCTTGTGCACAAAGTGCTTAGGTCCACTTGCATCAGCAGTTATGTAAGGTAAATTTACTTCTGTTTGATCAGTAGTAGATAATTCAATTTTTGCTTTTTCTGCTGCTTCCTTAAGCCTTTGCAAAGCCATTGGATCTGTATTCAAGTCAAAGCCAGATTCACTTTTAAATTCGTCAATAAAATGTTTAATTAATATTGAATCAAAGTCTTCACCACCCAAATGCGTATCTCCAGATGTTGATATAACTTCGAATTGATATTCACCATCAACATTGGTCATTTCAATAATAGAAATATCAAATGTTCCGCCTCCTAAATCATATACAGCTATCACACCATCTTTCTTAAGTTTATCCAGACCAAAAGCTAACGCTGCTGCAGTAGGCTCGTTAATAATCCTCTTAACTTCTAAACCTGCTATTTTTCCTGCTGCTTTTGTTGCTTGTCTTTGTGAGTCATTAAAATAAGCTGGTACTGTTACAACTGCACCATCAACTTTTCCACCCAAATAGTCTTCAGCTGTTTTCTTCATTTTTTTAAGAATTTCAGCAGATATTTGAGGCGGAGCCATTTTATTGCCATCAACCTCAACCCAAGCATCACCATTTTCAGCTTTTACTATTCCGTACGGTGCAGATTTCATATCTTCTTGAATGTACTCATCATCAAATTTTCTTCCGATTAATCTTTTTACAGCAAATAGCGTTTTATCTGGATTAGTGACGGCCTGCCTTTTTGCAGCCTGACCAACTAAAACTTGTTTGTCTGAAGAATAAGCAACTACAGATGGTGTTGTTCTATTACCTTCAGCATTCGATATGACAACTGGCTCTGAGCCTTCCATAACAGAAACGCACGAATTTGTAGTTCCTAAATCAATACCTATAACTTTTCCCATTATTTTTTCCTATATTGTTTTTTTAAGTCGTGAATTACTTTTTATTCACTACGACAAGAGCTGGTTTGACGACCCTTTCATTAAGTGTCCAACCCCTCTCAAGGGTATTAGTTACAAAATTGTCTTTCTCCCCAGGGTTGTTGACCGTAGAAACAGCTTCGTGTTTCTCTGGGTCAAACTCTTGCCCTGTAGGATTTATAGGAACAATATTGAAATTCTCAAGAGTTTTTTCAAAAGAATCTAAAATTAGCAAAATGCCTTCTTTGTCAATTTTTTTTGAATCTTCTGAATTTTCAATTGATTTTTCTAGGGAAGTTATAAGTGGAATGATTGAGAGTAAAAGTTCAGAATTTGCATATTTTAGTGCATTAGTGATTTCATTAGCTGATCTCTTTCGAAAATTCTCTAATTCTGCAACAGCTCTTAATGTTTCTTCTTTCTGTTTTTCAACCTGCTCAAGTAGCTCTTCATAAGTAAGACTATTCAGATCATCAGAATCACTAGATTCTTTTGTTAATTCTTCTTCTTTTTGATTATTTGCTTCTTTGTCTTTTGACATTATTATTTTTTAACCTTTTTAACATAAAGCACTATGCTTTGATCAAGTAATTCATAACCATGTTTTGCCGCAATCTCTCTTTGTTTATTTTTAATTTCTTCATCATAAAATTCAGTTGTTTCACCTGTATCAACGCAAACCATGTGGTCATGATTTAAAGGATCATTGAGTTCATAAACAGATTTATTTGATTCGAACTGATGCTTAACAACAATTCTCGCATTTTCAAACTGTGTTAAAACTCTGTAGACAGTTGCAAGACCAACGTCATAATTATTCATTACAAGTTCTTTATAAATTTCCTCAGCTGTAAAATGGTCTTCTGTACCAGAAGTTCTCTGCAATATTTCTAAGATTTTTATTCTTGGTAAAGTTGCTTTTAAACCAGCTTCTTTTAAATTTTTATTGGTTTTATCACTCATAACATTTATTCTATCTCAAATGAAAAAAATACTGATCATTATTATATCTCTATTAATATATTCTTGCTCGAATACAGAAATTTACAGAGTAACTATCACACAAGGCACAGTTTTTACACAAGAAGATCTTGATAAATTAGAAATTGGTATGACAAAAGATCAGGTTTCTTTTGTAATGGGACAACCTTCTTTCGAAAACTTTTTTGAAAAAAATGTTTGGAACTATATCTATAAAGTAACAACAGGTGATGAAATAGATGTAGAAAAGAAGGTAAAGCTAATTTTTGATGAAGAAAATCTGCTAACTGAAGTTGTAATAATTAAGATCTAGTACTTAGAAAAATCTTATATCAAATAATATTTGCAGGTTGCCAAGAGTCCAAATTACCATCAAGAAAATAGGACTTATCACTTTTAAGATAAATACCCATAGGCTCATTAAGTTTTTGTTATGAATACCCATAGTATCAGCATCAATAACTTTTTCGAGCCTCCATCCGACAAATACTGACATACCAGTACCTACTAATAACAATAAGAAGTCATCAGCGAAATACTTCATAGCCTCAAAAGGATTATCTAAGGCCCCTATTGAAACATTACTCCACACATTGTGTCCTGCGACACTTATTAGAGATAGAAGAAAACAGAATGCTACAACATAAGTTGATGCTTTCGCGCGTGTCATAGAATGTTTTTGTGTTAAATAGGCAACACTTGGTTCAAGAATAGAAATCATAGAACTGAAAGCTGCCACTGCTAAAAGGAAATAAAATAATGGGCCAACAAATTGACCTACAGAGTCAAGCTGAGCAAATACTTCGGTCATTGTTACGAAAACAAGAGTATCTCCAGCGTTCGGTGAAAAACCAAGACCCAGAGCTAATGGAAAAATTGCTAAACCTGCAAGAAGCGCCACACCTGTATCAGCTGTTACGACTACTGCAGAGGCTTTAGATACTTTTTGATCAGAAGGCATATATGATCCAAATGCCATTAAAGTGCCCATACCTATACTCATTGAGAAAAATGCTTGCCCTATAGCAGCTTGAATAGTTCCAGCAGAAAAATCTTCAGCTTTCCATGAGAATAAATAATTAAGTCCGCTTGAAAAATCGCCTGCTACTGCTCCATAACCAACCATGGCTATAACAAGAACGAAAAGCATAGGCAATAAAAACCTCATTGCCTTATCAATCCCCTTATCGATTCCATTTGCTACTACAAAACCTGAAGCAAATAAGAATAAAGAAAACCAAAACGTCATTTCCCAGAAATTTGCTTTTTCAGCCTCATAGACTGCCGCTGCTGCCCCTGTTTCTAAGCCAGCTGCTGATATGAAGCCATAATTAATGACAAAACCAGCAATCACCGCGTAATATCCTGCAATTATTAAACTAGCAAGTATTCCACCATACCCAACTATGCTCCATTTGGAAGATGATTTTGATTTTTTAGCTAATGTTTCAATCGATGAAACTGGGTTGCTTTTACCTTTCTTACCAATAAATACTTCAGCCATAAATACTGGCAGACCAAGAGTAATAACAAAGAAAATATATAGAAGAACAAATAATCCGCCACCATTTTCACCAGCTTTGTAAGGAAATCCCCAAATATTACCAAGACCAACGGCAGAACCCGTCGCTGCTAATAAGAATGCAGTATTGTTATTCCATTGACTTGATTGAGATGCCATAGTTTTTTTTATTGGTTAGTAAATATAAACCCAATCATAAGTAAATGGCAAATTCTGATTGAAAAAGTTAGGTGGAATCTTATTCCTTTATACCACTCAATCCTTTCAATCAGTTTTCTCTCTGAAAAATAAATGTATTCATAGATCAAAAGAAGAATAAAGAGAAAGAGAATTGAATAATTTTCAGCAGAAAACGTAATAAAAAGTGACAAAAGAAAAACCGAAGAAAAAATAATTATTGAGCTTAGAATAGATTGATTAGATTTTAACGATAACCCCCATAACGTCCCTGCCATAAATGTTGCCATCATTATTGACCATGTGAAAAAAAACAGAATCAAATGATAATCAAATGCTATTTTTGGCGAAATCCAAGATACTATCGGAATAAAAATGAAAGGTATAAGCCCTGAATAACAAAATATTTTTACCTGATCTTGTAGAATCATACTTATGAATAGTAAAACTGTAGCAACAAATAAGAAAGCCAGATTTGATTTTTTTCTGGAGGAAAATTTTGTTGCTGGTTTAATGCTTGAAGGATGGGAAGTTAAATCTTTAAGAGAAGGCAAACTTAATATTAAAGAAGCATATATAAAAGATATAAAGGGAGAGCTTTTTTTAGTTGGTGCAAGAATTGATCCAGCTAGTTATATTAACCAAAAAGATCAAATAGAACCTGGAAGATTTAGAAAGCTATTACTAAATAAAAGAGAGTTAAAAAATATTTTATTTGCGATATCAGCAAAGGGGCAAACTTGTGTGCCTGTTAAACTTTTCTGGAAAGGACATCTTGCCAAATTAGAAATAGCATTAGCAAAGGGCAAAAAGAATATCGATAAAAAACAAACTAAAAAAGCTGCTGACATCCAGAGGGATGAAGAAAGGGCTTTAAAAAAGTTTAAATAAGCTTTATTATTGCCCGTTCGGGGGCGTATTAGGCTTTGACGTCTACCACGGAACCCAAAGCGCATATCGAGCAAAAACATAACTCGTAAAAATTTGTTTAAAAATTTAGTTGCAGATAACTACAACTATAGATTGGCAGCTTAATGCCAACCTGCTATCATTTGTGGCCTACAACATTTGATAGTGGTCATTTTGTAGGAGTAGCTTTATAGCCTGTCCAACTATATAGTGAAATTTTGGACTATGCTTAGTATGTCTTGATCATCAGGCTATACTAAAGATGAAATTAATTGATGAATCTATATATGTAGAAGCTCGGGGAAAGTGATGACGGACGTGGGTTCAAATCCCGCCGCCTCCACCAAGCAAAAGGAAAATATTAATGGCAAATTCAAAATCGGCTGATAAAAGAGCCAGGCAAAACAAAAAAAGGTATGAACTTAAGCATGCGCAGAGATCTATGGTAAGAACTTCTGTTAAGGCTACAGCAAAAGCAGTTGAGGTAAAAGATAAGAAGGCAGCTGAAGTATTCAAATCAGCACAATCGACTGTAGATAAAATGGCAAACAAAGGTGTTATTCACAAAAATAAAGCTGCCAGGATTAAAAGCAGATTAAATAAACAAGTTAAATCTGCTTGAATAACTCTTCACTGAGAATATCAAGACCATCTCCAGATATTGAAGAAATTGGATATATAGCGGTAGACGGATATTTAGTTTGAAATACAAGAATTAGCTCTGATAAAGATTTTTGATCAATAAGATCGGTTTTGGTAATACATATCCATCTTTTCTGATGTGAAAAATCTAAATGAAAGTCTGCTAACTCCTTTTCTATTATATCGAAGGACTTTAATGCATCTTGAGTAGTTTGTGTTCCATCAACTAAATGCAGTAAAAATTTTGTTCTGTAAGCATGTTTCAAAAATTTAGTACCTAAACCCAAGCCTTGTGAAGCTCCTTCAATTATGCCAGGTAAATCAGCAATGGTTATTTTTTTCCTTTCGTTTTCCATCACACCTAACTCTGGATCTAATGTAGTAAATGCATAATTACCTATTTTTGATTTCGAATTGGTAATATTGCTTATTAAAGTTGATTTGCCTGCATTTGGTAAACCCAATAACCCAACATCAGCTATTAGTCTGAGCTCAAGAAGTATTTCCCTATTATCTGAATCTCCACCATTAGTTATTTTTCTAGGAGATTGATTGGTAGAAGATTTAAAGCGCGCATTACCTAGCCCTCCTTTTCCACCTTTTGCGATTACTATTTCAACTGATTCAGGACTTATTTCACCAATTAGTTCTCCAGTTTCCAGCGCATGTATTATTGTCCCATTTGGTACAGGTATAGAGAGATTTTCACCCGACTCGCCTTTCCTATTTTTTCCAGCTCCAGACTTTCCAGCTTTTGCTGCAAAAACTTTTTTACCTTTTAAATGATTTAAAGAATTCAGGTTATTATCTAAAGTGACTATTACATCTCCACCATTGCCTCCATCCCCACCGTCTGGACCGCCTCTAGGTATATATTTTTCACGTCTGAAACTCAGGCTACCATTGCCACCTTTCCCAGATATTGCTTGAATTCTGGCTTCATCGAAAAAAGCCATGATATTTATTTAGTTGGGTTAATATTTACGAACTTTCTTTTATTTGCACCTTTAGTTTTGAACTCAACTTCTCCAGTTTTAAGTGCGAAAAGGGTGTCATCTCGACCTATTCCAACGTTAAGACCTGCATGAAATTTTGTGCCTCTTTGTCTTACTAAAATTTCACCAGCGTTCACTGTTTGACCACCAAATCTTTTGACTCCTAAAAAATTAGGATTCGAATCTCTACCGTTCTTGCTTGAACCACCTGCTTTCTTATGAGCCATTTTTTATTTCTTCTATGTTTATTGTAGTTACTTTTCTTCTATGTCCAACAATTCTCTTGGAATCTTTTCTTCTTCTAAATTGTATTGCATAAACTTTATCTTTTTTGTTTTGACTTACTACTTTTCCAGATACATATGCTTTTTTTACATGAGGTTGGCCAACGTGAGGTGTCTTTCCATCTGAAAGTAGAAGAACTTTGTCAAATTTAACTTTATCTCCTTTTTTGGCATCTGCAATGTAATCTACTTCGATTACAGTACCAACTTCAACTCTTTCTTGTTGATTTCCAGTGTCTATAATTGCGTACATTTCTTAAAATATAGTTATGTCTAATATTGAGGAACAAAATTTAACTGAATTTTTGCTGGAAGTAAAGGCAAAAATGGCTAATATCACAACATCTGAAAACATTGAAATTAATAATATAAATGAATATGTATTGAAAAATTCAGGTAAATTTATTAGATCAAAAATTATCTATCTATATGGTTCAGAAATTGGTGTAAGGAACCAAAAATTAATTGAGCTTGCTTCAGCTGCCGAATTGATTCATTTATCAACACTTATTCATGACGATATTATTGATGAAGCTGATCTCAGAAGAGATATGCCAACAGTCGTAAAAAAATGGGGAATAAAAAAAGCAATTCTTTATGGAGATTTTCTGTATACAAAAACTTTTCAAGGGTTAAATTCGTTTGACAATACCGCTATTGCTGACGTGCTTATTAATTGTGCTGAAGCTTTAATTGAAGGTGAATTCAATCAACTTAAAATCAAAGATAATTCTACTTTTTCAAAGCAAGGTTATTTTGATGTAATTGAGAAAAAGACCGCAGTCTTATTTTCAGGAGTTCTTGTTTGTTTAGGCATTGAAGCAAAGCTGTCTGAAAAACAGATTAGCGAGCTTGAACAACTTGGCTTAGCATTTGGAAGAGCGTTTCAAATTAATGACGATTTGAGTGATTTCAAGGATTCAAAAACGACTGGAAAAGCAGAATATAAAGATTTAATGGAAGGTAAGTTAACTTTGCCAATGATTTTTTTACTTGAGAGTTTAGAAAAAGACAAACAAAAAGAAGTATTAAAGACCGTTGAAAATCGTAACTTTTTGCAACTCAAAGAAACTTTAGAAAATTCAGGATGTTTTGAAAAAGCACGTCATGAGAGGCAGGTAGCAATAAATCACTGCATTGAATACACAGAGAGATTTATTAAACTAGGAAAGTTGAATGAATTAAAAGTATTTTTAAATAGTTTATTAGTTGCATGAACAGAGTAGTAATTACAGGCATAGGAATTATTTCTTGCTTAGGAAATAATAAAAATGAGGTTTTAGCATCCTTATTAGATAGCAAATCTGGCTTAACTTTTAATGCTGAATACAAAGACAATGGAATGAGGTGTCACATCTCAGGACAAGTAAATCCAAATCTTGATGTTATTGATAGAAAAATGCTTAGGTTCATGAGCGAAACTTCAGCGTACGCATTTTTGTCAACAGAAGAGGCTTTGGCAGATTCAGGGCTAAGTGTTGAGGACATTAATAATGACACGACTGGTGTAATTGTTGGATCTGGGACAGGCTCAAGTAGAGAGCTTAAAAATGTGTTTGATACTGCAAGAGAGAAAGGTATCAAAAGAGTTGGACCTTATGCTGTAACGCGAACCATGGGCAACACCACGTCTGCTGCTATTTCCACCTTCTTTCAAACTAAAGGTGTTTCCTTTTCTATTGCATCTGCATGCTCAACAAGTCTTCATTGTATTTCATACGGTTTCGATTTGATTAAAAATGGAAGGCAAAAAACGGTTATTGCAGGCGGTTCCGAGGATGATCATTGGACGGGTGCAATGATGTTTGATGCTATGGGGGCATTAAGTACTAAAAGCAATGATAAGCCTGAAAGATCCTCAAGGCCCTATGATGTAAACAGAGATGGTTTCATTCCATCAGGTGGTGGTGGAATACTGATCTTAGAGGAATATGAGACTGCCAAAAAAAGAGGAGCACAAATTTATGGTGAAATAATTTCATGTCACGAAACCTCTGACGGATTTTCACTAGTCAGTCCATCTGGTGAAGGTGCTAGTAGATGCATGCAAGGATTAGAGCATTTAGATAAAGTCGATTACATAAATACACATGGTACCAGCACACCGGCTGGAGATATTACTGAACTTAAAGCAATAAAGGAGGTTTTTGGAGATAAAATTCCCCCAATCTCATCAACAAAGTCACTTACTGGTCATTCTCTTGGAGCAGCTGGTGTGCATGAAGTAATTTACTCATTGCTTATGATGCAAAATAATTTTTTATGTGGAAGTCATAATATTGAAGAAATTGATCCTGAAGCCAGTGACTTTCCAATCCTCAAAGAGAATGAAGACACAAAAATTAATTGTTTTCTGTCTAACTCGTTTGGTTTTGGTGGAACAAACGGCTCTATAGTGATTAAAAAAGTTTAGAAAGGAATATCTTCCTCGAACTTATCATTATCTTTTGCAGGAGCAGATGAGCCAGAATCTGAACTTGAAGCATCAACATCTCCTTTGGAATCAAGCATCGTCATTTCTCTGGCAATCACTTCAGTTGTATATCTTTTTTTGCCTTCTGAATCTTCCCAATCTCTGGTTTGTAGTTTACCTTCAACAAAAATTTTTGATCCTTTTTTAAGATATTGTTCAGCTATTTCAGCCAGTCTCCCGAAAATTACAACTCTGTGCCATTCAACTTGTTCTTTTTGCTCTCCAGTAGTTTTATCTTTCCATCTTTCAGATGTTGCAATTGAAAGATTTGCTACAGGACTGCCTGCCTGCGTATATTTAATTTCAGGATCTGCACCAAGATTTCCAATAATTAGGACTTTATTTAGGCCGTTTGACATATATATATTCTATAATACTTTTTTCCATTTCATGTTATCAATTTGAAGTTTATTGAAATCAAAGGTGCAAAAGCACACAACTTAAAAAATATCTCTCTAAAAATACCGAGAGATAAGCTTACTGTTATCACTGGTTTATCAGGATCAGGCAAGTCGTCATTAGCATTTGATACCATCTATGCTGAGGGTCAAAGAAGATATGTAGAATCTCTCTCGACTTATGCTAGACAATTTCTATCTGTAATGGATAAAGCAGATTTAGAGTCAATTGAAGGGTTGTCACCATCAATATCCATTCAACAGAAATCTACCTCTCATAACCCTAGATCGACAGTCGGTACCATTACCGAAATACACGATTACTTGAGACTGCTCTTTGCTAGAGTTGGAGTGCCTAAGTGCCCTGAACATAACATTGAGTTGGAGGCTAAACCAGTTGTAACCATGGTTGCAGAGACTGTGAAAAAACATAAAGGTAAAAAAATATCTGTATTTTCCCCAGTAATAATGGATGGTAAGGGAGAGCATATCGAATTGTTAAGCCAGTTAATGGCAGAGGGTTTCTCTAAAGTTAGAATCGATAATGAGATATATCAAATAAATAAAGTACCTTTATTAGAAAAAAATAAAAAACATAATATTTCTGTATTAGTCGATCAGCTAATTATTGATACGACTAAAGATTGTAGACAACGGCTAACTGAATCAATTGAAACTGCATTGAGATTTTCAAAAGGAAGCGTTGATATAGTTTCTGAAGAAAATGAATACAGACTTTCAAATAAGCATTCATGTCCAATTTGTGACTATTCGGTTCAAGAATTAGAGCCAAAAATATTTTCCTTCAACAATCCAAGTGGTGCTTGCCCGGATTGTGACGGTCTTGGAGTAAATAGCTACTTTGATGAAGATAAAATAATTAAATACAAAAATCTGAGCATATCACAGGGATGCATTGAACCCTGGAATACTCCCTACTATCAAAGTAAGTTAATAGGACTACTGGATTACCTTGATGAAGATATAAATGTTTCATGGGATAACCTAAAAGAAGAAACTAAAAAAATAATCATGTGGGGTTCTGACGAAGAAATTTCATTTAAAGATTTATCAACAAATAAGATTGTTAAAGAAAAATTTGAAGGTGTGATTCCATCTTTGCAGAGACAATATGATCGAACAGACTCATATTTTATTAGGGAAAAAATTAACTCTTACGTTTCTGAAAAAACGTGTACAACGTGCAATGGTCAAAGATTGAACGAAGTTGCAAGAAATGTTTTTGTTGATGGTATGAGCCTTCCTGAAATAAGTTCACTAAAGATCAATGATGCCAATGACATCATCAATAATTTAGATTTAGATGGTAATAAATTTGAAATCGCAGAGAAAATTAGTAAAGAGATTTCAACAAGACTGTCATTTTTAGTTGATGTAGGTCTTGATTATTTAAATCTTTCTAGAGGGGCAAATACTCTTTCAGGAGGAGAAGCGCAAAGAATTAGATTAGCGAGCCAAATAGGCTCAGGCTTAGTGGGAGTAATATATGTTCTTGATGAGCCTTCTATAGGACTTCATCAAAGAGATAACAAAAAGTTAATAAATACATTAATCAAATTAAGAGATTTGGGTAATACAGTGATAGTCGTAGAACATGATGAAGAAATGATTAAATCTGCAGATCATATAATTGACCTTGGCGTTGGTGCAGGCATTCATGGAGGCTCGATAGTAGCAGAGGGACCACTTAAAAATATTGCTGCTTCAAAAGAATCAATTACGGCTGAATATTTAAGGAAAGAAAGAATTATTTCTCTTGAGAATATTGAAAGAAAAGAAAGCAATAATTCTATTTATATCTCAGAGGCAAAAACTAATAATTTAAATAGCATTAATGTAGATATACCTTTAAATAAGCTTGTTGCTATAACAGGTGTTTCAGGTTCTGGAAAATCATCTTTGATAAACCATACTCTTATTCCTGGCATTAATTCAAAATTGAGTAGTGCAAAAATTCCTGAAAAAACAGATTATAAAAAAATTTTAGGAGAGGAAAATATCGACAAATTAATATCGATTGATCAGAGCCCAATTGGAAAAACACCAAGATCTAATCCTGCAACATACACAGGTTTATTTACCCATATAAGAGAAATTTTTGCTAATACTCCAGAATCTAGAACAAGAGGGTACAAGCCTGGAAGATTTAGTTTCAATGTTGAAGGAGGAAGATGTGAAAATTGTAGAGGAGAAGGATGGGTAAAAGTTGAGATGCATTTTTTGCCAGATTTATATGTTGAATGTGATGTATGTAAAGGAAAAAGGTTCAGAGATGATACTCTTGAGATAAAATTTAAAGAAAAAAATATTCATGAAATTTTAGAGATGACAGTGGAGGAGGGATTAGAATTTTTTAAATCTATTCCTCAAATTTATAAAAAGTTAGCTACTCTTAAAGAAGTTGGATTATCTTATGTAAAACTAGGTCAAGCTGCTAACACCTTATCAGGCGGTGAAGCTCAGAGAGTGAAATTATCTAAAGAACTATCAAAAAGGGATACAGGCAATACCTTGTATATTCTTGATGAACCTACTACAGGCTTACACTTTTATGATATTCAGATGTTAATGGATGTTTTAAATAAACTTGTAAATAAAGGAAATAGCGTCATTGTCATTGAGCATAATTTGGATGTGATTAAATTAGCAGATTGGATTATAGACCTTGGCCCTGAAGGTGGCGATGGAGGGGGCAACATTGTTGCAGAGGGAAATATTAAAGATATTAAAAATTGTAAAAAATCTTTTACTGGCCAAATGTTAAAGATTACTTAAAGAATCTAGACCACCAACTTTTCTTTTCTTCCTGTTTCTCTGCTTTTTTCTTCTTAACAGGTTTCTTAGGAGTTTCAGCTGTTGCTTCAGTTTTTGCTGCAGTTTCTTTCTTTTCAGTTGTTTTCTTGGCTGTTTTCTTTGCAGCTGCCGCTTTTTTTGGAGCTTCCTCTTTAGGTTCTGTTTTTTTAGATGTAGTTTTCTTTGCAACTTTTTTAGTAGCTTTTACCTCTTCAGGTGCAGTTTCAGTTTTTTCTTCTGTTTTGGTTTCTGGCACCTCGTCAACAGGCATTACTAAATTTTCATCAATTATTGCATCATCAACTTTTGTTTCTTGTTCTAAGTCTCGAATTGTTAACTCTACGTAACACATGTCTGCTTTATCGCCTTCTCTAAAGCCTGCCTTAATTACTCTTAAGTAACCGCCATTTGTTTCATTGAACCTTGGGCCTAAATTAGAGAATAATTTAGACGCTGCGCTTTTTGAGTTTAATTGTGAGATGATTTGTCGCCTATTGTGAAGAGTATCAACTTTTGCTTTAGTTATAAGTGGCTCTACAAACCTTCTTAACTCTTTTCCTTTTTCTACTGTTGTTTTGATGACTTCATGCTCAATAAGAGACGCAGCAAGGTTTCTCATCATAGCAATCCTATGTGATGATGTTCTGCTGAATCTTCTACTAAGCTTTCTATGTCTCATTCTTACATTGGTGGCCAATTCTTGAGAACAGTGCCCATTGCAAGCCCTCTAGAAGCCAATTCATCCTTAATTTCGTTCAAGGATTTTTTTCCTAAATTTGGTGTTTTAAGTAAGTCCATTTCACTTCTTTGAATTAAGTCACCTATCAAAAATATGTTTTCTGCTTTAAGACAGTTAGTAGATCTAACTGTCAGCTCTAACTCTTCAATTGATCTTAAAAGCAATGGATCAAAGTCATATTTGTCTTTTCTTTTCTCTTTTCTGGAAACGAGTTCTTCATCTACAAAAACAGAAAGCTGATGTTGCATAATTGTCGCAGCATACTTAACGGCATGTTTTGCATCAATTGTTCCATCAGTTTCTAAATCAAGAATTAATTTGTCTAAATCTGTTCTATTCTCTACTCTTGTATTTTCAACTTTATAGTTAACTCTCTTAACCGGTGAAAAAATAGCATCTAAATGAAGAGAATCTATACTTTTATCGTTTGTTTGCTCTGCTGGAACATAACCTATTCCAGTTTTTACCTTCATAATCATTGAAACCTTCTTAGGTTCAACGAGTGTAGCAATCACATGGTCTGGGTCCATCACTTCCACTCCTGCTGGAAGTTCAAGATCTCCAGCTGTGATAGTTTTTGGAGTTTTAACATCTAATTTAATTTCTGCCTCAGAAGGGCCATCTAATTTAATTGCCATATCTTTAAGATTTAAGAGCACATCTAGAATATCTTCTTTGATTCCTTCAATTGTTCCGTACTCATGCGAAACACCATTTATTTTAACTTCTGTTACTGCGGCCCCAGGCATGTAAGAAAGCATAATTCTTCTTAAGCTATGCCCAATGGTGTAACCAAAACCTCTTTCAAAAGGCTCTAAAACAACAGTCAGGTTGTTTTTATCAATTTCTTCAACTTTTGCAACTTCAGGTGCCAAAACGTTTAATTTATCTTCCATAATTTCCTCTATTATTTTGAGTACAACTCAATAATTAAGTTCTCATTGATTTCAGAACTTAGTTCACTTCTGTCAGGATAACTTAGAAATTTTCCTGACATATCATCAAAATTCACTTCGAGCCAACTTACTTGATCTTTCGATTTGGCTAACTCTAAAGCGGCTTTAATTCTTAAGTGTTCTTTACATTTGTCTGTTACTGATATTTCATCATCTGGTTTGACGTTGTATGAAGGGATATTTACTACTTCTCCATTCACATTTATTGATTTATGCGAAACAATTTGTCTTGCTTCAGCTCTAGTAACGCCAAAACCCATTCTGTAAACTACGTTATCTAACCTTGTCTCTAATAAGTTAAGAAGGTTTTCACCAGTATTACCCTTTGATTTCGCAGCTTTAAGGTAATAGTTTCTAAATTGTCTTTCGAGCAGACCATACATTCTTTTTACCTTTTGTTTTTCTCTTAATTGAGTTCCATAGTCTGAGAGTCTTCCTCTAGACATTGCATTGCCTGGCTTTTTATCGAATTTACATTTTGATTCGATTGCTCTTGTGCCTGAAGTCAACATCAAGTCAGTGCCTTCTCTTCTTGAAAGTCTGAGTCTAGGTCCTGTGTATCTTGCCATTACACCCTCCTCTTTTTAGGTGGTCTGCACCCATTGTGTGGCAATGGTGTCACATCAGTAATCTTATTGATTCTTAAACCACAACCATTCAGAGCTCTTATTGATGATTCTCTTCCTGCCCCTGGTCCTTTTACTCTTACTTCAAGATTAACCATACCCATGTCTTTGGCCATATTTCCTGCTCTTTCTGCTGCTATCTGCGCAGCAAATGGTGTACTTTTTCTTGAACCTTTAAAACCAGCACCTCCAGACGTAGCCCAGCATAAAGCATTTCCTCCCATATCAGTAATCATAACTATAGTGTTATTAAAGGATGCTTTAACGTGCGCAATACCGTCAGTAACAATTCTTTTTGTTTTCTTTTTTCCAGCCATTATGCTCTTATTGGTTTCCTTGGACCTTTTCTTGTTCGTGCGTTTGTTTTTGTTCTTTGGCCTCTAAGCGGTAGGCTTCTTCTATGCCTTACTCCTCGGTAACAACCTAAATCCATTAACCTTTTAATATTGAAGTTAATATCTCTTCTAAGATCACCTTCTATTTTCATTTCTTTAAGTTCATCTCTAATCTTATCTAGCTGATCCTCTGAAAGTTCAGAAACCTTCTTGGTATATTTAATGCTAAATTTATCGCAAATATTTTGAGCGGTTTTTCTTCCAATGCCATAAATATGAGTCAATGAAACATCTATATGTTTATTGTCTGGTATATTTATTCCACCTACTCTAGCCATGTTTTATCCCTGCCTTTGTTTATGCCTTTTATTTTTGCAAATGACATACAAAGTGCCTGTTCTTTTGACTATTTTGCAGTCTTTGCATATCTTTTTTATTGACGATCTTACTTTCATCTTCTTCTACTCTTTTTTGAGCCGGAAATATTAGCATTTTTTAAGATAGATGCATATTGTTGGCTCATAACATATGATTGAATTTGTCTTTGTAGATCAAGCATAACTACCACCACAATAAGAACTGATGTTCCACCTAGATAGAATGAAATACCAAAACTATTAACTAGAAGTAGTGGAAGAATACAAACTAATGATAAATAGAAAGCTCCAAATACAGTTAAACGAGATAGAATCAGATCAATAAAAGACGCTGTTTGTTCACCTGGTCTTATGCCTGGTATGTATGCACCACTCCTTTTAAGATTGTCTGCCATATCATTAGAGCTAAAAGTTAAAGCTAGCCAAATGTAACAGAATGAAACAATTAAAATTACAAAGATTAGTATGTATAGTGGCTGACCTGGGTTCAAATAAAGTGCGAATTCCTGTAATCCACCTAAACCCTCAATATTTCCAAACCAAGAAGATAGAGTAGCAGGGAATAATAAGAATGTGCTTGCAAATATAGCTGGAATTACTCCTGACATATTAAGTTTTAAAGGCAGAAAGCTTGAAGGAGCCTGGACCATACCTCTTACTTGATGTCTTTGAGCATAATTGACAGTAATTTTTCTTTGCGCATTTTCCACAAAAACAACAAGCGCTACAACAAGTAACGTTAATAGTCCCAGTACAATCAAAATTAAGTAATTCAAATCTCCTTGTTGTGTTTGCTCTAATGCTTGGCCAAAAGCCCTAGGAACACCAGTTATGATGCTTGTTGCGATTATTAATGAAATTCCATTTCCTATGCCTCTTTCTGAGATCTGCTCGCCCAACCACATTAAAAAGACAGTTCCTGTAACTATAGAAAGTACAGCTACAATTGCTCCAAAAATACTACTTGATTCAATTAGTCCAGCAGATTGTAGTGTAACTGTCAAAGCTGTTGATTGTATTAAAGCAAACACAACCGTCCCATACCTTGTATATTGTGTAATTTTATTTCGCCCAGCTTGTCCATCTTTCTTTAATTCTTGCAAGTAAGGAAGTGAATTAGAAAATAGCTGCATGACAATAGCAGCTGAAATATATGGAACCACACTTAAAGCGAAAATACTCATTCTTTCCAGAGCTCCGCCTGAGAATAAATTGAAATACTGAAGAATTGTGCCTTGGCTCTGTTGAAAAAGTGCTGCAACTTGTTCCGGATTAATACCAGGAATTGGAATATGAGTTCCAATTCTATAAACAAGTAGAGCAAAAGCTAAAAAGCCAAGCCTTCTCCATAATTCAGACATCGAATTATCCAACCTTCACTCCTTTTGATATTTTAATATTTTCATCACTGGGCTTTTCGGATAATTTTCCTTCACCATAAATTTTTACTCTCAACGTTGATTTCTTTATCAGGCCAAGTTTTTTTAAATTTTCGATTGTTATTTTTTTGACACCTTCAAGATGTTTTACATTGATGCTTTCTGAAACTCTTGAAATTCTTGAAGTAAAACCAAATTTTGGCAATCTCATTTGAAGCGGCATTTGCCCGCCCTCAAAACCAGGTCTCACATTTCCTCCGGATCTTGATTTTTGACCCTTATGACCTCTTCCGGCAGTTTTACCAATACCTGAACCGGTACCTCTTCCGACCCTTTTCTTTTCTGATCGAGATTTAGGATCGCCAATAGTTTTTAGTGTCAATTTATCCATATTATTTAACCTCTTCAACTGCTAGGAGATACTCAACTTGAGTAATCATTCCTCGAACAGATGGTGTATCTTCTAATATTTTAGAATCTCCAATACCCTTTAAACCTAAGCCTTTCACGGATAATCTGTGGTTCTTTTTTCTACCTATCAAGCTTTTTAATTGTGTTACTTTTACTTTGGCCATTATTTTCGTCTCTCTTTTACTTTTTCTGGAGATTCCATTTTTGCTAATCCCTCTACAGTTGCTCTCACTACGTTGATTGGGTTTGTAGATCCATAACATTTAGCTAATACATTTTTTATGCCAACTAATTCAAGCACTGCTCTCATCGCTCCACCAGCAATAATTCCTGTACCTTCAGATGCAGGCTGCATATATACTTTAGTAGCAGAGCTTTTTTCATTAATTGGATACCAAATTGTATTGCCATTAAGATCTATATTGACTAAACTTCTTTTTGCTTCATCAAGGGCTTTTTGTATAGCAACAGGTACTTCTTTTGCTTTTCCTCTTCCATAACCAACCTTGCCATTACCATCACCAACTACTGTGAGAGCTGTAAATGACATTACTCTTCCACCCTTAACTGTCTTAGCAACTCTGTTAACTTGTACAAGTTTTTCAACAAGAGTATCTTGTGCCATATTTTGTGCTTCTACATTTTCCATTAAAACTCTAAACCTCCATCACGCGCCCCATCTGCAAGAGCTTTCACTCTTCCGTGATACTTGTAACCAGATCGATCAAAAGTAACCTTTTTGTGGCCTAACTCTATAGCTTTTTTTGCTATTTCGCCTCCAACCTTTGAGGCTGCTTCAATATTTCCGCCATTTGTGCTTTTTAACGCCTTCTGTTGTGTTGAAACAGTTGCCAAAACTTTTCCACTAGAAGAATCTATTAATTGTGCTGTAATGTTTTTTAATGATCTTGAAATAGAGACTCTCATAAGCTCTTCTTTTTGAAGCTTTGCTCTTAGTTTCTTTGATCTTCTTATTCTTGCTGATTCTTTACTCATTTTTAACCTGCTGCTGCTGCTTTCTTTCTCTCTTTTCTGATTATGTGTTCATTATCTACAAAAATTCCTTTTCCCTTATAAGGTTCTGGTGGTCTAAAAGCCCTGATTTCTGCACAAACTTGGCCTAGAAGCTGTTTATTGCATGATGAAAGTGTAATCTCTGTTTGGTTTTCTTGTTTTGCTTCAACCGTTTGAGGCAGTTCATAGTCAACTTGATGAGAAAATCCTAAAGTAAAAGTAATTTTCTTTCCTTGAACTTTAGCTCTATAGCCAACGCCATTCAGTTTAATATTTTTCTCAAAACCTTCTCCGACACCTTTCACATAGTTGCTTATTAAGGCTCTCATAGTGCCAGCCATTGCTCTTTCTTCGTCTTTTTGCCATTTAACTTGTATAGAATTTTCTTCCTGAGTGAAACTTACACTTTCGTGTACCTCTAAAGTCATCTCACCTTTAGGCCCTTTGAAATTGATTGTGTTTCCTTCAATAGTTATATTTACTGAATCTGGAACAATTACTGGATCTTTTGCTATTCTTGACATTAAAACACCCTACAAATTACTTCACCACCAAGTTGTTTCTTGATGGCATCTTTATCAGTCATAAGTCCCTTGCTTGTTGTTAAAACTTTTAACCCCAATCCACCCTTATAAGGCTTCACATCTTTATAACTTAAATACTTTCTTAAACCAGGACGTGACTCTCTTACCAATTCCTTAATGACTGGCTCTTCATTGAAATATTTCAAAGTAATTTCCAGCTCATCAAAATCTTTCTTGACTTTTTTTACACTAGTTAAGAAGCCTTCTTTAACTAAAAGTTTAGAAAGCTCATGTTTGACTTTGGAATAAGGTGCGTTTACAGTCGCTTTCCCTCGCATTAATGCGTTCCTTATTCTTGTTAATAAATCTGCTATCGGATCTGTCATAATATTACCAACTTGATTTCTTGATGCCAGGCAATTTACCAGACATTGCTAATTCCCTTAATTTTGTTCTGCTTAAGCCAAATTTTCTGTATACACCTTTCGGTCTCCCTGTAAGAGCACACCTTCTTACAACCCTTGATGGATTTGAATTTCTTGGCAACTTTTGTAATTTTCTCTGTATATCCATTTTTTCCTCAAAGGTAGCAGCTTTTCTCTGCTCATCTTTTAGAGCAGCGCGTTTTTGAGAAAACTTTTCTACAAGTTTTATCTTTTTCTTTTCTCTTTCGATTATTGATTTCCTAGCCATTTTTACCTCTGAATGGAAAATTAAATGATTCTAATAATTCTTTTGCATCACTATCTTTAGTCGCTGAAGTTGTTATAGCAATGTCCATACCTCTTAACTTATCTACTTTATCGTAATCAATTTCAGGAAAAATTATTTGTTCTTTAATGCCCATATTATAATTTCCTCTTCCATCAAAAGATTTCACACTTAAACCTCTAAAATCCTTTTCCCTGGGAATTGCCAAATTAACCAGTCTCTCAAAAAAGTCATACATTTTTTCCCCTCTCAAAGTAACTTTGCAGCCTATTGGATACTCTTCTCTAATTTTAAAAGTTGAAACAGCTTTTCTGGCTCTAGTAATAACTACTTTTTGACCAGCAATAGCCTCTAAATCTTGTACTGCATTTTCGAGTACTCCTTTATCTTTTGACGCCTCACCAACACCCATGTTGATAGTAATTTTCTTGAGCTTAGGAACCTGCATTATTGATTTGAAACCAAGCTTTTCTTTAAGCATGGGTGCAATTTCTTTCGTGTACTTCTCTCTTAATTTCATTATTTAATATTCTTTCCAGTTGATCTAAACACTCGAGTCTTTTTGCCTTTTTCATCTTTAAAAGCTATTTTGTCTTTCTTCTTTGTTGCACTATTCCATATCATCACGTTTGAAAGATTAATTGGCATTTCTTTCTCTACTATTCCACCTGTGATGCCCAGTTGTGGGTTAGGTCTTGTATGTTTTTTTGCAAGATTCAGATCATTGACTATGCATTTATCTCCAACAATTTTCTTAATATTGCCCCTTTTACCTTTCTCTCTTCCAGAAACCACGATGACTTCATCGCCTTGTCTTAATTTTGTATTCTTTAATTTCATTTAAAGTACCTCCGGGGCGAGCGAAACAATTTTCATAAATTTTGCTGTTCTTAATTCTCTTGTGACAGGACCAAAAATTCTGGTTGCGACAGGATCTCTATTAGTGTTTAGCAATACAACTGCATTTTCATCGAAACCAATTTTTGATCCGTCTTGTCTTCTTACACCTGACTTGCTTCTAACTATAAGTGCATTCATAACAGAACCTTTTTTAATTTTGCTTTGAGGCAGAGCCTCTTTCACTGCTACTTTAATGACATCACCAATATTGGCAGTTCTTCTTTTAGAACCACCTAAAACTTTGATGCACATTACCGCTCTTGCACCACTGTTATCGGCAACACTTAGCATGCTTTGAGTCTGTATCACTCTGATTCTCCTTTTTGAACAACATCAACTAACATCCAATTTTTTGTTTTTGATATTGGTTTACATTCCTGAATAAGCACGATATCACCTTCTTTTGATACTTCTTTCTCATCGTGTACGTGGTATTTCGTAGACAAATTGATGTACTTCCCGTATTTTGGGTGTTTTGTACGTCTTGCGACAACCACTGTTCTGGTTTTATTCATTTTTTGGCTTGTAACTGTGCCTTGTAAAGTCCTAGCTGCCATTTTTTGCGTTAATCTCCGTTTTAATTCTTGCTATATTCTTTCTAGCTTCTTTTAATGAATGACTTTCTTTAAGTTGGCCCATTTTATGTTTGAAATTATTTTCAAACAATACTTTTCGATTAGCTATTAGCTCTGTTTTAAGTGCATCTAATTTCATTGTTTTAAAATCTTTAATCTTTTTCTTAGCCATTTGTACCTCT
>CACIDC010000014.1 GCA_902585315.1 uncultured SAR86 cluster bacterium
GTTTTTAAATCATGACAATTAATCAAAGAAAAAAAGGGCATGATTTCGAAAGAAAAATTGCTAAAAAATTACAAGAAGATCTTGACCTTATCAAACCAGTTAGAAGAATACTGAACCAATACCAAGAGAAGAATCACCCCGACTTAAAAATTGGAAGGTGGAACATAGAGTGTAAAGCCTATAAAAAAGGTTTTGAACCAGCAACCGCTTGGTGGGAACAGGTCTTAGGTGTTAATGGCGATGGAGAGTTTCCAGCTTTAGTTTATAAATTTGATAATAAACCTATTAGGGTAAGAATTATGGTCAAAAATTTGAATGAACAACTATCTGATACAAGCAAACTTGTGGATTTAAATTGGGAAAGTTTTATCTATTTACTCAATGAGAAATACCAAATTGATTTAGAGGGACATAAATAGTGGATTTTGATGCTCTAGAACTACTATTACAAGCTTCATTGCCTGTGCAATTAATATTGGCTATTCTCATAGTCGCTTCAATTACTTCATGGGTTTTAATATTTGAAAAATACTTCACCCTAACAAGGTCAACCGATGCTTCCCATGAAATAGAAGATAAGTTTTGGGAAGGTGTTGAGATTGAGGATCTTTACCTTCAACTTAAAGAAAAAGACATTGGAGACCTAGAGCCATCAGAACTAATACTTGTTTCAGTTTATGACAATATGACAGATAAAAATAATTCAGTTAATAGAGTTGAATCAACAGAGAGACTTGTTAGGGTCATTGTTAATAGAGAAGAGGAGAGGCTATCAAAAAACCTTTCATTGCTTGCAACAATAAGCTCAAGTGCACCTTACATTGGATTATTAGGTACAGTAATTGGGATAATAAATGCGTTCCAAGGTCTTTCGACAACGGCACAATTAACTTTAAGTTCTGTTGCACCAGGAATATCTGAAGCTTTAGTAGCTACGGCAGTAGGCTTATTAGCTGCAATACCTGCTCTAATTGCATATAACCAGTTTTCAAAAAAACTAGATAATTTAATTAATGGATCTCTAGCATTTGCAGAACAATTAATAATGCAAATTAACAGAAAATAAAAAATGCTTTTAGAAAAAAGAAGCAAATCTACCAAAGCAATAAATGAAATTAACGTAGTGCCTTATGTAGACATAATGTTAGTCTTGCTGGTAATTTTTATGGTTGTCGCTCCCCTAGCAGTTCAAGGATTAGATATTAATCTTCCAAGTGTGCCCGCTGATGAAATCGAGCTTGAGAATAGTGAACCATTTATCATTGATGTAAATGCAAATGGACAATATTTTATCGAAGAGGACGGGAGCAATGTTCAGGTTTCTTTGGGTTTCATAGAAGATCGCTTTGCTAAAGTTGTGAAAACAAATCCTGATGTAGAAATTATTGTGAGAGGTGATCAAAATACTTCTTATCAATCAATAGCAGAATTATTGAGCACGCTGCAAGCAAATGGTGCTGATAATTTCTCTCTAGCAACACAGCCATGATGAAATGGTTTACAGCATTACTTTTCTCAATTGCAGTTCATATTTTAATTTTTCTTAGTTATGTGTTTTTTGCAACTGAAAGCGAAGTGAGCACTTCGAGAAAGATAACAAACGTGAATTTTTTTGATGAGGAGCTACGAGAAAAAGTAGAGGTGATTAAAAGCTCTGCGCCTCAAGAAAAAGAAGAAAAAAAAACAATTACTGAACAATCAGAAGATGATAAGCCAAAAGAAATTAAAAATTTTGAAGATTATTTAAGAGAGGAAGAAACTCAGAAGAGAATTACTGATAATGCTGATGTTGTTGAACAAATCAGTTATAAAGTAATCAAAGATATAGAAGCAATATGGATTAGACCTAATAGCGCAGAGATAGGCATGTTTGCAGATTTTAATTTAAGTATCAATAGGCTGGGTATAATTGAAAATATAGAAATGAAACAAACAAGTGGAGATAGAGCATTTGATCGTGCTGCATTGAATGCTATAAGAAAATACAGACAAATTAGATACGTCAGAAGTTTAGACGATCAAACTTTTCAGATATATTTCTCAAATTTTACACTGAGGTTTAAACCAGAATGAAAAGAATAATTTTTCTATTTTTCTTAGCTTTAGAATTCAGTGCAGATCTTGTACTTGAAATCACAGAGAGTGCAATTAAGCCCATAAAAATAGCAATTTTAGAAAAAAATAGTAATTCCTTTAAAGGACAAGAAATAATTAATGTAATCTCAAATGATCTCAAGAGAACAGGTGAATTTAGAGTGCTTGGCATTGATGAGTTATTGAGTATTCCTATGAATGAGGATGAAGTCATTCAAAGAGACTGGCTATTATTGGATGTAGATTCGATAATTTTTATTGAAGTACTTGATGAAGATAATGCTCTTGATGTTGCTTACTCAATATTTGATGTTAGCTACAATGAAATAGAAGATAAAAGAAAAGTTTTAGGTTTGCCTGACAGTCTCAGACAATCAAGTCATTATGTATCTGATGGAATATACGAATATTTTTACGGTATAGAGGGAATTTCTTCAACAAAACTCATGTATGTAACGAGAAATGCGGATATACATGAATTAATTATTAGTGATGCAGATGGATTTAATGAAGAAGTCCTTCTCAAGTCAAATAATTCAATAATATCACCAGCCTGGTCAACAGATGCAAAAGAAATAGCTTATGTTTCATTCGAGAATAATCGAGCACAAGTCTTTACTCAAAATTTAGCAACTGGTCAAAGGAGTCTAATATTAAGTTCTAAGTCTTCTGTGAGCTCACCAGCATGGTCACCCAACAATAAAGATCTGGCATTCACTAGCACGAAAGATGGCAACTCTGAAATTTACACCATTAACCTAAAATCAAAAAAAATTACGAGATTAACTGAAAATCTTGCTATTGATACAGAACCAGCTTGGTCTCCTGATGGGAGAAAAATTATTTTTACTTCAGATAGATCTGGAAGCCCTCAAATTTATGAAATAGATGTAAGATCAAAGCTTAAAAGAAGACTTACTACTGAAGGCAGCTATAATGCCAGAGCATCGTACCTTGATAAAAGTGAAATTATATTTGTGCACCGATCAAATTCCGACTTCAATATTGCAAAATTAGATTTAAGTTCAAGAAATTTAGAAGTCCTCACTTCAACTAAAAATGACGAAAGTCCATGCATAGCACCTAATGGCAATGTTATAATCTATTCCACAAAAGAAGGAAATTTATCTTATCTTGCTGGAATAAACATTAGTAGTAAGGTAAGTTTTAACCTTCCAGCTTTATATGGAGAATTAAAAGAACCAGCTTGGTCACCATTTTTAAGGTAATTATGAAAAATATATTAATTTCACTTTTTTCGATATTTATAATTTTTGCTTGTTCATCAACACCTGTAGAAAAAGTAGATGTGCAAGAAACTAGGACAGTTGATTTAACTGATAGCAGTAAGCAAGATGACAAAGTACTGATGTCTGACTTGGATTTAGGCGAGGCTTATGTAACTGTATTGTTTGACTATGACGATGATACTCTGAGAGAAGAGTCTTTAGAGGAATTGTTCGCTGTTTCTAGTTTAATGAAAGCAAATTCGAGCTATACGCTTTTAGTTGAAGGTCATGCAGATGAGCGTGGGACGAGAGAATATAACCTTGCTTTAAGTGAAAGAAGAGCAAAAGCAGTGGAAGATTTCTTGACCGCAACAGGTATATCTTCATTTAACATCGAAGTAGTTGGCTATGGCGAAGAAATGCCAGTTGATAACAGCTCTAATGAGACAGCTTGGTCAAAAAATAGAAGAGCAGAATTATTCTTAAATAAATAGTGCTACGTTTTCTTTTAGCATCGTTCCTCAGCTTAAATATGCTGGCTCAGGAAAACAGTGATAAAGAATTTATTGAGTTATACCTCAAGATTCAAAACCTTGAAAAAGAGATAGCAACTCTCAGAAATGAGATCGAAGTGATACAGACGCAGCTAGATTTCTATCAAGAAAAAAATATTCAAAAAATAAATGAGATTGACTCAAAACTCATTTCTCTTATGTCCATAGAAGATCTTCAGAAATCAGAAGCAATAGTTGAGAGAGATGATCAGGTTCTGAATTCATATGATCAAGCTATACTTTTGATAAGAAAGGGACAGCTTAATGAAGCTTTAAGTGCTTTAAATGCATTTGTGCAGACTAATAATGATTCTGATGATACTCCTTTAGCTTATTTTTGGATGGGCGAAATAAATTTAACTAATGGAAATTTGGCGGTTGCAACTCAAAATTATAATACGCTTGTTGGCCTGTATCCTGCACACTGGAAAGTGCCTCTAGCAAAATTTAAGCTTGGCACTATATATTCTGAGCAAGGCAATAAAGAAAGAGCGGTTGCGCTTTTTGAAAGTGTTATTCGAGAATATCCTGATAGTTCTGCAGCAAAAGCTTCCGCTGAGACATTAAGTAGTCTAGAATAGCGCAGTGAAATTGATGGGTCGTTAGCTCAGCTGGTAGAGCACCGGGCTTTTAACCCGTTGGTCATAGGTTCGAATCCTATACGACCCACCATCATTTATTTGTATAAGAATTTACACATCAATGTTACAATTTCCAATCAATACCACAGATTTGCTAGTGTTGAGTTGTTTTTTTATAAAAAATTATTAATTAAAGAGTTATGTTTTTAAAGAATAAGTTGGGCTTATTAATATCAGCGCTACCAACAATAATTTTAGTTGCTTGTGGTGGAGGTGGTAATTCAAATCCGCCAAGTGCGTATCCAATTCCTGCACCAACACCAGCCCCAACTCCAGCACCAACACCAGCCCCAACACCGGCCCCAACTCCAGCACCGACACCAGCCCCAACACCAGCACCATTAACAGCTTCTTTATTGTCAGTAACTATTGATGGTACTGCTTATGATGTTATTCAGATGTCCGGTATTAATGCGAGTGCTACACCAGGCGGAAATGCTATTGCCGATTTAAGAACAGTTTATGCCTACACTCCTGATGGCACAAATGGTGAAGGCACCTATCAAGGTTCTTCGTGGCCATATGCAACCACAGATAGAGATATTTCCGAGCTAGTAGTTGATTTTGTCGCCACAGGAGATGAAGTTGCAACATTTACAAAAAACTCAGACAACCAAATTCTTATTAACGATCAACCAGCATATCAATATACCGGAGATAATTCAGATTCAGCAGCAACAGGTAATGCTGTTGGAGGAGTTTGGTATTTGTTTAAACCAGATGGAACTACACTTGAGCCAACACCAGAACCAACACCTGAACCAACACCAGACCCAACTCCAGCACCAACACCAGCCCCAACTCCGGAACCAACACCAGAACCAACTCCGGAACCAACTCCGGAACCAACACCTGAACCAACTCCGGAACCAACACCTGAACCAACACCGGAACCAACACCAGAACCAACCCCTAGTCCTGGCACATACAATGTTTCAGGAGCCTTGGGTATAGATGGGCCTTTTGCTCTAGATTCTGATTTAAATAGCCCAGACATTGAAAATATCACTAATAATTTTACAAACAGAGCTCAATTTTTAGAATCAGATGCAACACTCCTTGGATGGGTTGGAGGAGAAGATGATATTGATATATATCAAGTAATAGCTGGGCCTAGCCAAACTAACCTTGAACTAACAATGGTTAACCATGATGGTAATAACGGCAACACCACAAGCAACGTAGATCTAGATATGTTTGTAATTGACTCTGAGGAAAATAACATAAGTGTTGGTGGAACCTATTCAAAAGTTGAAAATGCTTACATCCCTTCTGGAGAAGGGGATATATATTACGTAATTATAGATCATTACAGAGTTGATAATTCTGTACCATCAGCATATGTATTAACTCAAACTCCACAATTTGCCAGTTCACAAGAACAAAAAGACGCCTCAGCAAGAGCAAATTCAGATTTTAATTTGGATGAAATTTTAATTGCCAAAAGACCAGCTTTTAGTGGTTTTAATTTAAATCAAACAGAAAATGAACTTACTGCGGAAATGGGCAATGTTGATGGTGGATTAGTCAATTTAACTTTGAATGACTTATCGAAAATCGCAGGTTTAGGTAACGACGAAAATTATACTTCAACATTGAGAGATAATTTTCCAGAGACTTATACAAAAGCAAGATATATGAAAGCTATTTCGGTTTTGAGTGCCAGGTCTCCAAATTTATTTGTTGAGCCGAGCTGGAACAGATATTTGCAAGTTGAACCTTTCTCAGCAGATCCTAGAAATGGATCATACCAATGGTGGAATTTTGACGCAGTTAATATTCCAGAAGCATTAGATATAATTGGCCAAGACGTTAAGCCTGTGAATGTTGCTGTTTTAGACACTGGTAGCCCTTTATCAATTGATCCTGCCTATAAACGTTCAATTTTTGATACTCAATGGGGCTGGGACATGGTAGATAATGATGCTCTTGCCGATGATGACCAATTTACGACTGGCTCTTTTAGCCATGGTACACATGTAGGTAGTACAATCTCAATGCTAAATGATGGTCTAGATGGAAATGGCATGGCTGCAAGGGTAACTCCTATAAGAGTTTGTGGTGGAAGTGGTTGTCCAGGATCAGCAACCTATGGTGCATATTTATATCTTAATGGGGACGCCAACGATTCTGTAACAACTTTTGCACAAAGAAGTGCTGGTCAAAAAATACATTCTATGAATATGAGTTATGGTGGATCTGGTGGTAGTGCCAATTCTGCTTCATGTGTTAAATTAGGTGAGCTAGCCGATAAAGGAGTACTAATTGCATCTTCTTCAGGCAATAGTGGAATCGGATCAATTGGTTACCCTTCTGCATGCCCAAAAGTTTATGCAGTTGGTGCCACAAATGGTACTGATAGAAGATCAAGTTACTCATCCACAAATGAATATGTTGCTTTCGCAGCACCAGGTGGTGAGTATTCTGATTGGAACGCTGACGGTATCGATGACCTTGTATACGCTTATGCGCGAGTAGATAACTATGTGCAATCAAGCAATAACGGAAATCCAATGATAGGGGCACAGGGCACTTCAATGGCTTCACCTCATGGCGCAGGTTTTCTTGGTTTAATAAAATATTATTATGAAGATATCGTAAAACCATTTGAGTCTAATGCTACGTTACCAAATTCATTAACCTATATTGAAGTTGACAAAATGTTAGCTGCCAACCTTCTTACTAATGACGTGAACAAAGAAGCAAGGCCAAATGATTCGGTTGCGCGACCAGGTTGGGATGAACACTTAGGTTACGGAATTATTGATTTAGAGAAAGCCATAAAAGCAATTGATTCCTTCCAAAATGGATACTTTACAAGCTTTGATACGCTTCCATATTATGAAGGGCCTTCTATGGTTACTTTGACACCCGAAGAATCTTATACTGGACAATTCACAATTACACCAAGTGGCGCAGCTGGCGAGGGTTTTAATGAAATTACATATACATACCAAACAGAATTTTTAGATATACAAGCTGACGGATTAACTTTTACTGTAACAAAACAAGAAGACTATGATTGGGCTGGTTGGGTAAATACAACGGTTTTATTCGATTTTCCATTAGTTGAGGGGGCTGATTTGCCATTTGAAGGATACGAGCTTCTTTCAGTTGGAGTAAACGTAATATTTAATGTAATTGGTGAAGCTTATGATGTTAATTTTCCTACACTAAAAGCACGTCTGTTAGATCCAACTGGTGTTCCTGTCCAAGAAGCAACATCTGCCATCAACGATGGGCAAGGTAGTTTCATTTTTACAAGTATTGAACCTGGAACGTATCGAATGGTTATTGGCTCAGATATTAATGGTGACAATTCGTGGGGTGGTCCTGGAGAAATGTCTGGAACCACACCAAATTTTGAAATTACTGATTCAAATATAAACAACCTTGCCATCTCTTTATCTCCTGAACTTGAGGGAGTCGCTAATAGCGCACCTGTAATAACTTCAACACCATTTACGGACGCATATGTAAATCAGGCATACTTCTATCCTGTGAGAGCCACTGATGAAGATGGAGATAATCTAAACTACTCCATGGAAGTAATAAATAATTCTGATGGTGAACCGGCTGATTTTATTTCAATAAATCAAAGCGGAAGAGTGGGTGGTACACCTAGAGAAGATGATGCAGGTGAATATTCGATAAGTATTATTGTGACTGATGGCGTAGATGCAGCTGTTCAAGAATACGTTTTAACTGTCAATGAATAAATGAAACCAGAAAGTTCTTTAATGAACGATTTTTTTTCATCAATTACACCAGATAATTCTTTCTCAAAAAAACGTGTTCCCTCCCCACCAGACTATGGTAACAAACAATTTTGGGCAGCAATCCCTGGCAAAAGTTCTGTTGCTTTATTAGATCCAGAAAAGAACCACTCTCAAGAACTTAAAAAGGAGGATTGTTTCTTCATTCATCCAACTGGTTTTTTTTTGAAAGAATGGAATTTCAATCTTGACCATAATTCAGCGACATCTCAAAGAACAGATCTAATGCTTGCTACTCAAGCATCAGTTTTCAGTGAGACTTGCAATATCTATGCTCCCGAATATCGTCAAGCAACTTTTGCAGCAATATCACAGAATTTAGGTGAGGATAGTGCAGAAGCATTAGAAGTAGCTTATGAAGATGTAAAAGCAGCATTTAAATTTTTTCTTGATGTTCGCCCTAATGAGAGGCCTTTTTTTATAGCTGCACATAGTCAAGGAGCACTTCATGCTCAACGGTTGATATCCGAGAAAATTTTTAGAAAAATACTATCAACAAAACTCATTTCAGCTTATTTAGTTGGTTATCCTTTGGAAGAAGAGTACATACAAAAACTTGGTACAGACATTTCAAAAAAATTTTTAGAGGAGGGATGCATAGTTCAATTCCAAACGATAGGGCAAGGCGGCAAAAGACCTAGATTAAAATATTGGATGTTTGACGGAGAAAAATATTCTCTTCGGGAAATAAAAAAATTAAATACTACTAATCCTATTTCAATGAATGCTTCAAGAAAGTGGAAAAAAAATGAAATTGACTCTATTCTTATGCCTAAAATTTCTGGTATTTCTCCACTTTTTGATTATGCTGCAACATTAAAAAATGACAGTTATGTTCGAAAAATTAATTTTGCTGAAGATCAAAACTTTTCGGCAAAAATTGGTATTCAAGGTTATTTAGAAACAAAAGGGAGTGCCATTGATAGAATTCTAAAAAATGATTTCACGGGCATGAAAGATTTGCACATATGGGACTATCAAATTTTTTGGAAACATTTAAGAATCGACGTTGAAAATAAAATTAAATCCTTAAATTAATATTTTGAAAATAAACGTAATACAAAAAGTTTCATTTGGTTTAGGTGGTGGTGTAAATGCTATAAAAACTGATTTTTTTGTTTGGTATTTAGGTGCTTATTACTTAACTGTATTAGGTTTAAGTCCTCTCTTAACAGGTTTTGCTCTTTTAATAGCTTTGTTTATTGATGCATTGAGCGATCCTTTGATAGGAACATTTTCAGATAGGATAAGATCTAAATTTGGAAGAAGGCATATTCTGATGGCTTTTTCACTCTTTCCAATATCTCTAAGTTATTTAATGCTGTTTTTACCGAGCCCTGATTGGTCAGAAAATCAAATTTTTTTATTTTTTTGGTTGTTATTTTTTGCAATTTTAACCAGATTTTCAGTTACGTTATTTGATATACCTCATAGAGCTTTAGCAGCTGAAATTCCTGAGTCATATGAAGATAAGGCAAATATAATGTCTCTTCGTGAGGGTTTTCAGTCACTCATTGCGTTGTCACATTCATTTTTAATTTTGCCTTTTATTAATCTCAATAATAATGAAGAGTGGTTTAACATCGGAATATTTGGTTCAGTCATAATGTTTGTACTTGGGCTAATCTCAATAATTGGGACAAAGAATCTTATTCCAAAGCTTTATGAGTGGCCAATATCAGAAAAAAATGACACCCCCTTTAGAGATATTCAAAATCAACTAAGTTTTGTTTATAAAAACAAAACTATAATTTTGTTTCTTTTAGGTTCTATAACAATACAACTTGCATGGGGCCTAGCTAACAGCTTAACATTCTTAACACAGACCCAGTTTTGGGGTTTATCTACTCTTCAAGTTCAAGAATTTATTAAGATTTATTTCCTCTCAACAATTGTTAGTTGGTTTCTAATTCCAAAACTAGTGAGAACCTTTGAAAAAAGAACAATCCTATTATTTAGTCTTATTATCATTGGGATTTTCCAGGCAACTCCATTTATTTTATATAAGATCGGATTAATGCCAGAATTTGGTACAAACTCACTGGTATACTACCTCTCAGTTTTTATTTTTATCACTGGCACATTTTCCGTAATGAGTCTTATGACAAGAGAATCTATGTTGCCTGATATGATTGACCAAGTGCAAAAAGAATCAAAGTTAAGACAAGATGGAACAATTAGCTCACTAACGTCTTTTTGCGCAAAGTGTATGACGGGATTAGGCCAATTTTTCTCAATGTCCGTTCTTTGGTTAATATCTTATCCACAAGGATCAGTTGAAGCTACATTCGCTCAGAGAGAAATGCTTGCATTGTTCCAAGGCCCATTAATAATGATCTTATTTTTAATCCCGATAATTATCTTTTCTGGCTATGAAATCGATAGAAAAAAACATAAAGAAATACTTAAAAAAATCAAAACTTAAGAGAAGAATCTTATA
>CACIDC010000015.1 GCA_902585315.1 uncultured SAR86 cluster bacterium
CGGTCAAAGGGAAAAAAGCTGAGTGGATTGAGCTTGCTAATAAAAATGCTAATGAAGGTTTATTAAACCAAGCTACGAAATATCAAAAATATGCTCAATCTTTGGATTTTCTGCGTAGAAATCTTAATACCATCGAAGAACCAACTATTGTAGGATTTGACGTGAGTGGCGTTAGTGGCGATATAAAAACTGTCTCATGTGTAAATTTCTCAGAAAACTCATTCGATAAAAGTAAATACCGATTTTTTCGAGTGCCCATTGCAATTTCTGAGTCCGATTTGGACTCACTGGTATTTGGAATTAATAAGTATCTTAAATCAATACCTGAAGTAGATTTAATTTTAATTGACGGTGGCAAGACCCACTTAAATTACATATCAGATAGATTAGATATAAATATTCAATGTGTATCGGTATCAAAAGGCGTTAAGAGAAAATACGGTCTTGAAACCCTACATACGCATGCAGGTGACTACGAATTTCGTAATTCAGAAGATATCTCAAAACTGTTTTTAGATATTAGGGATGAGGCCCATAGATTTGCGCTTAAGAATTTTAGAAGCAAAAAACGCAAGGATATGAAGAAACATTTTCTGTTTGATATTAATGGTGTCGGACCAAAAATAGTTGAACGAATCTATGCTAAATATAACTCGATAGAACCTTTAGCGAAGCTAAGCTCACAACAAATTTCAAAAGACTTGAGTATAAACATAGATTTGGCTAAGGAGATACAAAGTCTTACAAAAGAGTTTTATAATTAGTCGATGAGTTCAAGATTTCACCTAGCTATTCCAGTCAGATCAATCGATGAGTCAAAAGAGTTCTATTGTGAGTTTTTGGGTTGTGAGGAAGGTAATTTTGAAGAAGGTAAATGGCAAGACATAAATTTTTGGGGCAATGAACTCACTTTGCATAATGCTGGCGAGGAAGAATTAACTCATAGTCATAGACATCATGTAGATATGGGTAACGTATGTGTGCCCCATTTTGGCATTCATCTTTCGAATAATGATTTTCAAGAAGTTAAGCAGAGAATTATCAATAGTGAGGAATATAATTTCTTAGATGCACCTTATTTAAGATTTGAAGGAGGCTATCGTGAACAAGAAACATTTTTTATTCGTGATCCGAGTGGTAATGCCATAGAAATAAAAACTATGAAAGTACCCGAATCTTTATGGGATACAAACTCTTGATTAAATCTTTAAATCGTATAACATTTGCATTCTATGATATTACATAAGACTTTTCAGCAGTGCTAATTCTATGCACGTTAAATTTTTACAACCCAAAATAATTTGAGACCACAAAGACAAAGAAGAAGACTGCCTCAGGCACCAGTTAATAAGTACGTTAAAGCTCAAACTTTAACAGTTATTGGTGATAATGGTGAAAAACTCGGCGTTTATAGTAAAGATGACGCCCTTAAAATTGCTCAGGAGAAGGGTCTAGACTTATTACAAATCACCTTTGATAAAGAACCTTGTGTGGCAAAAATTCTGGATTACGGTAAACATAAATTCGATCAGAAGAAGAAACAATCTGCGGCTAAAAAAACACAGAAAAAAATAGAACAAAAAGAAATTAAAATGCGTCCTAACATCGACACAGGTGATATTAATACCAAATTGAAAAAAATTATTGGTTTTATTGAGAAAAAAGCTAACGTCAAAATCTCTGTTACTTTCCGTGGAAGAGAACTTGGAAACACGAGTTTCGGAAAAACTTTACTTGACAGCATCATCAAAGAAACGGAAGATATTGCATCTGTGTTAGTGGAACCAAAGTTTGAAAATAGAACTTATAGCGCGCTACTGACACCTAAGAAGGTAAAATGAGTAAATTAAAGAATCACTCTGGTGCAAAAAAGAGATTTAAAGTAACTGGTTCAGGCCTTAAGATGAGGTCCGCCGGCAGAAATCATATATTGTCCAAACATAAGACTAAAAAGAAAAGACACGCTAGAGGGACATCACATCTTGAAGGTGCAAACCTTAAAGTAGTGAATAAGCTATTGGAAGCATAAAATGCCAAGAACAACAAAAGGAAATTTAGCCGCAAAAAAGCATAAAGCTGTTCTAGCTCGAACAAAAGGCCATTATGGTGCTCGTTCTCGTTTATTTAAAACGGCCAAACAATCATTAATTAAATCCCTGCAATATGCCTACAGGGATAGAAAAAATAGAAAAAGAGATTTCAGAAGATTATGGATTACTAGGATTAATGCCGAAGTTAGAAATCTTGGGCATACCTATTCTAAGTTCATTGCCGGTATGAACAAAAAAGGCATAGAACTTGACAGAAAGATGCTGTCAGAGTTAGCTATACAGGATAAAGCAGCTTTTGAGAAAGTTGTGAAAACTGCTATAGATTAATGTCGAAACCAAAAGAGATATTTTTACCTAGTCTAGATCGAGAGATCGGGGCAGTTCACCCCATTAATCAAGTAAAGTTTGAATTAGTAAAATTGCTTACATCTTTTGGCTTTGAAGTTGCTGAGGGCCCTGAAATTGAGAGCGAAGAATACAACTTCGATATGCTGAATATCCCTGCATCTCACCCTGCTAGAGAAATGCACGACACCTTTTATGTGGACGGTATGAAAAGTGTTCTTCGAACGCATACTTCACCGGTGCAAGTAAGATGCATGCTAGAGAGGCAAGGCCCAATGGCGTTTATATCACCAGGCAAAGTTTATAGAAAAGATGATGATGCCACTCATCTTCCTATGTTTCATCAGATAGAAGGCATATTTATTGATGAGGATGTAAGTTTTGCCCATTTAAAGGACCTCATCTATAAAATTTGCCACTCATTATTCGGCGAAGAGGCAAAATTAAGATTCAGACCATCTTACTTTCCGTTTACTGAACCATCTGCAGAGGTAGATGTCTTGTTTGGTGATAAATGGTTAGAAATACTCGGTTGTGGTGTCGTTAATCCAAAAGTTTTACGAAACTGCAAAGTTGATTCTAAAAAATATTCAGGCTTAGCTTTTGGTCTAGGGATCGAAAGGATTGCTATGCTCAAATATGGTGTGTCTGATATAAGAGATTTTTACAAATCGAACTTAGATTTCTTGAGGCAATTTAAATGAAAATAGTTTACTCACACTTGCTCAATTTTTTGGAAAAAAAACCATCTCTTGAAGAACTCTCCAAGAAATTATTTCAACTTGGTCATGAACACGAATTAGAGGGTGAGGTATTTGATATGGAAATTACACCTAACAGAGGAGATTGCTTATCGTTGAAAGGTCTTGCTCGTGATCTTAATTATTTCTATTCTGCGAAACTTGATCAGAATATTTTTGAAGACGAATTACCAGAAGCAAATTTCAAATTTGAAAACAAAGCAGAAGATCTTTGCCCAAATATTAGTTTTGTTGAAATTGAGATTGAAGGAAAAGTTAAAGATTATGCACCTTATCTAGAGAATTACTTTAAAGATCTAAAACTTAATAAGAACAATTTATTTACCGATATTTCTAACTACCTTGCCTATGAAACAGGCCAACCAACTCATTGCTATGATGCCAGTAAGATCAATGGTCCTCTAGTTCTTGTGAAAAGAAATAAACAAGAAAAATTTAAAACACTTCTGGGCAGTGAAATAGAACTTAAGGGAGAAAATTTAGTTTTCACTATTAATGATGTTGCCGTTGATTTAGCTGGGACCATGGGTGATGAAAGCACTTCATGCAGCGCAGAAACAACGAAAGTTTTAGTTGAGTGTGCTTATTTCAAGCCTGAGGAGATTCTGGGTAAAGCTCGTCAATATAACCTCAACTCTGAGGCATCTTACAAATTTGAAAGAGGAGTTGATTTTCTTTCGCAAGAACAAGTTTTAAGAAGGTTTATTGCTGTAGTTGCTGATCATGCACAGATTAAAACACTTGCATTAAAAACAGAGCAAAGAAAAGTGGACAGAACTGAAGTAGAGTTCGACTCTGATAGATTAAATAAGATAATTGGCACAGAGCTTACTGAAACAGAACAAAAAAACTATCTTAACTCTCTCTACTTCATGACAGAAGATAAAGTCGTGGTTCCGTCGCACAGATCAGATGTAGATCAGCTAAATGATCTTGCAGAGGAGATCACCAGAATGATTGGCTACGATAATATTGCCTCAAAAACTTTAGCCTTGCCTGTAAAAGCGAAGAAAATTGAAGCGAACTTTGAAGAACTATGTCGAGATTACCTTGTTAATAATGGTTTTTTTGAAGTGGTAAATTTTCCTTTCAATGATAATCAAGATGATTCTGCTATATCAGTAGATAACCCGTTAGATAAGCAAAGATCAAAGATGAGGGTTTGCATAACAAAATCAATTAAAGAAAATGTGGTCTTCAATCAAAACAGACAAAAAGATTCAATAAAGTTATTTGAATTTTCTGATATTTACACTAAAGACGGTAATGAGAATAAGTTAGCTGTTATTGTTAGTGGTAAAACCAATAAAAATTACAAAGAATTTAATACCCAGCTAGATTATTCTTATTTGAAAGGGTTAATTAAAACAATTTTTTCTGAGATCTTAGGTAAGGAAGTAAATTTTGAACTGGATCAGTCTCAAAACTATGATCTATATGAAAAAGTCTTTTGCAATGAAGAACATATTGGACGAATTGGTAAGCTATCTAAAGAATTCGTTGGCTCTAAAACGAAAACACCTGTATTCAGTTTTGAAATAGCTACTAACAATTTGAAATTGCCTTCCAAGAAGCAAAGCAGAATTTCAGACTATCCTGCCTCTTACCGTGATCTATCATTCAGCCTTGATAACTATGAAAATCTTGAGCAGCTAGCCACACTTATTAAAAAGTACAAAGAATCATCAGAGTTAATGGTAGACTGTTTTGTCTTTGATTTATTTGAAAATAAAAAACAAAACCTTTTAAAGGTTGGATATAGATTTAAATTCCAAGCTCTTGAAAATAATATAACCGATGAAGAAACTGAAGCTGTCATAAATCCATTAATTAAAGAGTCTTTACAAATTGATGGTATCAATATTGAGGGCTTGTAATGTCTTATATCTTCACGTCTGAATCAGTTTCAGAAGGGCATCCTGACAAAATTTGTGATCAAATTTCCGATGCAATCTTAGATGAATGTCTTGAATCAGATCCAAATTCTCGAGTAGCTTGCGAGACTCTTATAAAAAATAATACAGTTGTTGTTGCTGGAGAGATAACGTCAAATGCTAATGTTGATTATGAAGCTGTAGCGAGAAAAGTAGTTAAAGATATAGGGTATATCGAAGATGATCTTGGATTTACCAGCGCTAGCTTTGAATTTCAAAATCTCATTTCTGAGCAGAGCAAAGATATAGATGCTGGTATCTCAGGAGATGCGGTTTTAGGCTCAGGAGATCAGGGTTTGATGTTTGGATATGCCTGCAAAGAGACCCCAGAACTTATGCCACTACCAATTGCTTTAGCTCATAAATTAATGCTCAAACACTCAGAAATAAGAAAATCTAAGGGCTTTGGATTACGACCAGACGCAAAATCGCAAGTTTCTATAGAATACGATTCAAATTATCAACCAAAACGAATTGATTCAATTGTTCTATCAACACAGCATAGTGATGATCTGGATTTAGAGGACTTAAGAGAAATTGTTAAAACACAAATTATTGATTCATGTTTACCTGAAAAACTTCTAGACAATAAAACAAAATATCTAATTAATCCTGCTGGCCGATTTGTCATAGGGGGCCCAGTTGGTGACTGTGGCTTAACTGGAAGAAAAGTCATTGTAGACACCTATGGTGGAATGGCTAGACATGGTGGTGGAGGTTTTTCAGGCAAAGATCCAACAAAAGTTGATCGCTCAGCTGCTTATGGGCTCAGGCAAGTGGCTAAGTCATTAATAAAGAATGATCTTTGCGATTATTGTGAAGTACAAGCATCTTATGCCATTGGAATTTCTGAGCCTGTATCAATTTATATCAACACATTTGAGTCTGAAAAAATATGTTTAGATAAAATCAATAAAATTGTTAATGAAAACTTTGATCTATCACCATCTGGCCTTATTGAAAACTTAGACCTCATAACCCCAATTTACTTAAAAACTGCATCATATGGTCATTTTGGTCGAGAGGATCAGGGTTTTACTTGGGAAAAATCAAAAAAACTTTAAACTATCCTGTTAAAATAAACACATGAAAATCACAGTAGTTAGTGGCGGTTTTGATCCTATCCATTCTGGTCATATCAGCTACATTAATGCTGCAAAAAAGTATGGTGAATACTTAATTATTGCTCTTAATAGCGATGAATGGCTTGTGGCAAAAAAAGGCAAAGCTTTTATGCCATTTATGGAGCGCAAAGCTATTCTTGAGAACCTAAAGAGCGTAGATGAAGTGATTGATTTTGCTGATGATGATAAGGGGAGTGCCATGAATGCGCTTCACAAAGTAAAAGATAAATATCCAGATGCTCAGATCACATTTTGTAATGGGGGCGACCGAGGTAAGAACAACATTCCTGAAATGGAAGTTGAAGGCATTAACTTTGAGTTTAGTGTTGGTGGCGATGATAAGAAAAACTCTAGTAGTTGGATTCTTAAAGAATGGCAATATGTGAGCGAAGAGAGAATATGGGGCAAGTTTTATAATCTCTTTACCGATAATAAGGTTAAGCTTAAAGAATTGATTGTTGCTCCTGGTAAAGGTATGAGCTTGCAAAAGCACTTTCATAGAGATGAAATATGGTTTATTTCACAAGGGGAGTGTATTGTGAATTTCTCTGAAGAAAGAATTCCATTTAAAAAAACACGATAGTTTTAGTGTCAAAAAAAATGAATGGCATCAGATCACCAATCCCTTTATTAAAGAGTGCAAAATCATAGAAGTTCAGTACGGTGAAAAAACTGACGAAGATGATATTGAAAGACATAGTTATTATAAAGACAATGAGTAGTTTTAAAGATTTTAAAGTTAAAGATATTTCACTTGCAGAGTTTGGCAGACAAGAAATTTTGTTAGCACAAGATGAAATGCCTGCACTTATGCAACTCAGAGAAAAGTACCGAGCAGAGCAGCCCCTAAAAGGTGCGAAAATTATGGGTTGTATCCACATGACCATTCAAACAGCAGTGTTGATTGAAACCTTAATTGATCTTGGTGCTGAAGTGAGATGGTCATCATGCAATATCTTCTCAACTCAAGATCATGCTGCTGCAGCTATTGCTGCCAAAGGCATTCCTGTATTTGCCTGGAAAGGTGAAACAGAAGAGGAATATGAGTGGTGTTTAGATCAAACCATTAATAAAGATGATAAGCCTTGGGATGCCAACATGATTTTAGATGATGGTGGTGATTTAACTGTAAAAGTTCATCAGGAATATCCAGAAATGTTAGAGCATATTCATGGCATTTCTGAAGAAACCACTACAGGCGTTAAACGTCTAAAAGAAATGCTTGCTAATGGCGAGCTTAAGGTGCCAGCTATCAATGTAAATGATTCAATCACCAAATCAAAAAATGATAATAAGTATGGTTGTCGTCATGGGCTTGATGATGCCATTAAGCGTGGCACAGATATGTTGCTTGCTGGCAAGAAAGCTTTAGTCATAGGTTATGGCGATGTTGGTAAGGGTTCAGCGGACTCATTAATGCAGCAAAAAATGATTGTAGATGTTACTGAAGTTGATCCAATTTGTGGCATGCAAGCTTGTTTTGATGGCTTTGCAGTAGTGTCAGCATACAAAGATGGTGAAGTTTCAAATGATGGCATAAATATAGATTCAGAATTGCTTAAAAAATACGATCTCGTCGTGACAACTACTGGAAATATTAATGTATTGGATAAGTATATGCTTGATGCCTTAAAGTCTGGATGTGTGGTATGTAATATTGGTCATTTTGACAACGAAATAGATGTTAAGCACCTCAAAACTTATGATTGGTATGAAGTTAAGCCAGGTGTTCATAAGGTAATTAGAGGAGAAGATGATTATTTGTTGCTGCTTGGAGAAGGGCGTTTAGTTAATTTAGCTCTTGCCACAGGCCATCCAAGCCGCGTCATGGACGGCTCATTTTGTAATCAAGTTCTTGCACAAATTGCATTATATCAAGAAGGCTATGCTTCAAAGGATCCTGATGAAAGAGAATTGTATGTAAAAGTTCTTCCTAAGAAGTTTGATGAAGAAGTTGCAAGTTTAATGGTAAAAGGTTTTGGTGGCGTATTAACAAAACTAACCCCTGAACAAGAAAAATATATTTCAATTGACAAAGAAGGACCTTTTAAGAGTGATACTTACTCCTATTAGTTTAAAATAGAAGCATATGGCTGAGTGGCAGAGTGGTTATGCAGCGGACTGCAACTCCGTGTACATCGGTTCGATTCCGTTCTCAGCCTCCATAAAATGAGAATTTTTATCACAGGAACCGCTGGATTTATTGGTTATCATTTATCGAGGTTTCTTCTAAGCAAAGGCTTTTTTGTCTATGGTATTGATAATTTAAATAATTATTATGACTTAAAGCTAAAACATGCAAGGTTGATTGAATTGGAAAAATTCAAAAATTTTTCTTTTATGGCTCAAGATCTTAATGAAATTTCAAAAAAAGAATTAAATTGTGACATAGCACTTAATCTTGCAGCGCAAGCTGGGGTAAGGTTGCCGAAAGAGGATAACTGGAAATATGATTATTCTAATGTGAATGGTTTTGAAAGTTTTCTTAAATTTTGTGAATTTAATGATATTAATAAAATTATTTATGCGTCTAGTAGCTCTGTATATTCAGGAAATAAAGAAATACCGTTCAGTGAGGAATGTTTGCTATCCAAACCATCTTCAAGATATGCTGAAACAAAAATTATAAATGAGAACCAAGCAGATAAATATATAAATAACAGTCCTAATACAAGAATTATTGGATTACGATTTTTTACAGTTTATGGGCCTTGGGGCAGGCCAGATATGGCTTATTATCTATTTTCTGAAAAGGTAATTAATAAAAGTTTAATTAAACTGTTTAATGATGGAAAAACCTCGAGAGATATGACGAATATTGAGGATATTGTTACTGGCATATATCTTTCCATGAAACATTTAGAAAAAAGTAAGAAAAGACACGAAATTTTTAATCTTGGTAACTCAAAACCAG
>CACIDC010000016.1 GCA_902585315.1 uncultured SAR86 cluster bacterium
CTAACTTCTTTGCTCTACTAGCTAAATCTTTCCCAACTCCTATAGCTGCCCCTACTATCAATCTACCTTCTACATCACGTGAGGCCAGAGGATAGTCAATTGATTTTTCAATATCTTTCATAGTGATTAGACCAACGAGTTTGTCTTTATCATCTAAAATCAAAACTTTTTCTATACGATGCTTATACATTAAAGATTTAACCACTTCCTGATTCTCACCCTCTTTGACAGTAATTAATTTGTCTCTTGGCGTCATAATCTCCGCAACTGTTTGTTCTTGATTGCGTGCATATCTAAAATCTCTGCCTGTAACGATCCCTTTTAGCTCTTCGTCATCTACAACTGGCATTCCAGAAATATTCAGTTCTGATGTTAATTGTTTTAGTTCTTCAATTGTGTTGGTTGATTTGATGCTTATAGGGTCTCTGACAATTCCGCTTTCGAATTTTTTTACTTGTCTTACTTGTATCGCTTGTTCTTCAGGTGAATTATTTTTATGAATTATTCCTATTCCACCTAGAGATGCAACGGCTATGGCCATCTTAGATTCTGTTACTGTGTCCATGGCAGCAGAACAAAAAGGCATATTAATGCTAATATTTTTTGTGAATTTTGTTTGAAGCGATACCTCTTTGGGCAGGACTTCTGAGTGCATTGGTAGAACCAATACATCGTCAAAAGTTAGTGCTTCTTTAAGAACCTTTTCCATAATATAGTATATAACAACTCAATATTTGATCTCAACATGCTTGAAACATCGCTAATCACATATTTAACAGTGGGTTTCTTAGGCGCCATACTTGGTAGTTTCTTACTGCATGAATACGATAATTATGGAAATGCCAAAAATAGACTGAAGTTAAGATCGGTTTGTGACCACTGCGGAAAACAATTAAGCGCCAAAAATCTTATCCCGATCTTTTCATTTTTAGTCCAAGGAGGCAGGTCAACTTGCTGCAACAAAAAATTAAGTAATAAATATTTAATTTCAGAAATTGGTTTGGCAAGCTTCTTCATGGTTTGCTTGTATTTCGACAATTTAACTTCAATTGGGCTTTTATTCCCTGCCCTTTTGTTAATCGCACTTATAGATGAGAAATTTAAAGAAATACCTCTTGTCTTAAATCTTTATCTATTGCTATGGATTGCTTTGAATTCCAATGTTGGCGAGAATTTAATTAGTGCTGCACTGGTAGGATTATTCTTACTATTTCTGTACTGGAGCTATTTATTCATAAAAAAAACCGAAGGCCTAGGTTTGGGTGACATCATTTTGCTGATTTCAATATCTTTATACTATGGTTTTCCAGAAATATTTTATTTAATAACTATTTCCTCGTGTTTGCTGCTATTAAAAATCATTATTTCCCAGAAATATAAAGAACAACATGCTTTTGGTTCCTGGATTGTTTTAACTTTTGGTACTTTTATCTTATTCCAAGAATTTTATGGGTTTGCAGGCTGAGCCTCCAGTTTGAATTTTGCATACAAAATTCAACTGATTTTGAAACATTTGCTTCATAGTCCTTAGAATCCATAGGTTGGATGTAGTAATTAGAAAAGTTCATATTATTAAAATCGGCCGGATCTAAGTTTTCTTGGGGATAAATTACTTTAATTTCCGATCCTTCAGTCAACTGAATATCTGTATTTGCTTTTGGGCTCATACAGATCCAATCTATCCCTTTTGGCGCTTTTAAAGTTCCATTTGTTTCTATCGCAATGTAAATATTTGCCTTTTTCAGAGCTGTAATTAATGAATCGTCAACTTGTAATAAAGGCTCACCTCCAGTTAATACCACTCTAATTTCACTATCCATAGACACCCATAAAGATTTAATTTTAGTTAACAGATCTTTCGTCTCATAAACCCCACCATTAACACCATCGGTACCATAGAAATCAGTATCACAAAATTTACATATAGCGGAAGCACGATGTTTTTCTTTACCGCTCCATAGGTTACAACCAGCAAATCTCACAAAAACAAAATCTTTACCAGTATTTTTGCCTTCGCCCTGTTGAGTAAAATAAATTTCTTTAATCCTATAGTTCATTGAGGGGGTCTTTTATATTATTTGCTGCGAATGCTGACTTCCTCTCAAGACAGGCGCTGCACTTCATGCAAGGTTTTTCTCCACCAACGTAACAAGTCCAAGCGTTTGCATAATCAAGGTTCATTTTTACACCTTCAGCAACAATTTGTTGTTTCGATAAATTCATAAAGGGTGCTTCAAATTTAATTTCATGATAGTCACATATAGACAAAACATCTCCTAATTTTTGAATGAACTCTGGCCGACAGTCTGGATAAATTTCATGATCACCAGCATGTGCTGCATACCATAAATACTCACATTTATTTTTTATTGCCAAAGATGCAGCGACAGAAATCATAATCATATTCCTATTAGGAACAACAGTTTGTTTCATCTTTTCCTTATCATAATTACCTTCAGGTATTTCTGAAGTTCCAACCAACGCTGAACCAGATAAGATCTTTTCTAGATCTAAGTTAACCACTTCATGAGCAATAGCTTTTTCTGAGCATACATTTGAGGCAAAAGTTATCTCTTTGCTATGTTTTTGGCCATAGTCAAAAGTGATTGCTTCAACTCGCTCAAATTTGTCTAAGGCTTTGTTTAGTAAGGTGTATGAGTCAAGACCACCAGAGTAGACAACTAGTACAGAGCTCATAGTTAAATTTGATCAGTCTTAGCCGCGCAAATAAAGTCATTTTTATGTAGACCTTTTATTTTATGTGACCACCAAAATACTTCTACTGAACCATACTCAAGAATAATTTTTGGGTGATGATCTTCACTTTCAGCAAGATCAGCAACTTTCTGACAAAACGTCACAGAATCCTCATAATTCGAAAATTTAAATTGTTTAACTAGTTGTTTAATATTGTCATGAAGCTCAATTTTCCAATTATCTAGTTCCTTCAATAGTTCAACAGCTTCATGATCGGTTACAAGTGGAGCATCTATAGTGCAGGCTTCGCATTTACTTTCTTTTAGACTCATTAGAAATAGGGCTTAATTAGGTTTTTGGGGTCCAGAAGGCTTTCTAATTCCTTTCTTTCAATAGTTGTCATCTCTTCTGCCACATCAATAATTGCTCGTTGTTCTTGATAAGCTTTTTTAGCGATTTCAGCAGCTTTTTTATAACCAATAATTGGATTAAGAGCGGTTACTAGAATTGGATTGCGATTTAAATTTTCTAGAACACTCTTTTTGTTAACTTTGAAAGATTTAATACATTTTTTCGCCAGTAGAGGCATACAATTTCCCAAAAGATTGATGCTCTTCAATAGATTATATGCAATCACTGGTAACATCACATTCAATTGAAAATTCCCATTCTGAACAGCGACTGAAATTGTTAGATCATTTCCTAACACGTCAGCACAAGACATTGAAACAGCCTCAGGAATTACAGGATTTACTTTACCAGGCATAATACTACTACCTGGCTGCAGAGCCTCAAGATCAATATCAGATAATCCTGTTAATGGCCCACTGTTCATCCATCGCAAGTCATTACAAATCTTCATAAGAACAAGAGACAGATTTTTCAATGCACTGGATAATTCAGCTGCATTGTCTTGGGAACTCAGACCTTGAAAGAAATTGGATGCAGGTTTAACTTTTAAACCAGAAATTTTCTCCACTGCTTCACAAAAACTCTTTGAAAAATTTTTGTGAGAGTTCACACCAGTACCTATTGCTGTGCCACCTTGTGGTAACTCCAACATTCTTTTATTAGCTGCAACGATAGCATTCTTACAACTTTTAAGTTGAGCAGACCAACCAGAAATTTCTTGAGCAAAGTCTATGGGCATTGCATCCATTAGATGTGTTCTCCCAGTTTTAATGGTGCCTTTCAGTTTTTTTGCTTTTGTGTCCATCTCTTTAATCAGTACGTCTAAACCCGGTAAAAGCAATTCTTCCATATCCAATAAAGCACTTATGCAGATAGCTGTAGGAATAGTATCATTACTGCTTTGACTCATATTGACGTCATCATTTGGACTGACAACTTCACCCAACTTTTTTGAGGCTAGGTTTGCTATGACTTCATTAGCGTTCATATTAGTACTCGTGCCGGACCCAGTTTGAAAAACATCTAAAGGAAAATGCTCATCAACCTCACCTGCAATCACCATTTTTGCACTAGCTTTCAATGCATTTGCTTTTTTTATTGTTAAGTTTCCTAGGTCCTGGTTTGCTACTGCTGCAGAATATTTTATTAGTCCTAAAGCTTTGATAAATGAACGGCCAAACGGAAACTTAAACTTAATTCCACTTATTGGAAAATTCTCTATCGCTCTCTGAGTTTGAGCCCCCCATAGCGCTTTTTTTGGAACTTTGACTTCACCTAGACTATCTTTTTCAGTTCTAAAAGTTTGATTTTTACTCATATTTAAAATTATAAGTTATATTATAAATCTAATATGGGAATTGGAGAAAAAATAGACATTAATAAGGGGAAACTTCCCTACAGAGGTCGAGGTCTCGAAAATTCTGTAAATATAGCAGCCTGCACAATTGAAGAGCAAAGAAGGTTCGGTTTAGAAAGGCTTGCTGCTGCTTTCAGAATTTTTTCACGCAGAGGTTTTGATCTAGGTGTAGCAGGTCATATTTCTTTTAGGGACCCTGAATTTAAAGATCATTTTTGGATCAATCCATTAGGCTATCATTTTGCGCAAATGAAAGTTAGTGATCTAGTTCTGATGAGTCTAGATGGAGAGCTAGCTTACGGAAAAGTTAGAGCAGGTGATGCCGCATTTTGTATTCATTCAGAGATTTATAAAGCTCGAGAAAATATAAATTCAATTGCTCATGCTCATCCAATGTACGGCAAAACATTTTCTACGTTGGGTAAAACTCTAGATCCCATATCTCAGGATTCCTGCGCATTCTACGAACGAACTGCTTTATTTGCAGATTATGATGGTGTTGCGAATGGTCCTGATGAAGGTATTAATATTGCAAAAGCCTTAGATGATAAGGATTTTGTGATCTTACAAAATCATGGAATTTTAACCACTGGCACGATGGTCGATACAACTATATGGTATTTTCTCAATATGGAGGATGCTTGCAAATCACAATTACTTGCAGAAGCAGTTGGAAAGCCTATTGTTATTCCCCATGAAACAGCATGTGCTACTCGCGATTATGTTGCTAATGATTTATCAGCCTACGTAAGTTTTCAACCTACTGTCGATGTGCTTTGGGAAGAAGAACCAGACTTATTGGATTAATTTATTACTGCCTGAACTTCTAGATATTCATCTATGCCAAAAGTTCCGTGCTCCCTGCCGTTTCCTGACATTTTAAATCCGCCGAAAGGCGCAGGAAACTCTCCTCTGGACTGTCTATTCACTATAACCTGACCAGTTCTAATTCTTTTTGCAATTTCATGCCCCTTAGTTTCATCTGCACAGGAAATCATACTTGATAATCCATAAGGAGAGTCGTTTGCTATTTCTATTGCCTCATCTAAATCCTTGTAAGGAATCAAGCATATTACAGGACCAAATATTTCTTCACGAGCAATAGTCATTTTATTGTTCACGTTTGTGAAAACTGTTGGTTTCACATAATACCCTTTCTCTAAACCATTGGGTCTACCTGCGCCACCACAAGCAAGTGTTGCACCCTCCGCAATGCCATCTTGAATCAGGGACTGTACTTTCTCATATTGTGTTTGATTTGAAATCGGTCCAAGAAATATTTCTTCGTTTTGAGGGTCTCCAGTAGTCATGCTTTCTGCTGCTGCTACAGCAAATTTTGTAGCGTCATCAAGCATAGCTTCTGGTATCAACATCCTAGTAGGCGATGAGCAAGACTGTCCAGTATTAAAGAAACATTGTTTCATCCCCATATTTACTGCTTTTTCGAGATCCACATCATCCAAAATAATATTTGGAGATTTACCTCCTAATTCAAGAGATACTCTTTTTATGGTATCAGCAGCTGTCTTTTGAATATCAATACCTGCTCTTGTTGATCCAGTAAATGAGATCATCTCTAAATCATTATGCTCACTCATAGCTTTACCAACAGTCGCACCATAACCAT
>CACIDC010000017.1 GCA_902585315.1 uncultured SAR86 cluster bacterium
AGCAGCCGTTTTTGAATTTCTAGGTGCATTCTTAGCAGGTGGTGGTGTAACCCAAACCATAAGAAAAGGCGTCATAGATCCAGCATTATTTGATGGAAATTTAGAAGTTTTGATATATGGTATGATTTCTGCCTTATTTGCTGCTGGCACTTGGTTGTTAGTAGCCAGCCTTAGAGGTTGGCCTGTTTCAACTACGCATACTATTGTTGGTGCAATTGTTGGCTTTGGTATCTACGCACTGGGTTTAAATGAAATTAATTGGACTGTAGTTGGAAATATTGGACTTTCCTGGATCACCTCACCTTTATCATCTGCCTTAGTAGCTGGTTTGTTTTATTACATTTGTAAAACATACATTATAGATAATGACTCCAGATTTAAAGGTCTGATAATAAGGATATATATATTTCTTGCCGGCTTTGCTATTGCTCTAATTACTGTAACTAAGGGCCTGAAAAATATTTTTAAACAACAAGAATTGTTTGTGAGTTTTCAAGAAAGTGTTTTTATATCTGCTATCGCAGCATTACTTTTTACTTTTATTTTTTATTATTTTTCTAAAGCTAAATTAAAACAATCAGTCAATACAGAATCACAATTTGCTTATTTAATGATCTTTACTTCTTGTGCGGTAGCGTTCGCTCATGGTTCTAATGATGTTGCTAATGCTATTGGACCACTCGCAGCAATCAATCAAGCAACTAACCAGCTTTTGAATCAACCTTATACACTTCAAACTCCACTATGGATATTATTTCTTGGGGCTACAGGTATCGTTATTGGATTAGCAACGCTTGGTTATAGAGTAATGAAAACTATTGGTGAGAATATTGTTAAATTGACTCCGAGCAAAGGTTTTTCTGCTCAACTTGCAGCAGCCTTAACAGTGGTCATTGCAAGTCAATTAGATATGCCTGTCTCAACTACTCACACCTTGGTAGGCGCTGTGATTGGAATTGGATTAGTTGAAGGGGCAAGTACTATTAATTTTAATTCTGTGAGGACAATTGTTCTGTCCTGGGTGATAACATTGCCAGCTGGAGCTCTTTTATCTATTGCTTTCCTTGAATTATTCACAAATCTTTTCACTTATTAAGCAAATTGCTACTTAGTTGTAACATTCGTGACATATAGTCTAAGTATTGTTTAAAACTGAGGATCAATATGATTAAAAAAACATTCTATTTCTTAACACTCTTAATATTTTCCTATACGATTTTTTCTCAAGAAACTACAAATGAAGAGTCTGTAGATTCTATTGAGGAAGTTGTAGCTGTTGGTACCAGAGCTAGCCTAAAATCAGGCCTTGATAAACAAAAAGAATCAAATCAGGTTGTTTCAATTGTCGATTCAGATGCTATTGGTGATTTTCCGGATGAAACTGCTGCTGAAGCGGTCAGACGATTATCAGGTATATCTGTCGAAAACGATCAAGGAGAGGGTAGATATGTAACCTTAAGAGGTATGGCTGGCGGCTTAAATGCTGTTTCCATGAATGGTGCTTTAGTACCAGCTCCTGAAGGTGGTAGAAAAGTTTTGTTGGATGGATTACCGACTGAACTTCTAGATTCTATTGAAGTTTATAAAACACTTACACCTAACCAGGATTTAGAGGGTATAGGTGGTAGGATCGAATTTAATACCAAGAAAGCTACTGCTCTTGATGAACCAGTTCTTAAATTTAAGTATGACACTCAATACAACGAATATTCTAAAAGTGGTAATAATCCAAAGTATTCATTAACTTATGGAGACAAAATTACTGAAAACTTCGGCGCAATTTTTGGTTATACATTCCAAAGCAAAGATATCGTTTCAAATAATAACGAAGTTGGTTATGAGCCTTGGGCGGTAGACAGTAATGGAAATAAATATCTAGCTAGAGATTGGGAAATGAGATTTTATGACCTAACTCGAGAAAGAGAGGGCATGACGATAGATATGGATTTTGAATATTCCCCGAACACCTCATTTTTTGCAAATTATTTATTTAATGAATACGTCGATGATGAAATTAGACATAAAGACGAATATAGAGCTAGAAATGTAGTTGAATCTTCAATTACATCTACATCTGCAGCCTATCAACGTATTACTGCTGATAAAGAAACACGAAAAAGAATAGAAACAAGACAAATTAAAACTCAAATAGTTGGCGGTGAAACTAACTTAGGTGATTTAAATTTTAAATTTCAAGCTAGCAATTCTTTCGCTGAAGAAGCTGACGATAATAATGTTGACGCTAAATTTAGAAGTGAATGTCGTATTCGTGAAGGAGATGAAATTTGTGGTACATATAATTGGTCAAATCCACAGTTTATAGACCTTGTTTTAGCACCAGCGGCCTCAGATTTACTTGATCCAAGCTCGTATGGTTGGGATGAGTTTGAGATAGATTATGGAGTTATCCAAGATAAAGAAAAAGCGGTGAAATTTGACTTTGAAAATGAAAACTTTGAACTCTTTAGTACACCTATGATCTTACAGTTTGGTTATAAATATAGCACAAGAACTAAATCGAATACTGAAGGAAATATAGATGGTAGTGATGCCATGTCTCCATTCGGAATGATTTCATATAGTCCCTATACTCCAGACAAATGGTATTTTCCTCAAACTCTTGGTTTTTTTGCGGATCCAGATTTATTATTCGGTGCTCAAGATCAATTCAGACCATTAGATGTTGATTTAGCAGATTTTTGGGAGACTGAAGAGGAAATTAACGCACTTTATTTGATGTCTACATTCGATTACGGTAATGCTGTAATAGTTGCCGGGGTAAGACATGAGAACACTTCATTTAATACTTTTGGTTATAACGATGGCGATATTAACGATGTCCTGAGTTTTAGCAGAGACTATGGTTTTACAGCACCTAGTATTAATGTGAAATATTTCTTAGATGATAATACGCAATTAAGAGCAGCGTTTTATCGTTCTTTATCAAGACCTGGTTTCGGAGAAACAGCACCTATAGCAGATATAAGTGAAAATGAAGGTGGTGGACAATTTACCGGCTCAATGGGTAATCCAGATTTAGAACCATACGAAGCGAGTAATTTGGATGTTTCATATGAATACTACGATGATGGTCTAGTTTTAACTGCTGGAGTGTTCTATAAAGACATTGAAAATACTATTTATCCAAGAGTTTTAGCGAATCAAACCGTAGGTGGTCTTTTTTTCACAGAGCTTGAAACCTATGCTAATGCAGGTTCTTCTTCAATATTTGGTATCGAATTAAATCTATTTGCTGAACTTGATGACTACTTACCTATTGATGGATTTTTTGCAGCTATTAACACTACTTTAAGTGATGGAGAGAGCGATTTTGATACGGGTTTAGGTCAGTTTACAATTCCATTTAGAAAACTTTCAGAAGAAAATGCTAACCTTTCATTAGGTTACGACAAAGGTAAAATTGATGCTAGATTAGCTGTGAACTATCGTTCAAGTTATCTTGATTATCTTGGTGATGAAGGTGAGGATTTGCTTGATAGCGATTTTGGTTATGGGTTTATCAGATATACAGATGATTACTTATCATATGACTTAACTGCCAAGTATAAATATTCAGACAATCTATCTTTTAAGTTTGAAGGTAAAAATTTAGGCAACAGACCTGAATATTACTATTGGAATACTTCAGATAGGCTGTCACAATATGACGAATATGGATATACATTATCTTTCGGCATCAGATATAGCTACTAAATCTAAATCATATTTATTAAGAGCTAGTTTTTTACTAGCTCTTTTTTTTCATCCCTTATCTTTGTTTGCGGACACAGTAGATTATATATACGAAACAAAACCTGTCTCTTCGATAGGAGATGCAGCCGATGATCCAGCAATATGGTTTAATCGAGCAGATCCTACCAAATCATTAATTTTTGGAACAGATAAGCGAAAAGGTATTCATGTCTATGATTTATATGGGAAAGAATTGAGTTTCTCTGAGCTTGGTGCAACAAACAACATTGATCTAAGAGTTATTGATAAGCATGTTCACATGGTCATTTCAAACAGATCTTCAGGCACACTTGGATACTGGATATTCCCGGAATCTGGGTTATTTGAGTATTTCTCGGAAAATCCAATTAATGCTTTTACTGAAGATATTATCCATTACCATCTCGAGGCAAATATGGATGTTTATGGTGTATGCATAGGTTTTGTAAATGGTCGTCTTTCTGCAGCGTTAACAGAGGAAGAGGGTCCAACTATACAGATGTGGGATCTCACTTCACAAAAAATTGTTGGAACGATAAACGTTATTAGTGATGAAGAAGATGCTCCTAAAACAGGAAATGAAGCTGAAGGTTGTGTCTTTGATGATGAAAATAACCATCTATTGATATCAAGAGAGGGGTTAAGAGGTTATTTGAAAGCTTATGAGTCAGATACATTAGAAATGATAGAAGTTGTTGATTCAAGAGATGGAAATATAGTTGGTGATCCAGAAGGTGTTGCAGTATACAAAACATCAGATATAGAGGGCTATATCATACTCTCCTCACAAGGAGGCAATGAGTTTAATCTGTACAACCGTAAAAGTTTAGAATTTATTAATAAATTTAAGATTAATGCCGTTGAAGATACTGACGGGTTAGATGTTACTCATAAAGCTGTAGAAGATTTATTTCCAAATGGATTTTTAGTAGTGCAGGATGGTAGAAACTTACCTAAAAACCAAAATTTTAAAATAGTAAATATGGAAGAAGTGTTCAAAAAAAAACTGAACAATCTTGGCTTGATAGATTAAAAGAATTTAGTATAAATAATCCGCTTTTAGCACCACTTATAATCTCACTTTTAGGATTTTTAGAATCTTTTGTAATTAGTGGTTTCTTTTTTCCTAGTTTATTGCTTTATTTAATGGCTGTGTTCCTCTTTTTAGAGGGCATATCAGGTTTATTTTTTATTACCTTATGCGGCTATATAGGGTCATTTTTAGGCGATCAATCAAGTTATTTGATGGGACGAATATATGGGACAAAAGCTTTAAATTGGAATTTCATAAAAAAGAGGCAAAAACAAGTTGATAAAGTTAAGCAAACCTTCGATAAATACGAATTTACAGCAATACTTATTGGGCGAATGACACCAAGTTTGCGTCCATTTTCACCTTTTTTTGTAGGTGTCTTTAGACTAAATTATCAACGATTCCTTATTTTTGATCTGATAGCGTGTAGTGTATGGGCCACAGGTTTGGTACTTTTAGTGGTTTTATGGGAATATATAGCTAGTTTTTTTTAATATGTTAGGTCTTTTAAGTTTAGTTCTATTAGTAATTCTGATTTTATTGCTGCTGTATTATTTTTTTACCCAGAAAACTTCAGGATTAATAAAAAATTTCTTACTTAAATTTGCAGGAATTGTATTAACTATTATCTGTGTATATTTATTCATAAGATTAATCAGATTTATCCTATAACTATGTCTGATTCAATTTTTACGAAAATTAAAAATAAAGAAATTCCGGGTAATGTAATTTATGAAGATGATAAATGCTTTGCATTAGAAGATATAAATCCTCAAGCACCAGTTCATATACTTATCATCCCTCATAAAGAGATTGCTAAAATATCTGATAGCACGCCAGAAGATAAAGAGCTTTTAGGCCACTTACTACTTGTCTCCAAAACAATTGCTCAGAAATATGAATTAGAAAATAACTACAGATTGATTATAAATAACGGTGCAGGGGCTGGACAAAG
>CACIDC010000018.1 GCA_902585315.1 uncultured SAR86 cluster bacterium
TAGTTGGACTAAACCTGATTTAGATATTTTTTATAATTTGCCTGATACTATTGATGAAAATACAAAAATTTTATTTATCATTCACGGAAACTCGAGAAATGCTGACGATTACTTAAAAGTATGGAGAAAACTTACTGAAGGTGAAAATGTTGCACTTTTTGCCCCCCATTTCAAAAGAAATTCATTTATAAGCTTCAATACTTTACAAATGTCCACATCCAATGGTGTTATTAGATCAGATAAAAATTTATACCTAAATAATTCAATAGATACCCTGTTTGAATTTATTAAGTCTAAATTTAATCTTAAAGCTAATAGTTATGATATTTACGGCCATTCTGCTGGAGCTCAGTTTGTTCATAGATATCTCCTTATGTCTGAAGATCCCAAAGTTAACATAGCAGTAGCTGCAAATGCTGGTTGGTATACGTTTTTAAATGGTGCTAACTTTCCGTATGGCGTTAAAAATCCACCTATTTTATTGAGTGATTCAAATGTAAATGTATTTTTAGGTACCAACCTACATATACTTATTGGTTCTAACGATATTGATGTGGATTCTTCTATAAATAAGTCAGATGGGGCCCAAAAACAAGGACTTAATAGACTTCAAAGAGCAAAAAACTTTTTTGATTACACAAGCCTAATAGTTGAACAAAATGATCTTACCTTTAATTGGAAGTACCAGCTTGTACCAGGAGCACCCCACAGCAATAAAGTAATGTCCAGAGCTGCTGTAAGAATATTTTTTGATTCAAAATAATTTAGATAATGGTAGACCCGATTGGACTTGAACCAACGACCTCTGCCATGTCAAGGCAGCGCTCTAGCCAACTGAGCTACGGGTCTAAGTAACTATTCTTCTTCTAAAAGATTAAATACTTTTCCATCCAAAAAGTTAGAAACTTTCCAGTTTAAATATTGATAATGCGCTTTCACTCCAGGATCTCTAGATGTGCCTTTGGTAAATTTTTGTATATCAACAAGTGAGCTAAAAACAGAGGCTTTAGCTATATCGTCATATGTGCTGTCCTCAGCAAAAACACTTATTAAACCATCAACATAAACGGATTGTAGGTTTCTTTTAAAAGTGTCAGGAGTTTCTCCTTTAACAAAAATACCATTAAATAGATCTTGAAGAACTTCAGCTGGCATATAAGTGTTACCGTATTGACCTGAATCTACAAGCCTGGTCATAACGTTGGGATGCAATAGTGATGCCAATACTCTCCCCTGCATGCCTAACACCATATCATGTAATTGAGGATCTTCATTTCCACTGCTTGAGTAACTGGTAGCTCTTTTCTCTCTTTGTAAATTTTTAAGAATTTTTGGATCAAAAGTCCAAACACCGTTGGCAAAGAATTTTGTAGTAATTAAATTCATTGCAGCTTTTTGCTTTTCATAAGGTACAGGTTCATAAGCATTCACTTCATCTTGCCCATTTACAAGTCTGGTGATGTAAACTCCGCCTACCTGACCAGCAACAATGTCCATAAATCTGCCTTTATCGCTTACAAGACTGTAGAAAGAATTAGTGAAATCATTCTTTGTTTCACCCTCATCTGAGTAAATTTCAGGTAATTCAGCAATTTTATTATCAAGTGTAATGAATCTATCAGCTGTGTATGTCACAACATCATTTGACATATCACCCCTTCTCGTTCTTGGGTCTATATTTCTACCTGGCGTACCCATTGCATCACCATCAGTACCATATCTGTATGCAGGCAATACCGATAAAGCTAATAACTCTGCTCTCTCTTCATCTGATAAGTTTGGTTTGTATGCAAACTCAATAGCCCATCTGTCGTATTCACCCGGTTCTGTTGGGAAGTAATTTCCTTGCTGCAAACCTGGAGGTGCAATATTGATTGGGTCGTAATCCATAATTGAAGCAATCGTGGTATTACCAGTGATGCTTTTATCATGCACTTCTCTTGGACCGTATAGATAACTTGCGCTGAAGTTATGTCGCAATCCTATGGTGTGGCCTACCTCATGCATTGTCAGGCTTATGATCCACTGCTCAAGAGGATCATTTTCCGGAGTCCAGCCCCAAAGTTTTCTATAGTTGTAACCTCTTTTGATCGCGTTAAATTCTTGGACTATATCTGCAGCTATCAATTCACCAGTTCTAGGATTACCGATGCTGGGACCATAACCAGAAAAACCTGGTTCTGGCGATGAAGACCATCTTACAACGTTATATTGAATATCACCTGCATCCCAATCTGAATCATCAGGCTGAATTTTAGCAACTACAGCATTCTTGAAGCCCGCTCTTTCATAAGCTAAATTCCAAACTTCTATACCTTTAACAACCATTGGTTTAATTTCTTCTGGTGTTGCTTTATCGACCCAAAACACAATTGGTTCTACTGGCTCTGATAATTCAGCTGTTGGATCTTTTTTAATTAATCTCCATTTATTGATCAAATCTCTTTGCGGATAATTATCGTAGGTAGACATATCTGTTACTCTCTGAGAAAAATAACCCACTCTTTGATCTGCCACTCTTGGCTCAAACTGATCGTCTGGCATTTCTACAAAAAGATGTCTGGCTGAGATGGAGGTATATCTTGCATCTGAAACAGCATAAACAGCTCTTCTTTGGTTAGGATTATTATTTTCGAAAGCAAAGTTCACTTCCACTGCAGTATTCTTAGGATAATTTCTAACCTGTTCGACAAAAGTTTTATCCGAATCTAATCTGCCTAAATTCAAGGCAACAAAATTTCTATATTCTGGTGGAAGATTTGGTGACACGTTATTTAGAGTTTCCTCCATAAATAAGTCATCAGCCTCAATAATTATTCTTCCGTCTTGCTCAGCAACAATATCGAAATTCATTACAAAAGCTTCTAAGATGTTAGTCAAATCTGATTTACCAATGTTATTTACAGATTCATTAGAAAAGTAGGTATTTTTCTTATATAAACCAAGGCCTGTTTTGAATTTTCTGAACTCTAACACTGCTCCTTGACCGATTGCACCGCCCCTAACACCAGCTGCTTGAGGTGCATTTAGAACATACGCAAAGTAAATAAACTCGGAATCGAGTTGCCCCTCTTTCAGTTCAATATAGAATTCAGCGTCACTTCTCTCAATCACTCCTTCTCTTTGATGAATAGTTAAAAAACCATCATGAGTTTTAAAATTTCCATCCGCTAAAAAACTATCTATGGTTACAGAATCTTCATCAGTATCTCTAAGTTCATCAAGAAATTCGTCTAATACCTCTGCAGGCATTTCTTTTAACATTTCGCCTGTTAATTCATCCGGAATATCTGGATATGTATTTAATAAAGAAGTTACAAAAAGTAATTGTAGTAATTTGTTCATATTTTCACCTTGTTTATACCTATTCTATTACCATATATGTTGCGTAAAGCATTAAAATCAATGGCCATCTAGACTATCACAAAATGATATATTTAGACAAAAAAATCTTCTTACTTACAAACCTACTAATAGGGCTATTTGCCTGGTCAGATATTACAAAATTACAAGTTCCCGAGGGCTTTGAAATTCAAGAGTTTGTAACTGAAATCGACGATGCAAGACAAATGGTTGAGGGCAGTAATTTTATATTTGTAGGCACTAAGAGTGCTGGGAATGTTTACACTATTGATAAAAATAATGCCAACAAGGTTTCAGTCATACTCACAGAGTTAGATATGCCTACCGGTGTTGCCTTGAAAAATGGCGATCTTTACATAGCAGAAACAGACACGATTCATGTAGTCAAAAACATCGAAGAAAAACTCTCATCGAGTAAAGAAATCACCACCGAAATTTTCTTTTCTGATCTCCCAAGAAAAACCATGTGGAATCCTGTCACAAAGGGATGGCATGGGTGGAAATGGATCGATTTTGGTCCTGATGGCGCACTTTATATTTCTGAAGGTGTTCCCTGCAACGTTTGCGATGAAGATGATCCAAGATACGGAACAATTTTGAAACTCGAAAATAATAACTTAAGCATATTTGCGGATGGTGTTCGCAACAGTGTTGGTTTTGATTGGCATCCTGTAAGCCAAGAGATGTATTTTACAGACAACGGGAGAGATTGGATGGGAGACGATATACCACCTTGTGAACTCAATAGGGTGGTAAGCCCTGGTGATCACTTTGGTTTTCCATTTATTCATGGAAAGAACATATCTGATGATAAATTCAAAGCACCAAAAGATTTCACATTTTCACAACCTGTTTGGGAATTCCAAGCACACACTGCTCCCTTGGGAATTAAATTCTACAGTGGTGAAAGTTTTCCAGAATACTACAGAAATGGTGCATTTGTAGCTCAACATGGGTCCTGGAATCGTTCTGAAAAAGTTGGTTATCGAGTGCTTTTCATGAAAATGGAAGAAGGTAATGTTGTCTCAACAGATGTTTTTATAGACGGATGGATGTCTGATGAAACTTCTTGGGGTAGACCAGTAACACCACTTATATTGAAAGATGGCAGCATGTTGATATCTGACGACCAAGCTGACTCAATTATTCGAGTAACCTATAAGGGTTAATCAATTAAATCAATCAAAATTTCATCGCTACCTGCTGGTAGAGAGACCAAGGTCCCATCTTCTGATACATGATAGTTAGTAAAAATTTCATCAACGCCGCGCAAGAACATCTGCTCACTTATGTAATTTCTTGGTGCGGGAATCAAATGATAAAAGACAAGCAAATCAACTTTTGCTCTTCTTGCTATATCTGCTACTTCAACAGTATTGGCATGATAATCTTGGATATCAAATAAAACTTTCGAGACAATATTATTTCCGATCTCCTCAGAAATTTTTTCCATTTCTTGTATAAGAGGTTTGGCCAAAGCATCATGAAAAAGGACATCAACTCCTTTTGAGTACTCAGTCATAACTTCCAATGAAACAGTGTCACCACTAATAACTATTGATCTATCCTTATATTCAATTTTGAAAGCATATGAAGGATCAACTGGAAAGTGATCCACTTTAAAAGCAGTTATCTTAGTATCTTCATTCTCAAAAATTAATTTTGTATCTCCCTCAAACTCAACAACATCATATCCATATGCTTCAATAGGTAGTATCGCTCCATGGTGCTCACTTCTATAAATAGAATCTAATTTAAAAGCCTGTTCAAATCCTTGAGCTGTTGATGCTGTTCCAATAGGCCCAATAACAGAAAGTGGAGTTTTTCTGCCCCCCAACCAAGATTGAAACTGAACTTCATGTAAATCACTAATGTGATCAGAGTGAAGATGACTCAGAATAACAGCCTCTAAATCAGAATAATCCACTCGCCATTTTTGAAGATTGTCAGCACTACCTCTACCAGTATCTATAATAAATTTTGAAGTGCCAGCTTGC
>CACIDC010000019.1 GCA_902585315.1 uncultured SAR86 cluster bacterium
AGTTTAATATCTTGATCAAATAGATCTAATGAATAAATATTTTTAATATTCTCTGAATGTTTGCCAAGCAAACCAAACGCTAAAGGAATTACCATGGTTGGTTTAGACATCTGAGCTTCAACACTTCCATCTTTTAACTCAACAAGAGAGTGAATTATGCTTTGTTTTTGTACAACAATATTTAGTAAACCTGGATTGAGAGAAAATAGATGCTTTGCTTCGATTAGTTCAAAACACTTGTTCACTAAAGTAGCAGAATCAATTGTAATTTTTGACCCCATGTCCCAATTTGGATGATCAAGAGCTTCCTCAACTGACTTATTGAAAATTTCATCTATAGATAAGCCTCTAAAAGGCCCTCCTGAAGCTGTCAGAAATACTCTAGAAATATTATTTCTTTTAATATTTTTTAATGCAGTAAATAGTGAAAAATGTTCTGAATCAATTGGAATCAATTCAGTATTATTAGATTTACATTCACTAATAATTTGATTGCCAAATACTACTAAAGATTCTTTATTTGCTAGTAAAAGTTTTCCTCCAGATTTTGCAGCATCCAGAGTTAAGTCTAAGCATTCAAAAGAACTTATAGCAGATAAATAAATATCACTTTTGTTAAGGCTAATATATTCTCTCAGATCATCATAAGATTGAAAAAAATTAGTTTTATCTGAGCACCCTTCAATAATTTTTAACCTGGCTTTAGGATTAAAGATAAAAACATTTTTTGGCTTATGAACGTTTATCAAATTTATAGCTTTATCGATATTTTCCTTACAAACAAAAACATCAATTTCAAAAGCTTCCTGATGTTTTTCAATTATATCTAATGCTTGTGAACCAATAGATCCTGTAAAACCAAAAATTGATATTGATTTCATTTGCCAAACCTTCTTTGTCTTACATCAAATTCTTTGAGTATTTCTATAAAATCTTCTGAGTTAAATTCCGGCCATAATTTTTCAGTAAAAAATAATTCAGAATATCCTATATTTGGAAGTAAAAAATTGCTTAAACGCATATCTCCGCCTGTTCTAATGAAAATATCAATATCAAATTCACCTAATTGAGTATTTTTTATGAAATTTTGTTGAGTTAATTGTTCTCCTGAATTATTAACTTTAGTTGCTGCATTAACCATATCCCAAATAGAACCATAATTCAGCGCTATTATTAAATTAAATTCTTTGAGATTTTTTGTTTCATCAATACATTTTGAAATGCCCTCTTTTGCTTTTTTTGGCATGTTCTCTATATCACCAATAAAAGTTAACTTTATGCCATTTGCTTTAATTTCATCTAACTTAACATCTGCCCCAAAATTAATAAGATTCATAAGTGCATTTACTTCAAAATTCTCTCTGCTCCAGTTTTCTGTTGAAAAAGCATAAACAACAAGTCTTTTTATAGAATTATTCTTAGCGGTTTTAACAATATCGATTAATGTCTCAATACCTTTTCTATGGCCTGAAGCAGAAGGTAGGTTATTTTTTTTTGCCCATCTTCTGTTTCCATCCATGACGATGGCAACTGTATGAGGGCAAGACATTATATTGTTAATAAATCCTTTTCTTTAGAAGCTAAAGAAGAGTCAACTTGATCAATAAATTTAGTCGTTATGTCTTGGATATCTTTTTCAGAATCAGATATGTCATCTTTTGTTAGCTCTCCTTCTTTTTCAAGGTTTTTCATAGCTGTCAACGCATCTCTTCGAACATTCCTGATTGCAATGCGACCATTTTCAGCTTCCGCTTTAGCTTTTTTCGTTAAATCTATGCGTGATTCTTCAGTGAGTGGTGGCATGATAATTCTTATAACATCGCCTGCAACCGTAGGATTTATTCCAAGATCAGATTTTTGAATTGCCTTGTCAATTTCTTGAACTAAGCCTTTATCCCATGGTGATAGACTTAAGGTTTTTGAATCTTCAACAGTTATAGAACAACATTGATTTAGTGGAGTCATATTTCCATAGTAATCAACCATAATGCCATCAAGCATTGCCGGATTAGCCCTACCAGTCCTGATTTTTTTTAGATTGTCACTAAAATTATTTAAGGAAGACTGCATCCTATCAGTGCAAGATTCTAAGATTTCTTCGTAGCTAGCCATTTGAAATTAACGTACCAATATCTTTACCTTTTACTATATCAAGTAAAGCGCCTTCTGACTCGTAATTGAAGACTTTTATATTCATGTTATTATCACGTGCTAATGTCAATGCGGTAGTATCCATGACCTTCAGATTTTTATGAATTGCTTCGTCAAAAGTTAGTGATTTAAAAAATTTTGCTTCTGAGTTTTTTTTGGGATCATCCGAATATACACCATCAACTTTTGTTGCCTTAAGCATAAGGTCTGCATTTATTTCAACACCCCTTAAACATGCAGCTGTATCAGTTGTAAAAAAGGGGTTACCAGTTCCAGCAGTAAATATAACTACAAAACCTTCGTCAAGAAGATGAATTGCAAGACGTCTATCATAATGTTCAACTATCCCAGGCATTGGAATGGCTGACATTACCCTAGTTTTAATTCCATTTCTTTCTAATGAATCTCTTAATGCAATTCCATTCATTACTGTTGCTAACATTCCCATGTGATCGCCAGCTACTCTGTCAATTCCATCTTGATTTAATTCTTGTCCTCTAAACAGATTGCCTCCTCCAATGACTAATCCAACAGAGATATTTTGTTCAACAACACTTTTTATTTCTTTTGACATATAGTGGAGAATTTTGGGATCTATACCTTGTCCAGCTATTCCTGCAACAGCCTCACCACTATACTTTAGAAGAATTTTATTTAACGAGAAATTTTTCGTCACTCTCCAACCTTTTTTCTCAAAAAGCTGATGATTTTTGAATTGCCTATCAAATCTTTAATTTTTTTATCAGGATCTTTGATAAATGGTTGCTCTACTAAAGCATTTTCCATTTTAAATTTGTTTAACTTACCAATTATTATTTTTTCTTTAATATCATCTGGTTTATTTTCATCAGCTAGGGTCGCCAATGCTATTTCTTTTTCTTTATCTAATATGTTTTGATCTATATCATCTGGATAAATAGCCATAGGGTTGTTTGCTGCAACTTGCATTGCAATATCTCTGCCTAAAGATTCATCACCAGAATCCATCTTCACAATAGCTGCTAACCTATTATCTGAATGCTTATATGAAGCTAAAATGCCGCCTTCTATTGCCAACTTTTCAAAATATGAAATTTTAATATTTTCTCCAATCTTTTGGATAATTTCTAAGAGTTGAGCATTATATTTTTCATTGAGATCGTCTAGATCTGAAGGTGTTTGCTCTTTACAAAAAATAGTAAGATCATCTAAAAATTTTTGAAAACTTGCGTCCTTTGCAGCAAAATCAGTTTCGGTATCAACTTCAACGATAAAAGAAGCATCAGCAGATGACCCAATTACAATTGCTCCTTCATTTGTTGCACGTCCTGATTTCTTTTCAGCTTTTAAGACACTCTTTTTCCTTAAAACTTCTATAGCTTTTTCAATATCTCCATCAGATTCCATAAGAGCTGTCTTACAGTCCATCATAGAAATACCTGTTCTCTCTCTAAGTTCTTTTACTAGCTGAGCAGTAACCATTATTTTTTAGTAGTTGTTTTTTTGGCAGGCGCTTTTTCAATAGTTTTGGCTTTTGCTGTCTTTTCTTCCACAGCTGGTTCTTCTTCTTTTACTTCTTCCGTTACAGTTTCAGCAGTCTTAACAGATACAGTTTTGGTAGCAGTATTTAATGAAAATACTTTTGGCCCTTTATCTCCATCTAGTTTTTGCACCAATCCCTGCTTTCTAGCTGAATCTTGCCCTAAATTTATTGCCTCAGCCAAAAGATTTAAAACGAATTTAATAGTTTTTGAAGAGTCATCATTAATTGGGATAAAATTTGTCAAATTCATCGGATTGCTGTTTGTATCAACAAGACCATACACAGGTATGCCCATCTTTATTGCTTCTTGAACTGCTATTTTTTCACTCTCTACATCTATAACAAACAAAGCATCTGGTAATCCTTTCATATCTTTAACACCATCGAAAACTAGTGAGAGTTTTTTCATTTCCTTTTCAAGCATGACTGCCTCTTTTTTAATCATGGAGTCAAGCTGACCTGAAGCTTTATTTTCTTCATACTCAAGCAACTTATTTATTGGTACTTTAATTGTTTTCCAATTAGTTAACATTCCACCTAACCATCTATGTGATATGTATGGCATGCCTGTTTTTACACCGAAATCTGAGACATAGCTAGAAGCAACTCTCTTGGTCCCAACGATCATGATTTTATTTCCAACAGATGAAAAATTTCTAAATGTTTCATAAAGCTCAACTATTTTTTCTTGTGTCTTGTAAAGATCAATGATGTGGATATTATTCTTTTCACAAAATATGTAATCCTCCATATGAGGATTCCAAAATCTCTTTCTGTGCCCAAAATGTGCACCTAATTCAAATAGTTCTTCTATGCTAACGTTTACTTTACTCATATAAGTCTTCAATTAAGGTCTGCATATAATAAAGGTTTTTAGGCTTTTGGTAAAACCATTTAACGATATTTAATGCACCTTGTGCATAAATGCTTCTGTTTGAGGCAGAATGCTTTAATTCAAGCTGCTCCAAATTATTAAATATTTGAATTTTGTGCCAATTTCCAGACTCACCTTCTCTTAAACTTTCAATACTTGATTCTTTTACGTTTCTTAATTTTGCGAAACTCAAAGCTGTTCCAGATGGTTTGTCTAATTTTGATGTGTGATGCTTTTCTGAAATTTTTACTTTGAGTGAATTATTAAAATTCAATACTTTTTCAATCAAATCATGCATCAAGGCAATTACTAAAGACGTATTAGGAGCCATGAAAATTGGCATTTCCTTAGAGAGGTTTCTAATACCATCTAATTCGCTGCTTTTTAAACCAGTTGTACAAAATAAAACTGGTCTTTTTAATCGTTCATATAGTCTAATTCTTTCTTCTATTTTTTCTCTGGTCGCGAAGTCAATAATGCAATCGAAATCACGATCAATTGAAGCTTCAAAGATTTTATTATTAGCTTGCTCAAAATGAAACTTTCCTACATCAAAATTTAATGCCTCAGATTCTTTATGAACAATAAAATTGGTAATCTCAATATCATCATCATTATTTGCTTCTTCTATTACAGCTCGGCCCATTTTGCCCGATGCACCGATGAGACAAACCTTGATCATTTAAATTTTTTATTGATTTTTGAGGAGAAATTTGTGGCTTCGTGAAAATTTTTATTAGCATC
>CACIDC010000020.1 GCA_902585315.1 uncultured SAR86 cluster bacterium
ATATGATGCTCCTTATATACCGGGTTGGGACTGTCATGGCTTACCAATTGAACATCAGGTTGAGAAAAAACTTGGAAAAAAAAGAAGACAAATTGCTCAATCAGATTTTAGAGATCTTTGTAGAGACTATGCTCAGGAACAAATAAATATTCAGAAAGACGACTTTATGAGACTAGGCGTTTTTGGCGATTGGGATAAAAGGTATGCTAGCCTCGACCAAAAATTTGAGGGAGATGCAATAAATGGTTTTGCAAGAATATTTCACAATGGACATGTTGAAAAGGGCTTTAAACCTGTGCATTGGTGTCCTGAGTGTGGATCATCATTAGCAGAAGCAGAAGTTGAATATATGGATAAAAATTCTATTGCCATAGATGTTAAATTTGACTTTGATAATAGCAGTAAAGAAAAATTAATTAAGAAATTTAATTTAGATGAGAAAAAAACTCTTTCATTAATTATTTGGACTACAACACCATGGACCATACCAGGTAATCAGGCAGTATGTGCAAATCCTGAAATTGAATATCTAATTCTTGATTCTGGGAGTGAATACTCTGTAATAGCGTCTGAACTTATGAAGAGCTGTCTTAATAGGTGGAGCGATAAAACATATGAACCCACAAATATTTCTTTTAAAGGTTCTGAGTTAGAAAATTTAAAAGTTCTACATCCACTCTATAAAAGAGAGACACCTTTATTATTCGGTGATCACGTAACTACAGAAACTGGTACAGGTTTTGTGCACACAGCACCTGCTCATGGTGTTGATGATTTTAATGTCTGTTCAAATGCAGAGATCGAAGTTATAAACCCAATAGCAACGAATAATTGCTATAAAGAAGATGTCGATTTTTTTTCAGGCGTACATGTTAGAAAAGTTGATCCACTCGTATTAGAGGAGTTACAAAAAAACAATGCATTAATATGCCAAGAAAATTACCATCACAGCTATCCACATTGCTGGAGACATAAAACTCCTTTAATTTTCATGGCTACACCACAATGGTTTATTTCAATGACAAAATCTGGATTGCTAGACGGGGCAAATAGAGCAATACGAAATGTAGATTTTATACCTGATTGGGGCAAAGAGAGGATGGAAATTATGTTGAAAGATAGGCCTGATTGGTGTATTTCAAGACAAAGAGATTGGGGTATACCAATACCCTTATTTTATGACAGTGAATCTGGAGAACTACATCCGAATCAAGATAAAATTTTTAATCAAGCATCTGAAGCTGTAAAAAATTCTGGAATTGATTCTTGGGCAAATATGGACTTAGGAGTTGAGGAAAAAAGCTTTGAGAAATCAAAAGATATCTTCGATGTCTGGTTCGACTCAGGCATAACACATTACTGTGTTATTGATGAACTTTTTGGCTCTAATACGCAATCTGATCTTTATCTAGAAGGAAGTGATCAACACAGAGGCTGGTTCCAATCATCACTACTTACTTCAATTGCGATGAAAGGAATTGCTCCTTATAAGTCTGTTTTGACTCATGGTTTTGTTGTTGATGATGAAGGAAGAAAAATGTCAAAGTCGATTGGAAACATAGTTACCCCACAAGAAATTATAAAAGATTCAGGCGCAGATATACTTAGGTACTGGATTGCATCTACTGACTTCAGGGGAGAAATGGCCTTCTCAAAAGATATTTTTAACAGAGCAATAGATGGATTTAGGCGTATTAGAAACACTATGCGTTTCATGGCTTCAAATCTTTATGACTTCGATCAAAAATTTGATACTGGTGACTTATTATTTATTGACAAAGTTGTTTTGCATAAAACAAATATTCTTCAGCAAGAAATTAGGGAAAACTATAATAATTATAATTTTCACCAAGTTATTTCAAAAATTCTGAATTTCTGTGTAAATGATTTAGGTGGTATGTATTTAGATGTTATTAAAGATAGGCTATACACCATGAAGAGTGACTCTATTGGAAGAAGATCAGCACAATATTGTGTAAATGAAATCTTAAATACTATTACAAAATTAATTTCACCAATTTTGCCGTTCACTGCATATGAATTTAATGAAAATTTACACCCAGGAAAAGGTGAAGAAATTTTTTGTGAGGAATTCCATGACTTGAAAACATTTGCCTCGAAAAGCGATGTAGATGCATTTGATGCATTGCTAGCGTTGAGAGGAAGGGTATACCAGGCAATTGAGGTTGAAAGACAGAATGGAAATATTAAAAATGCTTTAGATTGCGAACTGCAATTAACATTAACTAAAACAAATTTTGATTACGCTCAAACTATGAGCTCAGAATTATTAAAATTTTTTATAAGTTCAGGTTGTGAAATCAAATGTGGAGAAAAAGAAAAAATTATTGTAAAAAAATCGAAGCATGAAAAATGTTCAAGGTGCTGGCATAGAGTTGAAGAGTTAGACTCTAAAAATGTTTGTGCCAGGTGTAACTCAAATATGACTGGAGATGGTGAAATCAGGGGTTTCTTTTAATTGAAATTCTTTCTCTTATTTCTTACTTTCCTAGGCATTGATTTATCCCTAAAGTGGTACCTCAATAATGCAAATATTGAGTCAATAACATTGATACCCTATTTTTTAGATTATTTCCTAACAAAAAATACTGGCATTGCTTTAAGTTTGTTTAGTTCTTCCGGAAATATAACTCAAATTGTGTTGCTGGTTTTTATTTTCTTAGCTCTTATATTCTTAACCTATACATTTTTAAAAACACGAGATCAAGTTCAAAAGGTAGGTCTGCTTTTAGTTTTATCAGGTGGCTTTGGTAATTTTATTGAAAGACTTCTTTACGGGGCTGTAACCGATTATTTGCATCTGAGAATAGGAACTACATCATTATTTGTTTTTAATTTTGCTGACTTTTTAATTACATTGGGAGCTGTTTTGATAATATTTATTTGGATAAGGGAAGAAAAAAATGTCTAAAGAAATAGTTTTAGCAAATCCTAGAGGATTTTGTGCGGGTGTAGATAGAGCGATTGATATCGTTGAAAAATCATTAAAGAAATTTGATCAGCCAGTTTTTGTGAGACATCAAGTTGTTCATAATAAAAAAGTTGTTGAAGACTTAGAAAAAAAAGGCGTCAAATTTGTTAAAGAGATAGAAGAAATTCCAGATAATGCTGTTGCGATTTTTAGTGCTCATGGCGTAAGTAAAGCAGTTGAAGATGAAGCCAGACAGAGAAAGTTTATGTATTTTGATGCTACTTGTCCTCTTGTGACGAAAGTACACTTAGAAGTCCAAAGACATGCTAGAAAAGGCAGAGATATTGTACTAATTGGTCATAAAGGACATCCTGAAGTTATTGGCACTTTAGGTAGACATCCCGAAGATTCTGAAACCAATATTTATCTAGTTGAGAACCACGATGATATCAATAAATTAGAAATAAATTCAGAAGAATTAGCATATGTTACACAGACAACATTATCCGTCGACGATACTCAAGATCTTATAAGAACACTTCAAAAAAAGTTTCCAACCATTATAGGACCAAGCGCAGATGATATTTGTTATGCAACACAAAATCGACAAGATGCTGTAAAGCAGCTCTCACTTGAGTGTGAGATTGTCCTTGTCATAGGGTCAAAAACAAGCTCTAACTCAAATAGATTGAAAGAATTAGCTGAAAAATGCGGTACTAAATCTTTTTTAATTGATGGAAAATCAGATATCGATGTTGAATTAATAAGCAATGCTTCATCAGTAGGCATAACTGCTGGAGCATCTGCACCAGAAGAAATAGTTCAAGATGTTATTTCTTTTCTCTATCCATTGGGATATCAGTCAGTAAGAAACCTCTCTGAAAATAATGAGACTATGACTTTCAAGCTACCAAAAGAGTTATTAGATTAATTCGTATTGTCTTTTCCAACAGTTTAAAATCAAATTATGAGCTTATCGATTAAAGATCACCTAATAGAGGAAGCAGATTATTTTAAATCTCCAAATCAGTCAGATAGATCTGAAAATATAGACCTAATAGTGATTCATTGTATAAGTTTGCCAGAAGGTTCGTTTGAAAATGACAACCCTAAGAAATTATTTTTAAATCAATTAGATTTCGATAAACATGACTCTTTTAAATCATTGAAAGGCTTAAAAGTTTCAGCTCATATTCTCATAGAAAGAGATGGGTCATTAACTCAATTTGTACCTTTTAATAAATGCGCATGGCATGCAGGCGAATCAACTTATGCTGGACGAGATAGTTGTAACGAATTCTCTATAGGTATAGAACTTAAAGGCTCAATAAAGGAAGAATTTACAAGTAAGCAGTATTTAGTATTAAATAATCTACTTTATTTGCTCAAAGAAGAGTACGGTGAAATGAATATTGTTGGACATAGCGATATTGCACCAAATCGTAAAAATGACCCTGGGCCTTTTTTTAACTGGGACATGATCAATGTTTGAGAAATTAAAAAATACACAATTTAACTTTATCTTTTTAGGCATTTCTGCAGCTATGCCAAGTTTTGCTTTAGGTATACCTTTTGGTTTATGGCTTCTATCTGCAGGTGTTACTAAACAAACATTAGGATTGGTTACAGTTTCATCAATTATTGTTGCATTAAATTTTTTATGGTCGCCTTTTATAAACAGACTAAAGTTACCAGCTCTTTATAATTTTCTAGGCCTTAGAAGGTCATGGATACTTATTTCCCAAATTTCATTAGGAGCTTTACTTCTACTTTTATCAAT
>CACIDC010000021.1 GCA_902585315.1 uncultured SAR86 cluster bacterium
GTTTGATGATGTTTTTCATGTATGTCTTTAATTAGTTCCTCTGGAGTAACATTCATTTCTTTTGCCTTAAGCATAATCGGTGTACCGTGCGTATCGCTTGCACAAAAATAAAGAGCTTCTTCATTGGAAAGATTTTTTTGCCTTACCCAGACATCTGTTTGAACAATTTCTAAAACGTGTCCTAAATGTAGAGGAGCATTTGCATAGGGAAGGGCGCTTGTAACTAAATACTTCATGTTTGTTTTGAAATTATATGTTAACTTTTAAATCTATGGAAAAGATAGCGATTGCTTCTGGAAAGGGCGGTGTTGGAAAAACTTCGTTAACATTAATAATTGCAAACTTTCTCAAGAGTAAAGGATATAAGGTTGGCTTATTAGATGCAGATATTCATGGACCAAATTTAGTTCAATTACTAGTATCAAATAATGATGTAAGCTCTCCAAAAAGTGATAAAGGTACCAATCAACTTGTGCCTCAAATCATTAAAAATTTTGTTGTCAATTCAATAGATTTTTCAATGAGTAAAGAAGAAGCAACAATCTGGCGGGGTCCATTAGTTAGCAAGGTTATAAAACACCTTTATCTAAACACAAAATGGGGAGAATTGGATTATTTGTTAATTGACATGCCTCCTGGTACGGGAGATGCATACCTTACTATACTAGATAGTCTTGAAATAGATAAAATATTGCTTGTTGCAGTAGAAGATGACTTTTGTATATCTAATTTACATAAAACATGCAGTCTAATTAATAAACTTAATAAGCAATCTTTGGGCATAATTGAAAACTTATCTGAAAATTTTTCTGTGCCCAGCTCACCCGTCATAAGTAAGAGAATTAAAAATGAATTTGATGATGAAATCTTATTCGTACTACCACGGTTACCAAGAAAGATTTTTTATCAAGAAGTTAACAATCTTGATAAACTTAGAAGATATATACCTGAGAATTTTTTGATATGAAGAAAATTTTACTTCTTTTAACAAGCATAATGCTGCTTCATGCTGAGGATTCTGTAGAAAAAGATGAACAAGATCCTTACGAAAATCTAAATAGAGTGGTCTTTAATATCTCAGATTCTTTAGATGAGAGTTTTTTAAAGCCTACTGCTAAAGTTTACAGAAATTATACACCTCTATTTATCAAAGATTCTTTAACTAATTTTTTCTATAATCTTGCAGAAATCGATACAGTTATAAACCAGTTACTACAAGGAAAACCCAAACTGGCTGCACAAGACTCACTTAGATTTCTGATAAATTCAACAATTGGATTCGGTGGAATTTTTGATATTGCCTCAAGAATTGGTTTTGAAAGACATGATGAAGATTTTGGACAAACACTTGGAGTATGGGGAGTTGAATCAGGAGCTTATGTATTTGTACCTTTTGTGGGACCGTCAACCATTAGAGATTTAGTGGGTATCCCATTGAGCTGGTATGTTTCAGGCACATTCGCAATAGAGGATAACAAAACAAAAATACTTTTTTCTTTTTTAGACGTAATTGAAACAAGAGAACGGCTTCTTGCTGCAGAAAACTTAATTATTGGTGATAGGTATGACTTTGTGAAAGATGCTTTCATGCAATCCAGAGAACATGAAGTCAAAGATGGCGAAGTTGAGGACGAATTTCTTAGCGAGTTTGAAGATGAACTTTTTGATTAAGGTCTTCCTTAAAACCATCAAAAATATGCTCTAAATTAATAGTATTATCTTTGACATTGCTTAATAATTCTCTTCTGATTTCCTTAGTATTTGAAATTTTTCTGATGATTTGTATTAAGTGAGTTATCGCTCTATTCACATCCTTTTTATTATCCAAATTCAATATATAAGTCATGTAATTCTGCAGGCCTTTGCTGAATTCTAGACTAGTTTCATTACCATAAATTTCTTTATCAATTTGTAGTAAAAATGCAGGATCAGAATATATCTTTCGTCCTAGCATGACTCCATCGACAAATCCTAGCTGTTTTTTTACATCACTGATTTCTTCAATGCCACCATTAATGATGATTTTAAATTCAGGAAAACGCTCCTTCATTTTATACACCAATCCATAATTTAGGGGTGGGATAGACCTATTTCGTTTTGTATCTAATCCGCTAATAGCTTTTCTTGCATGAATGATAAAGGTCGTAATTCCGTAATCGGATATGGTAGAAAGAAAGTTTTCTAGATATTTTTCACCCTCAAAATCATCTACTCCAATTCGACATTTAATTGTAAATGGAGTGTTGATGTTCTTTTTTACTTCATTTATGCAAGAACTAAGTAGTTCAACGTTTTTCATTAAAAACACACCAAAATTTCCTGATTTAACTTTTTTTGATGGGCAACCAACATTTAAATTTATTTCATCATAACCATAGTCTTCGCCAATTATTGCAGCCTCGGCAAGGGAGCGTGGATCTGAGCCACCTAACTGGAGACCAACAGGATGTTCGGAATTATGATATTTCAAAAGTTTGTCCGCATCACCTTTTAAAATTGCATTTGAGTGAATCATCTCAGTGTACAGCATTGAATTTTTTGTAAACTGTCGGGCCATGAAACGAAAATGCTTATCCGTTTTTTTCATCATTGGGGCAATGCAGAATTTATGATGATTAATCATCAGATGAAATAAATGACACAAGCAAGACCAACAAGAGTCAGCACTATGGTATAGGGCAATGCTTTATAAACCATTTTGAGATAGGACAGTCCTATCAAGGGTGCTAAAGATGATGTTAATAAGAACAAAAAGGCAGCTTGTCCATTTGGAGTTGCCACACTCGGAAGGTTTGTGCCAGTGTTTATAGCAACAGCCAGTCGGTCAAATTGCTCTTTAGTTATTACATTATTTTCTAAAGCTAACACAATTTCATTCATGTAGACGGTAGCAACAAAAACATTGTCACTAATTACTGATAAAGCACCATTTGCAAGATAGAAAAGGGGTACTTGCATATCCAGTGAAGAAGCTAGTACAACATTAATCACAGGAGTAAATAAGCTTTGATCATTAATGACTGCAACGACCACGAAAAATATTACCAGTAGGGCTGTAAAAGGCAGTGATTCTTCGAAAGCACCACCTAATTGATGTTCTTCCGTAATACCCTTAAATGCTGTTAAAAAGACCATTAAGAAAAGACCAATGATTCCTACTGGTGCTAAATGTAAGCCTAATGCAAAGATCAAACATAAGCCTAAAATTCCCTCCATTACTAAGTGAAGTTTTTCCATTTCTGTTCTATTAGCATCAACTTTTTCAGCATTTGTAATGATTTTATTGCGAAGTTCATCAGACATCTGATGCCCGTAATCAAAGACTTTAAATTTTTCTATCAAAACACAGCATATTAGACCAGCCACTAAAACCGGCATGGTTACAGGAGCCATCCTGTAGAAGAATTCCATAAACTCCCATCCAGCTTTATCGGCAATAAGAAGATTCTGTGGTTCACCAACGATAGTGCAAACTCCTCCTAAAGCAGTTCCAACAGCACCATGCATCATGATGTCAACAAGGAAAGATTTAACTTGTTCGAATTCTTTTGTAGTTATTTCATTATTTTTAAGACTATTTGCAAAAACATGGTAGAAGCCAACCATCACAGTAATGAGAACTGCTGTTACTGTTAAAGCATCCAGAAATGCTGATAAAAAAGCCGCTGAAATTACAAACAATAACGACAGTAAAACTTTTGACTTAATTGACTGCAAAAGCTTGGTGAAAATTACCATTAGTAGGTTTTTCATGAAAAAGATCGCTGAAACCATAAAAACCAAGAGTAAGATTACCTCAAGGTTTGTCTCTATTTCATGAAGCACATGATAAGCATCAGTCAAGCCTAGCAATAATGCTTGAAAAGCAATTAAACCACCTGGCTGGAGAGGGTAGCATTGAATTGAAAATACAAGTGTAAATATAAATTGTAGTAGGACTATCCAACCTAGTATGAAACCTGGATTCAACCCCATGAAATCTAAATAAAAATAAATTAATGGATTGATGGCTAAAAATAGAAGGATGCTTGCTTTATACCAAACAGGAGCCTTCCC
>CACIDC010000022.1 GCA_902585315.1 uncultured SAR86 cluster bacterium
AAAAGAATATTTAGAAACCAATATGCTTGGTACTGTGCCCTATCTTGTTGATGGCGATGTAAAAATGACTGAATCAGTTGCGATGTGCCAATATATCGTTGAAAAATATGGCCCAACAGATCTGTGTGTTCAACCAAATGAAAAGGATTACCCAAATTACTTAAACTGGTTGTTTCATTCAGATGCAACACTTACCTTCCCGCAAACTGTTGTTTTAAGATACAAATTTCAAGAACCAGGAGTCGCAGATGGAGCAGTTGAAGGATATAGTAGATGGTTTGTATCTAGGTTGAAATTGCTAGAAAGTTCTTTAGAGGGAAAGGAGTATCTTTGCTCACATAGATTTACGATTGCTGATATTTGTGTGAGTTATGCAATTCATTTGGCCAGTAACTTGGAGATCCATCAAGCATTAAAACCAAATATTAAAAGATGGTCTGAAAATCTTTTCGAGAGAGAGGCATTTAAAAAAGCAATATCTTTAAAATAAGTTCATAATATCAGAGGGGGTAAATTATTAACTTACGCAATACAAGCTTTCTATTGTTTGTCACTTTGTTGAATGTGATAAATTTTGTTGATCGTCAATTTATATCTAGTTTCGCCCCTTTTTTAAAAAGTGACCTAGGACTTTCCGACACAGAAATTGGCCTATTAACTGGGATAGTTTTTATCTTTTTTTATACCGTAGCTGGGTTATTTGTTGGAACGCTTGCAGATAGATACAACAGAACCAAGATCATAGGTATAGGAGTTATTTTATGGAGTGCTTTTACAGCTATTTCGGGCTTCGCTAAAAATTTCTTTGCCTTGGCAGCACCAAGGCTTTTTATTGGTGTTGGAGAATCAACTATTACACCTACCACAATGTCAATATTGTCCGATAGGTATGAGCAAAAAAGACTAGGTTTTGCCGCAGGGTTTTATTACTTAGGTGTACCAGTAGGTGTGGGCATAAGCTTGCTCATTGCTGGCTATCTTGAACCTATGATTGGTTGGAGGGGATGTTTTTATTTACTTGGGGTAATAGGGCTTTTACTAGGTTTCTTGATGCTTTTTGTGAAAGATTCGCCTCGAAAAAATATTTCCAATAAACCAGAGTCAAAAACATTTTTTGAAATAATTTCTTTGTTATATAAAGCACTATCAACATCAAAATCACTCGTCTTGACCATAATAGCAGGCACCCTTTACCACATTGTGCTGGGTGCAGCACAGTTTGAAGTTATTTGGGCAGTAGCTGATAAAGGATTTAATCCGAATACTTTTGGCCAAATAAATGGATGGATATTCGTTGTGTTTGGCGTCCTAGGCAGTTTGTTCGGTGGAATTGCAAGTGATTGGACACTAAAAACTTACAACCTACCAAGAACCTGGTTTCTTTTGATATTAACTATATTGCTTCTACCTTTAGCTTTTACCAGATACCTCGAGACAGATAACATTCTTTTTTGGGTTGGTATTTGTTCCTCTGCATTCAGTCTTGGGTGTTTTTATGGTCCTATATTCGCTGTAATTCAAGAACTTGTTCCTTCATCAATTAAGGGAACAGTTGTAGCCTTCAACCTTCTTTGTTTGAACCTATTAGGCATCGCAATTGGATCAATAGTATTTGGCATTATGGCAGATTATGCTGTGGCACAAGGCTATGAAGATCCTTATACCAATTTACTGGTAGGATTCAGTTTAATGTTTCTTATTCTAGGCCCACCACTTTATTACTTTGCTGGAAAATATTATCAATCTGATAAAAAGAAATTAAATAAAATTTTTTCCTAAAGCTCGCTTAATATAAAGTCTTTAAGAACTGGAAAAAATGCTTTCATGTCATCTTCTCGTCCGTAAGTATGACCAAGTCTACTCATTGTAAACGCTTGATATTTGATATTTTCTTTTTCTAATGCTTCTTTCATTTTATCTTGATGTGATATCGGAACAACTTGATCTTGCAGGCCATGCCACATAAGTACTCTTGTTTTAATATCACTAGCATTTAAGGCAGGTGAGTGAGAATCTAATTTTTCATTGTCACTACCTAGAATTTCTTCCATAGCTTCATCAAAATCTGCTCTAAAAGTATAAACATTTTCGTCTCTTCCATACCTCCAGTGCTGAATATCATAAACACCCATCATCGCTGCAGCACATTCATATAATTCAGGATATTTATAAGATAAAGTCATTGACGCGTATCCTCCGTAACTTGCTCCTGTTGCACATGTATCTTTGCTTGAAATGCCTAATTCTTTTTGTACAGACATTGTTGCAGCTGCGATATCATCAATTAATTTCCCCCCCCAATCTTGATAAACATCTTCTTGGTAATTTATACCATATCCACCTGAACCTCTGTAATTAACTTTAAGCACAGCGACTCCTTTACTTGCTAGATATTGTTCATACGGATCGAAACTATCATAATCCCTGGGACCATAAGGTCCTCCATGTATGTAAACAGCTAATTTTTTTATTTCTTTTTTCGGTTTCGTTAAATAACCATAAATAGTGTTACCGTCAAATGTTTTGAATGTTTTGGGTTCATTTTTATGCAATTTATCCCTCGGCACATTTGATGCAGTTGCAATATATTTAGGTACGATTTTGCCTGATGATAAATCAATTAAAAATGCTTCTCTTATCGAAGAAGAGTCTTCTACTAGCATAATTGCTTTATCGTTTTTATCAGTCCAATTACCAAGACTTAGTTCTTTATTTGGAAAACTACTTCGTAAGGCGGCCAGAATTTGTGCATCACGTGATTTAGGTTCTAGAGTAATGCTGTCTTTAACTCCATCGCATTCCATTTCAACTGCATATGGAGCTGTATCTCCTAAGGAATAGTGGCCACCTAAAAATGAATGGCATTCAACTGGATTTATCGCGTTAATCTTGTTTGTTTTCAAGTTTAATAGACTGATACCATTGGTTTCACCTGAGGGATCTCCTGTGAGATAGACCATATCTCCTTCAATTCCTATAATTCCATATTTTTCTAGATCTACATTTATTTTTGTTGATTTAGTATCAGCTTTATGGAGATAAACACCGTTTAAATCATTAGATAATGTTAAGAGTGGTTTTTTGTCTTTATCGATAAGAAAAATATTTGGATTATTGCAATAATTTTCAACTCTAGATTTTTCTTTATATTGACAAGGCACATTTGAAACATATACGTCCTGCCCTTTGGGTTCGGTAGTTCTTTTATTGAGATTTATTTTTCTCAAATGAGCATATCTAAAGCCCCTTTTATACTCTGGGACAGACATTAAGACATGATCATCATCAAATTTAGAAATAAAAGTTGCAATTTTGTACCTTTCCTGAAAAGTTATGCTCCCTTTTTTCGGAGCAGGTGCAAGTGGATAAATAAAATTTTTAAATTCTTTAGTTTCAACATTGAATGTCTTCCATATACCGAGACTAAAAAAAACTTCACCCTGTATAAAATCAATTCTTTTCCCGCAGACCTGAACAAGGATAATTTTATTATTGGCCCAAAGAAAATCACATATAAACATCGCTCTGACACCCAAATCTGTATCAGGTTTATTTTCCATAGCAGCTTTAGCAATAGTTGATTTTTCAAAACTACGGTTGTTGCCGAAATATTCATCTACATCCACCACCAATAATCCTTGTGTAAAATCATTACTTTCACTCAAAAAAGCCATTTTTTGACCGTCAGGTGACAATTCTAAAGAATCAAAAAATAGGTTTTTGACGTATAATTCCAAATCAGGATCAGAGCCATCGACATAATTGAAAGCATTTTCATCAATTCCAACTACATCCTGAACCC
>CACIDC010000023.1 GCA_902585315.1 uncultured SAR86 cluster bacterium
CTCATATGGTGGGTAATATCATTTGATGGATACATTATTTCAGCGTACATTATGGCGCCAGGTATAGATAGAATTGAAGCAGTCAAAAAGTGCTGGACTATGTTAAGACCGACAAATTGATTCTCAAGTACACCTGCTAGAGCTATCATGACTGAACCTGAAACGGTTGCCATGCCAGCTGTCATAAGGATTAGAAGTTCTTTTTTGCTCATTTTCGAAAGATAAGGTTTTACAAATAAAGGAGCTTCAACTTGGCCCACAAAAACATTTGCAGCCGCGCCAAAAGAAATAGGTCCGCCTAGGTTGAATAATTTTTCACATACATAAGAAAGGCCTTTTATTACCAGTGGCAAGACCCTCCAATGCCAAAGTAGAGCACTCAATGTTGACATGACAATAATCAAGGGCAAGACATTCAGAGCAAAAGCATATGGATGTTCTTCAAAAAGCGAGCCAAATACAAATGAAGTTCCATCGGCAGTAGCTGATGATAATTTTGCCACTCCTGCACTTATAACTTCAAAAAAACCAGCAACGTAATCGTTAAGCAAAATAAATCCAAAAATGAACATAACTAATATTGCCGCTACTATATTTTTAATGCTTATAGCTTTGATATTTGTTGACATAGGCACGACTAATGCGACTAGTACAATCAATCCAAAGAGAACCTGTAAGTAATATTCCATTTAATTAAGTTTAATATCCTGTAATCGTTTAGTTAAAAATTGATCTGCAGTTAATGTTCTTTCAGAGTCTAAAAAGACTTCAGGCCGCGGATGTAAGAAAAAAGGAATGCTATACCTTGATCTACTCTCATTGCCTTTAGAAACTACTCTATGAGGAGTACTATTCAATTTATCATTTGATATTAACTCTAACATATCGCCAATATTACAAATGATCTCATTTTCATCGCAATTACATTCGACCCAATTACCTTTTTTATCTTGTGCTTCGAGTCCTGCTTCATTACCACCAATTAATAGGGTAATAAGATTTACATCATTATGAGCTCTTGCTCTATGCTCATTTGCTCCATCTGTAGGCGGATAGTGTATAAGTCTTAAAATTGAATTTCCATTTTGAGCAGAATCAGAAATATCAGTATTGTAAGGTAGCTTAAAATTAGCAAATGCCTTTAAAATCTCGACACCCATCATTTCAAACTCTTTGTATAAAGTATCCAGATCTTTAAAGTTATCTATTTCATCTACATAAATATTAGACATTAGTTCTGAATTAGTAGTTGAGCCTTGATGCCAAAATTCTTTTTGATCTGCAACTTTTTCATTCAGTGCAGTTTCGATACCATATGGTGTATAACCTCTTGCTCCATTAGTGCCTGGTACGTGATATTTTTGTTTAGTTTCAAAAGGTAAATCAAACATTTCCTCTGCGATTTTAAATGCACTAGAAATAAGCTTTAGATCTATAGGGTGATTATTTATGACAAAAAAACCGTTATTTTCAAGAGATAATGTTAAAAATTCAAGAACCTCTTTATTAGTATTTTCTAGGTCGTTGTAAGAAATAGTAGGTATTTTATGCATGCTACATTATATCGGTTAATGCATGTAAAAAAAAAGGGTAGCCTTAGCTACCCTTTAAAGTATCGATTATCTATTAGAAGCTAAGCTTAAATCCAAGCATTGCTTTATAGACTGAAATGAATCTGGAACCATTTCTATAACGAATGTGTCCATCATCAAAATTGGAATACGTCCAAGTACCAGATACTTCATCATAAGATGCATCTAAACTCTTAGTTACCCCATTGTAGCCAGCATCATAGATACGGCCATTTTCATCGTCTAATAAATTTCCGAAGTTATATATATCAAGGAATAGTTCAGCTTTTGCATCACCAATTACAGGTGTGTCAGGTAAAGCTATTTCTTGAGTAATTTTAAGATCATATCTTGTAGTCCAAGGAGCTTGGAATCCATTTGCAGGCGCAACTTGCCCTTTGTACTCACTTAAGAATTCATCAACATAAGCGTAAAAGGCTGAACCAGTATCATCGCTGAATGATACTAATGGATCATTAGGTCCTGTTGGAACATACCATAGATCTCTTTCATCTCTATAACCATCCCCTATTGGGTTTGTGTCATAGGTATAACTATATCTTCTACCAGATTCTCTCTTCCAATATAAGTAGAAACGTGTTGGATTATCAGCTCCGAAAAATTCAGCTGTGTAATCTAAAGTTCCCACCATTCTTTCACTAGCACCCCATAGGGAAGGCTTTGTACCCCAATTTGGGTAGAATTGGTTATTGTAAGTAGGATATTTTCCATAGTTATTTCCTTGTGTTGAAGAACCAGCTGAGAAAACATCTTCTGAATCTGTATCAGAATAAGCAAGATAGATTTTCAATTTGTCATCTAGCATTGATTTTGAAAACTTATAAGATAATGAAGAAGTTTCACCTAAATCAGTAAATGTAGTGTGAAGGTCTCCTTCCCTATTGTTATAGTAAGTTCTTCCATCTGGTAAAGTACCAGCAGCATTTCCTTCAAGATCAGGATCAATATACGCAAAGGCTCTATCAACACTGTCCTTGTTATATTCAATGCCAAAAAACGCGTTATCAGCAAGACCAAAATCGAATGCTAACGCAAATCTATCTGATACTGGTAAACCGAAGTCAGGATCAAGAGAGTTAACGTCACCACCAGTTGATGATGTTAATCTAGTAGCTCTGCTTTGGTCATTTGCGTTTGGGTCAAAGATTACTCCATCAATTGGAGCTCCTGAGAATGAAAGACCATCAAATCTAGCTTTAGCGTATCCGCCGTCGTTACTAAATGAGTTAGAAAT
>CACIDC010000024.1 GCA_902585315.1 uncultured SAR86 cluster bacterium
AACTCTGTAAAAGAATTTCAAGATCAAGTTAAAATCGTCTTAAAAAGTGTTGTAGAGCAGACAATTGAAGATTTTCAAATAGAAGGTCTTGATTACCTTAAATCCGATAAACCATATCTTTTTATTGGAAATCACAGGGACATAACTCTTGATTCAGCTCTGTGCAATTTTGCCCTTGATAGCATTGGTCTGGATACAACATTTAATGCTATTGGAGATAATTTAGTTAGTGTTGATTGGATGGGGGACTTGCTAAGACTAAATAAAAGTTTCGTTATTTCTCGCTCTGGAACCTCAAAAAAAGAAATCTATTTAAATTTACTTAAAGCCTCAGAATTTATTAAAAATAAGTTAGAAGGTGGCAATCATGTCTGGATTGCACAAAAACAAGGCAGATCAAAAGATGGTGTAGATAAAACAGATCCTGCCGTCCTTAAAATGTTGCATATTGCACTCAGAAAAACCTGTGATTTTCAAGATATTGCCAATTATTACAACATTATCCCATGTTCGATCTCATATGAAATAGATCCTCTAGCAGTTGAAAAATCTCAACAATTACACAACACAGAATCTAAAGACTTAAATGATGATATATCTCATATATTTAAAGGTGTAATGTTAAATAAAGGAAGGGTGAAATTAAGTTTTGCAGACCAAATACAAGGTTCATATACACCTGAATCTCTTGCTCATGAGATAGATAAACAGATCTTAAATAATTTTAAACAGTGGGAAACAAACTTATATGCGTATGAATTTTTAAATGGTGAAGTTAAGGATGAAAAATATCCAATAGCAAGTAAATACTTCAATGATTTAAGAGGTTCTATGACTAACAAAGACTTAGAATATATAATGACACAATATGCCAATCCGATAGTGGCAAAAAAGGAAATGAATAATGAGTGATGATCAATTTTATGATTCAGAAGAAGAAAAGGAAAATTCTTCATCTGATGCTAACGTAGCACTAGTAATTATTATTTGCGGTGTAATAGGTGCAACAATTTTTGTAGCTTCATTATGAGTCTAAAAACACAAGATCTATTCGACGTAAGTAATAAAGTTGTTGTAGTTACTGGTGGATCAAGAGGTATAGGAGAAATGATTACTTCTGGTTTTTTAGCCAATAACTCTAAAGTTTATATAACAGCAAGAAAAGAAGAAGCCCTTGTCAAGAAGGCAGAAGAATTATCCCAGAAATACTCATGTGAGTGCATTCCTGTCAGTGGCGACATTTCAAACTCTGAGGGAATCGATGCACTAGTTAATGTCTTAAATGATGCAGAGCCTGAGGGAATAGATTTCCTAATTAATAACGCAGGGGCAGCTTGGGGTGCTAATTACGATGATTTTCCTGAAAGTGGTTGGGACAAAGTAATCGATCTAAATTTGAAAACACCATTCTTCCTAACACAAAAATTGACACCATTATTAGAGAAGAAAGGTACAACTGAAGATCCCTCAAGGGTTGTTAATATCGCTTCGATTGATGGTTTACATGTACCCATGATGGAAACTTATTCTTATTCTGCTTCAAAATCTGGAATCATTCATTTAACAAAACATATGGCTAAAACTTTGATTAATAGAAATATAATTGTTAATGCGATTGCTCCTGGACCTTTTGATAGTCACATGCTCGGAAAAGCAGTAAATTTTGACTACTCTCTAATAGCAGAATCGGTACCTAGAAAAAGAATTGGTTCTCCTGAAGATATTGCAGGTTTATGTATGTATCTTTGTTCTAGGGCAGGTGCTTATACCATTGGCGAAACTATAACTTGTGATGGTGGTCTAGCAAAACTACTTTAAACTGATAAATATTTTTCAGCATCTAAAGCTGCCATACAACCAAATCCCGCGCTCGTTATAGCTTGTCTGTAAGTGTAGTCGGCAACATCTCCAGCTGCAAAAACACCAGGAATGGAGGTTGAAGTTGCCCCATGATCAAAACCAGATTTTGTGACAATGTAGCCATCTTTCATTTCTAATTGGCCTTCAAAGATATCAGTATTAGGTTTATGTCCTATTGCAATAAAAACACCGTCGAGATTTATAATTGATTCTTCACCATCATTATTTTCAATCTTTATACTATCAACAACTTGATCACCAAGGACTTCTTTTAAATTAGAGTTTAATACTAAAGAAATTTTGCCTTCCTTTACTTTATTAAACATTCTGTCCTGCAGTATTTTTTCTGCTCTAAATTCATCACGTCTATGAACTAAATGCACTTTTGAGCAAATATTACTTAAATACAGTGCTTCCTCTACTGCTGTATTTCCACCACCTATAACAGCAACTTCTTGATCTTTATAAAAAAAACCATCGCATGTAGCACAAGCACTAACTCCTTTACCTAGAAATCTTTTTTCACTCTCAAGTCCTAAATATTTAGCAGATGCTCCAGTAGCTATAATTAGTGACTTTGTTTCGTAAGAATCTCTTTCTCCCATTAATTGGAGAGGTGATTGAGTAAAATCCACT
>CACIDC010000025.1 GCA_902585315.1 uncultured SAR86 cluster bacterium
CGATCTTGTTCTTAAAGCGTCAGAAAGAGCAAGAAATTTAATCTCAACAAGCTCAGAGCCGTTAGTTGATCCTGAGAATGATAAGCCTACTATCATCGCATTGCGAGAAATTGCTGAAGGTTTTCTTGATGAAGACTACGTGCCACCTAGTGAAACTGAAGAAGGTGACACTGAGGAAGAATTTCTTGATAATGTTGATGAGGAGTAGAAGAATCGTTGTTCGAATCACTAAATTTTTTTAATAAACCAAACACTTCACGTCTGAGCGGAGAGCTTGACCAATTATCTAAACTATATCTAAACCCTATATCTAATCAGAAGATCAAAAAAGCGGTAGATTTCGCTGATAAAGCGCATGAGGGACAATTCCGTAAGAGTGGTGAACCTTTCCTAATACACCCTATTAATGTTGGTTTAATACTTGCTTCATTAAAAATGGATGCAGATACAATCATTGCCGGTTTATTGCATGATGTAGTAGAGGACTGTGAGATTTCTTTAAAGACAGTAAAAAAAGAATTTGGTAATAACGTAGCAAAGTTGGTAGATGGTATGACTAAGCTGCTTCAACTTGACGATAAGCTTAAAGACCAAAGTCAAGCTGAATATTTTCAAAAGATGGCACTTGCTACTGCTGAAGATGTTCGTGTCGTCATAATAAAACTTGCTGATCGATTGCATAATCTTCAAACCATTGAGCATTTGCCTAGAGAAAAGCAGATAAAAAAAGCTAAAGAAACTCTTGAATTATACTCACCTTTGGCTCATCAAATTGGTATGCATAAAATGGCGACAGATTTAGAAGATCATTCTTTTAAAACAATTCATCCCTTTAGACACAAACTTATTGAGCAAGCATTAAAGAAAAATGAACTTAATAGGAAAACACTAATCTCCAAAGTGAAAAAAACATTAAGAGCAAAATTTAAAAAAAATGATGTGCCAGCGGATACAAAAGGTAGAAGGAAAAGAATCTATAGCATCTATCAAAAAATGAAATCCAAAAATAGATCTTTTGGAGATATATATGATGTTTTTGCCTTTAGGATAACTGTTGAAAAGGTTGAGGAATGTTATAAGGTGTTAGGAATCATTCATAATGTTTTCTCACCTATATCCGGCAAATTTAAAGACTATATAGCTGTTCCAAAGATGAATGGTTATCAAGCTCTTCATACTGTAGTTATGACATTTGATGGAGTGCCAATGGAGGTACAAATTCAAACTTCTGCGATGGAAACTTTTGCAAATTACGGCATTGCTTCACACGGTCTATACAAAACCAAGGTCAATGATGATCAAGTAAAAGCAAAATCTAGACAGTTAGTTCAAAGACTTACGGATATGAGTAAAAGAAGCTCTTCATCTCTTGAGTTTTTAGAAAGCTTAAAGACAGATATGAAGGGCAAAGAGGTATACGTATTTTCTCCGAATGGACGAATATTTTCATTAAAGCAAGGCTCTACTAGCATTGATTATGCCTATGCAGTTCATAGCAGCCTAGGAAACTATTGTCTTTCATGTGAAATAGATAAAAAGCTTTCTCCTTTATCAACAGTTCTAAAAAGTGGCCAAACGGTTGAAATTATTAAAAGTAAAAAGAAAACTGTTAATCCAGCTTGGTTAAATTTTGTGGTAACTTCCAAAGCAATTACAGAAATTAAAAAAGAGCTGAAAAAAGTCAAAATAAGTGATGCAAGAGTTTTGGGTAAAGATTTACTTGAAGGTAGTTTGCATGATGCAGGCATGGAATTGAGTGAGTATCCGAACGAACAACTGAAAGGTGTATTCAATCTCCTTGGCGTTAGGTCACTAAACCAACTTCTTGTAGATATTGGATCAGGAAGAAAAAGAAGTAATTTAGTGTCTCAAAGTTTTGCTGAAGGTTTAAGAGGTTCTTCAAAGTCAAAGTTAGTAGCTTCAGAATTAAAGATAGGTTCATCACAAAAATATGGAGCAATTAAATTCCCAGAGTGCTGTTATCCAGTTCACGGAGATCCATGTTTAGCAGTACATAATGAACTTGGTATAACAATACACAGAGATAATTGTGAAAATTTAAAAGGCTTCTTAAATACACCAGGGAGATGTTCAAACATAAATTGGGAGAAAAATGACGATTCAGAATATTTGGCTGCTCTTACTATGAGTTTAGTAAATGAGCCGGGGGCTTTAGCTGATGTATCAAAAATTATCTCTAACAATGAATCAAATATACAAAGTGTATTGACTAAAACACTTGATGAAAATTTTATTGAACTTACCGTAAAAATCTTAGTTAGAGATATTG
>CACIDC010000026.1 GCA_902585315.1 uncultured SAR86 cluster bacterium
GACTAATTTCTGAGCTTCCTCATAAACCTTGACTACACTTGCTCTTTGCCCGTCAAGACGCCATAAATTCTCTACCATTTTGATTGAAATATGCAAAATGGAAGGACTCACTAAGGCAATTCTTTTCTTATCGGCAAAAGATACTAACTCAGGATCATATTTAAGAGCCACGCTTAACGAATCATCAATTCCCAGAAACATAAAAATAATATCTGGAGTGTTCAGTTCTTCTATCTGGTTGTATTTTGTAGAACTTAGGTCGTTAATTCTATCTCTTATGTTTTTAGTCAAACTTTTACCGTGTTTCTCTTTCTCTGCTTTTACATCTGTGTTGCAATAATCGTTATAAGCAGTGAATGAAAATTTTGAATCGATAATAATATTTCTATTTTGAGGCAAATATATGACGGCATCGGGAATTTCTCTAGAAACATCTCCTTCTGCCTTCACTGTAAAGCTTTTTTGCAGTTTATAGTGAATGTTTTCTTCTAAACCAGAATTTTCTAGCAACATTTGAAGCTTTAGTTCGCCATAATCGCCTTGAGTTTTACTTTCACCAGATAATGCTTTAGTTAATTTATTGGCATCAGAAGTAATCTGATTAGTTTGCTCAATTAAATTATCTATTGTTACCTTTGTTTTGGTGTGGAATTCATGTTGTTGAGTGGTATTTTTTCGAACTTCTTCTTCAAATTCTTTAATTCTCTTTTTGAAAGGATCAATTACATTCTCTATATTTTCTTTTGAGGTTTTTTTGAAATCTTCTTCTCTTTTCTCATATATTGATTCAATTGAGTTTGTAATTTTTTTCTCTAATTCATCACCAAGTTTAAATGTTTTGTCTTGAGTTTTACGATCATTTATCAAAAAGGCTATTACGCCTGCAGAAATTAATGAAAAAATTGATAGAATTACAACTACTGCATCCATAGATGAATATTTTAGAACATATTAGACAAGAACTCCCTTGGTTAGATGGTAATACTGTGTACGATTTGACTAGGGGCAAACCAGCACCAGAGCAATTAGATATCACTCAAAGATATTGCTCTGATTTAACTATTCCTTATGAGATGGATGGTATAGATTTGAGAAACTACGGCAATCCTGAAGGTCTACCGTCTGCCAGAATGTTGGGTTCAAGTATTTTAAAAACAAATTTTGAAGAAACTCATGCTTTGGATAATTCATCCTTAACTTTGATGCATCAAATAATAAGCTGTGCCTTCTTTTTAGGATTTAAAAAATCAAAACTTTCTTCAGATAGTAAAATAATTTGTCCAGTGCCTGGCTATGATCGACACTTTAAGTTAATAGAAAACTTTGGTGTTGAAATGATAACTGTGCCCTTTCAGAAAGATGGGCCCGACCTTGATGCTATTGAAGATCTTTTAAGTAAAGAGAGCAATGTTCATGGAATCGTATGTGTGCCAAGACACTCAAATCCAACTGGCCATACTTTTTCAGATGATAACGTACAACAATTATTTGAGCTGTTGGTGCCACTAAAGGATAATTTTTCTGTCTTTTGGGACAACGCTTATGCTTGTCATGATATTGATGAAACTATTCAGCAAACGCCAGCAGATCAAATAGCAAAGAGACTGGGTTTAGAGGATAACCTATTTCAGGTTGGGTCTACTTCAAAGATAACTTTGGCAGGAAGTGGAATCTCTTTTATATCAAGCTCAACGGAAAATCTATCTAAATTCATAGACTTTAGAAATGCAATTACTCCTGGACCCAATAAAATGAATCAAGGTATGCATGTGAAGTACTTTGAATCAGTAAGCATTGAACAACAAATGAACGAGCTAAAAAAAATTATAAAACCAAAGTTTGAGCTGGTCGATGATATTCTTAAACCTTTAAAAGATTCAGGGCTTTGTTCGTATGAAAAGCCTACTGGAGGATATTTTTATTCGATAGATTCTGCAAAAAGCAATGCTGATGAAATAGTGCAGAACTGTTCAGACCTCGGTTTAAGACTGCTCCCTGTGGGCTCTTGTTTTCCTTACGGGAAAGACCCTGACAAAAAAAATATCAGGCTGGCTCCAACCTTTCCAGATTTGGCTTCTTTAGAGCGTTGTGTCAGTATCTTTAAAAATGTTCTTAAATATTTGAACTAATCAGACATATATCAATCAAAAGAAATAGGTGAAAAAATGAAATATTTATTACTTTTTACAATTTTAATCTCATTTAACGGAGT